>NZ_JBICWR010000006.1:281013-415502 GCF_043199855.1 Streptomyces sp. NPDC048521
GCCGGCGGGGCCGAGCGGAACAGCGCCGTGGGGCTTCTGCCGGTAGCCGGGTGCGGGTCCGTCGTGGGCCTTCGCGCAGTTCCCCGCGCCCCTGAGCGGGTTGCCGTCGCCGTTGGCCGGCGGGGCCGAGCGGAACAGCGCCGTGGGGCTTCTGCCGGTAGCCGGGTGCGGGTCCGTCGTGGGCCTTCGCGCAGTTCCCCGCGCCCCTGAGGAGGTTGCCGTTGCCGTTGCCGTTGGGGCGGGGCCGGCGTTTGTCGCGGCCCTGAAGTTGCCGTCGACGTCGGGGTCAGGGCGTTGGCGTCGGGGGTGGGATGGTGCCGGCTCGGGTCAGGGAGAGTAGTTCGCGGGCCGGGCCTGTGGGGCGGTGGCCCGTGGGCCATACCGCCCGCAGGTCGCGGCGCAGGGCGACACCATCGACCGGGATGCTGACCAGCCGGCGCAGCGACAGCTCCTCCCCCACCGCCAGCTCGCTGAGGACCGAGGGGCCCGCGCCGCTGACCGCCGAGGCCTTCACGGCCGTCGTCGAGGACAGTTCGATCAGCGGGCGGGCCAGGCCGCCGAGGGCCGCGTCCAGGACCTGGCGGGTGCCGGAGCCGCGCTCCCGGAGGATGAGCGGGGTCGCCGCCAGTTCCTGCGCCGCCAGCGGGCGCCTGCGGCGGGCCCACGGGTGGCCGGGCGCAGTGACGACGATCAGCCGGTCGTGGGCGATCACCGCGGAGTCCAGGCCGGGCGGCACCGACAGGCCCTCCACGAACCCGAGGTCCGCCTCGCCGGACAGCAGGAGTTCCGCGACCTTCGTCGAGTTGCCCGCGAGCAGCGAGACGGCCGTGTCGGGGCGCTCGGCGTGCAGCGCGAGGAGCCAGCCGGGCAGCAGATACTCGGCGATGGTCATGCTCGCCGCGACCCTGAGGCGCGAGTCGCGCCGGTCCCGCAGCGCCCGCGCGCCCGCGTCGAAGGCCGCCGCCGCCTCCACCACCCGGCGGGCCCAGTCCGTCACGAGGGCGCCGGCGTCGGTGAGCCGGGAGCCGCGCGGCGAGCGGTCGACCAGGGCGACGCCCAGCTGCCGCTCCATGGAGCGGAGCCGGCTGCTGGCGGCCGGCTGCGTGATGCCGACCTCCCGGGCCGCCGCACCGAGGCTGCCCAGCCGCGCCACCGCCAGCAGCAGCTCCAGTGCGGCCAGGTCCGGCACCCGGTGTGCCAGTGATTCCGTGCGCTCTCGCTGTCGCTCCGCCTCACTCATAAGGACAGCTTATGCCCGGGCAGAAGGGAACTCCCTGGTCAGGGCGGGCGGGCATCCACGGGACGGTGACGTCATGGTCACCGCAGCCCAGCCCCTGTCCGCGCCGCCCGGATCCGGCACCTCGGCCCCACTGGTACGCCTCCGTCATGGGCACCGCCGTCGTCGGCTCGCTTCGCGCCGCTGTGGCGGGGACTCGCGACCTCGCACGTGGTGCGCGCCCGGCGGCAGGGCACGCGCGTTCACCTTCCCGGTCGGCACCTGTGTCACCGGCGCGGCGGCGCTCGCCCGGCACACCGGACTGGCCAGGTACGAGGCCCTGGCCGGAGGGCAGTACGTCGTGCTCGCCGCGGCCTGACTCGCGGCCGCCACCGGGACCGTACGCGGCCTGCTCAACGGCGAGCCGCTCGCAGGGCCGTAGCCAGCACCCGTGGCGCCCGCGTCAGCGACGGGCCGTACCAGGTCAGGTGCCGTCCGCTGACCAGCGCGCAGGGCAGGCCCGGGAAGGCCTCCGGGCCGTCGTCGGCGGTGAAGCGGTAGGGCTCGTCGGGGAGGACCACCAGGTCCGGGGCGGCCGCGCGCAGCTCCTCCAGGGGGACGCGGGGGTAGCGCTCGGGGTGGGCGGCGTAGCGGTGGTCGACGCCCAGGCGGGCCAGCACGTCACCGGCGAAGGTGTCGCGGCCGAGGACCATCCAGGGGCGGCGCCAGATCGGTACGACCGCCGTCGTGCGCTCCGCCGGCTCCGGCAGCGCGGTCCAGGCCTGTTCGGCGGCGTCCAGCCAGCGCGGGCGCCCCGATGCCCCGCACGCGCCCAGCACCCGCTCCAGTTCGGCGAAGGCCTGCGGAACGCTCCGCACCTCGGTGACCAGCACCTGGAGACCCGCCGCGCGCAGGGCGTCGAGGTCGGCGGCCCGGTTCTCCTCCTCGTTCGCGATCACCAGGTCGGGGGCGAGGGCGAGGATGCGGTCGACGGCCGGGTTCTTGGTCCCGCCGATCCGGGGGACGTCCAGGTCCGCCGGACGACTGCACCAGTCGGTGGCGCCGACGAGGGCTCCGGGCAGCGTCTCGGCCACCGCCTCGGTGAGGGACGGCACCAGGGAGACGACCCGCGGCCCGAGGCGGCGCGGGGCCGGGTCGGCATGCGGCTGTGCCGCGGGCCGGGACCGGCCACGCCGGGTTTGCACACGATCCACGACGCATCACGCCCCTGTCGCCCGCGCGGAGCGCCTAACGGGACCGGTCCTGGACGGCCTCGATGTGTTCGGCGACCGCGACCACGATGATCCGGGTGTCGGGGACCGTGGCCCGCCAGCGGTGCCGTACCCCGCCGGTCAGGTACAGGGTGTCGCCGCGGCCGAGGCGGTAGGCGCGGCCCTCGGCCTCGATCTCCACGGCGCCGTCGGCGACGTACATCAGCTCGTCGTTGCGGTGCTGGAACTCGCGGCCGGCGTCGTGGTCGCCGGTGAACTCGGAGGCGTGCAGCTGATGATGGCCGCGCACCAGGGTGCGCGTGCGGGGACGGAAGTCGTCCTCGGCGACGGGCTCGGCACGGACGACGTCCACGCTGGCGGCGGGGTCGGCGGCGGCGAGGAGTTCGACGGCCGTGGTGCGCAGGGCGTCGGCCAGCTTCTCCAGGGAGCCGCGGCTGGGGCGGGCCCGGTCGTTCTCGACCTGGCTGAGGAAGGGCACCGACAGGCCGGTGCGCTCCGCCACGACCGCGAGGGTCAGTTCCAGCGCACGGCGGCGTCGCCGGACGGCCGCGCCCACCCGCACGGGCTGCTGGTCTTTGTGGTCGCCCATCGCTCCGGCTCCCTCCCTCGCTCGTCGTGCCGCTGTCCGGGTGCCCGCCGAGGGGCACACCTCTTCCGATGACTTCTCTGCACCCTACGCATGTTCGGCAAACCGTTTCACGCGGCCGTCACATCCCTGACATGCGCACGGGCCCGCACCCTCACGGTTCACGCCAGCCCCGGGGGTCCGGACCCCTCCGGAACCCGGTCCCCGCCGAGGATGAATATGCCGACGAACTGGGCCGGGAACCCCGCCGCAGGCCATGGGTCATCACGCACGGTGATTGGCCGAATTGCTCCCGTAGGCGGAACGCCACGAGGGGCGGGCAGCGCCGTACGCGCCTCGTCGTACGGTGCCGCCCGCCCCTCGGGTGGCGGTCCGGGCGGTCAGGTCACCCGGCCGCCTGGCTCCTGCCGCTCTGCTGGGCGACCGGCGCCCACGTGTCGACCAGGCCGGGGTGCTGCTTCAGCCAGGCGCGGACGGCGTCCTGCTCCCGTCCCTCGCCGGCCTTCTGGATCCGCGCCTCCAGGCTCGTCAGCTGCTTCTCGGTCATCGAGAAGTCCTTCAGCCAGCGGCCGACCTGGGGGTTGTCGGCGGCGAACCCCTTGCGGGCGAGGGTGTGCACGCCGTCGCCCTTGCCCCAGGCGCCCTCGGGGTCCTTGAGCTTCTTCAGGCCGTAGTCGCTGTACGCCCAGTGCGGTGACCACAGGGTGACCACGACCGGCTGCTTCCTGGCGTAGGCGCGCTTGAGCTCGGCGAGCATGGCCGGGGTGGAGCCGTCGACCACGTCGTACGCGCCCTCGAGGCCGTACTTCTTCAGCACCTTGCTCTTGAGCAGGCCCATCATGCCCGCGCTGGGCTCGATGCCGACGATCTTCCCGCCGAACTGCGGGGCATGGTCCGCGAGGTCCGCCAGGGAGTTCACGTCCTTGACATAGGAGGGCACGGTCAGCTCCAGGGACGTGGAGCCGTACCACGTGCCGAGGTCGTCGAGCTGCTTGCCGTACTTCGCCCAGTACTCGGCGTGCGTGGTGGGCAGCCAGGAGTCCGTCTGGAAGTCGAGCCGGCCGGTGGCGAGGCCGGTGTAGAGGGGGCCCGCGGCGTACTGGGTCGTGGTCACCTTGAAGCCGCGCTCCTGGAGGATCTCCTTCCACAGGAAGGTGGAGGCGATGCCCTCGTCCCAGGGGATGTAGCCGATCCTGATCTCCTTGCCCTTGCCGACGTCCGTGCCGGAGGCCTCGGAGGTGCCGGAGGAGCCGAAGATCCCGAGTCCGCCCGCGACGAGGGCGAGGACGACCACGCCGACCACGGCGACGGCCGGGCGCGGGCGGTACGACCACGCGCGCGTGCGGGCCTTCTCGGCGGCCCTGCGGCCCAGCGGGGAGAGCTGGGTGCCGAGTGCGCCGGTGACGCGGTCCAGGTAGATGGCGAGGACGACGATGCCGACGCCCGCCTCGAAGCCGTAGCCGATGTCGAGCCGGCCGATGGCCTCGTTGACGGCGCCGCCGAGGCCGCCGGTGCCGACCATGCCGGCGATGACGACCATGGACAGGCCCAGCATGATCACCTGGTTGACGCCGGCCATGACGGTCGGCAGCGCGAGCGGCAGCTGGACACGCCAGAGGATGTTGCGCGGGGTGGTGCCGAACGCCTCGGCGGCCTCGACCAGTTCGGGGTCGACCTGGCGGATGCCCAGCTCGGTCATGCGGACGCCGGGGGCGAGCGCGAAGATCAGGGTGGCGACCACGCCGGCGGCGGTGCCGAGGCCGAAGAAGAGCATGGCCGGGATCAGCAGGACCATCGACGGCATCGTCTGCAGCAGGTCCAGCACGGGCCGCACGGCGGCGCTGACCGCCTTGGAGCGGGCCGCCCAGATGCCCAGCGGGAGCGAGATCACCAGGGCGATCACGGTCGCCACGAGGACCAGGGCGAGGGTGGACATGGCCCGGTCCCACAGGTCGAGGGAGTCGACCAGCGCGAAGCCGGCGAAGGCGAGGACACCGGCGAGCAGGCCGCGCAGCCACCAGGCGACGACGGCGAGGATGCCGGCCATCAGCAGCGGCTCGGGTGCGGTGAGCACGGCGTCGATGCCGTCGTACATGCCCTCCATGACCGCCTTGACGGCGTCGAAGAGCCAGGAGAGGTGTTCGACCAGCCAGTTCACGCCGGAGTCGACCCAGTCGCCGAGGTGGATCCTAGGCACGGCTGATCACCTTCCCGCCGTTGTCGCCACAGGCCGTCGTCTCGCCCTGTTCGTCGCCGATGAAGCCGACCAGCCGCTGCCTGGGTACGACACCGACGAGGGCGCGGTCGCTGTCGAGGACGGCGACCGGGTGGCTGAGCCGCGCGCTGATCGCGCACAGCTCGGTGAAGGGGGTCTCGGGGGTCGCGGTCTCGCAGCCGCAGTCGGCCTCGTCGCCGCGCAGCTCGGTGTCCATCACGGCGGCGGCGGTCAGCACGCGGGAGCGGTCGACGTCCTGGATGAAGGAGGCCACGTAGTCGTTCGCGGGGCGCAGCAGGATGTCCTCGGCGGTGCCGGTCTGGACGATACGGCCGTCACGCATGACGGCGATGCGGTCGCCGAGCCGCATGGCCTCGTTGAGGTCGTGGGTGATGAAGACGATGGTCTTCTTCAGGGTCTTCTGCAGTTCCAGGAGCTGGTCCTGCATGTCCCGGCGGATCAGCGGGTCCAGGGCGCTGAAGGACTCGTCCATCAGCAGCAGGTCGGCGTCGGTGGCGAGGGCGCGGGCGAGGCCGACACGCTGCTGCATGCCGCCCGACAGCTCGTCGGGCCAGGACCTCTCCCAGCCGGCCAGGCCGCACAGGGCGAGCGCCTCGTCGGCGCGGCGCTCGCGCTCGGCGCGGGGCACGCCCTGCACGTCCAGGCCGTAGGCGGCGTTGTCGCGGACGCTGCGGTGCGGGAAGAGGGCGAAGTGCTGGAAGACCATGCTGATCTTCCTCGAGCGCAGCTCGCGCAGCGCGCGGTCGGTGAGCGCGGTGAGGTCCTGCCCGTCGAAGCGCACACGGCCGGCGGTCGGCTCCAGCAGGCCGTTGAGCATGCGCAGCAGGGTGGACTTGCCGGAGCCCGACAGTCCCATGACGACGAAGATCTCGCCCGCCTCGACCCGGAAGGACGCGTCGATCACGGCGGCGGTGGTGCCGTCGGCGCGCAGCTCCTCCCGGTCGGCTCCCTGCCGCAGGCGTTCCACTGCTTCGTCCGGTCGTCTGCCGAACACCTTGAACAGGTGCTCCGCCTCAAGCCTCGGTTGCACGCGTACCTCTTCGTCTCGGGGACAGGACAGGAGACGAAGAGTCGCCGACAGTTGAAAAGAGCAACCACCCTCGCTCCGAGGCGGCGCCTCCCCAGGTCGGACCGGGGCAAACCCGCAAGTGGCCGGGCTCATGGCGATGCGCATCACGCAACCCGTTCCGGCACTGAAGGTCAGGAGGTCACTGTCGGTGCCGTACGGCATGATGCGAGCGTGAACGGACGACTGATGCTCCTCGACACCGCTTCGCTGTACTTCCGCGCCTACTTCGGCGTGCCGGACTCCGTGAAGGCCCCGGACGGTACGCCGGTGAACGCCGTGCGCGGGCTGCTGGACTTCATCGACCGGCTGGTCAAGGACCACCGGCCGCAGAAGCTGGTGGCCTGTATGGACGCCGACTGGCGGCCGCAGTGGCGGGTGGACCTCATCCCCACCTACAAGGCGCACCGGGTCGCCGAGGAGCACGAGGGCGCACCGGACGAGGAGGAGGTGCCGGACACGCTCTCGCCGCAGGTGCCGGTCATCGAGGACGTGCTGGACGCGATCGGGATCGCGCGCGTCGGGGTCGCGGGGTACGAGGCGGACGATGTGATCGGTACGTTCGCCGCGCACGCGGACGGCCCGGTGGACATCGTCACCGGCGACCGCGACCTGTACCAGCTGGTCGACGACGAGCGCGAAATCCGCGTGCTGTACCCGCTCAAGGGCGTCGGCACGCTGCAGCTGACCGACGAGGCGGTGCTGCGCGAGAAGTATGGGGTCGACGGGCGCGGGTACGCGGATCTCGCGCTGCTGCGCGGCGACCCGAGCGACGGCCTGCCGGGCGTGGCCGGCATCGGCGAGAAGACGGCCGCCAAGCTGCTCGCCGAGTTCGGTGACCTGGCCGGGATCATGGCGGCGGTCGACGACCCGCGGGCGAAGCTCACGCCGTCGCAGCGCAAGCGGCTGACCGAGGCCCGGCCGTACGTCGCGGTCGCGCCGAAGGTGGTGCGGGTGGCCGGTGACGTGCCGCTGCCGGACGTCGACACCGCCCTGCCGCACACCCCGCGGGACCCGGCGGCACTGGAGGATCTGGCGAAGCGGTGGGGGCTCGGCGGCTCCCTGCAGCGGCTGCTCGGCACGCTGGCCGAGTGAGCTCGACCGGAATATTCCGGCAAAGGGCTGTCCAGGAGCCTTCAGGGCAGGGGTGTCGACGCGGAGCGAGGTGCTAACTTAGGTAAACCTTACCGACTTCGCAGGAGGCCGTGATGGCAGAGCGCCCGGGACGAAAGCCGCGCAAGCCCCGTACTGCCCAGGTGGTGCGGACCGAACGACTCACCCCGCACATGCAGCGGGTGGTGCTCGGCGGCGACGGGCTCACCGGATTCGCGGCGGACACCTGCACCGACCACTATGTGAAGCTGCTGTTCGGCCCCCCGGGCGTGACCTACCCGGAGCCCTTCGACCTGGAGCGGATCCGGGCGGAGTCCCCGCGCGAGCACTGGCCGGTGACCCGGACCTACACCGTGCGCGCCTGGGACCCCGAGCACCAGGAGCTGACCCTGGACTTCGTGATCCACGGCGACGAGGGCCTGGCCGGACCGTGGGCCCTGCGCGCACAGCCCGGGGAGACGGTCCGCTTCATGGGTCCCGGCGGCGCCTACGCGCCCGATCCGGACGCCGACTGGCATCTGCTCGCCGGTGACGAGAGCGCGCTGCCCGCGATCGCCCGCGCCCTGGAGACGCTGCCCGCCGGCGCCCGCGCGCACGCCTTCGTCGAGGTGTCGGGTCCCGAGGAGGAGCAGAAGATCGACTCCGAGGTGGAGGTCGTCTGGCTGCACCGCGGGGACCGCCCGGTCGGCGAGGCTCTGCGGGAGGCCGTACGAGCGCTGGAGTTCCCGGAGGGCCGGCTGCACGCGTTCGTGCACGGCGAGGCGAGTTTCGTGAAGGAGCTGCGCCGGCTGCTGCGCGTCGAGCTGCAGATCCCGCGCGAGGACCTGTCCATCTCCGGCTACTGGCGCCTCGGCCACAACGAGGACGGCTGGCAGGCCTCCAAGCGGGAGTGGAACGCCCGTATCGAGGCGGAGCAGGAGGGCGGCGCGGCGGCCGCCTGAGAACGCCGAAGCGGCGGCGGCCCCGGCCGGGGTCGCCGCGGCTTTGCCCGCTGTGGGCATCGCCCTCAGGGCGCCGTCTCGTTGATCTCGCCGAACGGGACGTGCACGCTGGGTGTGGTGCGGGACGTGCTCTCCAGGTGGGTCACCTGGTCGTCGAAGAAGATGTGCGGGTTCAGCACCTTCATGACCGCGCCCTTGTCGATGCCGCCGAGGAAGAAGGCGTCGTTGACGCGCACCCCCCACTGCTTGAGGCTGCGCACCGCACGCTCGTGCGCGGGGGCGTTGCGCGCGGTCACGATGGAGACGTGGACGCGGATCTCGTAGCCGGGGTCGCTCTTGCGCCGCTCCTCCTCGCGCCGCTGTATCCGGTTCACACCGGCGAGGAACTCGCGCAGCGGTCCGGGATCGTGCGGGGTCGCCGCGTTCCGGGCCTCGTGCGCGCGGAACTCCTCCAGACCGCCGGACTGGTACACCCGCTCCGCGGCATCGCCGGCGAGCACGCCGTCGAAGTCGAAGGCGATCCGCAGGTCCCGGTCGGTGGGGTCGTCCGCGTAGGCCGAACCGAGCACATGTCCGGCCGGCAGCCCGGCGGCGACGGCCTCGCGCACGTCGCGGCCGTCGGCGGACAGGAACAGGGACATGTTCAGCGCCGTCATGAACGGGTACGGCGAGCGTCCCTGCCGGAAGACGGCCCGGCTGATCGGCAGGCCGTGGGCCTGGATCGACCGCATGACCCGCAGGCCGGTGTCGGGGTCGTTGCGGGAGAGGATGATGACCTCGACGAGCGGGTCCCCGGGGTCGCTCAGGTCGTTCAGCGACAGCAGCCTCCGGATGAAGGGGAAGGCGACCCCCGGCCGGAGCGTGTGGTCCATGTTCTCTTCCTGGTAGGCCCGGTAGGCCTCCTCGCCCTGCTCCCGGAAGACCGCGTCCGACTCCCGCAGGTCGAACAGGGCGCTGGACGCGACACCGATGACGAGTCGGCCGGCGAGTTCGTAGGCAGGCATGCGCGTATCCCGTCAGTCGCCGTGCACGCGCGCGTGGAAGTGCATGTCGTGCCAGCCGTCCGGGTGGAGCAGGGCGCTGCGCTTGGTGCCCTCCAGCGTGAAGCCCGCCTTGGCGGCGACACGGCAGGAGGCTTCGTTGGCGGTCGCGTGGAAGAGTTCCAGGCGGTGGAAGCCGATCTCCTCGAAGGCCCAGTGGGTCAGGGTGGTGGTGGCCCGGAACGCGACGCCCCGCCCGCGCGACCGCGCCACCGTCCAGTACGCGACCTCGGCGACGCCGTCGCCGAGCAGGATCTGGCGCAGCGCGACCCGGCCCAGCAGTTCGTCCGTCTCCTCGTCCACGACGGCCCACTGGACCTGACTCTCGTCCTTCCAGGCCTGCTGCCACTGCGCGATCCAGCCGGCGGCCTCCTCCACGGAGTCGCAGGACCTGACGTGCCACTGGTGAATCAGCCGGTCCTGGAAAGCGGCATGCACGGCGGGTGCGTCCTCGGCCCGCCAGGGGCGCAGCAGCAGACCGTCACCGGTGGGGAGGGTGGGTTGCGGGGTGCGGGCGAGGGCTCCGGGGGTCAGCACCGGGCTGATGAGAAACGGCATGATCCACATCATGCCGAGTGCGCGGCCGGCGGCCCACCCCTTTCGGCCTCGTACGCTTGACCTCGATGAGACGCCGTACCCCGCCCCCGCCCGCCCCGCTCCCCCAGCGCGAAGGGGTGGACCCCGTGCGGGTGCGGCTGCCCGTGGGCGGGGCGTGGGCCACCGTGCGGGAGCACCTGGTGGAGCGGCTGACGGGGGCAGGCCCCGGAGTGGTCGAGGAGATGTTCCACGCCGGGCTGGTCATCGGCGCCGACGGACGGCCGGTGGCGCCGGACGCGCCGTACGAGCCGGGGATGTTCGTGTGGTTCCACCGCGAGCTGCCCGCCGAGGTGCCGGTGCCCTTCCCGGTGGAGGTGGTGTACCGGGACGCGCACATCGTCGTGGCCGACAAGCCGCACTTCCTGGCCACGACCCCGCGCGGCACGCATGTCGCCGAGACCGCGCTGGCCCGGCTGCGGCGCGAGCTGGGCATCCCGACGCTGACGGCCGCCCACCGCCTGGACCGGCTGACGGCTGGGCTGGTGCTGTTCACGGTGCGGCCCGAGGAACGCGGCGCGTACCAGACGCTGTTCCGGGACCGGCTGGTGCGCAAGGAGTACGAGGCGATCGCGCCGTACGACCCCTCGCTCGACCTCCCCCGGACCGTGCGCAGCAGGATCGTGAAGGAGCGCGGGGTGCTGGCCGCGCGTGAGGTCGAGGGCGAGCCGAACGCCGAGACGTACGTGGAACCGGCCGGGCACCGGGACCGGCTGGGCCGGTACCGGCTCGTCCCGGCGACCGGGCAGACCCATCAGCTGCGGGTGCATCTGAACGCGCTCGGCGTGCCCATCCTCGGCGACCCGCTGTATCCGGAGGTGACCGGCCCGGTGCCGGCCGGTCACTTCCGGCGTCCGCTGCAACTGCTCGCGCGGAGGCTTGAGTTCACCGATCCGGTCACCGGGGCGGAGCACGCGTTCGTCAGCGGGCGCGTGCTCCAGGCCTGGTCGTCGTACGACAGCTGGGCGGGCGAGGGATAGCCTCCGGTCACTCGCCGCGCCACCAGCGCAGCAGGCGCTGCCAGACACCCGTGGGGCGGGCGGGTACCGGGCTCGCGAGGACGGGTTCGGGCGCCGGGAGCGGGGCCGACTGCGGGCCGGCGGCCCGCGCGGGATCGCTGCTCAGGGTGCCGACCTGCCAGTTGGCGCGCTGCGATGGCAGGGGCATGGGCCGGGGCGGGAGGTCGACGTCCTGCTGCGGCTTGGGCTCGAAGCGTACCGGCAGGGCCACCAGGTGCCGGGAGGCGATGGACGCCCGCCAGCGCAACTCCTCTTCCGCGCAGGCGAGCTGGATGTCCGGAAGCCGGGTCAGCAGGGCGTCGACACCGACGTCGGCGATGGCGCGGCCGATGTCCTGGCCCGGGCACTCGTGCGGGCCGCCGCCGAAGGCCAGGTGGGAGCGGTTGCCCTGCATGCTGGCCGACAGGTCCGGGCGGATGCGCGGGTCGAGGTTGCCCGGCGCGGGGGCGAACAGCAGCCCGTCGCCCTTGCGGATCTGCCGTCCGCCCAGTTCGGTGTCCTGCTTGGCGTAGTAGCCGAAGACGGTGCTGAACGGCGGCTCGTCCCACAGGGACTGCTCGATCGCCTCCGGCACGGTCATCTGGCCGCCGTTGAGCTGGGCGCGGAAGCCCGGCTCGGTGAGGACCACGCGCAGCGCGTTGGCGAGGAGGTTGGCGGTGGCCTCGTAGGCCGCGAAGAGGACGAGGCGCAGGTGTTCGCGGACCTCGTCGTCGGAGAGACCGGCCGGGTGGGTGATGAGGTGACTGGTGAAGTCGTCCTCGGGCCGGGCGCGGCGCCGGGTGGTGAGCCGGCTGAGCGCGTCCATCACGTACGTGTGGCTCTGGATGGCGGTCTCGCTGCCCTTGAGGGCGTCACGGGCGGCGTGCACCATCCGGTCGTTGTACTCCTCGGCCATGCCGAGGATCTCGCACATGACGGCCATCGGCAGGTGCTCGGCGAACTGGGAGACCAGGTCGGCCCGGCCCCGCCCGCAGAAGCTGTTGACCAGGCCCTGGGTGTGGCGGCCGATGTGCCGGCGGACGCTGCGGTGGTCGATGGTGGACATGGCCGCGGTGACCGCGGCCCGCAGCCGCTGGTGCTCGTCGCCCTCGACGTGGGAGCAGATGGGCTGCCAGGCGATGTGCGGCATGAGCGGGTGGTCGGGCTTGACACTGCCCTCCACCAGCGGGGTCCAGATCCGGCTGTCGCGGGTGTACTGCGAGGGGCTGCGCACCAGTTGCAGGTTCTCGGCGTGTCCGAGCACCACCCACATCGGCACGTCGTCGTGGAGCAGCACCGGCGCCACCGGGCCGTGCTGCTCGCGCAGGCGCTCGTAGAGGTCGCCGAGGTCCGCCGCGTCGGGGCCGTAGAGCCGGTGCAGTCCGCCGGGCCCGAGGCCGTGCGCCGGGCAGCCCGGCGGCGGGCCGGCAGTGGGGTCCGTGCCGGTGAGGGAGGAGGATTCAGGCGTCACAGTGATCGCTCCGGAAGCGGATGGTGTGGGGTCGGTCGGCCGCGGGTCAGGTGAGGGCGCCGGACAGGGCGAGGGAGTGCAGGAAGCTCATGAGGGTCATCAGTACGTCCTTGCTGGAGGCCCGGCGGCGCACATCGCAGTCGATGATCGGGATCTCGGGGGCCAGGTCCAGCGCGGTGCGCAGTTCCTCGATCGGGTAACGGGGCGCGTCGGGGAAGGAGTTGACGGCGACGACGAAGGGCACGCCGCGCTCCTCCAGCCGGCCCATGACGTCGAAGCTGACTTCCAGGCGCCGGGTGTCGACCAGGACGACCGCGCCGAGGGCGCCCTCGAACAGGCCGTTCCACAGGAACCAGAAGCGCTCCTGGCCGGGGGTGCCGAAGAGGTAGAGCACCAGCTTGTCGGTGATGCTGATGCGGCCGAAGTCCATGGCCACGGTGGTGGCGGTCTTGGAGTCGGAACCGTAGTTGTCGTCGACGCCGATGCCGGCCTGGGTCATGGTCTCCTCGGTGGTCAGCGGTCTGATCTCGCTGACGGAACCGACCATGGTGGTCTTGCCGACGCCGAACCCGCCCACGATCACGATCTTCACCGCGGCCTGGGCCGTGTGCGGCAGATGGTCCTCGGTGCGCGGGCCGGGGAGGGTGTCAGAGCCGTTGAAGTCCATGCATCACCGCTTCGAGGAGGGAACGGTCGGGGACCGCCTGGCGCACGATCGGGGCGCGCGCCTGCACCAGTTCCGTCGTGATCAGCTCGGTGATCAGTACGGTCATCGCGCTGAACGGCAGTTGGAGATAGGCCGACAGTTCGGCGACGGACAGGGGGGCGGTACAGAGCCGGAGCACTGCCGCCTGCTCCGGTGAGGCGGCCGGCGGCGGCGCGGAACGCGCCACGATCAAGGTGACGAGGTCGAGTTCGGCCCGGCCGCCGTCGGCGGATCCGGCGATGGTGTACAGCCGCTCGGGGTTCCTGGGCGGCTGCTCGCCGTTCGCCGGTTTGGGGGGCGGTGGAGGAGGGGGCGGCAGTTGCCGCGGCTGGCGCCGTTTGCGTCGTGGAGGAGTCATACGGTCTGCCCGTTCCGCCGGGGCGGACTGGTGAGATGGGCGCCGATCCGGACGACGAGGTCGCGCATCATGCCGCTCATCCGGCCCGGCTCGCAGGTGACGTCGGCGAGCACGGCGAGGTAGGCGTTGGCGCCGGCGTTCATCAGGTAGAAGTAGCCGCCCTCGATCTCGATGACGACGACCTTCATCTCGCCGGCGCCGGGGATCTCCTGGATGATGGCGCCGGCCAGGCTCTGTACGCCCGCGCAGGCGGCGGCCACGCGGTCCGCGGCGTCAGGGTCGCCGCCGTAGCGGGCGATGCGCAGTCCGTCGGCGGAGAGGACCACGATCATCTCGATGCCCGGCACGCCGTCGTTCAGCTGCTTGAGCATCCAGTCCAGGTTCGCTCGCTGCTGGATCACTTGAGGTCCCCCTCGTCGTCGGCCTCGATGGCGCCCTCGGCGGGGTCGGCCGAATCGTTGAGCAGATGCAGGTACTTGGTGGGGTGGAGCGTGAAGTCGGTCAGTTCGGACGCGGTGGCGTCCTCGGGCATGCCCTCCCGCAGGCCGTCCCAGAACGCCTCCATCCACATGCCCGGCGGCCGGTCCATGAGCTTCTTGCGCTCGGGGTCGATCTCCGGCTCGGGTTCCGGTTCGGACCTGGTCTGGGACCAGATGGTCGGCCTGCCCTCGCGCTCGGCGCGCTCGATGGCGGCCTGTTCGGCGATCCGCTGGCTGAGCGGGGTCTTCACCCGGCTGCGGCGCTGCGGCAGACCGCCCGCGGTCCACTCGGTGACCTCGGGGACGTCGTCCTCCATGGAGATCCCGGCGGGGATCTTGGGGCTGGTGGGGCGGCGCTTCTTGGGCGGGCGCTTGGGGCCCTCGACGGCGCCGAGTTCGGGCTGCGGTACGCCGGTGGCGCCGATGCCGTGCGCGGCGCCGACGCCGGGCTCGGTGGTGGTCATGACGCGCGGGATGATGAGGATCGCGCGGACGCCGCCGTAGGCGGAGGCGCGCAACGAGACCTCCATGTCGAACTGCTTGCAGAGCCTGCCGACGACGGCGAGGCCGAGACGCGGGTTCTCGCCGAGGTTCTGCGCGTCGTCTCCGTTCTTGGCGTCCTCGATCATCTGCTCGATGCGGGCGCGGGACTCCTCGGTGAGGCTGACGCCGGCGTCCTCGATCTCGACGGCGATGCCCGCCTGCACCTCGGCGGCGGTGACGTGCACCTTGGTCGTGGGCGGCGAGTAGCGGGTGGCGTTGTCGAGGAGTTCGGCCGCGGCGTGGATGACCGGCTCGACGGCGGTGCCCTTGATGTTGATGGTGACGATGGAGCTCAGCTCGATGCGGCGGTACTCCAGGATGCGGGACATGGCGCCCCGCAGCACGCTGTAGAGGGAGACCGGCAGGGGCCACTGGCGGCCGGGGCGTCCGCCGCCGAGGACGCCGATGGTGTCGGCGAGCCGGCCGATCAGCGAGGTGCCGTGGTCGAGTCGGAGCAGGTCGTCGAAGACCTCGGGGTTGCGGCCGTGGTCCTCCTCCATCTCCCGGAGTTCCACGGCCTGTTGGTGGACGATGGCCTGGACGCGGCGGGCGATGCTCACGAAGGAGCGTTCGGTGGCGTCGCGCATCGAGATCTCGTGATCGGCGCCGCGCAGCGCGATGCGGAACATCTCGCGGTACGACTCGGGCAGGCCGCGCAGCACGGGGTCCACGTCGTAGACGTTGACCAGCACGTCCCGGAGCGGCTCTCCGGCGCGCAGCCGGAGCAGACCGGTGGGCAGGATGTCGGAGGCGAAGCGGCTGATCAGCTCGTCGTGCGCGGCGAGCCGGTGTTCCAGGTACGCGGTGTGACGGGCGTGTTCGGCCTGCGCCTCGCGGATCCTGCGGCCGCGGCGGGCGGCTTCCGCGCCCGTGACGAGGACCAGCAGCACGGCCAGCGCTCCGCAGAGGCCGACGGCGAGGCGCGCCGACGCCGGTACCAGGGCCACGGCGGCTCCGCTCGCGGCGGCCATCACTATGGCCGGCGGCAACAGCACGCGCGCGTAGGGACGTTCACGGCGACCGGGAGGCTTCTGAACACTCACCATGGATGCCTTCTGAGACGAGTCGGCTGGGTGTCGGCGGGGCTTTCGGGGGGAAGGTTCATGGAACTGACGGGATCTTCCGGGTGTTTGGGAACAGGCGCACGAATTCACCTCAACTCGGTGCGCCGCGGGCGAGCTTAGTCCGACCGGATCATCGCCGTGTCATATTCGGCAAGCACCTGAAATCGCCCACGCAACGGGAGTACGCTCGACTCCATTTACACGCGCCGCTGCCATTCGCACACGTTCGGTTACGGTGTACGGGCGTGCGAACGTCACTCACCGTGATGAGTTACAGGTCCCTCAGGGTCCCTCGGGCGAGCATCGGGACGAGGCCCCTCCGGGGGCGTCACCCTCTGATCGCGCACGTCCCCCGTGCGGGGGTCCGCGTCAACGGCGGCCGACGGCCGCTTCCAGACCGCGGGTGAGCGCGCCCGCCTGGGCGCGGGGCCCATACGCCCCGCGCCCGCCGGACGTCAGGTCATCCCACCGACGAGTAGGCGACGACACCCCGCAGCAACTGATCGACCGCCTTGCGCGCGGCCTTCGCCACGGTCGACCCCTCGTACGGCGCCGCCGCCGAGATCTGGCCGAGCACGTCGATCACCTGCTTGCACCACCGCACGAAGTCGCCCGCGGGCATCTCCGCCTCGCGCAGCACCTCGTCCAGCCCCTTCCCGGTAGCCCACATGTACGCGGCCCAGGCGAAGCCGAGATCCGGCTCGCGCTGCCCGACCCCCTCGGTCTGGTTGATCCGGAACTCCTCCTCCAGAGCGTCGAGCCGGCCCCAGATCCGGACCATCTCACCGAGCGCGGCCTTCGCCTTGCCCGAGGGCAGCTTGGGCGCCAGCGCGTCGTCGCCGACCCGCGCCTCGTACACCAACGCCGAGACGCACGCGGCCAGTTCGGCGGGGGCCAGCCCCTCCCAGACACCCTCGCGCAGGCATTCACTGGCCAGCAGGTCGAGTTCGCCGTACAGCCGCGCGAGGCGTTTGCCGTGCTCGGTGACCTCGTCACCGCGCAGGTAGTCCAGCTCGGTCAGCAGGGCCACGATCCGGTCGAAGGTGCGCGCGATGGTGTTCGTGCGGCCCTCGATGCGCCGCTCCAGCTGCGAGGTGTCGCGCAGCAGCCGGTGATAGCGCTCGGCCCACCGCGCGTGGTCCTCACGGTCGTTGCAGCCGTGGCAGGGATGGGCCCGGATGGCGGTCCGCAGCCGGGCGATCTCGCGGTCGTCGGCGGCCTGCGAACGCTTCTTGCGGGCCCGCTCCGGCGGGATGTGCCCGGCCTTGGTGCGCAGCGCGGAGGCGAGGTCCCGGCGGGACTGCGGCGAACGCGGATTGAAGGAC
Organism: Streptomyces sp. NPDC048521; assembly: GCF_043199855.1. Taxonomy (NCBI): domain Bacteria; kingdom Bacillati; phylum Actinomycetota; class Actinomycetes; order Kitasatosporales; family Streptomycetaceae; genus Streptomyces; species Streptomyces sp. NPDC048521. Next base: position 297,982 of record NZ_JBICWR010000006.1, read on the forward strand.
TTCGGGATCCGCATCCGGTCCAGCGGCTCCACCGGTACCGGGAAGTCCATGGACGCCAGCCGCTTGACCTGCCGTTCGGCGGTGAGCACCAGCGGGCGCGGACCGTCGTGGTGGTCGAAGCCGCGGTGGCCGTTGGACCGGCCGGCGGGCAGGCCGGGGTCGAGCACCAGGGCCAGGCCGGCGTACTTGCCGGTCGGCACGTGGATGACATCGCCCGGCTTGAGCTTCTCCAGGGCGACGGCCGCCTCGGCCCGCCGCTGGCTGGCGCCCTGCCGGGCCAGTTCGGTCTCCCGGTCCTTCAGCTCCCGGCGCAGCCGCGCGTACTCCTCGAAGTCACCGAGGTGGCAGGTCATGGACGCCTTGTAGCCGGCCAGGCCCTCCTCGTTGCGCTGCACCTGGCGGGAGATCCCGACGACCGACTTGTCCGCCTGGAACTGCGCGAAGGAGGTCTCCAGCAACTCGCGCGAGCGGTGCCGGCCGAACTGCTCGACCAGGTTGACCGCCATGTTGTACGACGGCTTGAAGCTGGAGCGCAGCGGGTACGTGCGGGTGCCCGCGAGTCCGGCCAGGTGCTCGGGGCTCATCCCGCGCTGCCACAGCACGACGGCGTGGCCCTCGATGTCGATGCCCCGCCGGCCCGCACGGCCGGTCAGCTGGGTGTACTCGCCGGGGGTGATGTCGGCGTGCTGCTCGCCGTTCCACTTGACGAGCTTCTCCAGCACCACCGAGCGGGCGGGCATGTTGATGCCGAGCGCGAGGGTCTCGGTGGCGAACACGGCCTTGACCAGGCCGCGCACGAACAGCTCCTCGACGACCTCCTTGAAGGTCGGCAGCATGCCCGCGTGGTGGGCGGCGATGCCGCGCTCCAGGCCCTCCAGCCACTCGTAGTAGCCGAGGACGTGCAGATCCTCCGGCGGGATGGAGGCGGTGCGCTCCTCGACCAGGGCACGGACCTGTTCCCGGGCCTCCTCGTCGTTGAGCCTGAGGCCCGCGTACAGGCACTGCTGGACGGCGGCCTCGCAGGCGGCGCGGCTGAAGATGAAGGTGATGGCGGGCAGCAGGCCCTCGGAGTCGAGGCGCTCGATGACCTCGGGCCGGCCCGGCGTCCACACGCGCGAGCGCTGTCTGCGCTCCCGCTCCCGGTCGGCCTCGCGCATCGACCGGCCGCGCCGGCGGTCCTGGAACGACGGCCGGGTGGCCTCCATGCGGGCCAGGCGGACGAGGTCGGGGTTGACGGCCTTCTTGTGGCCCTCTCCCTCCTCGAACAGGTCGTACATCCGGCGTCCGGCGAGCACGTGCTGGAACAGCGGCACGGGCCGGTGCTCGGAGACGATCACCTCGGTGTCGCCGCGGACGGTGTCCAGCCAGTCACCGAACTCCTCGGCGTTGGACACGGTGGCGGAGAGCGACACCAGGGTCACCGACTCGGGCAGGTGGATGATCACTTCCTCCCAGACGGCACCGCGGAAGCGGTCGGAGAGGTAGTGCACCTCGTCCATGACCACGTAGCCGAGGCCGAGGAGGGTCTGCGAGCCCGCGTACAGCATGTTCCGCAGCACCTCGGTGGTCATCACGACCACCGGGGCGTCGGAGTTCACGCTGTTGTCGCCGGTGAGCAGGCCGACCTTGTCGGCGCCGTACCGGCGGCACAGGTCGGCGTACTTCTGGTTCGACAGCGCCTTGATGGGGGTCGTGTAGAAGCACTTCTTGCCCTGCTGGAAGGCGAGGTGGACGGCGAACTCGCCCACGATCGTCTTGCCCGAGCCGGTGGGGGCGGCCACCAGCACGCCCTTGCCGGCCTCGAGGGCCCGGCAGGCCTCGATCTGGAAGGGGTCGAGGCCGAAGTCGTACATCTCGCGGAAGGACGCGAGCGCGGTGGCCTGCTCGGCTGCCCGCCTGCGGGCTGCCGCGTACCGCTCGGCCGGTGAGAGATCCTCTGTCATCGTGCTTTCGAGCGTACCGGGCCCCACTGACAACAGGACGATCATTATCCGGAACATGGGCTGATCGCCCGCACACGAATGCCCCCGTCCCCGGGGGACGAGGGCATCGCAGAGCGGCTCGGTGGACGATCAGGTCACGTCGTCGTAGCCGTTGACCCGGTCCGTGCTCGCCTGTTCGGGCAGCGCGCGGCTGGCCGCCACGGTCTCGATCTCGCCGATGTCCTCGGGGGTGAGGTCCAGCTCGGAGGCCTCGTCGTCGGCGGGGCCCTCGGCCTCGCGACGCCGCTTGCGCTTGTCGTTGAGCAGCGAGAAGGCGACCGCCGCGAAGTACAGCACCCAGATCGGTCCGGCCAGCGCCAGCATGGAGAGCGGGTCCGTGCTCGGCGTCGCGACGGCCGCGAAGACCGTGATGCCGAGGATCATCGCCCGCCACCAGCCGAGCATCCGGCTGCCGGTCAGCACTCCGGTGAGATTGAGCATGATCAGCAGCAGTGGCAGCTCGAAGGAGAGGCCGAAGACGACCACCATGCGCGTGACCAGCTGGAGCAGGTCGTCCAGCGGCAGCAGGTTGGCGATGCTGCCGTTCGGTGTGAAGTCGATCAGCACCTTCGCGGTGGTGGGCAGCACCCTGTACGCGAAGAAGGCGCCGCCGAGGAACAGCGGGGCGCCGGTGAAGACGAAGGCGTAGGCGTACTTCTTCTCGTGCCGGTGCAGCCCCGGCGCGACGAAGGCCCACAGCTGGTAGAGCCAGATCGGCGAGGCGAACACGACGCCGGCCGTCAGGGACACCTGCAGGGCGAGCGTGAAGGGGGCGAGCAGACCGTTGATCGTGATCTGCGCGCACTTGTGTGACTTCTGCGTGGACCTGGCCAGTTCCGAGAAGGTCTGGTCGCAGCCGATCGAGTCGAGGATCGGCTTGGTCAGGAAGTTGATGATGTCGTTGTAGAAGAAGGCGGCGACCACCGTCACGACGACGATGGCCAGCATCGCCTTCGCGAGCCGGTTGCGCAGCTCACGAAGGTGATCCGCGAGGGGCATCCGCCCCTCGGGATCTCTCTCCTTCTTGCGGGCAGACTTGGGCAACCCACGTCCTCATCTCGTGCGGCAGGCCGGGGGCTTCCGGCCCTGCGTCAGCGCTGGGTGGTGTCCGTCGGCTCGTTGACCGGCCGCGAGCTGGTCACGTCGCCGGGGGCCGCCTGGATGGTGCGCTGGGCCGGGGGCTGCTCATTGGAGGCCGGGGCCTGGGCGGAGGAGTTGCCGTCTTCCTTCATCGCCTTGGCCTCGCTCTTGAGGATGCGCGCGGACTTGCCGAGCGAGCGGGCCATGTCCGGAAGCTTCTTCGCGCCGAACAGCAGGATGATGACGACGAGGATGAGAATGATCTCGGGGGCTCCGAGCCTTCCGAACATAAGTCTTTACCTTCTCACCGAGGCGGCTGGGGTGGGATGCTGTCGGACCAGTCGGACATGTGTCCGATGGTCATGCTGCCAGCGATCGTAACGCTCAGGGGTAAACGTGAGGCAATCCCCGTGCGTACTCCCGGTCCGCGGTACGGGCCTCGTTCTCCGCACCACGATCTGAAGCGTACCTGTCCCGATGGGAAGCATGACAGGGCGAAGTGACGCAAAGCGCTTCTTCCGCAGGACTCACAGCGTCCCCTCGGCGCAGCTCACAGGGCGTCCACGGAGCGGGCCGTGCTCACGGCCGCCCGCTCCAGATCCTCCGCCGCCCGGTTGATGCGGCGCGCGGAGTCCGCGACCTGCTGCCCGAGGCGCCGCGCCTCCAGGAAGACACGGACGGCGAGCACCCCCAGGACGGCGAGACCCAGGAAACCCACGGCTACCGCGAACATCGGCCAGAACATGGCGCCGAGCCTAGTCCGTCCCGCGCTGCGGAGCGCAGCCGCCTACACCGTGGAGTGCAGGCGCAGGGTCCGGACCCCGCCGCCGGTGAGCAGTTCGACGATGCGCTCACCGGCCGGCTTGCGGACCGCGGCGCCGCACTCGGGACAGGTGAAGGAGTAGAAGGTCGTCCGGCTGCTCGCGCCGATGGCGAGGCGGAGGGCGCTCGCGGCCAGTTCGAAGCGGCCCCGGCAGTCGGGGCAGCCGGCCCGGAACACCACGGGGGCCACTCTCTTCATCCCGGCGAAGGCGGCCGCCACCGTCATCTCACCCGCACCGGACACCGGAGACTCGCTCACAGCCCTCGCTCCTCATTCTCTGGTCGTTCGCCCTGCGAGCGCCGCGGCTCACTCCTGCCTCTCGTCCTGGCCGTCGGCGCCGCGCACCGTGTTCGGCGGTCCGTCGTACGCCGCCAGTGCCTCGCGGGCCGCCCGGCGGGCGCTGTCGGCCAGCTCGGGCGGGGAGACGATCCGGCCGTCGCGGCCGAGCCGCAGCGCCAGCCGGCGCAGGGAGGCCGGATCGGGGGTCCGCAGAGTGATACGCAGCCCGCCGTCGGGAAGCTCATCGGCGCTGTCGTGCGGGTAGTACTCGGCGACCCAGCGGCCGCCGGGGCCGACCTCGACGACGACCTCCGGGTCCTCGGCGGCCGGCTGCACCAGGGCCTCGGAGAGGTCGCGCAGCTCTATCTCGGGCGGCGCGGACGGCTCGTCGAGGATCCGGATCTCGGCGACCCGGTCGAGCCGGAAGGTGCGCCGGGCCTCGGAGCGACGGCACCAGGCCTCGACGTAGGTGTGTCCGACGCTGACCAGGCGGATCGGGTCGATCTCGCGCTCGGTGACCTCGTCGCGGGCCGGGGAGTAGTAGCGGATCCACAGCCGGCGGCGCTCGGAGATGGCCCGGTCGACGTCGGCGAAGACCCCGCCCTCGGACTCGAAGGTCACCGACAGGCGGGAGCTGGCGCCGGCGGCCTCCCCGGCCGCGGCCTCCACCTTGGCGGTGGCGCGCAGCAGGGCCTGGCGGTCGCTCTCCCGCAGACCCGGCAGGGTGGACACCGCGCGGGCGGCCACCAGCAGCGCGGTGGCCTCGTCGGCGGCGAGCCGCAGCGGCTCGGCCGCCTCCTCGCCGAGCGCGGCCGGGTTGTGCCACCAGATGCGCTCGCCGTCGGTGTCGATGTCCAGCAGGTCGCCGCCGCGGAAGCTGGTGCCGCACATGGGCAGCAGATCGAGGTCGGCGACCAGCTCGTCCTCGGTGATGCCGAAGGCACGCGCGACGTCCGCGATCCGGGCGCCGGGGCGCTCCCGGAGGTAGGTCACCAGGGAGAGCATCCGCCGGGTCTGGTCGATGGCGTTCACGGGCCTGACCGGTTTGCCTGCCACAGTCCGCTCCCCCTCAGCCCTTGGCCACGGCACGCAGCCGGTCCGCCACGTCGGCCCGCAGCTCGGCCGGCTCCAGCACCACCACGTCCGGCCCGAACTCCACCAGCCAGGCGTCCAGGCCGTGCCCGTACGGAATCTCCAACTCGTCCCAGCCGTCGCCGAGTTCCCGGACCTTGACGGCCTTCGCCCGAAGGGGGTAACCGGCGCCGGAGCGCAGCCGGATCAGCGCCGAGCGGTCGGCTATCTCCCCCGCCCAGCTCGCCACGGTCTCCCGCACGGTGACGACGTCGGGCACGGGTGCGGTGAAGCCCGTACCCCGCGAGCGGACCCTGCCGGTGATCCGGGAGAGCCGGAAGACACGCTCGGCGCCCCGGTCGCGGTCGAAGCCGGCCAGATACCAGTGGCCGCGCCAGCACTCCAGCGCCCACGGCTCGACGTGCCGGGGCTCGGGGTGGGCGGCGGAGGCCTTGCGGTAGTCGAAGACGACGGGGCGGCGGTCGCGGCAGGCCAGCATCAGCGGCTCGAAGGCGGCCTCGTGCACCGGGATGCGCGGTTCCAGCGCGCCGTGCGCCTCGTAGGGGTCGACATCCTCGGGGAGCCCCGCGGCGCGCAGCTTCTGCAGGGCGCCGCTGGCCGCGCCGGCCAGGCGGGCCTGCTGCCAGACCTTGGCGGCCAGGCCCAGGGCGGCGGCCTCCTCGGCGTCCAGGGTGATGGGCGGCAGCCGGTTGCTGTCGCGGCGGGCGAGGTAGCCGATCTCGCCGTCGAGGTTCTCGACGGTCTCGATGACCAGGCCGAGCTCGCGCAGATCGTCCTTGTCCCGCTCGAACATGCGGTTGAAGGAGTCGTCGCTCCCCGCTTCGAGATAGGCCTCGATGGACTCGCGCAGCTCGCGCTTGCTGAGCGGCCGCCGGGTGCCGAGCAGGCACAGCGCGAGGTTCATCAGCCGCTCGGCCTTGGCAATGGCCATCGACGCCTTTCGCCTCCCCTATGGTGCTTACGACCGATGACCGTACCGCTCCGCGGTGCGCCGGCAAAAGCCGAGGGCCCATGCCCGAACAGGCATGGGCCCCAGGTGATCGGATCCGGTCGGACCCGGCCGGTGGGTCAGACCCCGAGCAGGTCCACCACGAAGATCAGGGTCTCGCCGGGCTTGATCGCCGGGGTCGGGCTCTGGTTGCCGTAGGCGAGGTGGGCGGGGATGGTCAGCTGGCGGCGGCCGCCGACCTTCATGCCCTGCACGCCCTTGTCCCAGCCCTGGATGACCCGGCCCGCGCCCAGCGGGAAGCGGAACGGGGTGCCCCGGTTCCAGCTGGCATCGAACTCCTCGCCGGTGCTGAAGGCGACGCCCACGTAGTGGACGGTGACGGTCTGGCCCGCCTGCGCGACCGGCCCGTCGCCCTCCCAGATGTCCTTGATCTCGAGGTCCGCCGGGGGCTCGCCGCCCGGGAAGTCGATCTCGGGCTTCTCGATGCTCACGTCAAAAGCTCCTGCTTGTGTACGACACGAAACGCGGACAGTCTTTCATCCCGGCGGCTCTCCCGCCCGCCACGGGCGCCCCGCGCGCTACATGGCGGCGAGGATGTCCACAGTGAACACGAGGGTGGAGCCCTTCTTGATGATGCCGCCGCTCGGCGGGTTGTCGCCGTAGGCCAGCTCCGGCGGTACCACGACCAGGACCCGGCTGCCGACCTTCTTGCCGGTCAGGCCCTGCGCCAGCCCCTTGACCGCCTGCTGCATCTGCTCGATCGAGAACTGGCTGAGCCGACCCGAGCCATAGGTCTGCTGAAACGTCTTGCCACTGTCCCAGACCAGGCCCTGGAACTGGCACAGGACCGTCTGGTCGGCCTTCACCTCGGCGCCGTCGCCCTCCAGGACGTAGGCCGACACGAGCTTCTTCGGCGGGTCCGTCTTGGGAACGGTGACCTTGGGCACCTTGCCGTCGGTGTTGGTGGCCACCTTCGGCAGGGCGGCGTCGCTCTGCGCGACCGGCTCGCCCTTGGCGGAGCTCTTGGAGTTGAACGACTCGATCAGGTCGATGACGAACACCAGGGTGTCGGTGCCCTTGATGCCCGCCTGCGGCTGTCCCGACTTGCCGTAGCCGAAGGTGGGGGGAACGGCGATCTGGACCCGGCTGCCGGTCTTCTTGCCCGTCAGCGCGTACCGCCAGCCGTCGATGATGGTGCCCTGGGCCAGCTGCATGAGCAGCGGGCGTCCCCGGTCGTAGGAGTTGTCGAAGACCTTGCCGGTGCTCCAGATCTGGCCCAGGTAGTTCGCCTGGATGAACTCGTTCTCCGCGACCGGGCGGCCGCTGCCCGCGATCGCCGTCTTCACCGCGAGGTTCTTCGACGGCTCCCCCGTCCCCTTGGCGATGGTCGGCTTCTCACCGAACTTCGTGCCCGCCGTGATCGCCGGCAGCGGCCCGTCGACGATCTTCGGCGGAGGTGCGCTCGACGGCGACGGCGAGGCGCTGGCCTTGCTGGAGTCGGATTTGTCGTCTCCGCATCCGGCGAGTGTGACCAGTCCTGCGGGGAGGGCGGCGAGGAGGAGTGAGCGTCGGCGCACGGAAGGCCTCGTAATCGGTCGATCTTGTGGGTGGCGTGCGCGCAACTCTACGGCGGGAGAAGGGCGCCGTACCGGAAACGTACGGCGCCCGTGTGGCGTTCCGGCATTTCGGTGCCCGAACGCTTGACTCTCCGCTTTTCGCTACATTCCGGCGATCAGCTTCTCCACCCGGTCGTCCACGGAACGGAACGGGTCCTTGCACAACACGGTGCGCTGTGCCTGGTCGTTGAGCTTCAGGTGCACCCAGTCCACGGTGAAGTCCCTGCGCTGTTCCTGGGCCCGCCGGATGAAGTCGCCGCGCAGCCGGGCACGCGTGGTCTGCGGCGGGACCGACTTGCCCTCGAAGATCTTCAAGTCGTTGCAGATGCGGGCTGCTTGGCCCTTCTTCTCCAGCAGGTAGTACAGGCCGCGACGGCGGTGGATGTCGTGGTAGGCGAGGTCTATCTGGGCGACCCGCGGGTGCGACATGGTCATGTTGTGCTTGGCCCGGTACCGCTCGATGAGCTTGTACTTCATGACCCAGTCGATCTCGGTGGCGATCCGGTCCAGCTCCTCGGTCTCGATCGCGTCGAGGGTGCGGCCCCACAGCTCCAGGACCTGCGCGACCGTACCGGTGCGGATGCCCCGGCGGTCGCAGAAGTCCACGGCCTTGTCGAAGTACTCGCGCTGCACCTCCAGCGCGGAGGCCTCACGGCCGCTGGCCAGGCGCACCTTGCGCCGGCCGGTGATGTCGTGGCTGACCTCGCGGATCGCCCGGATCGGGTTCTCCAGGGTGAGGTCGCGCATCACGGTGCCCGCCTCGATCATGCGCAGCACCAGGTCGGTGGCGCCGACCTTGAGCAGCATGGTCGTCTCGGACATGTTCGAGTCGCCGACGATGACGTGCAGCCGGCGGTAGCGCTCGGCGTCCGCGTGCGGTTCGTCGCGGGTGTTGATGATGGGCCGGGAGCGGGTCGTCGCCGAGGAGACGCCCTCCCAGATGTGCTCCGCGCGCTGGCTGACGCAGTACACCGCGCCGCGCGGGGTCTGCAGCACCTTGCCCGCCCCGCACAGCAGCTGCCTGGTCACCAGGAAGGGGATGAGGATGTCCGCGAGCCGGGAGAACTCCCCGTGCCGCGCCACCAGATAGTTCTCGTGGCAGCCGTAGGAGTTGCCCGCCGAATCGGTGTTGTTCTTGAAGAGGTAGACGTCGCCCGCGATTCCCTCCTCGTGCAGGCGTCGTTCCGCGTCCACCAGGAGTCCTTCGAGAATGCGCTCGCCGGCCTTGTCGTGGGTGACCAGTTCGGTCACGTTGTCACATTCGGGTGTCGCGTATTCCGGATGTGAGCCCACGTCGAGATAGAGCCGGGCGCCGTTTCGCAGAAAGACATTGCTGCTGCGGCCCCATGACACGACACGGCGGAAGAGGTACCGCGCCACCTCGTCAGGAGACAGGCGGCGCTGTCCCCTGAACGTGCACGTGACGCCGTACTCGTTCTCCAGCCCGAAAATGCGGCGGTCCATGAGTGAACATTACGCCCGATCCCCTGAGCTGAAACGGGGTTCGGCGGCACGATTTGGATCATTTTCCGATGAAGCCGCAACCACCGCGCCCCGCGCGGGAGCTGCGAGGACCCCTCCGGTGGCGAGCAGGACCAGCAGGGACACGGCTCCCGCCGCGCCCGGCAGCGCGAAGCCCCACAGCGTGCCACCGGCCTGGACCACCGGCCCGGCCAGGCCCGTTCCGACCGAGGCGCCCACGGTGAACGTCGTCACGAGCCAGGAGAAGGCCTCGGTGACCGTCCCGGCCGGGGCGTGCCGGTCGACGATGATGAACGCACAGGCGATGCAGGGCGCCAGGAAGACCCCGGAGACCACACTGAGCAGCACCATGGCGACCGCGCCCGGCATCAGCGTGAGCGGCACGTAACACACCGCCAGAAGCGCCACCAGCACACGCAGTCGCCGCTCGGGCGTACCGGCCCACTGGCGGGCGCCGTACGCCGTGCCGCCGACCAGCGCCCCGAGACCGAGCCCGGCCATCAGCCAGCCGTAGACCGCGTCACCGCCGTGACCGTCGGCGTACGACACCGAGGCGACCGTGATGGAGCCCAGCGCGATGCCGACGAACAGGAAGGCGGCGAGCAGCGCCAGCAGGCCGGGCGAGCGCAGGGCACCCAGCCAGTGTGCCTCGCGCGGGGCCGAGCGCCACGCGCGCGAGGGCGGCGAGAGGACCACGCAGAGCGCGCCCAGCACGCCCAGCAGGTTCAGCACGAGCAGGGCGGCGCGCTCGTCCCACACGGACACGCACAGGGTCACCAGCAGCGGGCCGACCGTGAACATGATCTCCTGCGCGACCGCGTCCATGGCGTACGCGGTGTGCACCTGCTCCTCGCGGCGCAGCACGGACGGCCACAGGGCCCGCAGGCCGCCCTCGAGGGGCGGGGTGAACAGGCCGGCCGCCGTGACGGCCACGTAGGCGAGCGGGAGCGGATCGGTGCCGCAGAGGGCGAAGGCCGTCATGGCGAGTGCCGCCAGGACCGCGGCGGGCAGCTGCACACGCGGCTGGCCGTACAGGTCCACGAGCCGGCCCAGCACGGGCTGGCCGACGGCGTTGGCGACGCCGTAGACGGCCGCGAGGGCGCCGGCGAGGCTGTAGGTGCCGCCCTCGGCGCGCACGAACAGCACCAGGGCGATCGCGGCGGTGGCGTTGGGCAGCCGGCCCACCAGGGTGCCGGTGAGCAGCCGCAGCGCGTGCCGCGCCCGCAGGATCTCCAGGTATCCCGTGGCCATGTCCTGCCCTCCCGTGGCTCGCCGGGACGCCTCGACGACCCGAAGTGTTACGTATAACGTCCTCCGCCATACGTACCATGTGCGCTGTTCACCCGTCCAGACGACCGGGAGCGGGCCGGCGGGCCGGAGCGCCCGGAGGCGAAGCGGACCGGAAGGCCCGACGAACCACAAGCAGAGGAGCACGACCGCGGTGGCACGCAGCAGCACGCGCCCGACCAGCCGTGACGTCGCCCAGGCGGCCGGGGTCTCCCAGGCCGCCGTCTCGCTCGTGCTGGGCGACAAGTGGCGCGGCCGGGTCTCGGAGGCCACCGCCGAACGCGTCCGGGAAGCCGCCCGCGACCTCGGCTACCGCCCCAACCTCGCCGCCCGCAACCTCCGCCTCGGCCGCACCCGCACCGTCCTGCTCGTCGTCCCCGCCCTGACCACGGAGTTCTTCGCCGGCGTCTACACCGGCGCCGCCCGGGTCGCCGCCGAGCACGGCTTCGGCGTCGTGCTCTACCCCTCCCCCGAAGGCATCGGCCCCGCCCGCGACCCCTTCGCCTCCGCGCAGTCCGCCCTGGACGGCGTCATCGCCTCCTCCATGGCCGCCGACGCCCTCACCGCGATCCGCGGCGACCAGCTCCCCCTGGTCATGCTCGACAGCGATCCCGAGGGCAGCCTGGGCGCCGCCACCGTGAACCTGGACATCGCCGACGGCATCCGCCAGGTCGCCGAGCACCTGCTGGGCCTCGGTCACCGCCGGGTCCTGCACCTCGCCGCCGCCGTGCCCTCCTGGACGTTCGAGGTGCGCGCCCGGGAGCTGACCGCGCGCCTGGCCGCGGTCCCGGGCGCCGAGGTCCGCACGGTCGCCGCCCCCATCTCGATCGAGGGCGCCCTGGCCGCCACCGAGGCCGCCCTCACCGGTTCCGGCCCCCGCCCGACGGCGGTCGTCTGCGACGACGACAAGCTCGCCGCCGGCGCCTACAAGGCCCTGCGCCGCCTCGGCCTGCGCGTCCCCGAGGACGTCTCCGTCACCGGACTGGACGACCTGGCCCTGGCCACCGCGCTCGATCCGGAACTGACGACCGTACGCCTGGACGCCGAGCTGTTCGGCGAGCGCGGCATGCACGCCCTCCTGGCCGTCCTGGAGGGCCGCGAGCCCGACCGTGAGGACATCCCGGTGGAACTGGTCGTCCGGGGCTCCACGGCCCCGCCACGGGCTGTCTGAACGCCGTGTGCCCCGGCCGGGGGGACCGGCCGGGGCACACGGCGTACGGGACGCGGGGTGGCGGGTTACTCCTCCTCGGAGCTCTCCGCCTCGGTGGACGCGCCGTCCGCCTCCAGCAGGCGGCCCAGCTGACGGCCGACGATGCGCTTGAACTTGCGCTTCTGCGGGCGCGTACGGTCCAGCACCGCGACCTCAAGGCGCTCGGCGGGGATCTCCCGCTCGCTGCCGTTGGTGTCCCGGGACAGCGCCTGCACGGCCAGCTTGAGCGCCTCCGCGAGGCTCATGCCGTCACGGTGGCGCTGGTCCAGGAAGCTGCTGATCTGCTCGGCGTTGCCGCCCACCGCGACCGAGCCGTGCTCGTCCACGATGGATCCGTCGTGCGGCAGCCGGTAGATCTGGTCGCCCTCGGGGGTCTCCCCGACCTCGGCCACCACCAGCTCCACCTCGTACGGCTTCTCGGCCGCGGAGGAGAAGATCGTGCCCAGCGTCTGGGCGTAGACGTTCGCCAGGCCCCGGGCGGTCACATCGTCACGGTCATAGGTGTAGCCCCGCAGGTCGGCGTAGCGGACACCGCCGATGCGCAGGTTCTCGTACTCGTTGTACTTGCCGGCGGCCGCGAAGCCGATCCGGTCGTAGATCTCGCTGAACTTGTGCAGCGCTCGGGACGGGTTCTCACCGACGAACACGATGCCGTCGGCATACTGCAGCACGACCAGGCTGCGGCCCCGGGCGATGCCCTTGCGGGCGTACTCCGCCCGGTCGGCCATGGCCTGCTGAGGTGAGACATAGAACGGCGTCGACACCGGTTATCCGTCCCTTTCTGTCATGGTCACTGGATCACCTTCGAAAGAACCGGGCGCGCTGTCAGAGCAGGGCGGCCTTCGGGCCGTCCGGCTCCTCCAGACGCCGCTGGAGCACCGCGCGGGAAAGCCCGGAGGACTCGTCCTCCGAGAGCCGGCGGAAGCCGTCCTCGGTGATCACGGTGATGATCGGGTAGATCCGGCGGGCGACATCGGGACCACCGGTCGCCGAGTCGTCGTCTGCCGCGTCGTAGAGGGCCTGGACCACCAGCGTGGTGGCCTGCTCCTCGGTCAGGTCGTCACGGAACAGCTTCTTCATGGCGCCGCGCGCGAAGATCGAGCCGGAACCCGTCGCCGCGAAGTTGTGCTCCTCGGAACGGCCGCCCGTGACGTCGTAGGAGAAGATGCGGCCCCTCTCCCGGTCCAGGTCGTACCCCGCGAAGAGCGGGACGACGGCCAGTCCCTGCATGGCCATGCCGAGGTTGGAACGGATCATCGTCGACAGCCGGTTCGCCTTGCCCTCCAGCGACAGCTGAGCGCCCTCGACCTTCTCGAAGTGCTCGAGCTCGAGCTGGAAGAGCTTGACCATCTCCACGGCGAGACCGGCGGTGCCGGCGATGCCGACGGCCGAGTACTCGTCCGCCGGGAAGACCTTCTCGATGTCCCGCTGGGCGATGACGTTCCCCATGGTCGCCCGGCGGTCGCCCGCGAGCACCACGCCCCCGGGGAACGTGGCGGCGACGATCGTCGTCCCGTGGGGTGCCTCGATCACGCCCTGCGTGGGTGGCAGCTGCCGGTTTCCGGGCAGCAGCTCGGGCTGGTGCTCGGAGAGGAAGTCCATGAAGGAGGAGGACCCTGGCGTCAGGAAGGCTGCTGGTAGACGCCCGGTGCCACGATTATTGGCTTCCACAAGTTTCCTTCCACATAGGCGGCAGTCCGGCGGGCAAGCCCGGGACCGCTCTCCCCACTTGCCGATGGCCGAATTGCAGTTGCAGCACGGTATGCCACGGACCCTACCCGGCTCGTGGCGGTGATCCACATGCCCGGCCGAAGCCTTTCCCGGCGACGAAGACTGCCCGCGGCCCGGACCTCTCCGGCCGCGAGCAGTGCTCCGTGGACCGCTCGGTGGCCACTCACGACTCCCGCACCCTCGAACCTCGGGTTCGAAGGCAGAGGTGGCTTACTGCCCACCCTTTTGCACGAAGGAACGCACGAAGTCCTCCGCGTTCTCCTCCAGGACGTCGTCGATCTCGTCCAGGACGGAGTCCACGTCGTCGCTCAGCTTCTCGTGCCGCTCCTTGACGTCCTCCGAAGCCTGCGCCTCCTGCGCCTGCTCCTCGACCTCCTCGGTGGAGCGCGTCGCCTTCTGCTGGCCGCCGCCCGTGTCCTTGGTTGCCATAACCCTCACCCCGCTCAGTTCGCCTGCCGATCGGTGATGATCAGACCCTACAAGCCGGGTCCGACATCGGCCCCGCAGTTTCCACAACGTGCGGGGGCCACCTCGATGATTCCCGGGCGGTGGGATTTCCACCCCGTCCGCCCGGGGCGGTACGAGTACCCGCTGATCGTGTTCACCCGCCTGACAGGACCCTGACCAGGTCTTCCGCGGTGCGGCAGCGGTCCAGCAGCTCCTTGACGTGATTTCGCGTTCCGCGTAGCGGTTCCAGGGTTGGAACGCGCTGCAGCGAATCCCGGCCGGGGAGGTCGAAGATCACCGAGTCCCAGGACGCGGCGGCGACGTCGTCCGCGTACTGCTCCAGGCAGCGGCCGCGGAAGTACGCGCGGGTGTCCTCCGGCGGCTTCGTACGGGCCCTGTCGACCTCCGCCTCGTCCAGCAGCCGCTTCATGCGTCCGCGGGCCACCAGGCGGTTGTACAGGCCCTTCTCGGCCCGTACGTCGGCGTACTGGAGGTCGACCAGATGCAGCCGGGCGGCGTCCCAGTCGAGGCTGTCGCGGCGGCGGTAACCCTCCATGACCTCGCGCTTGGCGACCCAGTCCAGCTCGCCGGCGAGGCTCATGGGGTCCTTCTCCAGCCGGGTGAGGGTGTCCTCCCAGCGGCTGAGGACGTCCTTGGTCTGGTCGTCGGCGTCGGCGCCGTACCGCTCCTCGACGTACTTGCGGGCCAGCTCGAAGTACTCCATCTGCAGCTGGACCGCGGTCAGGGTGCGGCCGCTGCGGAGGGTGACCAGCCGCTTCAGCGAGGGGTCGTGGGAGACCTGGTGCAAGGTGCGTACAGGCTGGTCGACCGCCAGGTCCACCGCGATGAACCCGTCCTCGATCATGGAGAGGACCAGGGCGGTCGTCCCCAGCTTGAGGTAGGTGGAGATCTCGGAGAGGTTGGCGTCGCCGATGATGACGTGCAGGCGGCGGTACTTCTCCGCGTCCGCGTGCGGCTCGTCGCGGGTGTTGATGATCGGGCGCTTGAGGGTGGTCTCCAGGCCGACCTCGACCTCGAAGTAGTCGGCTCGCTGGCTGAGCTGGAAGCCGTGCTCGTGACCGTCCTGCCCGATGCCGACGCGGCCGGCGCCCGCGAAGACCTGGCGGGAGACGAAGAAGGGCGTGAGGTGGCGCACGATGTCCGAGAACGGGGTCTCCCGCTTCATCAGGTAGTTCTCGTGCGTGCCGTAGCTGGCGCCCTTGTTGTCGGTGTTGTTCTTGTACAGGTGGATCGGCTGGGCGCCGGGGAGCTGCGCGGCCCGTTCGGCCGCCTCGGCCATGATCCGCTCGCCCGCCTTGTCCCAGAGGACGGCGTCGCGGGGGTTGGTGACCTCGGGGGCGCTGTATTCGGGATGGGCGTGGTCGACATAGAGGCGTGCGCCATTGGTGAGGATCACGTTGGCGAGGCCGATGTCCTCGTCGGTGAGCTGACTGGCGTCTGCCGCCTCCCGGGCCAGGTCGAAGCCTCGCGCGTCCCGCAGCGGGTTCTCCTCCTCGAAGTCCCAGCGGGCCCGGCGGGCCCGGTGCATCGCCGCCGCGTAGGCGTTGACGATCTGGGACGAGGTGAGCATGGCATTGGCGTTCGGGTGGCCGGGGACGGAGATCCCGTACTCCGTCTCGATGCCCATTACTCGCCGTACGGTCATGCGGCCCTCCTTGCCCGGCGGCACCCTCGGTCGTGGGCGCTGCTCAAGTACCGCTGGCGCTCCGGTGCGTGTGCGGTGCCCGTCCCCGCACTGCGCGACTCGGCGGTAGGAACGAGCCTAGAACGCCTTTGCGCTGGTGGGGAGATCATTTGCGTCATTGGCTGCTCCGGTCGTGGCCCGAAAAAGCAAGAACTGCGGGTACCCGGTGAGGGCACCCGCAGCCGCCCTGCCGTTACAGGTACTGACCGGTGTTCGCCACCGTGTCGATGGAGCGTCCGGTGTCCGCGCCCTGCTTTCCGGTGATGAGGGTACGGATGTACACGATCCGCTCGCCCTTCTTTCCGGAGATGCGGGCCCAGTCGTCCGGGTTGGTGGTGTTGGGCAGGTCCTCGTTCTCCTTGAACTCGTCCACGCAGGCCTGGAGGAGGTGGGAGACGCGGAGGCCCTTCTGGTTCTTCTCCAGGAAGTCCTTGATCGCCATCTTCTTGGCGCGGCCCACGATGTTCTCGATCATGGCGCCGGAGTTGAAGTCCTTGAAGTAGAGGACTTCCTTGTCGCCGTTGGCGTAGGTGACCTCCAGGAAGCGGTTCTCCTCGGATTCGGCGTACATGTGTTCGACCGCGGTCTGGATCATGTTCTGGACCGTGGCGCCCTTGTCGCCGCCGTGTTCGCCGAGGTCGTCCCCGTGCAGCGGGAGACGCTCGGTGAGGTACTTGCCGAAGATGTCCTTGGCCGCCTCGGCGTCGGGACGCTCGATCTTGATCTTCACGTCGAGTCGGCCGGGGCGCAGGATGGCCGGGTCGATCATGTCCTCGCGGTTCGAGGCGCCGATCACGACCACGTTCTGCAGGCCTTCCACACCGTCGATCTCGGCGAGCAGCTGCGGGACGATGGTGTTCTCCACGTCCGAGCTGACACCGGAGCCTCGGGTCCGGAAGAGGGACTCCATCTCGTCGAAGAAGACGATCACGGGGGTGCCCTCGCTGGCCTTCTCACGGGCACGCTGGAAGACGAGGCGGATCTGCCGCTCGGTCTCGCCGACGTACTTGTTGAGCAGCTCCGGGCCCTTGATGTTCAGGAAGAAGCTCTTGCCGGCGGCCTGGCCGGTGACCTCGGCGACCTTCTTGGCCAGCGAGTTGGCGACGGCCTTGGCGATGAGCGTCTTGCCGCAGCCGGGCGGGCCGTAGAGCAGGACGCCCTTGGGCGGGCGCAGCTCGTGCTCCTTGAACAGGTCCGGGTAGAGATACGGCAGCTCGACCGCGTCGCGGATGGCCTCGATCTGGTTGCCGAGGCCGCCGATCTGCTCGTAGCCGATGTCGGGGACCTCTTCGAGGACGAGTTCCTCGACCTCGCTCTTGGGCACGACCTCGTACACGTAGCCGGAGCGGGGCTCGAGCAGCAGGGCGTCGCCGGCGCGGATGGTGACGTCCAGCAGCGGCTCGGCGAGCCGCACCACCCGTTCCTCGTCGGTGTGCCCCAGCACGAGGGCGCGCTCGCCGTCCTCGAGGATCTCCTTGAGGGTGACGATGTCGCCGACGCGCTCGAACTCCATGGCCTCGACCACGTTGAGCGCTTCGTTGAGCATGACTTCCTGGCCACGGCGCAGCTCGTCCAGCTCGACGCTGGGGCTGACGTTCACCCGGAGCTTGCGCCCGCCGGTGAAGATGTCGGCTGTGCCGTCCTCGTTCGCCTGCAGGAAGACACCGAAGCCGGCCGGCGGCTGGGCGAGCCGGTCGACCTCTTCCTTGAGGGCCACGATCTGGTCGCGGGCCTCGCGGAGGGTGTTGGCCAGTCGTTCGTTCTGGGCGGACACGCCGGCCAGGTTGGTCTGCAGCTCGACGATCCGCTCTTCGAGAATTCTCGTGTGTCGCGGAGAGTCGGCGAGCTTACGTCGCAGGACGGCGATCTCCTGCTCAAGGTAGGCGATCTGCCCGGCCGGGTCGTCGGACCCGCGTCCCGGGCGGATGCCGCGGTTCATGTCGTCGTCGTGGGCTGCCACGGTCCTCACCTCCTCCAAGGGGAGCTGGACGCTTCCAGACCCTACCTGGGTGGGTGTCGATTGAAACCCCTAGATCACAAAGACTGTCAAGGTGTGTCGTCGGTCACCCGGTGCGCTCTCCCTCGCACGGAGGGAATACCCACTCAACGTGATGTGGAAGCAGCTTGTTCCATGCACGATGCGGCCAAAACCCTTCCGTACTGGCCGGAGTTGTCTGTTCCGATTCGATCGGCCCGTACGCGGGCAGCCCGCGGCACGCTCCTGCGATCATCACGCAGAGCGACGGTACGGGCGGGCGGTGTCACCACCGGTCCGGCCCGAAGTGGTCGGGCCCGGGGCCGGGGTGCCCCTCTCCTGATCGGGCGCCTCGTACCCGAGGGGGCCGGGGTGGAAACCCGGAACCGGGGGAACACGACCGGAAACCGCGCGGAGGTAGGGTCGAGTGTGTTCAACAGCCGCTGGAGCGGACCTGGCTGGCCCTCGCGGCACCGGGACCGCCCGGCGAACCGACGGCAGGAGAGATGACCGTGCAGCAGGAGGCCCCGGGCGGCGATGCGCTGGAGGTCTGGATCGACCAGGACCTGTGTACCGGCGACGGGATCTGCGCCCAGTACGCCCCCGAGGTGTTCGAGCTGGACATCGACGGGCTGGCCTATGTGAAGGGCGCGGACGACGTGCTGCTCCAGGACCCGGGAGCGACGACGCCCGTGCCCCTGCCGCTGCTCACGGACGTGGTGGACTCGGCGAAGGAGTGCCCCGGCGAGTGCATCCATGTGCGCCGGGTTTCGGACAAGGTCGAGGTGTACGGGCCCGACGCGGCGTGAGTCCGGTTCAGACGCTGCGCGCCCCGCCCGGCGTGGAGCGCAGGAAGGCGCTGCCGTTCCACTGCCACGTGGCCGGGGTCTTCACGTCGGGGCAGCAACTGGGCACGGCGTCCGAGGAGTAGCCGAGCAGGGTGGCGGAGACGGCACGCGCGCGTACGGCGAAGTCGGTGACGGTGAGCCGGTCCTTGGGTGCCACGAGGGTGGCCACCACACGGGGCCTGCCGCCGTCCGCGGCGCGGGTGAGGACGTAGACCCCGTCGGGCGGCGTGCCCATGGGGGCGTCGCAGTGCACCACGGCGACGGTTTCCGGCCTGCCGTCGCCGTCCAGGTCTCCCGTGGCCTTCTTGACGACCACGGCCTTCACCGGGCCGCAGTCCAGCGGGAACTCCACACCCGCCGTGCTCGGCGGCGCCACGGCCGCGGGGGCGGACGTGGTCCGCGTGCCGGTGGCGGACTGGGCGGCCGTGGCCGATCCGGGCTGCACGACGGAGGAGAGGGCCACGACACCGGCGACGGCGGTGGCCGTGGCGACCCAGTGGATGGGCCGCGTCTGGGTGTGGGCGAGCTCCGGAACGGCGGAATGCTGCACGAGGAGTGTCTCCTGTGAGGGCTGTGCCGGTGGGGTGGCCAGCATGGTGCCACACGTCACAGTGCGGGGGAACGGCGGGGTCCGGGATTCCCGCAGGCGGCACGCCCGCGCGTGTGGTGCGTACGGCGCACAGGGGTCGTGGGGGTCCTGGTGCCCTGTCAACGGGCGGGCGCCGTGTCCGAGTTCCCGTCGGTCGATCGGGAACTCGGCCACGGCGCCCTTGCGTTGTATGCGTGCGGGGCCGGTCAGCGGCCGGCGCCGCCGTCGGCGTTGGGTCCGGCGTAGTCCTCGCCGTAGGCGCCCTTGGCGGGGCGGCGGCGGCGCATGGGCGGCTCGACGCCGTCCGCGAGGCGGCGGGCGGTGAGCAGGAAGCCGGTGTGGCCGATCATCCGGTGGTCGGGGCGGACGGCCAGGCCCTCGATGTGCCAGTTGCGGATCATGGTCTCCCAGGCGGTCGGCTCGTTGAAGCAGCCGATCTCCCGGATGGACTCCACGGTTCGGGCGAGCTGGGTGGTGGTGGCCACGTAGCAGCACACGATGCCGCCCGGGACGAGGGCCTTGGAGACGGCCTCCAGGCACTCCCAGGGGGCGAGCATGTCCAGGATGACGCGGTCGACGTCGGTGTCGGACAGGTTGTCCTGGAGGTCGCCGACGGTGAGCTGCCAGGCGGGGTGCGGGCCGCCGAAGTAGCGCTCCACGTTCTGCTGGGCGATCTCCGCGAAGTCCTCGCGGCGCTCGTAGGAGTGCAGCATGCCCTGGTCGCCGATGGCCCGCAGCAGGAAGCTGCTGAGCGAGCCGGAGCCGACGCCGGCCTCCACGACGCGCGCGCCGGGGAAGATGTCGGCGAAGGCCAGGATCTGCCCCGCGTCCTTGGGGTAGACGACGGCTGCCCCGCGGGGCATGGACAGGACGTAGTCGGGGAGCAGGGGGCGCAGCGCGAGGTAGGCCACGTTGCCGGTGGTGCGGACAACGCTGCCCTCGGGAGCGCCGATCAGTTCGTCGTGCGGGAAGGAGCCCTTGTGGGTGTGGAAGTTCTTCCCGGCTTCGAGCGTGAACGTGTAGTGGCGGCCCTTGGGGTCGGTCAGCTGTACCTGGTCCCCGACCTTGAAGGGCCCGCGCCTGCGGGCGGCACCGGTCGGTTCGGACATGTGAACAGACTACCGGCCTTTGCCGGGGCCGCCGACCACTACGGCGTGGGCCTGGCCATGGCCTTGACGAAGGCGCGCTCGACGTCCGCGGCGGACAGGACGCCGTAGATCTCGCCGGTCTCCTCGACGACCAGGTACTCGGTGGCCGGGGTGGCGCGCAGGGCGTCCAGCAGTTCCTCGCCCGCCAGCTCGGCGGAGACGCGCATGCCGTCGGTCAGCTCCTGGGCGAGGCCGCTGACGGCCACCCAGGGCCGGCGGTGTTCGGGTACGCCGACGATGGCGGCCTCGCGGACGAGGGAGAGGGGGTGGCCGTCGGCGTCGACGACGACCAGGGCACGGGCACCGGCGGCGTTGGCGCGGCGCAGGGCCTCGGAGAGCGGGGTGTCGGTCTCGACGGGTACGGCGCGCCGGGTGAGGGCGCGGGCGCGCAGTTCCGGGAGGTGTTCGCGCAGCCGGGCCATGCGCAGGCTGTTGCCGGCGCCGGTCCAGATGATCGCGGCGAGGATGGCGGCGAGCAGGGCGTCGGTGACGGTGTCCATGCCGCCCGTGTCCTCGCCGCCGCCTCCGAGGGCGCCGGACTGGTTGAGCAGCGGCAGGCCGATCAGGACGCAGACGGCCAGGGCGCGGCCGACCCAGGCGGCGGCGACGGTGCCGGTCATCGGCTTGCCGCTGATCTTCCAGACGACGGCGCGGAGCATGCGGCCGCCGTCGAGGGGCAGGCCGGGCAGGAGGTTGAAGATCGCCACGATGAGGTTGGAGACCATCAGTCCGGCCAGCAGCACGCCGGGGACGGTGCCGGGCTCCACGGGCTTCATGGCGAGGTAGAACAGCCCGGCCAGGAGGAGCGAGAGCAGGGGGCCGACGAAGGCCAGGACGAACTCCCGGCCCGGGGTCTCGGCCTCCTTCTCGATCTCGGAGACACCGCCGAAGAACTGCAGCTGGATGCGGCGGACCGGGAGCTTGAAGCGGATCGCGGCGACCGTGTGGGCCAGTTCGTGGACCAGGACGGAGGCGTAGAAGGCGACCGCGAAGAAGAGGGACACCAGGTAGCGGGCGGCGCCCAGCTCGGGCAGCACGCGGTCGAGCTGGCCGCCGAAGACCCAGGTGATCAGGGCGGCGACGAGGAACCAGCTCGGCGCCACGTACACCGGGACCCCGAAGGGGCGGCCCATGAGGATGCCGCCGCCGGGTTCCTTGGGCCGCGGCTGGGGCGGCTCGCCCTTGGCGATGCCGGAGTGGGCGAGGGAACGGTGTTCGGAGGGATCGGGGTGGTGGGGGTGGTGGGGGGCGGCGCCGTGGGCCCGGCCGTCGGTGCCGGTGGTGTGTGCGGTGCTGCGGGTGCCGGTGGGGCCGGGCTCGGGTCGTGGCGTGTCCGCCCGGCCGTCCTCGTCGCCGTCCGGGGCGCGGTCCGCGGCAGGGGGGTCCTGTGGGGCCGCCGGCCCTTTGCCGCGTTCGGGCTCGGGCCCGGGGTCGTCGGTGGGTCCGGTCGCCGGGGCCGTAGGACCTGCGGGGTGCTCGGCCGGCTCGTCGTTGCCGGACCGCGGCTGCCCGCTCCCGCCGCTCACGTCCACGGTGTCCCCTCGTTCGAAGCGTCTTCCGCGCCTGCCGGGCGGAAGGGTCTCTGGTCGATGGTATGCGGCCGTGGTGGCACGTTTCGCCCCGGCACCCCTTGTGTTTGCCCCGCGGTCGCACGGCCGACGCGGGCGGTGACCGGGTCACTGTCAGTGGTGGGCCGTAAGGTCTGTGGGCATGGACAGCAGCATCGAGGAGGCGGACGCCCTGCCGGGCGGAGCGGACGCCCTGCCGGGCGGAGCGGACGCCCTGCCGGGCGCGGCCGAACGGACGGACCCGGCCGACCCGACACCGCCTACGACGCCCACGGCGCCGCCACAGGCTCGCGCGACCCCGCCGAACCCCTCGATACCGCCGGCCACGACACCGGCCCCGAACCGGGAGGCGCAAACGCCGGCCGACTCGCCTGCGGGTGCGGCGGCGGAAGCGCTGCCGGGCGCGGCGGCTGCGACGGCGACGGAAACGACTGCGGCTGCGATGGCTGCGGATACGACGGCGGCGGAAGTGGTGGCGAGCGCCACGCTCGGCGATGCAGACGCGGCGGCGACCACCCCGGCGGCAGGTGTCGCCATCGGCGCCCAGCGGCCCGGCCCGCCCCACCCCGACGGCGTTCGGACCACGGCCACCCCGGCGGGGGAAGTCGCGATCGACGCCGGTGACGCGGACGTGGCCGTCGCCGGGCGGGTCGCCGTTGCGCCGACCTCGTTGTCTCCCTCCCGGGCCAGTGACTTCATGCAGTGTCCGTTGCTGTACCGGTTCCGGGTGATCGACCGGCTGCCGGAGAAGCCGAGCGAGGCCGCGACCCGGGGGACGCTGGTGCACGCCGTGCTGGAGCGGCTGTTCGACGCGCCGGCCGGGGAGCGGACCGCCCCGCGGGCCAAGGCGCTGATCCCGGGGCAGTGGGACCGGCTGCGGGAGAGCCGGCCGGAGGTGACCGAGCTGTTCGCCGACGATCCGGACGGCGAGCGGCTGGCCCGCTGGCTCGAGGAGGCCGAGCGGCTCGTGGAGCGCTGGTTCACGCTGGAGGACCCCACGCGCCTGGAGCCGGCCGAGCGGGAGCTGTTCGTCGAGACGGAGCTGGAGTCGGGGCTGCGGCTGCGCGGGATCATCGACCGGGTGGACGTGGCGCCGACCGGCGAGGTGCGGATCGTCGACTACAAGACGGGGAAGGCGCCGCGGCCCGAGTACGCCGAGGGCGCCCTGTTCCAGATGAAGTTCTACGCCCTCGTCGTGTGGCGGCTGAAGCGGGTGATTCCGCGCCGGCTCCAGCTGGTCTACCTCGGCAGCGGGGACGTGCTGACGTACGACCCGGTACCCGCCGATCTGGAGCGGGTGGAGCGGAAGCTGCACGCGCTGTGGGAGGCCATCGCTCGGGCCACGGAGACCGGTGTCTGGCGGCCCCGGCCCACCAAGCTGTGCGGCTGGTGCGACCACCAGGCGCACTGCCCCGAGTTCGGCGGCACTCCCCCGCCCTATCCGCTGCCCCTGAGGGCGCCCGAATCCGGTGCCGGGTCGCAGGGCAGAATGGGGCCGGACTAGCGAAGGAGTGTCACGTGGCCATCCGCGTCCTACTGGTCGACGACCAGCCGCTGCTGCGTACCGGGTTCCGCATGATCCTGGAGGCCGAGCAGGACCTCGCGGTCGTCGGCGAGGCCGGCGACGGCCTGCAGGCCCTCGACCAGGTACGGGCCCTGCAGCCGGACGTCGTGCTGATGGACATCCGGATGCCTCGGATGGACGGGGTGGAAGCCACCCGGCAGATCACCGGTCCCGGACGGGACGGTCCGGCCAAGGTGCTCGTGCTGACCACGTTCGACCTGGACGAGTACGTGGTGGAGGCGCTGCGGGCCGGTGCCAGCGGCTTCCTGCTGAAGGACGCCCCCGCCAACGAGCTGGTGCAGGCGATCCGGGTCGTCGCGGCCGGTGAGGCCATGCTCGCGCCGAGCATCACCCGGCGCCTGCTGGACAAGTACGCCACACATCTGCCCTCCGGCGAGGAGCCGGTGCCGGACACCCTGCACACCCTCACCGACCGTGAGGTGGAGGTGCTGAAGCTGGTGGCGCGCGGGCTGTCCAACGCCGAGATCGCGGCCGACCTGTTCGTCAGCGAGACGACGGTGAAGACCCACGTGGGGCATGTGCTGACCAAGCTGGGTCTGAGGGACCGCGTGCAGGCCGCCGTGTACGCGTACGAGAGCGGCTTGGTGCGCCCCGGCGCACAGTGAGACCGTACGACGGCCACTGGACCGTACGACGGCGAAGGGCGCCCCTCCCGCTCGGCGAGGGGCGCCCTTCGCCGTGACCGGCGTCAGCTCTTGCTGAGTTCCCAGAACCGGAACACCGTCGAGGCGTCCAGGCAGTACTCCAGGCCGTAGACGCCGTCGCGGACCACCGCGTACTGCTTGGCCTGCCAGACCGGCAGGACGGGCAGTTCGGCGGCGACGATGTCCTGCAGCTTGCCGAACTGCTTGTCGGTCGCGCCACGGTCGCTCTGCGCAGCCGTGCCGGGGATGAGGGAGCCGGTGATGGTGCTGTTGGTGTAGTTGTTGGCCAGCACGTTGCCCTTGCCGAAGAAGGGTGCCGTGAAGTTGTCGGCGTCCGGGTAGTCGGGCACCCAGCCCTTGACGTAGACGCCGTACCGGCCCTTGGCGATGTCCTTCTCGTACTGGTCGAAGGCGACCGACCGCACGTCGGCTTCGAACAGTCCGCCGGCGTTGAGCTGGCCGGCGATGGCCTTCAGCTCCTGGTCGGTGGCGGGGCCGTAGCGGGACGGCGTGGACCACAAGGTGAGCTTGACCTTGCCGGTGATGCCGTCGGCGGCCAGCGCCGCGGCGGCCTTGGCACGGGAGGGGCGGGCGCCGTAGGTGTCGAAGAAGGCGGTGTTGTGGCCCACGATGCCCGCCGGGATGATCGAGTACAGCGGGGTGGCGGTGCCCTGGTAGACGTCGTTGATCAGGGCGTCGCGGTCGAGGAGGTAGGCCATGGCCTTACGGACGCCGAGCTTGCCGGCGACCGGGTCCTCCATGTTGAAGACCAGGTGCTGGACCTCGGCGCTGCTGCCCTCGATGACCTCGACGCCCTTGCCGTTCCCCTGATCGAGGTCGGCGAGGTCCGTCGCGGCCAGGCCTCGGTAGGCGATGTCGATGCCGCCGTCGAGGAGGGACTGCTTCAGGGCGGTGCGGTCACCGTGGAAGAACTTGAGGGTGACGCCGGAGTTCTTGACCTCGGCGGTGCCCTTGTAGTGGTCGTTGACCGAGAAGACCGCCTGGTCCTTGTCGAAGGAGTCCAGCTTGTAGGGGCCGGAGCCGACGGCCTCGTGGTCGGTGCGCAGGCCGTCCGCGTCGTACTGGCGGTGGTCCACGATCGAGCCGGCGCCGGAGGCGATCTTGCTGGGGAAGGTGGCGTCGGGGACCTTCAGATGGAAGACGACCGTCTTCGCGTCGGGTGTCTCGACCCTGCCGAGCATCGGGAACATGATCGCGGGACCGGCGGGGTCGTCGATCTTCATCATGCGGTCGAAGGAGAACTTCACGTCCTCGGAGGTGAGGGCGTCACCGTTGCTGAACTTCAGACCGTCCTTCAGTTCGCACTTGTAGACCATCGCCTGGGCGTCGGTGAAGGTGCACTGCCTGGCCAGTTCGGGCTCGGGTTCGGTCGCTCCCTTGGGGAAACCGAGCAGCGACTGGAAGACGTTGTTGAACAACAGCCAGGAGCCGGGGTCATAGCCGGATGCCGGATCCGTGGCGAGGACGTCGTCGGACATCCCCATCACCACGGAGGATCCGGTACCCCCGGAATCACCGGTCTCCGAGCCGCAGCCGGTCAACAGGCCGGAGGCCAGCCCCGCCACGAGGGGCAGGACTGGCCACTGGTTGCGCATGTTCACTTGAAATGTGCCTTGTCGTTCGGTTCGTGAGTCCGGGTCCGGTGTTCTCGGGTCCCGGGCCCGGGGCCGCATCGTGCTCGGCCCCGGGTTCGAGGAGCCGTCAGCCGCTCACACCGCGGCCCAGCTCCCACAGCTGCAGCACCGAGGACGAGTTGATGGCGTAGGCCACGCCCGTGATGTCCCCCCGTGCCGCGACGTACTGCTTGCCCTGCCACAGCGGCAGCATCGGCACGTCGTCCGCCACGATGTCCTGGATCTCGGTCAGGCTGTCGGACGCGCCGAGCCGATCGGCCTCGCGGCGCGACTGCGGGATCAGCGTACGCCGGATCGTGCTGTTGTTGTACGGCGAGCCGAGAGTGTTGTCCTTGTCGAGGAAGGGCGCGAGGAAGTTGTCGGCGTCCGGGAAGTCGGGGAACCAGCCCATGCCGAAGGCGTCGTACTCGCCCTTCTGCTCGGCAGGCCGGAATGTCGACCAGGGGTGGCCCTGGATGGAGACGTCGAACAGACCGCTGTCGTTGAGCTGCTTCCGCAGGATTTCGAACTCCTGCTTGGTGGCCGAGCCGTAGTGGTCGGTGGTGTAGTGCAGGGTCAGCTTCACCGGAGTGGTGACGCCGGCCTTGGTGAGCAGCGACTTGGCCTTGTCGACGCTGGGGTTGCCGTACTTGTTGAAGAACGAGTTGGAGTGGCCGGTGACGGTCGCCGGGACCAGCGAGTACAGCGGCTCGGCCTGGGTGCCGTAGACCTTGGAGACCAGTTCGCCGCGGTTGATGAGCTGGGCCATGGCCTGGCGCACGGCCTTGGACTTCACACTGGGCGCGCTGGTGTTGAAGGCCAGGTAGCGGATTTCCAGGCCCGGCATGTCGACCAGGTCGACGTTCTCGTCGGTGCCGGCGTCGAGCTTCTCGATCTGCGCGGGCGACATGGTGCGGGTCATCACGTCGATGTCGCCCTTGTCGATCGCGGCGCCCATGGCGTCGGCGTCGGCGAAGGTACGCATCTCGACCTTGTCGTTCTTCACCGTCAGACTGCCCTGGTAATGGGGGTTCTTGGTGAAGGTGATGCTGACGAGCCTGTTGTCATCGACGTCGGCCTTGAAGGTGTACGGACCGGAACCGTCGACTTCGAAGCCCTCGCGCAGCTTGTCCTTGGCGTAGCTCTCGGGGTCGAGGATGCCCGCGACCGGGGTGGTCAGCTTGTAAGGGAAGGTGGCGTCGGCCGTCTTGAGATGAAAGACGACCTCACGGTCGCCCTGCGTCTCGATGGTGTCGATGGTGTTCAGCAGCGAGGCGACACCCGTGTCGGACTTGATGCGCAGGGCTCGCTCGATGGAGTACTTGACGTCCGCGGCCGTCACCTTGTCGCCGTTGGCGAACTGCAGGCCCTCCCGCAGCTTGCAGGCGTAGCGCTCGCTGCCGCTGTCGGTGAAACCGCAGCTCTCCGCGGCCTCCGGCACCGGGGCGCCCTCACCCCTGGGGACGACCATCAGGGTCTGCACCGTCGGGCGCAGGAGGTTCCAGACGTTGGTGTCGTAGGTGTAGGCCGGATCGAAGGGCGCCGGGGCTTCCTTGGTGGCCGTGAACTGGTCCGTGGTACCGACGACGATGGCGTCACCGCTCTTGCTCCCGCTGTCGGATCCGCCGCACGCGGCGAGAACCGGGGTGAGCAGGCCGGCCACCGCCGGCAGCACCAAAGTCTTGCGGTTCATGCGGGAGTTTCTCCAGAGCTGTTCGAGTCCGTGTACCCGGCATGCATGGGTGGTGCGGCGGATCACGGGGGTTGCGGCGATGTTCTCGCGATGAGATTAGTCCGCGCTCGCAGGAGGGTTCGCAGCCGCGTGAGTTGACCGTCCATCACGCAGTGGAACCAGCCGCGGACACACCGAAAACCCGACAGCTGCAGGATTAGTGCAGCTTCCCATCAATCGGGACACATGGACCCGGCGATCGCGGGCGATGAGGGCCGTCCAGCACAGCTTGCCAACGTTGTCGAGCCCCATGGGAGTGGGGAACGTCACACTCCAACTGTGCGGCGAGTCAGTGGAATTCCAGCCGGATGACCGGCTCGGAATTCCACTCGGGTGTACTTCCCCGGAAATTTGTCCAGCGTGGCCAATGGACTTTGTACGCTGGGTGAACGGCTAGCGCATTTCCGTCATCAGACCGCGCAGAAATGCCAGGTCGACCTCTTCCAGGGAGGTGACCACGGTGCGCCCCTCGGCCGGGGTGATGGGGGCGATGGAGGGTACGGCTACCACCCGGCAGCCCGCGGCCTCGGCGGCGGCGACACCGGTCGCGGTGTCCTCGACGACGGCACATCTGGCCGGATCCGCACCCAGCTTGGCGGCGGCGAGCAGATACGGGTCCGGGAAGGGCTTGGTGCGCGAGACCTCGTCGCCGGCGACGGACAGGTCGAAGTGCTGCGGGCCCAGCACGGTCAGCACGCGGTCGATGATGCGCCGGTGGGAGGCGGAGACCAGGGCGGTGGGGATGGCGTGCTCGTGGAGTTCGGCGAGCAGCCGGGCGGCACCGGGCATCAGCGGCAGGGCATGGCCGATGCGTTTCTCGAAGCCGTCGTTGAGCAGCACCGACAGTTCGGCGAGCGTGATGTCGGCGCCGGTGACCTCGAGGAGGAAGCCGGCGCTGCGGGTCATGGGGCCGCCGACCACGACGTGCCGCCAGGAGTCGTCCAGGGTGTGGCCGAGGCGGGCGAAGATCTCCACCTCGACGTCCCACCAGAAGCCCTCGGTGTCCACCAGGGTGCCGTCCATGTCGAGGAGCACCGCCTGCAGAGCGGAGCCTTCGGCCGTACGGGTTCCGAGCGCGGGGACCGTACTGGTCATCCGGGCACACCTCCTTGTGGGACGACCAGGCCGGTTCCCGCGCGGGGAACCGGCCTGCAGTGGACCGACCAGTGTACGACTCCGGCGTCCGAAGCGCCTCGTTTATCACTCGGCCGCATGGGTACCCCTGAAAGACCCCCCGGCGCAGGCCAGGGGGCTTTTCGGCACGTCCGGGAACGTCCCGGCGGTGACCGGGGTCACCGGGCGTTGAAGTACTTCGCCTCCGGGTGGTGGATCACGATGGCGTCCGTGGACTGCTCGGGGTGCAGCTGGAACTCCTCCGACAGGTGGACGCCGATCCGCTCCGGCTTGAGCAGCTCGGCGATCTTGGCGCGGTCCTCCAGGTCGGGGCAGGCGCCGTAGCCGAGGGAGAAGCGGGCACCCCGGTACTTGAGGGAGAACATGTCCTCGATGTCCGCCGGGTCCTCGCCGGCGAAACCGAGTTCGGCGCGGACCCGGGCGTGCCAGTACTCGGCGAGCGCCTCGGCCAACTGGACGGACAAACCGTGCAGTTCGAGGTAGTCGCGGTAGGCGTTGGCCTCGAAGAGCTCGGCGGTCCGCTCGCCGATGCGCGAGCCGACGGTGACGACCTGGAAGCCGACCACGTCCGTCTCCCCCGACTCCTCCGGGCGGAAGAAGTCGGCCAGGCACAGGCGCCGGCCGCGGCGCTGGCGCGGGAAGGTGAAGCGGGTGCGCTCGTTGCCCTGCTCGTCCAGGACGATCAGGTCGTCGTCCTTGGACACACAGGGGAAGTAGCCGTAGACGACGGCCGCTTCGAGCAGGTTCTCGGTCTGGAGCCGGTCGAGCAGTCCGCGCAGCCGGGGACGGCCCTCGGTCTCGACCAGCTCCTCGTAGGTCGGCCCCTCACCGGTGCGGGCCTGCTTGAGCCCCCACTGGCCCTTGAACAGCGCGCCCTCGTCCAGCCAGCTCGCGTACTCCTTCAGCTGGATGCCCTTGACGACGCGGGTGCCCCAGAAGGGCGGGGCCGGGACCGGGTTGTCGGTGGCGACGTCGGAGCGGACGTGGCCCTCCTGCGGGCGCTCCTCGACCTCGACGGCGGCGGTCGCCCGGACCCGGCGCTGCTTCAGCTCGGGCAGCTTCGCGCCCGGCACACCGCGCTTGACGCCGATGAGGGCGTCCATCAGGCGCAGGCCCTCGAAGGCGTCACGGGCGTAGCGGACCTCGCCCTCGTAGATCTCGTGCAGGTCCTGCTCGACGTAGGCCCGGGTCAGGGCGGCGCCGCCGAGGATGACCGGGAAGCGGGCGCCGAGGCCGCGCTGGTTCAGCTCCTCCAGGTTCTCCTTCATGATCACCGTGGACTTCACCAGCAGCCCCGACATGCCGATGACGTCGGCCCGGTGCTCCTCGGCCGCCTCCAGGATCGCGGAGACCGGCTGCTTGATGCCGAGGTTGACGACGTTGTAGCCGTTGTTGGACAGGATGATGTCGACCAGGTTCTTGCCGATGTCGTGCACGTCGCCGCGCACGGTGGCCAGCACGATCGTGCCCTTGCCCTCGGCGTCCGACTTCTCCATGTGCGGCTCGAGGTAGGCCACGGCGGCCTTCATGACCTCGGCGGACTGGAGGACGAACGGCAGCTGCATCTGGCCGGAGCCGAACAGCTCGCCGACGACCTTCATGCCGTCCAGGAGGGTCTCGTTGACGATCTCCAGGGCGGGCCGGTCCTGGAGGGCCGCGTCCAGGTCGGCCTCCAGGCCGTTGCGCTCGCCGTCGATGATCCGGCGCTTGAGGCGCTCCTCCAGCGGCAGCGCGGCCAGCTCCTCGGCCTTGCCGGCCTTCAGGGACTTCGCCGTGGCGCCCTCGAAGAGCTGCATGAGCTTCTGCAGCGGGTCGTAGCCCTCGGTGCGGCGGTCGTGGATCAGGTCGAGGGCGGTCTGGACCTCTTCCTCGCTGAACCGGGCGATCGGCAGGATCTTCGAAGCATGCACGATCGCCGAGTCCAGGCCCGCCTTGACGCACTCGTCGAGGAAGACGGAGTTCAGCAGGATGCGGGCGGCCGGGTTGAGGCCGAAGGAGATGTTCGACAGGCCCAGCGTGGTCTGCACGTCCGGGTGGCGCCGCTTCAGCTCGCGGATCGCCTCGATGGTGGCGATGCCGTCCTTGCGGGACTCCTCCTGGCCGGTGCAGATGGTGAAGGTCAGGGTGTCGATGAGGATGTCCTCCTCACGGATGCCCCAGTTCCCGGTCAGGTCGTCGATCAGCCGTTCGGCGATCTCGACCTTCTTCTCCGGCGTGCGGGCCTGGCCCTCCTCGTCGATGGTCAGCGCGATCAGGGCAGCGCCGTGCTCCCTGGCCAGCTTGGTGACCTTGGCGAACCGGGAGTCCGGCCCGTCGCCGTCCTCGTAGTTCACCGAGTTGATCACCGCGCGGCCGCCGAGCTTCTCCAGGCCCGCGCGGATGACGTCGACCTCGGTGGAGTCCAGGACGATCGGCAGCGTGGAGGCGGTGGCGAAGCGGCCGGCCAGTTCCTCCATGTCCGCCACGCCGTCGCGGCCGACGTAGTCCACGCACAGGTCGAGCATGTGCGCGCCCTCGCGGATCTGCTCCCGCGCCATCTCCACGCAGTCGTCCCAGCGGCCCTCCAGCATGGCCTCGCGGAACTTCTTGGAGCCGTTGGCGTTGGTGCGCTCGCCGATGGCCAGGTAGGAGGTGTCCTGCCGGAAGGGGACCGACTGGTAGAGGGAGGCCGCGCCGGGCTCGGGGCGCGGGTCGCGCTCGGTCGGGGTGAGGCCCTGGACGCGCTCCACGACCTGGCGCAGGTGCTCCGGGGTGGTGCCGCAGCACCCGCCGACGAGCGAGAGGCCGTACTCGCGGACGAAGGTCTCCTGGGCGTCGGCCAGCTCCGGCGCGCTCAGCGGGTAGTGGGCGCCGTCCTTGCCGAGGACCGGCAGGCCCGCGTTGGGCATGCAGGACAGCGGGACGCGGGCGTTGCGGGCGAGGTAGCGCAGGTGCTCGCTCATCTCGGCCGGGCCGGTGGCGCAGTTCAGGCCGATCATGTCGATGCCGAGCGGCTCGAGCGCGGTGAGGGCGGCGCCGATCTCGGAGCCCAGCAGCATGGTGCCGGTGGTCTCGACCGTCACCGACACGATCACCGGGAGGTCCAGACCGAGGGCCTCGAGGCCGCGGCGGGCGCCGAGGACGGCGGCCTTGGTCTGCAGCAGGTCCTGGGTGGTCTCCACGAGCAGCGCGTCGGCGCCACCGGCGACCAGACCCTCGGCGTTGCGCTGGTAGGCGTCGCGCAGGGTGGTGTAGGGGGCGTGGCCGAGGGTGGGCAGCTTGGTGCCGGGGCCCATGGATCCGAGGACCCAGCGGGGACGGCCGTCCTTGGCGGTGAACTCGTCGGCGACCTCGCGGGCCACCCGGGCGCCGGCCTCGGACAGCTCGTACACGCGCTCGGGGATGTCGTACTCGCCGAGCGCGGAGTGGTTCGCCCCGAAGGTGTTGGTCTCGACGCAGTCGACGCCCACGGAGTAGTACGCCTCGTGGACGGAGCGGACGATGTCGGGCCGGGTGAGGTTGAGGATCTCGTTGCAGCCCTCGAGCTGCTGGAAGTCGTCGAGCGTCGGCTCCTGGGCCTGGAGCATGGTGCCCATGGCTCCGTCGGCGACCACCACGCGGGTGGCGAGCGCCTCTCGGAGCGCGGACGCGCGGGTGCGGCTGTCGGCGGACGGGGACGTTGGCGACGAGGCCATGAAGGGGCTCCCTGGAGTGCGA
The DNA here is from genome assembly GCF_043199855.1 of Streptomyces sp. NPDC048521. Classification (NCBI taxonomy): domain Bacteria; kingdom Bacillati; phylum Actinomycetota; class Actinomycetes; order Kitasatosporales; family Streptomycetaceae; genus Streptomyces; species Streptomyces sp. NPDC048521. Next base: position 330,218 of record NZ_JBICWR010000006.1, read on the forward strand.
CGGCTGTCGGCTATGCGGTGTCCCCGGCGGGCGGGGATACCGCACGGCGTCAGAGTAACCGGGAGTCGGCTTGGATGGGCAGCGGCGTCCACGAGGCGGACTCGGGTGGCTCTCGCGTCTCGCTCGGGCCGCGTGAGATGTAACAGGTGTCGACCGACCATTAGCGAGAGGTCGACATGGACCGGTAGTGTTCGACATTGCCGAACGGCGGTTAAGGAACGTGCGCCGGTGTACGACTGCTCGACACCGGTGGACCGCGTCGACCGGCGTTCGTCGGGAGTCGAAGGGGACGGAGGCAGTACGGCGATGGCACGGAACATCCAGTCGCTCGAACGGGCGGCGGCGATGCTGCGGCTGCTCGCGGGCGGCGAGCGACGGCTCGGCCTGTCGGACATCGCCTCGTCACTGGGCCTCGCCAAGGGCACCGCCCACGGCATCCTGCGCACCCTCCAGCAGGAGGGGTTCGTGGAACAGGACGACACCTCCGGGCGCTACCAGCTGGGCGCGGAGCTGCTGCGCCTCGGCACCACCTACCTCGACGTGCACGAGCTGCGGGCGCGGGCCCTGGTGTGGACCGACGACCTGGCCCGGTCCAGCGGCGAGAGCGTGTACCTGGGCGTGCTGCACCAGCAGGGCGTACTGATCGTGCACCACGTCTTCCGGCCGGACGACAGCCGGCAGGTGCTGGAGATCGGGGCCATGCAGCCGCTGCACTCCACCGCGCTCGGCAAGGTGCTCTCCGCCTACGACCCGGTGGCGCACAGCGAGGCGCTGGAGGCCGACCGGAAGCCCTTCACGGACCGCACGGTGTGCGATCCGGGGGACTTCGAGCACCTCCTGGACGTCACACGCGCGCGTGGGTACGCCGCCGACGTGGAGGAGACCTGGGAGGGGGTGGCGTCGGTCGCCGCGCCCATCCACGACCGGCGCCGGATGCCCGTGGGCGCGGTCGGCATCACCGGCGCGGTGGAACGGCTGTGCCGGGAGGGCGAGCTGCGCCCCGAACTGATCGCCGCGGTGCGCGACTGCGCCCGTGCCGTGTCCAGGGACCTGGGCGCGGGCCGTTTCTGAGCGCAGCGCGCTCCTTGCGGGCAATGACCGGGACGCCGGGCGGCGTCCCGGTTCTCGCCATACCCTGAAACGGACGTATAAGGCGAACAGGCGCGTCAGCGCACGAAGAGCGATAACCGTCGGCGATCAATAACGATCCTGTTTTCGATAACAGAACTCTTGACGCACGCGTAACGCCGAACAAGACTCCCGTCCATCGGTCGGCATTGTCGAACACCTACCGGCAATACGCGCTAGAGTGTGACAACGCCAAGGGCCAGCTCATCGCTCTCACCCCCGAGGGCGCCAGACCCCCGGAGGGACCCGGGGTTCGGCTACCCCTGGACGAAGGACAAAGGAGTCGCGGGTGTCCAGCTCCGACATCTTCATCGGCGAGACCATCGGTACCGCCATACTCATCCTGCTCGGCGGCGGCGTCTGCGCCGCCGTGACGCTCAAGGCCTCCAAGGCCCGTAACGCCGGTTGGCTCGCCATCGCCTTCGGGTGGGGCTTCGCCGTCATGACGGCCGTCTACATCTCCGGACCGCTCTCCGGTGCCCACCTCAACCCGGCCGTCACCGTCGCCCTGGCCATCAAGGACGACGCCTGGAGCAACGTTCCGACCTACTTCGCCGGCCAGCTGCTCGGCGCGATGATCGGCGCGGCTCTGGTGTGGGTGACCTACTACGGCCAGTTCTACGCGCACCTGACCGACAAGGAGATCGTCGGCGGTCCGGGGGCGCAGGCCACCACGGCCAAGGCCGTCGAGGCCGAGGAGGCGGGCGCCGGCCCGGTCCTCGGCATCTTCTCCACCGGTCCGGAGATCCGGAACGTGGCGCAGAACCTGGCCACGGAGATCATCGGCACGGTCGTGCTGATCCTCGCGGTCCTCACGCAGGGCCTGAACGACAAGGGCAACGGCCTCGGCATCCTCGGCGGTCTGATCACCGCGCTCGTGGTGGTGTCGATCGGTCTCTCGCTGGGCGGCCCGACGGGCTACGCGATCAACCCGGCCCGTGACCTGGGCCCGCGCATCGTGCACGCCCTGCTGCCCCTGCCCAACAAGGGCGGTTCCGACTGGAGCTACGCCTGGATCCCGGTGGTCGGTCCGCTGATCGGCGGCGCGATCGCCGCAGGCATCTACAACGTCGCATTCGCTTAGGAACGAGCACCGAGACTTCGCGCACGCGCCGTACGTAAAGCCCCATCACCACGGATCTTTCAGGAGCACACAGTGACCGACGCCCACACCGCAGGCCCGTTCATCGCCGCCATCGATCAGGGCACGACCTCCTCGCGCTGCATCGTCTTCGACCGGGACGGCCGGATCGTCTCCGTCGACCAGAAGGAGCACGAGCAGATCTTCCCCAAGCCGGGCTGGGTCGAGCACAACGCCAACGAGATCTGGACCAACGTCCAGGAGGTCGTCGCCGGAGCCATCGCGAAGGCCGGCATCACCCGCGACGACATCAAGGCCATCGGCATCACCAACCAGCGCGAGACCACCGTGCTGTGGGACAAGAACACCGGTGAGCCCGTCCACAACGCCATCGTCTGGCAGGACACCCGCACCGACGCCCTCTGCCGGGAGCTGGGCCGCAACGTCGGCCAGGACCGCTTCCGCCGCGAGACCGGCCTCCCGCTGGCCTCCTACTTCGCCGGGCCCAAGGCCCGCTGGCTGCTCGACAACGTCGACGGCCTGCAGGAGCGCGCCGAGGCCGGGGACATCCTCTTCGGCACCATGGACAGCTGGGTCATCTGGAACCTGACCGGCGGTGTCAACGGCGGCAAGCACGTCACCGACGTCACCAACGCCTCCCGCACCCTCCTCATGAACCTGCACACGATGCAGTGGGACGAGAAGATCGCCGAGTCGATCGGCGTGCCGCTGCAGATCCTGCCCGAGATCCGGTCGTCCGCCGAGGTCTACGGCGAGGTCACCGGCGGCAAGCTCGGCGACCTGCTCGGCGGTATCCCGGTCGCCTCCGCGCTCGGTGACCAGCAGGCGGCCCTGTTCGGCCAGACCTGTTTCTCCGAGGGCGAGACCAAGTCGACCTACGGCACCGGCACCTTCATGGTGATGAACACCGGCTCCAAGATCATCAACTCCTACGCCGGTCTGCTGACCACCGTCGGCTACAAGATCGGCGACCAGCCGACGGTGTACGCCCTGGAGGGCTCGATCGCCGTCACCGGCTCGCTGGTGCAGTGGATGCGCGACCAGATGGGCCTGATCTCCACCGCCGCCGAGATCGAGACGCTCGCGCTCTCGGTCGAGGACAACGGCGGCGCCTACTTCGTACCGGCCTTCTCCGGTCTGTTCGCCCCGCACTGGCGCTCCGACGCCCGCGGTGTGATCGCCGGCCTGACCCGGTACGTGACCAAGGCGCACCTCGCGCGCGCCGTCCTGGAGGCCACCGCGTGGCAGACGCGGGAGATCGCCGACGCCATGGTCAAGGACTCCGGCGACGAGCTGGTGGCCCTGAAGGTCGACGGTGGCATGACCTCCAACAACCTGCTGATGCAGACCCTCGCCGACGTTCTGGACGCACCGGTGGTGCGCCCGATGGTCGCCGAGACCACCTGCCTCGGCGCCGCCTACGCCGCCGGCCTCGCCGTCGGCTTCTGGTCCAGCACCGACGAACTGCGCGCCAACTGGCGCCGGGCCGCCGAGTGGACCCCCCAGATGGACGCGGACATCCGCGACCGTGAGTACAAGAACTGGCTCAAGGCCGTCGAGCGGACCATGGGCTGGATCGAGGACGAGAGCTGAGCGGCCCAAGACGGCTCAGACATCTCTGACGAGGAGTAAGTACCCGACATGACCAGTCAGTCCACCCTGCAGTCCGTGCCTGCCCTGGGGACGCACCCGGCCTCCGGCTCCAACCCGAGCCGGGCCGAGACCAGGGAGCAGCTCGCCAAGGCGTCGTACGACCTTCTTGTGATCGGCGGCGGCATCCTGGGCATCTCCACCGCCTGGCACGCCGCGCAGTCCGGGCTCAGGGTGGCGCTGGTCGACGCCGGCGACTTCGCCGGCGCCACCTCCTCCGCCTCCTCCAAGCTGCTCCACGGCGGTCTGCGCTACCTGCAGACCGGCGCGGTGAAGCTGGTGGCGGAGAACCACTTCGAGCGCCGTGCGGTCTCCCGCCAGGTGGCCCCCCACCTGTCGAACCCGCTCACCTTCTACCTCCCCGTGTACAAGGGCGGGCCGCACGGCGCGGCGAAGCTCGGCGCGGGCGTCTTCGCCTACTCCGCGCTCTCCGCGTTCGGTGACGGCGTCGGCCACCTGCTCTCCCCCGCCAAGGCGGCGCAGGACGTGCCCGAGCTGCGCACCGAGAACCTCAAGGCCGTGGCCGTGTACGGCGACGACCAGATGAACGACGCCCGGATGGCGCTGATGACGGTCCGCGCGGCCGTCGAGGCGGGCGCGGTCGTCCTCAACCACGCCGCGGTCACCGGCCTGCGCTTCACCAACGGCCGGGTCACCGGCGCCGACCTCAAGGACGGGGTCTCCGGCGAGGAGTTCGGGGTCAACGCCCGCCTGGTGCTGAACGCGACCGGCCCCTGGGTCGACCACCTGCGCCGGATGGAGGACCCGAACGCGGCGCCGTCCATCCGCCTGTCCAAGGGCGCGCACCTGGTTTTGAAGCGCACCTCCCCCTGGAAGGCCGCACTGGCGACCCCCATCGACAAGTACCGCATCACCTTCGCCCTCCCCTGGGAGGACATGCTGCTGCTCGGCACCACCGACGAGGAGTACGAGGGCGACCCGGCGGACGTGTCCGTCAACGAGAAGGACATAGCCCAGATCCTGGACGAGGCCGCGTTCTCCGTCCGGGACCAGCAGCTCCAGCGCGACCTGATCACCTACGCCTTCGCCGGCCTGCGCGTGCTGCCGGGCGGCCCCGGCGACACCGCCAAGGCCAAGCGCGAGACCGTCGTCACCGAGGGCAAGGGCGGCATGCTGTCCGTCGCGGGCGGCAAGTGGACCACCTTCCGGCACATCGGCCGTACGGTGATGCAGAAGCTGGAGGAGCTGCCGGGCCACCCGCTCGGTGACGACTTCGAGCCGATCTCCTCGCTGCCGAAGAAGCTGCCGCTGCCCGGTGTCGCCAACCCGCGTGCGGTCGCGCACCGCCTCCTGGTGGACCACCCGGCACCGGGTCCGCGCATGGCGGCCGACACCGCCAAGCACCTGGCCACCCACTACGGCTCCCTGGCCTTCGACATCGCCCGCCTGGCCAACGAGCACCCGGACCTGGCCGAGCGCGTCCACCCGGACGCCCCGGAGATCTGGGCGCAGGTCGTCTGGGCCCGCGACCACGAGTGGGCCGAGACGGCGGACGACGTGCTGCGCCGCCGGACGACGCTGACCATCCGCGGCCTGGCCACGGACGAGGTCCGCGCCAAGGTCCAGGACCTGCTCGACAAGAAATAGGGCCACGGCCCCCGGCCCCTTTCCCTGACCAGGGCCGGTGACCGCCGCGGACCGGTCCCGCCGCACCGGGGCCGGAAACCGAAAGGGGCGGCTCCGCGCCGACGGAGCCGCCCCTTTCGCCTGCGCGCCCCGCCCGCCGTGCGGGCCCGGCGACCGAGCGCCCGGCCCCACGAGGACCGTGAGGCGCCGGCGCGGACCGGGAGGGCGATGGGGGCGCGTCCGCGCTCACCCGAACAGCCCCGGACCGTGCCCGCATAATGTGCTGAGACATCCGATGTCTGGGCGACAGGGAGGCCGGTCATGGCAGTCACCGACGAGGCGATCGAGAAGATCAAGGACATGATCGTCTCCGGTGCGCTGCGGCCCGGTGACCGGCTGCCGAAGGAGAGTGAGCTGGCAGCCGAGCTGGGTCTGTCCCGCAACTCCCTGCGGGAGGCCGTACGGGCGCTGTCGCTGATCCGGATCCTGGACGTGCGCCAGGGCGACGGCACGTACGTGACCAGCCTCGATCCACAACTGCTGCTGGAGGCGATGAGCTTCGTCGTGGACTTCCACCGTGACGACACGGTGCTGGAGTTCCTGGCGGTGCGCCGCATCCTGGAGCCGGCCGCGACCGCGCTGGCGGCCCCACGGATCGAGGAGCGGCAACTGGACGCGCTGTCGGCCCAGTTGGACGCGCTCGGCACCGATCCCTCGGTGGAGGAACTGGTCGCCGCCGACCTGGAGTTCCACCGGGGCATCGTGCGCAGTTCCGGCAACGCGGTGCTGTGCTCGCTGCTGGACGGCCTGTCGGGGCCCACGACGCGGGCCCGGATCTGGCGCGGGCTCACCCAGGAGGACGCGGTCGGCCGGACCCTGCGCGAGCACCGGGCGATCCTGGGCGCGCTGCGCGACCGGGACGCGGAGGCGGCGCGGTCCTGGGCGACGGTGCACATCGCGAGCGTGGAGCAGTGGCTGCGCAGCACCCTGTGAAGGGTCTGTGCCGAGCGGTGGGGGCTCCCGCCTGACCGGGGGTGTTCCACGGTGGCGAACGGGGCAGTGATCCGTTCACTGCCCCGCGCAAGGGGGCTGCGGGCGCCCCCGCCGGACGCCGTAAGGTTGGTGGGTCAAGCGAGGGCACGTCGGAAGGAGGCACTGGGTGATCGAGCTGGAGGGGGTTCCCGAGCTGATCGACCCAGTCATGGTGGCCGCGTTCGAGGGCTGGAACGATGCCGGCGACGCCGCCTCCACGGCGGTGGCGCATCTGGAACGCGAGTTCAAGGGCGAAGTGTTCGCGGCGCTGGACGCCGAGGACTACTACGACTTCCAGGTGAACCGCCCCACGGTGTTCATGGACGGCGGTGTGCGCAAGATCACTTGGCCGACGACCCGGCTGTCGGTGGTCCGCGTCGGCGGCGAGAAGCCACGCGACCTGGTGCTGGTCCGCGGGATCGAACCGTCCATGCGCTGGCGCTCGTTCTGCAACGAGCTGCTCGGCTTCGCGCACGAGTTGGGGGTGGAGCTGGTGGTCATCCTGGGCGCTCTGCTCGGTGACACCCCGCACACGCGTCCGGTGCCGGTCAGCGGGGTCACGTCCGACCCGGACCTGGCCCAGCGCATGGACCTGGAGGAGACCAAGTACGAGGGCCCGACGGGCATCGTCGGCGTCCTGCAGGAGGCGTGCGCACACGCCGGTGTCCCGGCCGTGTCGCTGTGGGCGGCCGTCCCGCACTACGTCTCCCAGCCGCCCAACCCGAAGGCCACCCTGGCCCTGCTCAACCGCCTGGAGGACCTGCTGGACCTGCGCATCCCGCAGGGCGAGCTGCCCGAGGACGCGCGCGCCTGGCAGGTGGGCGTGGACCAGCTGGCCGCCGAGGACAGCGAGGTCGCCGAGTACGTCCAGACGCTGGAGGAGGCCCGGGACACCGCCGAGCTGCCGGAGGCCTCGGGCGAGGCGATCGCCCGCGAGTTCGAGCGGTATCTGCGGCGCCGGGACGTGGGCCCTCCGGGCGGCAAACAGAAGCCTCCGGCCGCCGGGGGTGGGTCCAAGGAGGAGGACGACGACAGCTCCGAGGACTGAAGCCCGGAGGCTGCGGGTACGGAGAAGGGGCGGTTCCCCAGGTCGGGAAGCGCCCCTTCTGTGTGGGCGACGCATCACGGGGTGCCCCGGTGGCGCGTCGAGCGTGTGCGGGTGCGCTGTGGTTTCTCGCGCCGTTCCCGGCGCCCCTTCAGGGGCGCTCCCGCTCGGGGTGCTTAGAGGGCAACCCCCAGCAGTGCGTCCACCGCCCGGGTCACCAGGCCCGGTGCGCCGGTGTCCGTGCCGCCTTCTGCTTCCTGCCGGGCCGCCCAGCGGTCCACCGCGGTGAGTGCCGTGGGGGCGTCCAGGTCGTTCGCGAGGGCCTCGCGGATCTCTTCCACGAGGGCGTCGGCGGACGGGCCGTCGGGGCGGGAGACGGCCGAGCGCCAGCGGCCGAGGCGGTCGGTGGCGTCCTGGAGGACCTGGTCGGTCCACTCCCAGTCGGAGCGGTAGTGGTGGGCCAGCAGGGACAGCCGGATGGCGGCGGGGTCGACGCCGTCGCGGCGCAGCCGCGAGACGAAGACCAGGTTGCCCTTGGACTTGGACATCTTCTCGCCGTCCAGGGCGACCATGCCGGCGTGGACGTACGCCTTGGCCATGGGGAACTCGCCGGTGAGCACCTGGGCGTGCGAGGCGCCCATCTCATGGTGCGGGAACGCCAGGTCGGAGCCGCCGCCCTGGACGTCGAAGCCCATGCCGAGGTGGTCGAGGGCGATGGCCACGCACTCGATGTGCCAGCCGGGCCGGCCGAGGCCGAGGGTGCCGCCGTCCCAGCTGGGCTCGCCCTCGCGGGCCGCCATCCACAGCATCGGGTCGAGCGGGTTCTTCTTGCCCGGGCGGTCCGGGTCGCCGCCGCGCTCGGCGGACAGCAGCCGCATGACGGCCGCGTCGAGGTTCGAGACCTGGCCGAAGTGCGGGTCGGACTCGACGGAGAAGTAGACGTCGCCCTCCAGCTCGTAGGCGGCGCCGAGTTCACGCAGCCGTTCGACGAGCGGGACGATGCCGGGTATCGCCTCGACGGCGCCTATGTAGTGCTGGGGCGGGAGCATCCGCAGGGCGGTCATGTCCTCGCGGAAGAGGGCCGTCTCCTTCTCGGCGAGGGCGACCCAGTCGACGCCGTCCCGGTCCGCGCGTTCCAGCAGCGGATCGTCGACGTCGGTGACGTTCTGGACGTAGTGGACCTGCCGCTTGGTGTCGAGCCACACGCGCTGAACGAGGTCGAACGCGTTGTAGGTCGCCGCGTGACCCATGTGGGTCGCGTCGTACGGCGTGATGCCGCAGACGTAGATACGGGCGACAGGACCGGGGTCGAGGGTGACGAGGCCGCCGGTCGCGGTGTCGTGGATCCTCAGGTCGCGGCCCTGACCAGGCAGGGCGGGGACCTCGGAAGCGGGCCAGGCATGCATGTACATGAGCCTAACCGGCGGCCGACCGCGTATACGAACGGGATCGGGCCGGATGGCCGGTCGGGCGGTCTTGAACCTCGGGCCGATCTGTGCTTGCGCCGGACGGTGCCCTCACACCGGTGGCCAGGGGATGGCCGGCCACTCCCCGCTCGGCTCCGGGTGCCGGCCGGCGGTGAGCAGCGCGTCGACACGCGCGCGCGTGGCGTCGATCTCGGCCGCCGTGATGAGCGGGGCCAGCCGCTCGCCCAGTTGTCCGCCCAGGGCCTCCCGCAGCTGCTCGAGGACGCCGACGGCCTGCGCGGGGAGCGGTTCGCCGGCCCATCCCCACAGCAGCGTACGCAGCTTGTTCTCCACGTTGAAGGTGACGCCGTGGTCGATGCCGTAGAGCCGGCCGTCGGCGGTGGGCAGCAGGTGGCCGCCCTTGCGGTCGGCGTTGTTGATCACCGCGTCGAGGACGGCGAGCCGGCGCAGCCGCTCGTCGTCGGCGTGCACGAGCAGCGCGGTACGGTCCGCACCGACCTCGGCGAAGCCGATCGCCTTCCAGCCCGGCTCCGGCTCCTCGCCGTCGACCAGGGCGAGCAGCTCCGCCTCGGGGCTCACGTCGATCCAGAGCTGGCACATGCCCTCTCCGTACGGCCCGTCGCGCAGCACGGTCGGCGGCACGAGCCCCCAGCCGGTGGCCTCGGAGACCTCGTAGGCGGCCACCTCGCGGCCGGCCAGCGTGCCGTCGGGGAAGTCCCACAGCGGGCGCTCCCCGGCCACCGGCTTGTACACACAGGTGGCTTCCCGGCCGTCGAGAGCGACCGTGCAGAACAGCGCGGCGTTGGACGCCTCGCGGATGCGGCCGCGGACGGTCAGCTCACCCCGCGCGAGCAGCTCGGCGGGGTCCGCGTCGGCGGCCGTCACGCTCCGCGGCGGTATCCGTTCTGGCGCGGACATACGTGTCCTTCCGGATCGAGCGGGAGGCTGCACAGCGGGCACGGCGGCCGCCCGGCGTTGACGACGTCGAGGGCGCGCTTGGCGAAGGCCCGGGCCTGCGCGCCGGTCAGCCGGACCCGCAGCATCGGGGGCCCGTTCTCCTCGTCCTGGAGGAGCCGCTCCTCGGCCTCGGCGAGGTCCTCCTCGGTGTCGGCGTCCAGCTCGACGAGGGCCTGCGCCTCGACGATCATGCGCTGGTCCTCACCGTCCCAGGCGAGGGCCATGGTGCCGACGCGGAACTCCTCCTCGATGGGGGTCTCCAGCGGGGCCGTGTCGGCGATCTCCGAGGGCGCCACGGCGGGGACGGCCGCGCTGCCGCCACTACGTCGTACGACCTCGTCGAGCAGTTCGTCCATGCGCTCGGCGAGCGCGGCGACCTGGGTCTTCTCCAGGACCACACTGGTCACCCGGGGGCCTGCGGCGGCCTGGAGGAAGAAGGTACGGCGCCCGGGCAGTCCGACCGTGCCGGCCACGAAGCGGTCCGGCTGGTCGTAGAGGAACACCTGACGGGACACGTCCTGTCTCCATTGGATTCGAGAGTTTCAGCGGTGCGGGCCATGCGAATACGACGACTGTGTGGATCGCTTCACCCTACTGCGGCCGACGATCACGGTGCGCCCGCACCACCCCCGACCGGTGCGTCGCCCTCGCCGCGGTCCTCGCGCGGGGCGAGCGAGGCGAGATCCCCGGTGTCGCCGAGCCGGACGAGAAACGGCCTCAGGCGGGTGTAGCGGATCACGGTGATGGAACACGGTTCCACGGAGATCCGCTGGAACAGGTCGAGATGGAGACCGAGGGCATCGGCGACGAGGGACTTGATGATGTCACCGTGGGAGCACATGAGGTAGACGGCGTCGGCGCCGTGATCGCGCTCCACGCGCGCGTTCCACTCGCGTACGGCCTCGGCGGCGCGGGTCTGCATGGCCCGCATGGACTCCCCACCCGGGAAGGCGGCGGCCGACGGGTGGGCCTGCACGACCTCCATCAGCGGCTCGTCCTTCAGCTCGGCGAGCTTGCGGCCGGTCCAGTCGCCGTAATGGCACTCCCCGATCCGTTCTTCGGTGTGGGCGCGCAGTTCCGGGCGGGCTTGCAGCAGCGGCCGTACGGTCTCCTGGCAGCGGTCGAGGGGGCTGACGACCGCCTCGGCGATCGGCAGGCCCGCGAGCCGGCCGGGCAGCGCGGCGGCCTGCGCGGCACCGCGCTCGTCCAGGGTGACGCCTGGCGTCCAGCCGGCGAGCACGCCCGAGGTGTTGGCGGTGGAACGTCCGTGCCTTACGAGGATCAGCGTGGGCATGCGGCAAGGGTAGGTGTTCGCCGCCGTGCGGCGGTGGCGGGGGCGAAGGGAGAATGCGCTGCGTGATCGTGGACTGCGCCATATACCGACATGGGCACCGTACCGAGGGCCCGGAGGACCTGTCCGACGCGCTCGACGAGGCGCGGGCGGCGGGCGGCTTCGTGTGGATCGGCCTGCACGAGCCGTCCGAGCGGGAGTTCGAGCTGGTCACCCAGGAGTTCGGGCTGCACCCGCTGGCCGTCGAGGACGCGCTCAAGGCACATCAGCGGCCCAAGCTGGAGGTGTACGACGACTCGCTGTTCCTGGTGCTCAAGCCGGTCGTGTACGAGCCCGAGAGCGACACCGTCTCGACCGGGGAGATCATGATCTTCATCGGGGACTGCTTCGTCGTGACCGTCCGCCACGGGGCGGGCTCGCCGCTCGCCGCCGTACGGCGCCGGCTGGAGGAGGAGCCCGAGATGCTGGACAAGGGCCCCACCGCGGTGCTGTACGCGGTCTCCGACGCCGTCGTCGACCACTATCTGGAGGTGGCGACGGAGCTGCAGACCGATCTGGAGGAGCTGGAGGCGGAGGTGTTCCAGCCGGAGACCGGCGGCTCGCGCAACACCGCGTCCCGGATCTACACCTTCAAACGGCAGGTGCTGACCTTCCGCCGGGCCAGCGGGCCGCTGACCGTGCCGATGACCCGGCTGGCCGGCACCGGGCAGTTCGGCGGCGAGGTGCCGTTCGTGCACGACAAGGCGCGGCCTTTCTTCCGGGACGTGAACGACCACCTGATGCGCGTGAACGAATCCGTGGACGGCCTGGACCGGCTGGTGTCGGACATCCTGTCGGCCCACCTGGCGCAGATGAGCGTGCGGCAGAACGACGACATGCGGAAGATCTCCGCGTGGGCGGCGATGGCCGCGGTCCCCACGATGATCGCGGGCATCTACGGCATGAACTTCGACCACATGCCCGAACTGCACTGGTTGTGGTCGTACCCGGCGGTGATCCTCGTGATGGCCGTTCTCGAGGTGCTGCTGTACCGCCTGTTCAAACGGCGCGGCTGGCTGTGAGGCGCCTCAGGCGTACTCGGGGGCCGTCGCGGGCCTGCCCAGGGCGTTGCGGCGCCCGGGCATGCTGAGGGTGACCATGCGGCGCCAGCCGGCGAGGCGTTCGTAGGCGTACACGGCGTGGATGACGGCCGCGAGCAGCACGGACCTGGCCTTCGGCCAGCCGAGGATGCGGCCCATGCGGGCCATCACGGCGAGGCTGACGTCCCGGTGGACGCGGATCTCGGCGAGGGCGCACGCGCGCAGGGTGCGCTGGATCAGCCGGCCGTGCCCGGCGGCGGCGAAGCGCAGCAGTTCCTCGTGCGTGTAGGCGAGGTGGTTGTCCTCGTCGTTCGAGACCATGCGGACGGCCCTGCCGATCTCCGGGTGCCCGGCGAAGTGCTTGAGGAGCAGTTCCATCTGCTCGGAGGCGCGCTGTTCGGTGACCCGGCTGTGCGCGAGGTAGACGATGATGTCCCGCTCGGTGAGCGGTGCGTCCTGCTTGAGCCTGGCGTGGGCGAGGCCGATGCCGTGCCGTTCGAGGAGCATCGTGTAGTCGGTCTCGGGCGGGACGGGGACGGGGGTGAGCCCGCGCTTCCTCAGCAGGGCGTCGAAGATACGGCCGTGCTTGTCCTCGTCGGCGCCGTGGCGGGCGATCTTCGGGGCCAGCCCCCGTTGGCTCTGCGGTACGAGCGCGGCGATCCGTCCGTTCTCCCAGCCGCCCTGGGACTCCCCGCCGGCGGCGATGGAGCAGAAGAGCCGGAAGGACTCGTCGTTGTCGAGGATCTCCTGGAACAGACTCTTGGCCGACAGCATGGCAGACACCTCTCTGCAGGATCCCGCAAAGAACGAGTCAAATGCGGACAGAGGGGAGCTGCAACAGGGATGTGGGCCGACTCGGCCGAAGGAAGGACCGTGTGGGTCGTAACCGCACGGCGGCGGGCGCGTTGTTCCCCGTGACGGCCGTGGCGGGGAAGACCCCCGAGCCCCCACCACGGCCGCTGACATCCCTAGGCGAGGCCCGCGCGCTCCAGTGCCTCGCTGCCGGCCCGCAGGGAGGCGATCCGCTCGTCGAGCGTGAAGCCGGCGGGGGCGAGGCTGAGGGTGGTGACCCCGGCGGCGGCATAGGTCTTCATCCGGTCGGCGATGCGCTCGACGGAGCCCAGCAGCGTGGTCTTGTCGATGAGGTCCTGCGGGATCGCGGCCGCGGCGCCCTGCTTGTCCCCGGACAGGTACTTCTGCTGGATCTCGGCGGCCTCCTTCTCGTACCCCATGCGCTGCGCGAGCTGGTTGTAGAAGTTCTGCTTGGCACTGCCCATGCCGCCGACGTACAGCGCGGTGTAGGGGCGGAAGGTGTCCGCGAGGCGGGCCACGTCCTTGTCGTCGCCGAGGGCGATCGGCAGGGTCGGGCACACGTCGAAGCCCTCGAGGGTCCTGCCCGCCTTCTCCCGGCCCGCGCGCAGGTACTTCAGCGTGGTGTCCTCGAGGTGCTCGGCGGCGGGGAAGATCAACAGCGCGCCGTCGGCGATCTCACCGGTCTGCTCCAGGTTCTTGGGGCCGATCGCGGCGATGTACAGCGGGATGTGCTCGCGCTGCGGGTGCACGGTCAGCTTGATCGGCTTGCCCGGGCCGCCCGGCAGCGGCAGCGTCCAGTGCTCGCCCTCGTACGTCAACCGCTCCCGGGTCATCGCCCTGCGGACGATCTCCACGTACTCGCGCGTGCGCGCCAGCGGCTTGTCGAACTTGACGCCGTACCAGCCCTCGGAGACCTGCGGGCCGGAGACGCCGAGGCCGAGCCGGAACCGGCCGCCGGAGAGGGAGTCCAGCGTCGCCGCCGTCATCGCGGTCATCGCCGGCTGCCGGGCCGGGATCTGGAAGATGGCCGAGCCGACGTCGATGCGCTCGGTCTGCGCGGCGACCCAGCTGAGCACCGTGGCCGCGTCGGAGCCGTACGCCTCGGCGGCCCAGCACACGGAGTAGCCCAGCCGCTCGGCCTCCTGCGCCACGGCCAGATTGTCCCCGTCCATTCCGGCACCCCAGTAGCCGAGGTTGATCCCGAGCTGCATGGCCGATTCCCCTTACCCGTGAGTAACGTCCCTGTGGCGCAGACCTTAGCGCGGGGGGCCCGGGCCGGGGGCAGGGCGCGGCCGGGTCAGGGGGCAGGATCACACGTCCTGAACAGGGCTGCCCAGTCGTCCGGGGCAGGCCCGAGGAGTTGTCCACAGGCAACCCACCGCACCGGTTCTGGCCAGTAATCTCGCGGTCATGGAGCAGAGGCATCTCGGCCGTACCGGCCTGCGCGTGTCCCGCATCGGACTCGGCACCCTCACCTGGGGACGGGACACCGACGAGCACGACGCCGCGGACATGCTGAAGGCGTTCTGGGAAGCCGGCGGCACCCTCGTCGACACCGCCGACGTGTACGGCGACGGAGAGGCGGAGTACCTGCTCGGACAGCTCATGGAGGGGCTGGTGCCGCGCCGGGAGCTGGTGATCTCCACCAAGGCGGGCAGTGTCCCCGACCCCGATCGCCGCTTCGACGGCTCCCGCGGCCATCTGCTCACCGCGCTCGACGCCTCCCTGGCCCGTCTGGGCACGGACTACGTCGACCTGTGGCACATCCACGCCTACGACCCCCAGACCCCTCTGGAGGAGACGCTCCAGGCCCTCGACCTGGCGGTCAGCAGCGGCCGGGCCCGGTACGCCGGCGTCTCCAACTTCTGCGGCTGGCAGCTCGCCAAGGCGGCCACCTGGCAGCTCGCGGCGCCGGGCACCCGCACCCGGCTGGCCAGCACGCAGATGGAGTACTCGCTGCTCCAGCGGGGCGTGGAGCGCGAGGTGCTGCCCGCCGCGCTCGACCTGGGGGTCGGCCTGCTGCCCTCCTCCCCGCTCGGCCGGGGCGTGCTGACCGGCAAGTACCGGCACACCACTCCCCCGGACTCGCGCGGCGCCTCCGAGCACCTGGCGCCGTTCGTCGAGCCGTATCTGGACGACACGGCGACGCGCATCGTGGACGCGGTGACGACGGCCGCCGACGGGCTCGCGGTCACTCCGCTCCAGGTGGCCCTCGCCTGGGTCCGGGACCGGCCGGGCGTGGCCGCGCCGATCATCGGCGCGCGCAACGCGCAGCAGCTCACGGCGGCGTTGTCAGTGGAGGCCCTTAGTCTTCCTGACGAGATCTGCCGGGCGCTGGACGATGTGTCGGCGCCCGTGCACCGCTATCCCGATCACGACTGGAGCACGCTGTGAGCACGGAGCCGGAGACCACGGAGGAAACCGGGCCGGGGACGCCGGACATCCCGGAGGCCGCGGAGCGGGAAGCCGCGCCCGAGGAGAGCCGTGCGGACGGCGACGGCACGGCGGAGGGCGCCGAGGAGACCGAGGACGCCGAGGACGCCGAGGAGTCCGAGCGGGCCGGGGGCACCGACGGCGACGCCGGGGAGCGGGACGCGGACGGCACGGACGGCGTCGACGGCACCGAGGACGCAGCCGGTACCGAGAGCACGGCCGGCGCAGAGAACGTGGACGGCACGGACGGCACCGAGGACGCAGCAGGCACCCAGAGCACAGCCGGTGCGGCGGACGCCGAAAGCGTCTCGTCCGATGCCGGTGGCGCCGTGGCCGAGTTGTCCGAGGCGGAGGCCGAGCTGGCCGCGCAGCGGCTGGAGCGGGAGCGGATCGAGCGGCGCAAGGCCGAGAGGAAGGGCCCCGTCGAGAGCGGCGCCAAGCTCAGCGGCAAGGCGGCCGACCTGCTCGCCGCGGTACGGGCGGTGGAGAGCGGCGAGAAGCCGGTGGCCACGGTGTTCACCGAACCCGCGCCCGCCCCGCGCCGCCCGGCCCCGGAGCCCGCGCGCCGACCGCAGCCGGTCCCCGCCACCGTCGTGTCCGGCGCGCCCGCCCCGGAGGCCGTGGAGGCCGTGCGCCAGGTGCTGACCGAGGGCGGCGCACCCGACGCGCTGGCCCCGCGGGTGGCCGCGGCGCTGGGCGAGGGCGCGGACAGCGCGCTCAGGGAGGATCCCTGGCGGCTGCTCCGCGTCGCCGGGGTGCGGCCCGAGCAGGCCGACGGCTTCGCGCGGGCGCTGCTCGGCGCCGCCTGCGGCCCGGACGACGAGCGGCGGGGCCGCGCGATGACCGTCTGGCTGCTGGAGCAGGCCGCCGTGGCGGGTCACACCGCCCTGGAACTGCCCGCGCTCGTCACGGCACTGGGCCGGCAGGGCGTACCCGATCCGGACGCGGCGGTGCAGAGCACCCTCGCCGAGGGCGAGGCCCTGGTGTTCCAGGACGCGCTGGACGAGCCCGGAGCCCCGGCACCCCGGGAAGAGGACGCCGAGGACGCCGAGGACGGCGACGTGGAGCGACCGGTCCGCGTCCTCGTCGGCCTGGAGCGGTACGCGCTGGCCGAGGAGAGCCTCGCCGACGGCCTGGCCCGGCTGGTCAACTCGCTGTCCAAGGACGCCGAGCAGGCCTGGGAGACGGTCGCCTCCGCGGTCCTCGGCGGCGCGAGAGAGCTGGTCCGCGCGGTCGCCGGGCACGGCCTGGTGCTGCACACCGGCGGGGAGGCGGCCCGCGCCGAACCGGCAGCGCTGCTCGGTGCGGCCCGCGCCGCGGGGCTGCGGGCCTTCGCCGCCTGCCACACGCCCGACGGCCACCGCCGCCTCGCGGCGCTGCTGGGCGAGGAGACGGCGGAGCGGAGCGTGGGCACGGTCGCCGGTCTGCTGTCCGGCGCCGAGGGCCCCGGCCGGGACACCGACGGCGCGCTGGAACTCGACCTGCTGATCGTCCTGGACGCCCCCCAGCTCGATGTCGAGGGGGCCGCGACGCTGGTGGAATCGCTGCCCGACGGGGCCCGGCTGGTGCTCAGCGGCGATCCCGCGGTGCTGTGGTCGGCCGGACCCGGCCGGGTCTTCGCGGATCTCCTCGCCGCCCGCGCCTGCCCCCAGGTCGTCTCCCGCGTCCCCGACCCCGGTCCGCTCGGTGAGCTGGTCTCGGGTGTCGGCGTCGGCGAGCTGAACCAGGTGGCCGCGCCGGGCAAGGAGATCGTCATCGTCCCCGTGCGGGACGCGGGCGAGGCCGTGCACCGGACGGTGCAGCTGGTCGCGGACTCGGTTCCGCGGGCGATCGGCGTCCCGGCCGAGCAGACCGTGGTGATCACCCCGGGCCACGGCGGCGCCGCGGGCACCCGCGCCCTCAACGCGGCCTTGAAGGAACGCCTCAATCCCGGCCCCGGTCGCTTCGGCGGCTTCGACCCGGGCGACCGGATCGTCTACTCCCCCGCGCCGGGCCGTTCGGTGCCGGGCGCTGTGGTGCGGGCCGACGCCGACGGGCTGCACCTGACGTGCGCGGGCGTTGCCGTCGTCGTACCGCGGGAGGGGGTGGAGGGCCGCGTACGGCACGGCTGGGCGCTGACCGCGCACCAGGCAGTGGGCGTCCGCTGGCCGGCGGCGGTCGTGGTGCTGCCCGGCGACGCCGCGCAGGCCCTCAGCAGGCCCTGGGTGTACACGGCGTTCGGCCGGGCGGAGCGGCATCTGTCCGTGGTCCACGGGGTGGAACAGGCCCTGCCGAAGGCGGTCGCCGAGACCCCGGCCAAGCCCCGCACGACCCGGCTCCAGACGCTGCTGCGCCCCCAGGTGCCGACGGCAGGCTGACGCCGTCCCCTCTGCGGCGCCGCCCCTCCTGTCCCGCCTCGGCGGTCATCGGCCACGGCGGCGGAGTCCGGCGGTGCCGCACCGGCCTCAGACCC
This sequence comes from Streptomyces sp. NPDC048521, assembly GCF_043199855.1. Classification (NCBI taxonomy): domain Bacteria; kingdom Bacillati; phylum Actinomycetota; class Actinomycetes; order Kitasatosporales; family Streptomycetaceae; genus Streptomyces; species Streptomyces sp. NPDC048521. The sequence goes on from NZ_JBICWR010000006.1 coordinate 348,214, forward strand.
CGCGGCACCGCCGGCCGGCGTCACCTCTGGACGTTCTGGACGCCGTCCCCGTCCCCGTCCTCGTCCTCGTCCTCGTCCTCGTCCTCGTCCTCGACGAACTCGAGATCTTCCTCGTCCTCTTCGTCGCCTTCGTCGCCTTCGTCGTCGAACACCGCGCTGACGTCGAACCGGCACACCACCTGCTGCGGATCGATGTGCTCGAACGGCGCCTCCAGCCACTCCCCGGCCTCGGGAGTCTCGTCCGCCGCGGTGACCCAGAGCGTCGAGTCGCCCTCCTCCAGGCCGAACTCCTTGTGCCGGGAGGCGATCTCGTCCGGTTCGAACTCGCCGAAGAGGGTGCCCAGCGCCCCGGGGACCGTACCGGTGGCAGCCTCGTCGCCGCCGCCGACATCCTCGTACTCCGCCGCCTCGACCCGCTGGGCCTGCGCCAGCAGCCGCTGGGGTTCCGCCACCGTGTAGTCGCGGCGGATCAGCACGCTGATCGCGTTCGGTTCCTCGGGCCCCGCGTACGGCGGCAGCGTGTCCTCCGCACCCGGGATCTCGAAGGGCGTGACCTCGTCGTAGCGGTCGTAGAGCAGCTCGTCGTACGCCTCGGCGGCCGCGGCCAGCTGGTTGAACGCCTCGGACACGGCCGGGTCGTCCTCCCCCGACCTGCGTTCGACCGCCGCCAGGTGACGGTCGAGCGCGGTCTTGACCGCCTCGGCGGCGGCGCGTACGTCGGCAGCGGTGGGCTGCGCAGCATCAGACATAGTGCAGACGCTATCCGTACCGGGCACCAGCCCGCACAATAGATGCGATGCCGGAATACGAATTCGTCGACGTGTACGTGCCGCGCGGGGTGTCCCGCAAGGACGCCACACGTCTGCTGACCGACCATGCCGAGTACGGACACTGGGAGTTGGACCGACTGAGCCTGCTGCGCGACGGCAGCCGCAAGGTGCGGTTGCGCCGGCGGATCATCCGCCAGGTGCGTGCCACGTGGTGAGGCAGGACAACTGAACGGAGCGGGCCCCGCCGGCATGGCAGGGCCCGCTCCGTTGTGTCGGGCGGTACGGCGGCCTGCTCGCCAGGGCCGTACCGCCTTCCTGCCGGGCTGGACCGCCTTCGTGACCGCGTCGCCGTTACGCCGCGGCGCGCGCCTTGCGGTAGAGCACCGCGCCCGCGAGCAGCGCCCCCGCGCCGACCGGCAGCGCGAGGCCCAGCGGCACGTCGCTGCCCGTGTGCGCGAGCTGGGCGGTGGCCAGGGACCCGGCCGGACCGCCGCCCTGCGCCGTGACCTGGGACGAGCCGTGGGACGTGTGTCCGCCCTGGGGCGTGTGGCCGCCCTTGGCGGGCGGCCTGCCCGTTCCGGGCTCGCCCGGCTTGCCCGGGTGGTGCGGAGTGCCGGGGTGACCAGGGTATCCCGGATGTCCCGGATGTCCCGGGTGGCCCGGGTGGCCCGGCTTCCCGGGCGGATTGCCGTGTCCGTCGCCCGGCGGCTGGGTGTGGTGACCGCCACCGCCGTTGGCACAGTCGTTGCCCGTGGTGGCGTTCCCGGCGCCGATGACGTTCACGCTGTTGCCGCAGACGTTCACCGGGGCGTCGATCGGCACCTGCACGCTGTTGCCGGAGCCGACGCCCGGCGAGCCGCCGGTGTGGCCGCCCGCGTGCGAGCCGCCGGAGCCGGCGTGGCCGCCCGAGTCGCCGTACCCCCCCGAACCGCGGCCGTGGTCGGCGCATGTGTTGCCCACCGACGGGTTCAGGAGCCCGACGACGTTCACGGTGTTGCCGCAGACGTTCACCGGAACGTGCACCGGCGCCTGCACCGTGTTGCCGGACAGTACGCCGGGTGAGCCGGCGGCGGTGCCGTGCGCGCCCGAGTCGGCATGTGCGTAGCCGCTCGCGGCGGCGATCACACCGGTCGCTGCGGCCATGGTCATCAGGCCCTTGCGGGTGCCCTGTCGCATGCTGAGTTCCCCCCTGCCTTCGATTGCCTTCGTGTTCCCCCGGAACGACCGGTCCGGAAAAGGGACCGGTGCCGGAAAAGACCGGTCGGCCTCGGAGCGCATGGCGCGCGCTCCAAGGCCGACGGCTCGTAAAAGACGCCCCCTCAGGGAGCCGACGTCACTTGTTGACGCAGGTGTTGCCGAAGGCGGGGTTCAGGAGCCCGATCACGTTGACCGTGTTGCCGCAGACGTTCACCGGGACGTGCACGGGCACCTGAATGACATTGCCGGAGACGACGCCCGGGGAGTGCACGGCGGCAGCCTGGCCACCGGAGTCGGCCACGGCCAGGCCCGCTCCCGCGAGAACCAGCCCACCGGTGGCAGCCGCAGCAGCGACGACCTTCTTGATCATTCTTCCTCCTTGTTGGCAATGCGATCCCAAGGTGCGGGGATCACATCACCTGTAACGAGGAGGAACTAATGAAGCTACGAGCCTATCGTCGCATTCACCCTTCTCAGTCGATCTCGCACGGCTGCCCGATTATCTGAGGGCAGGACCTCACGACGCGTCGATGAAGCGGTCGAGCACCCGCACGCCGAACTGCAGCCCGTCCACCGGCACCCGCTCGTCCACGCCGTGGAACATGCCGGCGAAGTCCAGCTCCGGCGGCAGCTTCAGCGGCGCGAAGCCGAAGCCGCGGATGCCGAGGTCGTCGAAGGACTTGGCGTCGGTGCCGCCGGAGAGCATGTACGGAATCGCCTTGGCGGTGGGGTCCTCGGCGAGCAGCGCGGACTGCATGGCTTCCACCAGCGCCCCGTCGAAGCTGGTCTCCAGCGCCTTGTCGGTGTGCACGTCCTCGCGGCGGACGTTCGGCCCGAGCAGCCGGTCGAGGTCGCCGAGGAACTCCTCCTCGTGGCCCGGCAGGAACCGTCCGTCGATGTGCGCGGTGGCCTCGCCGGGGATCACGTTGACCTTGTAACCGGCGTTCAGCTGGGTGGGGTTGGCGGTGTTGCTCAGGGTCGCGCCGATCAGCTTCGCGATGCCGCCGAGCTTGGCGAGGGTGGACTCCATGTCCTCCGGGTCCAGCTCGGTGCCGAGCGCGTCGCCCAGCTCGTCGAGGAAGGCCCGCGTGGTCTTGGTGACCCGCACCGGGAACCTGTGCCGGCCGACCCGGGCGACGGCCTCCGACAGCTCGGTGATGGCGTTGTCGCGGTGGATCATCGACCCGTGCCCTGCGGTGCCGGCCACGGTCAGCTTCATCCAGTGCATGCCCTTCTCGGCCGTCTGGATCAGGTAGAGCCGCCGCTGATCGTTCACGGTGAAGGAGAAGCCGCCCACCTCGCTGATCGCCTCGGTGACGCCGTCGAACAGCTCGCGGTGGTGGTCGACCAGGTAGCGGGCGCCGTACGTGCCGCCCGCCTCCTCGTCGGCGAGGAAGGCGACCACGATGTCGCGCGGAGGCCGGCGCCCGCTGCGCAGCCGGTCGCGCACGACCGCCAGGGTCATGGCGTCCATGTCCTTCATGTCGACGGCCCCGCGCCCCCACACGCACCCGTCGGTGACCTCGCCGGAGAACGGATGGTGGGTCCAGTCGTCGGCGTTGGCCGGTACGACGTCGAGGTGGCCGTGGATCAGCAGGGCGGGCCGGGACGGGTCCTCGCCCTCGATGCGGGCCACCGTGGACGCGCGCCCCGGGTGCGACTCGTAGATCTTCGGCTCCAGCCCGACCTCGGCGAGCTTCTCGGCGACCCACTCGGCGGCCTTGCGCTCACCGGGCCCGGAGTGGTCGCCGTAGTTGCTGGTGTCGAACCGGATCAGCTCGCGGCAGAGGTCCACGACCTCGTCCTCGCCGGTGACGCTCCTGGCCGTGTCCGTCTCGCTCACGCTGCTTCCTCCCGCTGTCACGACTGGTGCGTCCATCCTCTCTCCGCCCCCGCGCAGAGCCCAAGACCGGTCCCGGCCCGTCACACGCCGTTCACGCGCGACGGGCACCGGGACGGGGGTGATCAGCCACCCTCGAAAGCCTGGTAATGTTTCCTTCGTCGTCGCGAGGGAAACCCCGCCGAAGGGATCACTCGCACGACAGACACCTTGTCCGGGTGGCGGAATGGCAGACGCGCTAGCTTGAGGTGCTAGTGCCCTTTATCGGGCGTGGGGGTTCAAGTCCCCCCTCGGACACCAGCGAGGCCCCTGCTCTGCGGGGGCCTTCTTCATGCCCCGGCGATCGTGGCTTCCTAGACTTGAGGGATGGCCCGGCGCAACGAGGAGGTCGAGGCGCTCCTGCGGGAGTACGCCGACCTCGTCGCGATCACGGGAGGCGACGCCTTCAAGGCGCGCGCCTACGAGAAGGCGGCGCGTGCCATCGGCGGCCATCCCGCCGACATCGCGCGGATGGACGCCGACGGGCTCCGGGAGATCCCGAACGTGGGCCGGTCGATCGCCGAGAAGGTGGTCGAGTACCTGCGTACCGGGAAGATGGCGGTGGTCGAGGAGCGCAGGGCCGCGATCCCGGCCGGGGTGCGGGAACTGATCACGATCCCCACCCTGGGGCCCAAGAAGGCGCTGCGGCTCTACGAGGACCTGCACATCTCGTCGGTGAACGAACTGGCCGCGGCCATCGAGGCGGACGCGCTGGCCGATCTTAGGGGCTTCGGCGAGAAGACGCAGGAGAACATCCGGCACGGCATCGAGCTGCTCCGGCGGGCCGGCGCCCGGGTGCCGCTGCCGCCGGCGCTGGACACGGCCGAGGAGATCGTCGCCGCGCTGTCGGGGCTGCCGGGCTGCGGGCGCTGCGCCTACGCCGGCTCCCTGCGTCGTATGCGGGAGACCGTCGGGGATCTCGACGTCCTGGTCGCGGCGAAGCGGTCGGCGCCGTTCATGGAGGCGCTGTGCGAGCTGCCGGCCACCGCCGAGGTCATCGCGCGGGGCACGAAGAAGACGTCGGTGCGCACGGACAGGGGGCTGCAGGTCGACCTGCGGGTGCTGCCGCCGGAGTCGTGGGGCGCCGGGATGCAGTACTTCACCGGTTCCAGGGCGCACAACATCCGCACCCGCACCATCGCGGTGCACCAGGGGCTGAAGCTGTCGGAGTACGGCGTGTTCGACACCGAGAGCGGGGAGGCGGTCGCGTCCCGTACCGAGGAGGAGGTGTACGCCCGGCTGGGGCTGCCGTGGATCCCGCCGACGCTGCGGGAGGACCGCGGGGAGATCGAGGCGGCCCTGCGCGATGAGCTGCCCGAGCTGGTGACCGAGCGGGACGTGCGCGGTGACCTGCACACCCACACCGACCTCACGGACGGACTCGCCCCGCTGGAGGCGATGGTGGAGGCGGCCGCCGAGCGCGGTTACGCGTACTACGCGGTCACCGACCACGCGCCGAATCTGTACATGCAGCGCATGACCGAGGAAAAGATCCTCGCCCAGCGGGAACGGCTGCGGGAGTTGGACGGCGCCCGCCGCCGGATGCGCCTGCTGCACGGCACGGAGCTGAACATCGGCCCGGACGGCGAGGTGGACTGGCCGGAGGAGTTCCTGGCCGGTTTCGATCTGTGCGTGGCCTCGCTGCACTCCCACTTCGACCTGGGCCGCGCCGCGATGACGCGGCGGCTGGTGCGGGCCTGCGAGCACCCGTACGTCAACGTCATCGGGCATCCCACGACCCGGCTGATCGGCAGGCGGCCGGGGGTCGACGCCGACTGGGACGAGGTGTTCGCGGCCTGCGCGCGCACCGGCACCGCGCTGGAGGTCAACGCCCAGCCGGACCGGCTGGACCTGTGCGACGAGGACATCCTGCGCGCCAAGGCGTACGGGGTGAGGTTCGCCGTGAACTCCGACGCGCACTCCGTCCCGCACCTCGCGCAGCTGCGCTACGGCGTCGGCACCGCGCAGCGCGGCTGGCTCACCCGGGACGATGTGATCAACACCTGGCCACTGACCCGGCTGCGCCGGTTCCTGCGCAAGAGCGGACGGTGCTGACGCCCGGCCTCACAGCGGCGCGTCCGCGCGCAGGGGCCGTACCGTGAGCGTGCCGTCGTCCCCGTGCTCGACCCGGGTGCCGAGGGCGCGGGCATGGCGGTCGAGGACGGCGCGCAGCCAGGCGGTGTCCTGGGCCGAGGCGTGCTCCAGGCGCATCCGGCGCGCCTGGAACGGGACCATCCGCAGACCGGTCAGCCGACCGTCGCCGGGCTCGACCGACACCAGGTACAGCAGCCGCAGGTCGTCGCGGTAGCGCTCGTAGCCGCTGATGCCCTCGTAGTCGTCGACGAGGTCGCCGCAGCCGTACAGGACGAGCCTGCCCCGGTACACCTCCGGTGGGCGCGGATGGTGCGAGGAGTGCCCGTGGACGACGTCGGCGCCCGCGTCGACGAGCGCGTGGGCGAAGCGGACCTCGTTGCGGGGGACGGCATAGCCCCAGTTGGGGCCCCAGTGGACGGATGCGACGACGAGGTCGCCGGGCCGGGCGACCTGCCGCAGCCGGTCGGCGAAGTCCGCCGCGGCGGCCGCGGTCGGCGCGGCGACCAGGGCCACACCGGACCGTCGGGCGGTGGCTGCCCAGCTGTGCGGGATCCCGCTGGACGGCATCCCGAAGGAGAAGACCAGGACGCGTCCGTCCGGCCGCAGCGGAACGGTCGCCGGGCGCCAGGCCGCGGCCGCGTCCCGGCCCGCCCCCGCGGTGCGCAGACCGGCCGCCGCGAGCGAGGCCAGTGTCTCCTCGAGGCCGCGCGGGCCGAAGTCGAGCACGTGGTTGTTGGCGAGGACGCAGACGTCGGGGCGGACCGCGGCGAGGCAGGGCAGGTTGGCCGGGTGCATCCGGTAGTGGACGCCCTTGCCGGGCGCGAAGTCGCCGTCCCCGGTGACGGCGGTCTCCAGGTTGACGACCCGCACGTCGGGTGCGGCCCGCTCCAGGACGGGCAGCGCCTCGCCCCAGGGCCAGGAGTGGTCCACGGGCCGGGGTACCGATCCGTTCGCGGCCTCCGCCAGGGCGACGTAGTCCCGGGCGTCGCGGACGTGGTCCTCCCGCAGGGCCGGATCGCCGGGGTGCGGGAGGATCTGGTCGACGCCCCTGCCGAGCATGACGTCACCCGCGAGGAACAGGGTGACGGCGTCCTCGCGCACGGCGGCCTGGCTAGACGTGCGCGGGTGCCATGTGGTCCGTGAACCAGTCGCGGGCCAGTTCGGTCACCCTCTCCAGCGCGCCGGGCTCCTCGAAGAGGTGGGTGGCACGGGGGACCACCTCGAGCCGGTTCTCGCACCGCAGTCGGGCCTGCGCCTCCCGGTTGAGTTCGAGCACCAGCGGGTCGGCGCCGCCGACGACGAGCAGGGTGGGCGCGGTCACCGCGGCCAGCCGTGGTCCGGCGAGATCGGGCCGGCCGCCGCGGGAGACGACCGCGGCGGGCCGCGCGGAGGGGTCGGCGGCGGCCCACAGGGCGGCGGCCGCTCCGGTGCTGGCGCCGAACCAGCCGATGGCGAGCCCCTCGACATCGGGTTCCTCGCGCAGCCAGCGGGTGGCGTCCAGCAGCCGTTCGGCGAGCAGCCCGATGTCGAACACGTTGCCCCGGTCGCTCTCCTCCGCGTCGGTGAGCAGATCGAACAGCAGGGTGCCGAGCCCGGCCCGGTGCAGCCCCTCGGCCACGAACCGGTTGCGCGGGCTGTGCCGGCTGCTGCCGCTGCCGTGGGCGAAGGCCACGACGCCGGTGGCGCCGTCGGGCACGGTGAGATGCCCGCCCAGCCGCACGGCGCCCGCCGTCACCGTCACCTCCCGGTCGGTGGATCCGGCGCCCGCGGTGCGCCGGTGGTGGCTTGCGGCCCGGCGCAGACAGGCGGTGACCTCCTCGTCGCCGACCTGGGCGAAGTCGGCGTAGAACTGGCCGACGGCGGAGAAGGCCCACGGGGTGTGCAGGCAGACCAGTTCGTCGGCGTCCCCGCCCAGTCGGCGGGCGAAGTCCCGCGGGGCCACGGGGACCGCCAGCACGATGCGGGCCGCGCCCCGGGCCCGGGCGATCCGGCAGGCGGCCCGCGCGGTGGAGCCGGTGGCCACTCCGTCGTCCACCACCAGGGCGGTCCGGCCGGCGACGGAGACGGGGGGCGCCTCGCCCCGGTAGCGCGCGGCCCGCTCGTCGAGCACCCGGCGCTCGCGTTCCTCGACCCGTGCGAGGTCGGCGTCCGAGACCCCGGTCCCCCTCAGCACCTCCTGGTTGATCACGCGCACGCCGTCCTCGCCGATGGCCCCCATCCCCAGCTCGGGCTGGTAGGGCACGCCCAGTTTCCGCACCAGGCAGATGTCCAGGGACGCGTCGAGCGCCTCGGCGACCTCGGCGGCGACCGGCACTCCTCCTCGCGGCAGCCCCAGCACCACCACGTCCTGGCCCCGGAGGTACTCCAGGCGGGCGCCGAGCCGACGGCCCGCTTCCGGACGGTTCCTGAAGTGCACGGTGGGGCTCCTTCACTCCCGGGGCAGCCACAGTGGCGACGGGCCCTCCGTCTCGGCGGCTCCGGTCGCCTTCATGTCCCCGTCGGCGGCGCGCAGCAGCATGCGGCCCATGGCGATGAGGGCGCGTCCGGCGGCGAGTTCGTCGCCGATGTCCGGCATCGCGGGGTCGTAGGGGTTGCGGCGGGCCTCCGCGTGGCTCTCCAGAACGTTGTCGCCGGTGTCCAGGACGATCCGGGCCGTGGTGTCCGGGTCGTGCTCGGACAGGTACAGGTTCAGCCGCCACTCCTTGACGGCCGCCGGAGGACGGCTGCTCACCGGTCGGGTCATCGTCCGCCACCTCGCTCCGCGGTAGTGCCGCGAAGGGCCGTCCGTCGTCTGCGGCGCCTTCGTGGCTGGTCGCGCAGTTCCTCGCGCCCCTTCGGGGTGCTGCACTTCTACTGTGCATCCCGGCGGGAACGGACGCCTCCCCTGGTGCGGGCAGAATGTGGGCCATGACCATGCGCCTCTGCCCCTGCGGGCTCCCCCGGCCCTACGACGCCTGCTGCGGCCGTTTCCACACGGGTTCCGCGAGCGCGCCGACCGCCGAGCTGCTCATGCGGTCGCGGTACAGCGCCTTCGTGAAGGGGGACGCGGGGTATCTGCTGCGGACGTGGCATCCCCGGACCCGGCCGGAGCGGCTGGACCTCGACCCCCGGATGAGGTGGACCGGTCTGGAGATCCTGGGCACCACCGACGGGTCCGCCTTCCACACCGCCGGGACGGTGACCTTCCGGGCCTCCTACCGGGGCGGTTCACTGCTCGAGCGGAGCCGGTTCGAGCGGGTGGAGGGGGCGTGGGTGTACGTGGACGGGGACTTTCCCGACGAGCGCGGCTGAAGTCGGCTAGGGCGCCAGGATGTCCAGTTCCTGGAGGGCGCCCACGGTGATCTCCCTGGTGAGTTCCTCCGCGCGGGCCGCGTCGCCCGCGCGGACGGCCTCGGCCACCTGGACGTGCAGGGTGACGGCCGCGGGGTCGGGGTCCTCGAACATGACCTCGTGATGGGTGCGGCCGGCGAGGACCTCCGCGACGACGTCGCCGAGGCGGGCGAACATCTCGTTGCCCGAGGCGGTGAGCACGGCCCGGTGGAAGGCGACGTCGTGGACCAGGTACTCCTCGAGCTTGTGGCCGCGTGAGTTGGCCACCATGCCGAGCGCGCACTCGGTGAGTTCGGCGCACTGCTCCGCGCTGGCGTTCTTCGCGGCGAGGCCCGCCGCGACCGGTTCGATCGCGGACCGCAGCACGGTCAGGGAGCGCAGCTGGTGCGGGCGGTCGGCGCCCGCCAGGCGCCAGCGGATGACCTGGGGGTCGTAGACGTTCCACTCGGCCTTCGGGCGGACGGTCACGCCGACCCGGCGCCGGGACGCGACCAGGTGCATGGACTCGAGCACGCGGACCGCTTCGCGCATCACCGAGCGTGACACCTCGAAGTGCTGGGCGAGTTCGTCCGTGCGGAGAACGCTGCCCGGCGGGTACTCGCCCGCCGTGATCGCGGGGCCGAGGGTGTCCAGTACGCGGCCGTGCAGCCCCCGGCCCGGTGTGCTCATGAACTCAGCGTACGGCCTGGATCACAGCCGCAAAAAGTCAGACTTATATGTCACAGACTCTTGAATTCGTCGTACCTAATGGGTTTCAGTGTGGCGACGCCGATGTGGCGTCGGATGTCGAGGAAGACAGCGAGGCAGTGATGCGTACCCCCCAGGTCGTCGTCGTGATGGGCGTCGCGGGGACGGGCAAGACCACGATCGGTCCCTTGCTCGCCGCGCGGCTGGGCGTTCCGTACGCCGAGGGCGACGACTTCCACCCGAAGGCCAACATCGACAAGATGTCGGCCGGGATCCCGCTCGACGACAGCGACAGGTGGCCCTGGCTCGACGCCATCGGGCACTGGGCGCACGGGCGGGCCGGGCTCGGCGGGGTGGTCAGCAGCTCGGCGCTGAAGCGGTCGTACCGCGACCGGCTCAGGGCCGTCGCTCCCGGAGTCGTGTTCGTGCATCTCACGGGCGACCGGAAGCTGATCGAGGACCGGATGAGGCAGCGGCAGGGGCATTTCATGCCGACCGCGCTGCTGGACTCCCAGTTCGCCACGTTGCAGCCCCTGGAGCCGGACGAGGCGGGGGTCGCCGTCGACGTCAGCGGCAGCCCCCAGGAGATCACCGAACGCGCCGTGCAGGCGCTGGACGCGCTTCCCGTCGCATCCGAGTAGCACCCCACCACCCCCGTCCCCCGTCATCGCAAGGAAACCCCCGTGACCAGACTCAGCGTCGAGATGCTGGCAGCGGACGCGCCTCCGCCGATCACCTCCGCCGGACACGCCCACCTGGGCATCGCCGTCCTGGTGGGCATCGCCGTGATCGTCCTGCTCATCACCAAGTTCAAACTCCATGCCTTCCTGGCCCTGACCATCGGGTCACTGGTGCTCGGGGCGGTCGCCGGAGCGCCGCTCGACAAGGTGATCGTCAGCTTCACCACCGGGCTCGGCGCCACGGTGGCCGGCGTCGGCGTCCTGATCGCGCTCGGGGCGATCCTGGGCAAGCTGCTCGCCGACTCCGGCGGCGCGGACGAGATCGTCGACACGATCCTCGCCAAGGCGGGCGGGCGCGCCATGCCCTGGGCGATGGTGCTGATCGCCTCCGTGATCGGCCTGCCGCTGTTCTTCGAGGTCGGCATCGTGCTGCTGATCCCGGTCGTGCTGATGGTCGCCAAGCGCGGCAACTACTCCCTGATGCGCATCGGCATCCCGGCGCTGGCCGGTCTGTCCGTGATGCACGGCCTGATCCCGCCGCACCCCGGCCCGCTGGTCGCGATCGACGCCGTCAAGGCCAACCTGGGCGTGACGCTGGCGCTCGGCATCCTGGTCGCCATTCCGACGGTGATCATCGCCGGTCCGCTGTTCTCGAAGGTCGCGGCCCGCTGGGTGGACGTCCCGGTACCCGACCGGATGCTGCCGCAGCGCGCCTCCGACACGCTGGAGCGCCGCCCGGGCTTCGGTGCGACGCTCGCCACCATGCTGCTGCCGGTGGTGCTGATGCTGGCCAAGGCGCTGGTGGACATCGTCATCGACGACCCGGCGAACCGGACCCAGCGCGTCTTCGACGTCATCGGCTCCCCGCTCATCGCCCTGCTCGCCGCCGTGCTCGTCGGCTTCTTCACGCTGGGCCGGGCCGCCGGGTTCACCAGGGACCGTCTGCAGCAGACCGTCGAGAAGGGCCTGATGCCCATCGCCGGCATCCTGCTGATCGTCGGCGCCGGCGGTGGGTTCAAGCAGACGCTGATCGACTCCGGTGTGGGCCAGATGATCCTGGACATCTCCAAGGACTGGTCGATCCCGGCACTGCTGCTGGCCTGGCTGATCGCGGTGGCGATCCGGCTGGCGACCGGCTCGGCCACGGTGGCGACGGTGTCGGCGGCCGGTCTGGTGGCGCCGCTCGCGGCCGACATGTCGACCACCCACGCGGCGCTCCTCGTGCTGGCCATCGGCTCGGGTTCGCTCTTCTTCAGCCATGTCAACGACGCCGGTTTCTGGCTGGTGAAGGAGTACTTCGGGCTCACCGTCGGGCAGACCGTCAAGACCTGGTCGGTGATGGAGACGATCATCTCGGTGGTCGCCGGCGGCCTGGTCCTGCTGCTGTCCCTCGTGATCTAGGAGCGGTACGGCGATGACGGCTCACCCCCTCTTCGACATCGGTGGCCGCACGGCCCTGGTCACGGGCTCCAGCCGGGGCATCGGCCTCGCGCTGGCCCGGGGCCTGGCCGAGGCCGGCTGCACGGTGGTCCTCAACGGGCGCGACGGCGACCGGCTGGCCGAGGCCGCGGCACAACTCCCCGGTGAGGTCCGTACGGCGGTGTTCGACGTGACCGACGGTCCGGCCGTGGCCGCCGGGATCGCCGATGTCGAGGAGCGGGTGGGCCCGCTCGACATCCTGGTCAACAACGCGGGCATGCAACTGCGCGCGCCCCTGCTGGAGTTCGCCGACTCCGACTGGCACCGCATCCTGGACACCAACCTCACCAGCGCGTTCCTGGTCGGCCGGGAGGCCGCCCGGCGGATGACGGAACGCGGCCACGGGAAGATCGTCAACATCTGCTCGCTGCAGAGCGAGGTGGTCCGGCCGGGCATCGCGCCGTACGCGGCGACCAAGGGCGCGCTGAAGATGCTCACCAAGGGCATGTGCGCGGACTGGGGGCCGTACGGCGTCCAGGTCAACGGACTGGGGCCCGGCTACATCGAGACCGAGCTGACCCGGCCCCTGGTCGAGGACGAGGAGTTCAGCGCGTGGGTGCGCCGGCGCACCCCGGCCGGCCGCTGGGGCCGCACCGAGGACCTGGTGGGCGGGCTGCTCTTCCTCGCCTCGCCCGCGGCGGACTTCGTCGGCGGACAGGTGCTGTACGTCGACGGCGGCATGACGAGCGTGTTGTGAAAGGGGCGGCGGGCATGCTGGGCTGCGTGATCCACGGGGCCGGTGATCTGCGGGTGGAGCAGCTGCCGCCCCCTCAGGCCGGGCCCGGCGAGGCCCTGGTGGCCGTCCGCTACGGCGGGGTGTGCGGGTCCGACCTGCACTACTGGCGGGACGGCGGGGTCGGGGACTTCCGGCTCCGGGAACCCATGGTGCTCGGGCACGAAGTGGTGGGGACGGTGGTGTCCTACGGCCCCGCGGCCACCGGTCCCGTGCCGGGTACGGCGGTCGCCGTGCACCCGGCCACGCCGTGCGGGGTCTGCCCCGAGTGCGCCGACGGGCGGGCCAACGTCTGCCGGGACACCCGGTATCTGGGCAGCGCCGCCCGCTCTCCGCACGTCCAGGGCGGGTTCGCCGCGCAACTGGTCGTACCGGCGGGGCAGTTGAGGGCGCTTCCGGACGGGCTGGGGCTGCGGCGGGCCGCGCTCGCCGAACCGCTGGCGGTGGCGCTGCACGCGGTGCGGCGGGCCGGGGACGTGTCCGGCCGGCATGTGCTGGTGACCGGGGCCGGGCCGATCGGGTGCCTGGTGGTCGCGGCGGCGAAGGCGTCCGGTGCGGCACGGGTGACGGTGACGGACCTGGTGCCGCAGGCGCTGCGGTACGCGGCCGTCGCCGGGGCCGACACGCTCGTACGGGCCGACGATCCGGACGACTCCGGGTGGCCCGAGGAGGTGTGCGTGGCCGTCGAGGCGTCGGGGGTGGCGGCCGGTCTCGACACCTGTCTGCGGCTGGTGCGGCGCGGGGGTGTGGTCGTCCAGCTGGGGATGCTGCCGCCGGGTCGGAGCGCGTTCGCCGGAAACCTGGTGGTGAGCCGGGAGATCGAGCTGCGCGGGGCGTTCCGGTTCGACGCCGAGTTCGACGGGGCGCTCGAACTGCTGGCGGCTCGGGGCGAGTTCGACGGGCTGATCAGTGCGGTGGTTCCCGTGGGGGATGCCGAGGCCGCGTTCGCGCTGGCCGCCGACCGGGGTCGGTCGTGCAAGGTTTTGCTTCAGTTCTGAGGGCGGTGCGCCGGGTTCGGTACCACCGGTCACCGCCGTTGTGGCTGAGCCCCGTCGCGCCGGGCAACGGGAGCGGGCGAGCGGACGTCAGGGGCGCCACAGTGGGTGCTCCCGGCGCGCCCACTCCTGGCTCACCGTCCCCGTGCGCAGGCCCCTTCTCGCCTCCGGGTCGCCCAGGGCCATGCCGATGTGGCCCGCGAGGACCACGCCGATGGTCAGGGCCAGCCAGTCGTGGACGAAGGTCGCCGAGGTGCGCCACATCAGCGGCGTGAGGCGGGTGAACCACATCATCAGGCCCGTGCCGAGCATGACCAGCGTCGCCCCGGCGATCCACGCCGAGTAGATCTTCTGGCCGGCGTTGAACTTCCCGGCCGGGCGCGAGGCGTGCCGTTTGTCGCGGCGGAGGGCGGCGCGCAGCCAGAGCCGGTCGTGCGGGCCGAAGCGGTTGAGGAAGCGCAGGTCGGTGCGGAAGGCGCGGGAGGCGAGGCCCAGCAGGACCGGCACCGGCAGCGCCAGGCCCGCCCACTCGTGGACGCGGACGACCAGTTCGCGGCGGCCCACCATGACCGCCAGCTGCGGGATGTAGAGGACGGCCGCGGTCACCACGCACACGCCCATCAGTGCCGCCGCCGCGCGGTGCACCCACCGTTCGCCCCGGCTGAAGCGGCGGACCCGGGCGCTCGGCGGGGCCGTGGCCTCAGCTCGTAGGCTCATCGGTCCGTCCGTTCGAGCGGCCGACCCAGGCGTCGACGTCGTACCCGAGGTTCTCCCAGTAGCCGGGCTGCACCCGGTCGGTGACCGTGATCCGGGAGAGCCATTTGGCCGACTTGTAGAAGTACATCGGGGCGACGTAGAGGCGGACGGGGCCGCCGTGGTCGTGGCCGATGTCCTTGTCCTGCATGCGCAGGGCGACCAGGACGTCCGGGCGGAGGGCCTGGTCGAGGGTGAGGCTCTCGGCGTAGGTGCCGTCGAAGCAGGTGAAGCGCAGCGCCTTGGCGGAGGCGCGGACCCCGGCGGCGTCCAGCAGGTGGGAGAGGCGGACGCCCTCGAAGGGGGTGCCGGGGACCCGCCAGCCGGTGACGCACTGCACGTCCTTGACCAGCCGGGTCTGGGGCAGGGCACGCAGGTCGGCGAGGGTGTAGCCACGCGGGTGGTCGACCAGTCCGTCGATGGTGAGGCGGTAGTCCGCGGCGCTCTTGTGCGGGACGGAGGCGGCGACGGAGTAGTAGCGGAAGCCGCCGCCGTTGGGCAGCAGGCCGGTCAGGCCCGTGGGGTCCTTGCCGGCGACGGTGCCGAGGAAGCCTTCGAGGCCGCGCTGGATCGGGGGCGCGGCGACCACGCCGAGCGCGCCCAGGCCGAGGGTGCCCAGGAAGACGCGCCGGCCGATCGGCCGGCCGCCCTGCTCCTCGGGTTGTTCAGAGTTCACGTGTTCATTCGAGCACTCGGGGCCGCGCGCGGCCAGGGATCGGGGTCGCCGGTCAGACTTCCGTCATCACTTCTTACGTACGTCTCGGAAGGCCGTACGTCTCGGCAGGCTCGGCGCGGATCGCCGCACGTGCGTGTCCGTCACTGCCCGAGCGCGCGGGCGCGGGCCGCGTCGAAGGCCGCCACGGGGTCGCGGTGCGCGTACGACCAGGGAGCCGGGGTGGCGTGCTCGCCGATGCGCTGGAAGAGGGCCGCCGCCTCGGCCGGGCGGCCGGCGCAGGACAGGGCGAAGGCGAGGTGGTTGAGGTCCAGGTGGCGGCGCGGGTGCTCGTCGTGCTCCCACTCCAGCCACCAGTCGAAGGCGGCGTGCAGGAACCGGCGGACCCGGGGGCCGGACCAGTGCCCGGAGGCGGCCGGGTCGGCCGGGGCAAGGCCGGTGGCGGCGAGGACCCGGTAGCGCTCGGCGTACGCGACGACCGGGAGGACGGCCAGCGGGGAGTCGGCGGGGGCCTGCGCGGCGGCCAGCTCGGCGAGGTCGTACACCTCGTGCGCCTCTGCCCGGCCGCCCGAGGGCCGTTCGGCGAGGCGGGCGATCAGCAGGTGGTGGGCGTGGTGGTGCTCGGGGTGGCGGCGGCGCAGTTCGGTGAAGGTGCCGAGGACCTCGCGCTCCGGGCCGCGGGCGTGGGCGAGCAGCAGCAGGCCGAGCCAGGGGGTGGGGTCGGCGGGGGCGAGTGCGGCGGCCGTGGTGCAGGCCTCGCGGGCTCGGTCGGGGTCCTCTTTGCCGCGCAGGGCACGCTGGACGAGGGCCAGGGCGTACAGCGCGGCGGCGTCGGCGGATCCGGGCTCGGCCCGCACCCAGTCCTGTGCCCAGGCGGCGGCGTAGGGTTCCCGCGCGAGCACGGTGAGGCGGTGGCCGCGGCGGTCCCAGTCGTCGCCGGTGTGCCGCAGCAGGGAGCGGGCGGCCTGCCGGCGGCCCTGGGTCAACGCGGCCCGGGCGGTGCGCAGTTCGGCGTCGTCGAGGGCGTCGTCGAAGGCGCCGCGGTCGTCCGGGGCGGTGTCGCCGGACGGGTCCGTGGAGGCCCGGCGAGCGCCGAGCAGAGGCGGGATTGGGGGCACCGCGGGACTTCCTGTTTCTCGGGCTGCCATCGACCGATCACTCACAGCAAACCCGGAGCCAAGGATCACGTCAAGCGGAACCGGGGTGTTCACGACTTCAACCTCCGTGCCGCGAGAGGCACTTGAGGAGCCGGCGGGCAGGGCGGCGGTCCCTGTTCAGCGGATCCGGGCGGATTTCTGTGGCGTACGCCATGGCGCCGGGCGGCCCGGCCACGGACGATGGCCGGACGGTCCCGCCGCCGCCCCCGATCCCCCTGTGACCGACCGGGCGGCGTGACCGAGTCAACCGCCCGGTTCCGGGTACTCTCCGGGTCATTGCCGTCTCGGAGCGCTACAGTCGGCCACTACGCTCCGTGGTCCGGCCGGATGAGCGAGGTACGCAGCGTGTCCGTTCTGGTTCTCCTTCTCGCCGTGGGTGCGGCCTGCTGTCTGGGTTTCGGGTTCGTGCTCCAGCAGAACGTGGCGCAGCGGGCACCGCTCAACGACTTCCTCTCGCCCCGGCTGCTGCTCGACCTGATGCGGGTGCCGCGCTGGCTGGGCGGCCTCGGTCTGATGGTGGCCGGCATGGTGCTGGGTGCCATCGCGCTCGGCAAGGGGGAGATCTCCCTGGTCGAACCGCTGCTCGCGACCAATCTGCTGTTCGCCCTCGCCCTCTCCCGCCGGCAGACCAGACAGCCGCTGGGCCGCCAGGGCTGGGGTGGACTGCTGCTGCTCGCGGGAGGGGTGAGCGCGTTCATCATGGCGGGCGAGCCGCGCGGCGGCAGCGTCGTCGGCGATCCGCTGCGGCACTGGCTGATCATCGGCGCCATGGTGGGCGCGGCGCTCGTGCTCACGGCGTACGCCAAGCGCTCCCGGCTGAGCTGGGGCCCGGTACTGCTGGCCACCGCCGCCGGGCTGCTGTACGGCGTGCAGGACGCGCTGACCCGGGTGAGCGGCACGCTCTTCGCCGAGGGCGGCTTCGCGGAGCTGTTCACCGGCTGGCAGCCGTACGGCGTGCTGGCGTGCGGGGTCACCGGGCTGATCCTGGTGCAGAGCGCGTTCGAGACGGCGCCCCTGCGGATGTCGCTGCCCGCCCTGACCGCGGCCGAGCCGCTCGCCGGGATCCTGTGCGGGGTGGGGTTCCTCGGTGACCGGCTGCGCACCGACACCGGGGCGCTGGCCTGGGAGGCGGCCGGGCTCGCGGCCGTGGTCGCGGGCATCGTGCTGCTCGGGCTGCATCCGGCGATGCCGTGCGGTCCGGGGGAGGCGGAGCCCGAGCCCCGGGACCTGCAGCGGCGCTGAGCCCGCCCGCCCACCGGCGCCGGGTGCGCCTGCTTGGATGAGGGCATGAACCCTGCTGACGAGATCCTCGACATCGTCGACGAGAACGACCAGGTCATCGCCCAGTACCCGCGCGGCGAGGCGTACGCCCGCGGGCTGCGCCACCGCTGCGTGTTCATCCAGGCCAGGGACGCGGCCGGCCGGCTCTTCGTGCACCGGCGCACGGCGACCAAGCTGGTGTTCCCGGCCCTGTACGACATGTTCGTCGGCGGGGTCGTCGGGGCGGGCGAGTCCTACGACGAGGCGGCCCTGCGGGAGGCCGAGGAGGAGCTGGGCGTCAGCGGACTGCCGCGGCCGGCGTTCCTCTTCAAGTTCCTGTACGAGGACGGGGCCGGGCACAGCTGGTGGTCGGCGGTGTACGGGGTGCGCTGCGAGCTGCCCGTACGGCCCCAGGCGGAGGAGGTCCAGTGGTACGACTTCCTGCCCGAGGAGGAGGTCGAGCGGCGGCTCGGACAGTGGGAGTGGGTGCCGGACGGGCTGGCCGCGTACGAGAGGCTGCGGGCGTTCCGGTCCGCCCGGTGAGGCGCCGGTAGGGTCGTCGGCGTGAGCGAATTCGTGCGGAACATCCGGCTGTGGTTCGCGCCGGACCAGGTGCGGGAAGAGGGTGGCACGCCCGACTACCGGTTCTCGCTGGCCAACGAGCGCACCTTCCTCGCCTGGCTGCGGACCGCGCTCGCGCTGATCGGCGGCGGATTCGCGGTGGACCAGTTCCTGCCGGACCTGCGCTGGGCGTGGCGGGCCGGTCTCGCGCTCGCGCTGCTGGGGGCCGGTGTGCTGTGTTCCCTGCGCGCGGTGAACCACTGGGTGCGCTGCGAGCGGGCGATGCGGCGCGGTGAGGACCTGCCCGTGTCCCGGTTCCCGGCACTGCTGAGCCTGGTCGTCGCGGTGGTGGCCGTCGCGATGGTCTTCGTGGTGCTCGTCGGATGGGAGGGGTGAGCCCCACGGACGGGGACCTCGGCCCCGCGGACCGGGACCGCGGGCTCACGGACAGGGACCGCGGGCTCACGGGCGAAGCCCACGAGCACGCAGAGCGGAACCCCGAGCACACGGGCCGAGACCCCAAGCACGCAGAGCGGAACCCCGAGCACACGGGCCGAGACCCCAAGCACGCAGGGCGGAACCCCGAGGACGCAGGCGGAGACCCCGAGCACACAGGACGGAACCCCGGACACACGGGCGAAGACCCCGAGGACGCAGGCGAAGACCCCGAGCACACAGGACGGAACCCCGGGCTCACAGGCCGGGACCCCGGGCTGCAGCCCGAGCGCACTCGGCTGGCCTGGCGCCGCACGACCCTGTCCGCCGCCGTGGCCGCCGTACTCGCGGTGAAGGCCGGCCTGCACAGCGGTTCGGCCACCGGGATCACCGTGTGCGCGGTCTGCTGCGCGCTGTGGCTGGCCTTCCTCCGGGTCGCCCACGACCGCATCCGCGTCCTGGCCTCCGGCGCCCCGCCGCCCCCGCTCGCCGCCCGCCGTGCGACGGCGGCCGCCCTGTGCGCGGTGGCGATGGCGGCGTGCGCGGTCGTGCTGGTGGTCTGACCCGCGCGCTCCGGGCGCCGCCCCCCTCGGTCTCCCGGTCCACGGTCACGACGATCTCGCCGCGGGTACGGACCTCCTGGTCCAGCCGGTGCGCGTCCGCCGCGCGCTCCGGCGGGAACGCCTCCTGGGCGTGCACGGACACCACGCCCTGTCGGGCCGGCCGGGAGCTTCGCCACGTCGCACCTCGCGCGCCACGCAACCGTGATGCCCCGATATGTGCCGTTCGCGTGGCAGCCTGTCCGTCGTCAACACCCCGTACCTCGAAGGCGAGCACCATGACCACCCTTCACCAGGAACACTCCGCGCACGGGACACACGACCACGGTCCGGACTGCGGGCACCCGGCCGTACCGCACGGCGACCACCTCGACTACGCGCACGACGGCCATCTGCACCGGGAGCACGAGGGCCACTGGGACGAGTGCGAGCCGGCCGGCCACACCGCGCACGCGGGTCATGAGCACGTGCACCACGACACGTGCGGGCACGCCCAGGTGCGGCACGGCGACCACGTCGACTATCTGCACGACGGACACCGGCACGCCGAGCACGGCGACCACTGGGACGACCACTGACCCTGCCGGAGCGCAGACCGACGGCCCCCCGGCGGCACAGCAGGGGGCCGTCGGCCTATGGTGGCTCCGGTCACGTTTCGCGCCGCGTTCCGTGCATGCACTGGACGACATACCGACCGGTCGGCATCATGAGTCGGGTCTCTTGTTCACCCGTTCGTAGGAGTGCCGTATGAGCACCGACCACCCGCCCGGACTCGACCTGGACCGGCTGCGCGCCCTGCTCGACCGAGAGCGCCCCGGTCTGGTGCACGGCCCCCTGACCGGCCGGCTGATCGAGGGCGGACGGTCCAACCTCACCTACGCGCTCTCCGACGGCACCTCGAAGTGGGTCGTCCGGCGGCCCCCGCTCGGTCATGTCCTCGCCACCGCGCACGACATGAAGCGCGAGCACCGCGTGATCGACGCCCTGGCCCCGACCCGGGTGCCGGTCCCGCGGCCGGTCCTGCTGTGCGAGGACGAGGAGGTGCTCGGGGCGCCGTTCTACGTCATGGAGTTCGTCGAGGGCACCCCGTACCGCACCGCCCAGCAGCTCGCGCCGCTGGGTGCGGAGCGCACCCGGAACGCGGTGCTGTCCCTGGTCGACACCCTCGTGGAGCTGCACTCCGTGGACCCCGCCGAGGTGGGCCTGGAGGACTTCGGCCGCCCGGAGGGATTCCTGGACCGGCAGCTGCGCCGCTGGGGCAAGCAGCTGGACGCCTCGCGCAACCGCGACCTGCCCGGCATCGACGAGCTGCACGCGGCCCTGGGCCGGGACCTGCCCCGCTCCCCCGCCCCGGCGGTCGTCCACGGCGACTACCGCCTCGACAACGTCCTGATCGGCGACGACGACCAGATCAAGGCGATCCTCGACTGGGAGATGTCGACGCTCGGCGATCCGCTGACCGACCTGGGGCTGCTGGTGATGTACAGCCGGCCGCTCGGCATGCCCGACTCCCCCGTCTCCACCACCGCCGAGGCCCCCGGGCACCCGTCCCCGCAGGAGCTGATCGAGCGGTACGCGGCGCGCTCGGGACGCGACGTCTCGGCCGTCTCCTGGTACACGGCGTTCGCCTGGTTCAAGCTCGCCGTGATCCTGGAGGGCATCCACTACCGGTACACGCTGGGCCAGACGGTCGGGCGGGGCTTCGACCGCATCGGCGAACTCGTGCCCCTCTTCATCGACCACGGACTGACGACTCTCCAGGAAGGCTGACCGGACATGGACTTCGCGTTCGACGCGCGCACCGAGGAACTGCGCGCCAGGCTCCTGGCCTTCATGGACGAGTACGTCTATCCGGCCGAGGCGGTCGCCGAGGAGCAGCGGGCCGCGCTGGCCTCGCCGTGGGACACCCCGGCCGTGGTCGGGGAGCTGAAGGCCGAGGCCCGCAGGCAGGGCCTGTGGAACCTCTTCCTGCCCGACGCCGAGTACGGCGCCGGGCTGACGAACCTGCAGTACGCGCCGCTCGCCGAGATCACCGGCCGCTCCCCGCACCTCGCGCCGACCGCGACGAACTGTGCCGCGCCCGACACCGGGAACATGGAGGTGCTGGCGCAGTTCGCCACCGTGGAGCAGAAGAAGCAGTGGCTGGAGCCGCTGCTGGCCGGTGAGATCCGCTCGGCGTTCGCGATGACCGAGCCGGACGTGGCCTCCTCGGACGCCACCAACATCACCACCCACATCGAGCGGGACGGCGACGAGTACGTCGTCACCGGCCGCAAGTGGTACATCTCCGGGGCGATGAACCCGGACTGCAAGATCTTCATCGTGATGGGCAAGACGGACCCGGAGGGGGCGGACATCCGCCGCCAGCAGTCCATGGTCCTGGTCCCGCGCGACACCCCGGGCGTCACCGTCAAGCGCGCCATGCAGGTGTTCGGGTACGAGGACCACTCGCACGGCGGCCACGCCGAGGTGGTCTTCGACCACGCGCGCGTGCCGGTGTCGAACCTGATCGGCGAGGAGGGCGGCGGCTTCGCCATCGCCCAGGCCCGGCTCGGCCCCGGCCGGATCCACCACTGCATGCGGCTGATCGGCATGGCCGAGCGGGCGATCGAGCTCATGTGCCGGCGGGCCGTCTCGCGTACCGCGTTCGGCAAGGCGCTGGCCCAGCAGGGTGTGGTCCAGAACTGGATCGCCGACGCGCGGGTCACCGTGGAGCAGCTGCGCCTGCTGGTGCTGAAGACGGCCTGGCTGATGGACACCGTCGGCAACAAGGGCGCCCACACGGAGATCCAGGCCATCAAGATCGCCACCCCGCGTGCGGTGGTCGGCATCCTGGACCGCGCGATCCAGCTGCACGGCGCGGGGGGCGTGAGCCAGGACTTCCCGCTGGCCGAGCTGTACGCGAGCGCCCGCACCCTGATGCTCGCCGACGGCCCGGACGAGGTGCACCAGCGGTCGCTGGCGCGGCGGGAGCTGAAGAAGTACGTCTGAGGACGGATCGGCACGGGGCGGCCTTCCTGGAGGGCCGCCCCTCGCACGGCGCCATCGGCCCGGTTCTCCGGCGCCGGTCCGCTTGCCGTCAGCGCCTCGACGCCCGCTGCTTCTCCCTGTCCCCGAGCACCGTTGAGTGCGCGGCCGGTCTGTGATGTCGTACCTCTTCCGGAACCGGCCCGGCGGGCCGGCGGAGCGTCGAGTGGGGGAAACGTGACGGACCTGCGGGGTGACCCGGAGTGGAGCAGGGCCACCGAGTCCCGGGTGACCTTGGAGCGGCTGCTGTCCGTCGTGGGCCCGGGAGTCCTGGAACTGGACACGGCACCGGCCGGACTGGCGGTGCCCGTCGGCGGCGTCGGCGTACTGGACCCGCTGGACCCCGAGATCAGGCCAGGGGTGCTGTTACTCGCTGTCGGCGTCGACGCGGGATCGGCCCAGGCGCTGGACGTGGTGCGCCGGGCCGGCGCCGCGGGGGCCACCGGAGTGGTGTTCGGCCCCGACCGCCCCGACCGGGCCGCCGGTGCCCTGCGGTCGGTCGCCGAGGAGGCCGGCGCGGCGGTGCTGTTCCGCACCGCCTGGTGTCTGTGGGACCAGTTGGTGGGCGTGCTGCGGGCCGGGCTGGCCTCGGCGGGGGTGCCGCCGGTGCCTGCACCACCCGGACCGGCCCTGGGTGACCTCGACGGCCTGGCCGATGCGGTGGCCGCCCTGGTCGGCGGCTCGGTGACCATCGAGGACACGGAGTCCCGCGTCCTGGCGCACTCGTCGACCGAGGAGCACGTGGACGAGATGCGCCGGCTGACCATCCTGGGGCGGCGCGTGCCGCCCTGGCGGGTGGCCGCCATGCGGGAGGCCGGGCTGTTCCGCGCCCTGTGGACGACGGACGACGTGCTGCACCGGCGGGCCCAGGGGGACGACCCGGAGCGCCTGGTGTGTGCCGTCCGGGCGGGTGGCGAGGTGCTGGGGTCCGTCTGGGTGGCCGCGGTCGCCGGCCGCCCCCTGGCCCCGAACGCGGCGGAGGCGCTGCGCGCGGCGTCCCGGGCGGCCGCCGCCCACCTGCTCCACCATCGCACCCGCGGCGCCGACAGCCGTCAGGTGGAGGACGCGGCGCGTGCGCTGCTGGAGGGGCGCGGGTCCGCCGAACTGCTGGCCGAGCGCATGGCGTTGCCGGCGCAGGAGCCCTGCGCCGTGCTGGCCGTGGGCCTCGGCAACGCCCCCGGGCCGGCGCCCTCCGAGGACCCGTCGAGGATGTACGGCCTGCTCAGCCTGCACTGCAGCGCGCTCGGCCACCGGATGGTGGTGGTACCGGCGGGCGGCAGGGCCCTGGTCCTGGTGGGCGCGCTGGCCCGGGACCCGCGGGCGGCCCGTGAGCAGGTGACGACACTCGGGACGTCACTGGCCGCACAGTTGTCGGCCACGACCGGCAGGCGGGTGGGAGTCGGACTGGGCGAGGTGGTCCCGGCACTGGCCGCGGCAGCCGGGTCACGCCGGGACGCCGAGCTGGCTCTTCGGGCCCTCGCCCGCGCGGAGGACGCCCGCACCGTGGCGCGGGTCGAGGACGTGGCGGACACGATCGGCATCCTCCAGGTGGTCGAGGCGCTGCGGGACCTGCGGCTGCCGCCGGGAACCTCGGTGGAGCGGCTGGCCGCGTCCGACGCCGAGCAGGGCGGACGCCTCGTGGAGACCCTTGCGGCCTACCTCGACCACTTCGGCGACGTGTCCGCCGCCGCACGCAGCCTCTCGCTCCACCCCAACAGCCTGCGCTACCGGCTGGGCCGGATCGCCAAGGTCTCCGGGCTCGATCTCGACAGCGCGGACGCCCGCCTGCTGGCACAGCTGCAACTGCGGCTGCGGGACCAGGACGTGAGCCCGGGACCGGAACCACCGGCACGGCCGTGACGCCGTGCCGGCCGGTCCGTCCTTCGTCCGCCCGCACCAACGCAGGGCGCCGTTCTCGTCGGCGCCCACAACGGCGCGGCCCGCGTGGTGCGGCGGTGCCGCCCGGCGACCGTCGGGGGGTGGCGGCCTCTGCCGAACCGACGAAGACGGCCGCCGGACGCGGCGGACAGTCTGGGACCACGCCCGGGGACCACTCCCCCGGGCCTCGCGATCCCGACTCCGGAAGGCTCACCATGACCGCTGTGACCCCCGCCGCCGCGCGGCGTGAACGCATCCTGCAGGAGGCCGTACGGCAGGGACTGCTGGACCCCGAAGAGGCCCTGCTGGCCGCCTTCGTCGACCTCGACGGGGTCGCGGCGACGGTCGGTACCTTGCACGACGCCTTCCCCGGACCGCCGGAACTCCCGGGCGTCCTGCACACGTTCGCCGCGAAGGCCAACTGCCTCGTGCCCGTGCTCAGGGAGCTGGCCCAGCTCGGCATGGGCTGCGAGGTCGCGACAGCGGGCGAGCTGGCCCGGGCGCTGGCGGCCGGTTTCCCCGCCGACCGGATCGTCTTCGACGCTCCCGCCAAGACCCGGGCGGAACTGGAGCGCGCCCTGGCTCTCGGGGTGACCGTCAACGCGGACAACTTCCAGGAACTGGAGCGGATCGACAGGGTCCTCGCACGCCGCGCCTCGACGTCCACGATCGGGGTGCGCCTCAACTGCCAGATCGGCGGCGGCACCATCGCCGCGATGAGCACGGCCACGAGCACCTCGAAGTTCGGCGTCCCGCTGACGGACCGGGGCAACCGGGAGCGGCTGCTACGGGCGTTCGGCGAGTATCCGTGGCTGACCTGGGTGCACACGCACACCGGATCCCAGGGCTGCCCCCTCGACCTCATGGCCCGCGGGGTGGCGCAGGCGGTGGAGTTCGCCGACCAGGTGGAGGCGGCTTTCGGCCCGGGCCGGGTCACGGGCATCGACATCGGCGGCGGGCTCCCCGTCAACTTCGCCGACGACGAGGTCACCCCCACCTTCTCGACGTACGTCGAACAGTTGCGGGCCCACGCCCCGAAGCTCTTCGAGGGCCGGTACCAGGTCGTCACCGAGTTCGGCCGCTCCGTCCTCGCCAAGAACGGCTTCCTGGCCGCGTACGTCGAGTACACCAAGAGCGCCGGGGGCCGTCCGATCGCCCTCACCCACGCGGGCGTGCAGGTCGCCACGCGTACCGTGTTCAACCCCGACGCCTGGCCGCTGCGGATCGAGGCGCACGACGGGAACGGCACGGCCAAGCGGGGGCGGCCCGTGCGCCAGGACGTCGCGGGTCCCGCCTGTTTCGCCGGCGACCTGCTGGCACGCGACCGCGCGCTGCCGCCGCTCGAGCCCGGCGACCTGGTCGTCGTCCCGGACACCGGCGCCTACTACTTCTCCACGCCGTTCCACTACAACAGCCTGCCCGAACCGGCGGTGCACGGCGTCCGCGTGCTCGCGGACGGCCGGATCGACTTCACGCTCATCCGTCCCGCGCAGGACCCGTGGCGGCTGTCGGACCGGGACGGCATGAGCAGGCCGCCCCGGGAACCGGTGGGCGCCCCGGCCCGCGGCGCCAGGTGAGGAGCCCGAGGGTGTCCCGGCCCGACCGCACGCGGCCCGAACGGAACGGGCCGCTCCTCACTCAGCGCGCCGCCCTCGTGTTCCTCTTGGCCGCACTGGCCGGTGTCGGTGCCACCGTCCTGGCGGCACTGGCGGGCAACCCGTGGCCGGTCGCGGTGAGCGTGGGCTGCGGCGCGGCCGCCACGGCCGTGCTGTTCTTCAAGGAGATCATCGGCTAGCGGGCGGGCCGGGCACCACTGCTACGGCCGCAGCGCCCGCAGCAGCAGGTCGGCGAGGTGGTCGGCGACCTGCTGGGGGGTGAGGGGGCCGTCCGGGCGGTACCAGGTCGACAGGTGGTGGACCGAGCCGAAGTGGTAGTCCACGACCAGGTCGGCGGGGGTGGCCGTGGAGAAGACGCCCGTCTTCTGGCCCTCCTCGATGAGCGCGCGGAAGCGTTCGTGGTAGCGGCGGCGCTCGGCGCGGACCTGCTTGTTCTTCTCCGGGCTCAGCTGGTGCATCGAGCGGAAGAAGATCATCGCGTCGTCGAGGTGCTCGATCGTCGTGACCACGACGTCCGCCGCCGCGGCTCTGAGCCGCTTGTCGACCGGCTCGTCGGCGTCCGCGAACGCGTCGAGACGCTCCTGCTGGATGCGCAGCATGCGCGCGTACACCTCGTGCAGGAGGTCGTCCTTGGAGCCGAAGTAGTGGTACAGCGCCCCCTTGGTGACGCCGGCCGCCTCCACGATCTCCTGCACGGAGGTGCGGTCGTAGCCCTGCTCGGCGAAGAGCCGCGTGGCGGCGGCCAGCAGCCGCTGCGGAACCGGCGTCCCGTCTCCGTCCGTCGTCCTGGGCACTGCCGCCACCTGCCTTTCCTCGTCGCCTACTGACCGGCGTCGCTGTCGTCGTGCGCGCGGGAACGCAGTTCCCGCCGGAGGATCTTCCCACTCGCCGTCTTGGGCAGGTCGGGCAGGATCTCCACCTGGCGCGGGTACTTGTAGGCGGCCAGTCTCTCCTTGCAGTACGCCGCGAGGTCGTCCGGGTCCGTCTCGGCGCCGGGGCGGAGGCTGATGTAGGCCTTGACGGTCTCCCCACGGTAGCCGTCGGGGACCCCGACGACGGCCGCCTCGCGCACCGCCGGGTGGGTGTACAGGACGTCCTCGACCTCGCGCGGCCACACCTTGAAGCCGGACGCGTTGATCATGTCCTTCTTGCGGTCGACGACGTACAGCCAGCCCTGCTCGTCCATGAAGCCGATGTCGCCGGTGCGCAGCTCGCCGTCCGGGAAGGTCTCGGCGGTCGCCTCGGGGCGCCGCCAGTAGCCGGGGACCACCTGGGGCCCGCGGACGACGATCTCGCCCTGCTCGCCGAACGGCACCTCCGCGCCCTGTTCGTCCACGATCCGGACGAGCGTGTCCGCGCCGGGCAGGCCCACGGACAGCGTCCCGGAGACGGGATCCACCGGCGCCTCCAGACCGGGCGGGACGGAGGCACAGGGGGCGGTGCACTCGGTGAGGCCGTAGCCGACCCGGATGTACGGCCCGAAGCGCTCCCGGAACCGCTCCACCAGGGCCGGGGGCACGGGGGCGCCGCCGGAGGAGATGTTCAGGAAGGAGGCGAAGTGCTCGCGGGTGACGTCCGGGTGGGCGGCGAGTGCCATGAAGGCGGTGGACGGGCCGACCGTGTAGTGCGGGTGGTGCTCGGCGAACGCCTCCAGGACGACCCCGGGCTCGAAGCGGTAGGTGAGCACCAGGGTGCCCGCGCTGTTCAGGCAGGCGCCGAACTGGCAGACCATCCCGGTGATGTGGAACAGGGGGGCGAGCGCGTAGTAGACGGGTGCCTCGGGCAGGCCGAGCCCGGTGCGCTGCCGCTCGGCGTTGTGCATGATGTTGCCGTGCGTGTTGGTGGCTCCCTTGGGGGTGCCGCTGGTGCCCGAGGTGTAGCTGATCAGCGCGATGTCGTCCGGGCGCGGCGTGCGGCCACCGGGGGCCTTGCCGCCCTGCCGGGCGACGGCCACGAGGTCGTCGGCGTCGGGCGCCTGGGGCAGCCGCTCGAAGGCGAGGACGCGCGGGTCGTCGCGGGTCTGGAAGTCCCGCTCGCAGCCCGTGAGCACGATCCGTACCGGCGAGTCGGCGGCGGTGTCCCGCAGGTAGGCCTCCCAGGCCCGGTCGGAGCAGATCAGCGCCGCCACCTCGCCGTCCCGCAGGACGTGCGCCACCTCGGCCGACTTGTACATGGGGTTGACCGGGACGACGGTCGCGCCCGCCTTCCAGGCGCCGAGCAGGGCCAGGACGAAG
Organism: Streptomyces sp. NPDC048521; assembly: GCF_043199855.1. Taxonomy (NCBI): domain Bacteria; kingdom Bacillati; phylum Actinomycetota; class Actinomycetes; order Kitasatosporales; family Streptomycetaceae; genus Streptomyces; species Streptomyces sp. NPDC048521. The sequence goes on from NZ_JBICWR010000006.1 coordinate 376,212, forward strand.
TGCGGGGAGTTCTGCAGCAGCACCGCGACCCGGTCGCCGCGCTCCAGCCCGCGCGCGGCGAGGTGGGAGGCGACGGAGTCGCTCAGCTCGTCCACCTCGCGGTAGCTGAGCCGGGCGTCGAAGTAGGCGAGGAAGGTCCGGTCGGGCGCTTCGGCGACCGCAGCGCGCAGGGCATGCACCAGCGAGTCGGCGGGGTCCACCGGTCCGCGCTGGACGTCGTCGAGGAGGGCCAGCCAGGGGCGGGCCGCGTACCGGGAGGCGGTCACCGGGCGGCCTCCCACTTCTGCTGGAGGTGGTTCATGCCGGCCAGCCAGCGGTCGGTTGTGGCGGCCCGCGCCCGGTAGTACTCGGCGACCTCGGGGTGCGGCAGGATCAGGAAGCGGTCCTCCTCGATGCCCCGGAACAGGGCCTCGGCGACGTCCTCGGGCTCGATCGCGGTCGGCTGGAGCACCAGGTCGCCCGCGCTGCCGGTGGCGGCCAGCATGTCGGTACGGACACCCTGGGGACAGATGGCGTGCACCTCGACCCCCCGGTGGCGGTACGTCAGCGACAGCCACTCCGCGAAGGCCAGCGCGCCGTGCTTGGTCACGCTGTAGGAGGGGGCGCCGATCATGGTGAGGAGCCCGGCGGCCGAGACGGTGGAGACGAACCGCCCGCTGCCCCGCTCCAGCCAGTCCGGCAGCAGCTCGTGGGCCGCGCGGACGTGCGCCATGACGTTGACGTCCCAGGACAGCGCCCAGGACTTCTCGTCGAGGGGTTCACCGGCACCCGGGTCCTCGAAGGCGACGCCGGCATTGGCGCAGTAGACGTCCACGGTCCCGCCGAGCGCGTCGCGGGCGTCGCCGACGATCTCGGAGGCGTCGCCCGGCACGGCGATCGCGCCGATCTCCCCGGCCACCGCCTCGGCCCTCACGGCGTCCAGGTCATTGACGACCACCCGGGCGCCCTCGGCGGCGAACCTGCGGGCCAGCGCGGCCCCGATCCCACCGCCCGCCCCGGTGACGACCACTCCCGCATCCTGCACGGCTTCCACCATCGGTCTCCTTCGACACGACATGCGCGCGGCGCGCCTCGACTCTCCGGCCCAGACTAACCAGTCGGTATGTACCTGGGGAAGGGCCGACACCCAGGACGCGGGGAACCGCGCGACAGGCCACGATCGGCCCGCAGCCTGTCACACTGCCCGCGGGAACGCTCACCGTGGAGGTCACCTACATGCGCCTGTCCAGAAGAGCCCTGCTCGCAACGGCCACTGCCACGGCCTCACTCGCGGCGACACCGGCGGCGACAGCCGCCCCTCGCCTGCGCACCGGCTTCGAACAGCTGGCAGCCGACGGCTACGCACTCCTCTCCGGTCAGAAAGCGGGGATCGTCACCAACCCCACCGGCATCACCCGGGACGCCCGCCACATCGTCGACGTCATGCACGCCGACCCCCGCGTGGAACTGACCGCCGTCTTCGGCCCCGAGCACGGCTTCCGCGGCACCGCCCAGGCAGGCGGCTCCGAGGGCCGCTACGACGACCCCGCGACCGGCCTGCCGGTCTACGACACGTACCTCAAGAGCGGCCGCCCGCTGGCCGACGTCTTCACCGCCTCCGGCGTCGACACGATCGTCTTCGACATCCAGGACGTGGGCGCCCGCTTCTACACGTACATCTGGACGCTCTACGACTGCATGGAGGCGGCCCAGCTCGCGGGCAAGAGGTTCGTCGTCCTCGACCGGCCCAACCCGGTGACCGGACGCGCCGCCCAGGGACCGGTCCTGCACAAGGAGTTCGCCACCTTCGTCGGCCGGCAGCCCATCGCACAGGCGCACGGGATGACGGTCGCCGAACTGGCCCGATTGTTCAACGGGGAGTTCCTGAGCGCACCCGTGCCGCTGGAGACCGTGCCGATGACGGGCTGGAGGCGCACGCAGTTCTACGACGCCTCCGGACTGCCGTGGGTGCCGCCGAGCCCGAACATGCCGACCCCGGACACGGCGCTGGTGTACTCCGGCACCTGCCTGTTCGAGGGCACCAACCTCTCGGAGGGGCGGGGCACCACCAGACCCTTCGAACTCCTCGGCGCGGAGGGCATCGACGGACGCTGGGCCGCCGCCGCGAACGGACTCGGGCTGCCCGGCGTCCGGTTCCGCGAGGCGTACTTCGCGCCCACCTTCTCCAAGTTCCAGGGCAAGACCGTCGGCGGGGTGCAGATCCACGTCCTCGACCGGGCGGCCTACGACCCGGTGCGCACCGGCATCGCGCTGCTGGCGACCGCCAAGCAGGTCTGGGACGGCTTCGCCTGGCGGCCGGACAACTGGATCGACAAGCTCACCGGCTCCACCCGGGTACGCCGGATGATCGACGCGGGCGCCGGCACCGACGAGGTGACCGGCGCCTGGCAGGAGGAGCTGGCCGCGTTCCGGCGGACGCGAAAGGAATATCTCCTCTACCGGTAGGCGCGGTGTATGGCCAACCTTGCCCCGCGGCAGGACGATGCCTGCGCAACGCATCGTTTCAGGGGGGGACGAGGGAGCCTGACATGGCGGATCCTGGGATGAGCGTGACTCCCTACTGGGAGCTGACCTTCGACGCGGACGGGGACGTGGACCGTCCCGAACGCGACCGGCTGGTGGCGCAGGTCACGGACCGCGGCGTCCGTGACCTGATCGTCTTCGCGCACGGCTGGAACAACGACCGCTCGGGCGCGACCGCGCTGTACCGCCGTTTCTTCGCACCGATCCCGAAGCTCGCCCCCGGAGCCCGTCTCGGGTACGTGGGCGTCATCTGGCCGTCGATGCGGTTCAGCGACGAGCCGATCCCGGACCTCCCCAGGTCCGTGGCGGCCGTGGAGGCGGAAGCGGCCCCGCGCCCGGCGCTGGACAAGGACACCCGGCGAGCGCTGCTGGAGGCCTTTCCGGGCCGGACGACCGTGCTGGACCGACTGGCCCGGCTGCTGGACGAACGGCCGGGCGGCCCCGAGGGGTTGACGGAGTTCGGGCGGCTGGTGCGGCTGCTGGTGGACGGGCAGCGCGGGCTCGGTGCGGCCGACACGGAGGAGGAGGGCGAACCGGCCGTCTTCACGCGGGACCCGGCGACCGTCTGCGAGGAGTTCGCCGAGGCGCTGGACGCGCTCGACTCCCCCGGAGCGACAGCGCGGTTCGGCGTCCCGAACCCGTGGGACGGCGCCAAGGAGCTGCTGCGGCAGGCGACGTACTACACGATGAAACGGCGGGCCGGCACGGTCGGTGAGCACGGACTCGGGCCCCTGGTCGGGCGGCTGGCCGACGCGGCGCCCGGGGTGCGGGTGCATCTGGTCGGGCACAGCTTCGGCGGGCGGCTGGTGGCGTTCGCGCTGCGCGGGCTGCCGGGCGGAGTACGCGCGGTGAAGTCGGTGACGCTGCTCCAGGGCGCCTTCTCGCACTACGCGTTCGCGGCCCGGCTGCCGCACGAGCCGGACCGGGCGGGTGCGCTCAAGGACCGGCAGCGGCGGATCGACGGCCCGTTGGTGTGCTGCCACTCGCGCTTCGACTCGGCGCTCGGCACGTTCTACCCCCTGGCCTCCCGGCTTTCCGGGGACGACCGGTCCTGCGCGGGCGGCGAGATCGCGGCCGTACTGGGTCCTCAGTGGGGTGCCCTGGGCCACGACGGGGTGCAGGCGGTACCCGGCACCGCCCGGCTGGACCTCGCGGCGGCCCTGGGCGGACCGCTGCCGGCGTCGGGGTGCGTGAACGTGGACGCGGCGGCCGTCGTCAGGCGCGGGGGCCCGCCGACCGGGGCACACAGCGACATCGTGCACCCCGAACTGGCGCGGGTGGTACTTGCAGCGGGCCGCATCACGTGAGCGGTCACCGATGAGCGTCGGCGTCGGCCCACCGGCGTCGGCCGACGACCGTGTGCCAACGCCGGTTTGCCCGTGTTCGTTCAGCGATGCGAGGTGAACTCCACGACCTGCTGGAAGGTCGGGCGGTTCTGCCAGCTGATCCTGCCGTGCTTGATGCCGCCCAGGGTGCGCTGGACGATCGAGTCGGCGCACCACTGGTCGCCCGCCGAGCACTGGTCGTCGCCCGGGTACACCTGGGCGGCGGTCAGTCCGGCCGCCTGTTTCAGCGTGCTGATCAGGGTGTCCCGGCAGGCGCTGAGGCTGCCGCCGCCGCAGTACTTCCGCGCCGGCCCGCCCCGCACGTTCTCCCCGAGCACCGCCCGGATGTCCTTGTCGACATAGCTCCACCAGCCGTACTGGAAGGAGCTTCCGGCGTGCGAGCCGGTCGGGCCGTGCCCGGCGGAGGGGGCTTCGTCGATCGGCAGGTTGGCGGTGAAGGCGCTGTACAGATCGCTGCCGAGGCCGGGCTCGAACTCCGCCTTGACCAGCAGCGGCCACCAGGCGTCCAGCAGGCGGATCGCGTCGGCGTTCGCGTACGTCTTCGAACCGGCCGATGTCTCCGTGCGCTTGGCACCCGCGGTCACCCACGCCTGGAGCTTGCCCACCGCCGCGGCGGCCGTGGAGTCGGTCACCGGCGAGGAGTTGACCACCTTGAGCAGCCTGGGCAGCACGTCCTCGGCGCGCAGGTCGGCCAGGCCCGCGTCCGCCATGGCCGCGACCAGTTTCGTACGGGTCACCCCACCGGCCGCGACCAGCTTCTTCACCCGGTCGTCCAGCAGGTTGCCGCGGTGCACGGAGCCGTCGCCCCAGGAGGCGGTCGTGTAGTCCTTGGCCTGCTTGTTGTTCCAGGAGATGTAGTAGTCCTGGTCGACGGAGTTGGGGTGGGCGGAGGCCGGGGTGTAGTCGGCCGTGTTGGTCGCCGGGTCCCAGTTCCGCCACTCGTACGCCGGCTGCGCCCACACCGGGAACTCGGCGTCGACACCGCTCGCCCGGACCGGGTTGTCGCCGCTGTTGTAGTACGCGGTGTGCTGGGAGTCGGCGTAGAACCAGTTGAAGGTGAAGTTGATGTGCTGCGCCGCGCTCCGGAAGTCCTCGGGGCCCTTGACGAAGTCCGGGTCGTTCAGCATCTGGAAGCCGATGATCGAGTCGGCCTCGTGCAGGTACGAGGAGCGCAGTGTGGTGTAGGCGACCTTCTTGCCGCCGACGGTGGCGCGGTACTCCACCGGCCCGTACTTCGTGCGCCAGGCGCGCATGGTGTACGACCCCGCCGCCGTGCCGTCGGCCACGGTCGGCTTCCAGGCGTTCTTCTGCTCGACCTTCTCCATGGCGGTGCAGGTGCCGTGGTACAGGTAGTGGTAGTCGTCCTGGCACAGCTCGACGGCGTAGCTGTCGATGATGTCCTGGCCGGAGGTGGTCGCGCTCCAGGAGTAGTCCTGGCCCCGGCCGAGTTCGACGTACATGCTCAGGCCGGCGAACGAGGCGCCGCGGGCGCTGATGCCCGGGCCCTGGATCTCCTGCAGCATGAGCAGCTGCGGGGCGAAGTAGCCGGTCTGCGGCCCGAAGACGGCGATGGGGTGGCCGCTCGCGGTGTGCTTGCCGCTGACCACGAGGGCGTTGGACATGCCGCGTCTGGCCGAGCTGAGGGTCGTCCTCGCGGCCGCGGCCGAGGTGTTCCCGGCGGTCGCGGTGCCCGCGCTGCCCGTGCGGTCGTGGACGAGTGGTTCCTGGGTGACCGAGCCGGCGTCGGGGAGGGCCTCGCCCTTGGCGTCGGCGGGCTTGGCACCGTACGGGAAGCTCTCGCCGTTGTGGACGGTGAGGACGGCCTCGGGGTCGTTGCGCTCGCGGAAGGACTCCCAGACCTCGGTGCCCTCCTCGACGCCGTACTTGGCCTGGGCGGCCATCAGGGACAGGGCGTTGCCGACCTCGCCGCCACCGCCGGAGCCGAACAGCGAGCCGATCACGGAGGCCAGCGCCACGAGGTCGGTGACCTTGAAGTGCTCTATGGTGCCGGCGTTGGTGATGGAGTCCTTGTGGCCGGTCAGGACGTACTCGCCGGGGAAGTAGCGGCCGCTGTCGGAGGCGTCGATGTAGGCGTTGATGCCGTCCAGGTAGGCCTTGACGTCGGCGAGGGCCTGCTGGCCGCGGGCGCCGTTCTTGGCCACGGCGTTGTCGATCTGTGCCTGGAGGTCGGCCTCGGTGTACGGGGCGTTGCGGTAGAACTGCTGCTCCAGGCCCTGGTTGGCGGGCGCGCCGCCCGCGAAGGAGGTCAGCCGGCCGCGGCCCACGTGCCGGAAGACGTCCATCAGCCACAGCCGGTCCTGGGCCGCCGCGTACCCCGCGCCGAACTCGGTGCCGTACCGGGTGGTGCCCGTGATGTGCGGCACACCGGTCTTCTTGTCCCGGACGATCGTGACGTCTCCGCGGCCGGCCGGCTTCTCGGTGGAGGCGACCTGGTCGGACGGGACGCCGAAGGAGGCGTCGTCGAAGAAGGTGTTGATCGTCGCGTCGGTGAGGCGCGGGTAGCCGGTGGCGAGGTCGGCGTACGGCCCGAGCTGGTCCTCGGCGTGCGCGGGCTGGGTGCCGAAGGCCTGGTTGAGCAGGATCTGGGCGAGTGTGGCGTTGCCGTTCTCGCCGGGCGGCAGGATGTCCGAACACTGGCCGCCGCAGTGGTCGTTGGCGGCGGTCGTCTCCGCCGCCGTCGCGCCGGTCTGGGTGAGGGGGGACAGAAGGGCGGCTGTCAGGACGCATACGGACGCCGTCTTCAGGAACCCGAAGAGACGGCGGGACGTTCTCACTCTGTCAAGGGCGTTACGTGGGGTTCGCCGTGGCATGGCAGCTCCTAGTGACAGGGGTGGGCGAACGTTACCGCCGGTATCCCCGGCTTTGAAGATGAACATGCGTCACTTTTTCAAGTCCGCGAGCAGAGGCCCGAGAAGAGATGGAGCCGATTCGCCTGTCGATACGTCTACTCGACGACGTCCGTGCGACGACGCCGAAGTGACCGAAGTACAGGTGCAGGTGTGACGGAGGTGCAGGGCGATGGCAGGTTTCCGGAGTCTGGCGAGACAGGTACGCGATCCGGGCTGTGATCTGGCACTACGGCGGTACTCGCTGCGCAAGTGCCTCGAGAAGTTCGCCCCTTACGGGCATCGGGCGACCTGGGACCATCTGTGCTCCCGGGCGGGGTTCGGCCCCGAGGACCGCTCCCCTGAACCGGCGCGGCTCGTGGCCGCACTGGAGGAACTGGAGGAGGCCCGTTCGGTCTGGCTCGCGTACGAGTCGGAGTTCACCGAGCGACGCAAGAAGGAGAAGCACGACGGGCTGCGCCGGCCGGGCACGGTGGACGACTGGCACCGGCTGACGTGGGGCGGTTTCGGGGTCGCCTGGTGCGACGACCCGCGGGTCCACCCGGACGAGCCGCTGGCCGAGGTGCTGCGCCGGCTGATCGCCGCGCTGGAGCGGGCGCCGGGCTCCTCCTGCCCCGTGTGCGACGGAGAGCACCTGGTCTGGCGGTACGGCCTGGACCACGAGCCGTCGTCCGGCCCGGTCTGCACGGACTGCGGGATCCTGGTGCCGCGGCCCGTGCTCACCCACCGGGCGCTGGAGTACGCCCGTCGGGAGCGGCTGTTGATGTCGGCCTGAGCAAAGGGGGGTTCACCGGCGGGGTGCGCAGGGGATGCCGCACCCCCAGCTGCGGCCCGGTTGCGGACTCGGAGCCGTTGTCGGTGGCGGCTGGCACCATCGAGCCATGGTGCAGGTGTGTCTCAACGGGCGCCGCTCGGCAGCCGACGGCGCGGGAGTACCGATGTCCCCCGAGGATCTGGCACGCTCCGCGGCCGAAGCCGTCGCGGCCGGGGCCACGTCCGTCCATGTCCACCCGAAGACTCCGTGCGGCCACGACAGCCTCTCCCCGCGCGTGCTCGCGCCGGCGCTGGAGGCGATACGCGCGCGGGTGCCGGTCCCCGTCGGGGTGACCACCGGCGCCTGGGCCGAGCCCGATCCGGCGGTCCGGCTCGCCCGGGTGCGCGAGTGGTCGGTGCTGCCCGACTTCGCCTCGGTCAACTGGCACGAGCCGGGCGCCGAGGAGGTCGCCGCGCAGCTCTTCGACATGGGTGTGGGGATCGAGGCGGGCATCTGGTCGGGCACCGACGGCGTGGCCCGGTTCGCGGTCTCACCGCTCGGGCCGAGGGTGCTGCGGGTGCTGGCCGAGGTGACCGACCCGGACCCGGCGACCGCCGAGGCATCGGCGCGGGCCCTGCTGGCCGAACTGGGCACGGCGTTCGGCCGTCCGGTCCTGCTGCACGGCGAGGAGGGCGGCACCTGGCCGGTGCTGCGGCTGGCCGTCCGGCTGGGCCTGGCCACCCGCATCGGCCTGGAGGACACGCTGCTCCTGCCGGACGGCCGGCCGGCCGCGTCGAACGCTCAGTTGGTGGCGGCGGCGGTGTCCCAGTAGGGGTGCTCCCAGCGCTCGTCGTGAGGCAGGGCGAGGAGTTCGGACCGGATGGCGAGGTCGCGCTCACCCAGGGCGTGCAGACGGACGGCACCGGGTCCGGACAGCCACCCGCGCAGCTGCGCGACGCCCGCGGCCTCGCTGTCGTCGTACCACCAGGAGAAGGGGGAGTGGTCGGAGAGCAGGTCGTGGAGCCAGACGTCGGCGCAGTGCACCAGGTGGGCGTCGGCGGCCGGACCGCGGACCCAGGCGTCCAGGAAGGGCGCCACGGTCCTGGCGATGGTGGCGCAGGTGTCGAAGACCTCGTCCACCCGGTACGGCGGGTCGGGTGTCGCGAGGACGTCCTGCCACCAGGCGCTCAGGAAGGCGTCTATGGCGGCGGCCTGCTCGGCGGGCCAGGAGCGCCACTCGAGCCGGGACAGTCCGTGGGCCCCGTAGCCGATCGCCCCCAGGGTGCCGTCCGCCATCGCCCGTGCGGCCGGCGGCAGCAGGCGGCGCATCGCGGTCGCGTGGTCGTCGAAGTGGTCGGGCACCTCGAAGAGGTAGTACTGCACGACGGTGGTGGGCACGGGCACGGAGGGGGTGCGCAGATAGGCGGTCTCCTCGGGCACGTGGCAGTAGCCGCAGCCGGTCTCCTGCGGGTTCGCGAAGCCGTCGAAGACCGTGTCGATGTCCGCCAGGGCGGCGTCGAGGGCGGGTGAGGGCATGGGAGTGATCCCGTCGTGACTCCGTGCGCGACGTCGCCGCCGGCCGAAGATCGCGACGTTAGCAGACCCGAATCCGGTCGCTCCACCGCTTTCCCGTACGGACAGTTGGAGGCGATGAGACACGCCTGACGGGCACCGATCCGCCCGCGTACCTGAGGAGTCACCGATGTCGACGCTGCGCGTCACCGCCGAAGTGCTGACCGTCCATGAGCATCCGAACGCCGACGCGCTCGAGTTGGCCCAGGTGGGCCTGTACCGGGCCGTCGTGGCCAAGGGCGCGTACCGCACCGGAGAGGCCGCCGTCTACATCCCCGAGCAGGCCGTGCTCCCGGCCGGGCTGATCGAGGAGCTGGGGCTGACGGGGCGGCTGGCGGGCGGTGACGCCAACCGGGTCAAGGCGGTCCGGCTGCGCGGTGAGCTGTCGCAGGGCATCGTGTGCCGGCCGAAGGCGCTGGCTGACGTCGACCTGGCGCGGGCGGCGGCCGAGGGGACCGACTTCGCTCAGCTGCTGGGCATCACCAAGTGGGTGCCGCCCGTCCCGCCGACGATGGACGGGGACGTGGAGTCGGCGCCGGAGCTGCTGCCCTGGGTCGACATCGAGAACGTCCAGCGGTACCCGGACGTCTTCGCGCCGGGTGAGCCGGTCGTCCTGACGGAGAAGCTGCACGGTTCGGCGTGCCTGCTGACGTACGTGGCGGACGAGGGGCGGGTGTACGTGTCCTCCAAGGGTTTCGGGGCCAGGTCCCTGGCGCTGCAGGAGGATCCGCGGAACCTGTACTGGCGGGCGGTGCGCGGGCACGGGGTCGCCGAGGTGGCGGCGAGGCTCTGCGAGCGGCTGGGCGCGCGACGGCTCGGGATCTTCGGGGAGGTGTACGGAGCCGGGGTGCAGGACCTGACGTACGGGGCCGACGGGCGGCGCGACACGCTCGGGTACGCGGCGTTCGACGTCTCGGCGGAGGTGGACGGTGCCGTGCGCTGGCTGGACGCGGGGGCGCTGCTGGAAGGGGAACTGCCGGTGGTGCCCCGGCTGTACGAGGGGCCGTACGACATCGCGCGGGTGCTGGAGTTGGCGAGCGGGCCGGAGACGGTGTCCGGGCGGGGGCTGCATCTGCGGGAGGGTGTGGTGATACGGCCCGCGGTGGAGCGGTACAGCCCGGTGACCGGGGGGCGTGCCATCGCGAAGGCGGTCAGCCCGGCGTACCTGACGCGCAAGGGCGGCACCGAGTACGAGTGAGGCGCCGCCGGCCGCGGAGGGGCGGGGTGGGGCGCCTGCCGGCTGCCCGCGTCGGCGGGCCCCTGGGGAGGCTCGGCGACCGCAACTCCCCGGGGGCCTGGGGGAACTGCGGCCCAGCCCCCACGGACCCTCACTCGTGGCCGGCCCTCAGCGGTCCTCGGGAAAGAGCCTCGACCCCGTCAGCCGTTCGCCGAATATGTCGTCCGGGTTGGACAGGACGCAGTTCTCCAGGGACAGGCACCCGCAGCCGATGCAGTCGGTGAGGTGATCGCGCAACCGGTTCAGCTGCTTGATGCGCTCGTCCAGTTCCGAGCGCCACCTCTCCGACAGCCGCGCCCAGTCCTCCCGGGTCGGCGTCCGTTCCTCGGGAAGCTCGGCCAGGGCGTCACGGATGGTGGCCAGAGGAATGCCGACCCGCTGGGCCGCACGGACGAAGGCCACCCGGCGCAACGTGTCACGGCTGTAGCGCCGCTGGTTGCCGGACGTGCGGCGGCTGCTGATCAGGCCCTTGGACTCGTAGAAGTGCAGGGCGGAGACGGCGGCGCCGCTGCGCGCGGACAACTGGCCGACGGTCAGCTCGTGGATCTTCGTGGGAATCTGGGGCACTCCTCAGAGATTACCTACCCGCCGGCTCCTGCCATCCGTTGACATCGGCTCCCGGCCCTACCATGCTAAGCAGTCGCTTAGAGACGCGAGCGAGAGGCCGGGAACATGGCAGAACCGAGGATCTTCACCTCCCCCGACGAGCTGAAGGCCGCCGTGGGCGAGCAGCTGGGGTACACCGACTGGCTGGAGGTCGACCAGAAGCGGATCGATCTCTTCGCCGAGGCCACCGGGGACCACCAGTGGATCCACGTGGACCCCGAGAAGGCCGCCGCGGGACCGTTCAAGACCACCATCGCGCACGGTTACCTGACGCTGTCGCTGCTCCCGCTCTTCGGGCCGCAGCTCCTCCAGGTCGAGGGCGTGAAGATGGGCGTCAACTACGGCACCAACAAGGTCCGCTTCCCCGCCCCCGTGCCCGTCGGCTCCCGGTTGCGTGCCACCGCGACGATCGCCGGTGTCGAGGACGTCACCGGTGGTGTCCAGGTGACGGTCGCCTTCACCGTGGAGCGCGAGGGCGGCGACAGGCCGGTGTGCGTCGCGGAGTCGGTGGCCCGGTACTACCTCTGATTCCCGGTACCACCCCGGAACGCCGGGGCGTCCTGTTTGGCGCCCACCATCCGCAGCACGAGGTCGGCGTAGAGCGCGCCGACCTCCTCGGGGGTGCGCGGGCCGTTCACGTTGAACCAGCGGGCCACGTCGATGCACAGCGACAGCACGGCGAGCGTGGTGCCGTGGACGTCCAGCACGTCGAACTCACCCGCGGCCACGCCGTCCTCGATGATCCCGCGCACCTCGGCGTCCACCTGGTGGCGCAGCGCGACGATCTCGGCGCGCGCGTCGGGGCCGAGGGCGTCGAGTTCGTACTGCACGACCCGGGCGGTGGTGCGCCGCCCGGCGTGCCAGCGGACGAAGGAGCCGACGGCGTCGGCCAGCCGCTCCGTGGCGCTGCCCTCGCGGCCGGCCGCCGTGCGCAGGATGTCCAGGGCCTTGTCGTGGCCGATCCGGCTGATCCGGTGGAGCAGCTCTTCCTTGGTCTTGTAGTGGATGTAGAGCGCGGCCGGGCTCATGCCGGCTCGACCGGCGATGTCCCGGGTCGTCGTCGCGTGGTAGCCGCGCTCGGCGAAGGCTTCCACGGCGGCCACCAGGAGCCGCCGGGCCGCGTCAGGGGTGACCTCTTCCCACGGCTCCACTTCGCCGCCGGTCGTCTCCTTCGCCGTACTCATCGCTCGTTGGCCCCTCTCGCCGACAGGACCCCCACCATACCGCCGACGGTGAGCGGGCGCTTAGCGCGGCCGCTCACGGACGTGCGTCATGGGGCTCAGAGCTTCTCGAACGGGTGGTAGGCGTGTCGGGTCGCCTCCTGCCGGTCCCTGATCACCTTCGCCAGGGTGAAGGCCGAGGTGACCAGATACAGGACGGCGATGGCCAGGAAGGCACGGACCCAGGCGTCGGCGTGGAGCTTGAAGATGCCGATGGCCGTCGCGGCCATGGCGACGGAGAAAGAGGCGACGGCCTGGCCGTAGAAGGCCGCCGTGTTCTGAGGCTTGTCCGATGTCTCGCTCATGCCGTCCAGGATCGGCGGACGTGGCCCGTGCCACATCCGCCGAGATACTCAGGAGAGTACTCAGAACGCCGAAACCCCGGTCAGGGCACGCCCGATGAGCAGCTTCTGGATCTGGCTGGTGCCCTCGTAGAGGGTCATCACGCGGGCGTCGCGCAGCAGCTTGCCGACCGGGTACTCGTCGATGTAGCCGTAGCCGCCGAAGACCTGGAGGGCGTTGTTGGCGGCGCGGACGGCGGCCTCGGAGGCGAACAGCTTGGCCTTGGAGGACTCGACGGCGAACGGCCGGCCGCGGTCGATGAGGTCGGCCACCCGCCAGGTCAGCAGCCGGGCCGCGTCGACGTCGACCGCGATGTCGCTGATCATTTCCTGCACCAGCTGGTGACGGGCGATCGGCTTGCCGAACTGCTCGCGCTCACCCGCGTACCCGACCGCGGCGTCCAGCGCGGCCTGGGCGATGCCGACGCATCCCGCGGCCACCGACATCCGCCCCTTGGCGAGCGCGGACATCGCGACGGAGAAGCCCTTGCCCTCCTCGCCCAGCATGGCGGAGGCGGGTATCCGGACGCCCTCCAGGACCAGTTCGGCGGTGGCCTGCCCGCGCAGACCGAGCTTGCCGTGAACGGTGCGGCGGGTCAGGCCGGGGGTGTCGGCGGGCACGAGGAAGGCGGAGACGCCCTTGTGGCCGGGGGCGTCGGTGGAGCGGGCGAAGAGCAGGACGACGTCCGCCCACGTCCCGTTCGTGATGAACATCTTCGTGCCGTCGATGACGTAGTCGTCGCCGTCTCGGACGGCCCGGGTGGTGAGGTTGCCCGCGTCGGAGCCGGTGCCCGGCTCGGTGAGGCCGAAGCAGCCGACGTACTCGCCGGCGGTCAGCCCCGGCAGCCAGCGCCGCTTCTGCTCCTCGCTCCCCCAGGCAGCGATCGATTTGGCGACGAGCCCCAGGGAGACGGACACGATGCCGCGGACGGACGAGTCGCCACGCCCCAGTTCCTCGGTGACCAGGCAGTAGGCGAGGTGATCGCCGCCGGAGCCGCCGTACTCCTCGTCGACGGTCAGCCCGAGGAAGCCGACCTCGCCGAGCTTCTTCACGATGCCCCGGTCGACCTCCTCGGCGCGGTCCCAGGCGACCACGTGCGGGGCGATCTCGCGCTCCACGAAGTCCCGGGCGAGCTGCCGTACGGCCGCCTGCTCCTCGCTGAGCCCCAGGTTCACCACGAGATCACCCCACACCAGATGGTTCTTGAAAGCCGGACCTTTAAATTAGCACTGCTAGTTTCTGGTCGCAGCCCTACTATGTGCGCCATGGCCCGACCGCGCAAGCCCCTCCTCAGCACCGACCGGATCGTCGAGACGGCCCGGGAACTCGTGGACCGGGAGGGCCTGGCGGCCGTCTCCACCCGCCGGCTCGCCGCCGAGCTGGGGGTGAGCGGGCCCTCGCTGTACAACCACTTCCGCACCAAGGACGAGATCCTCGAGGCGGTCGCGGACTCGGTGAGCGCTCTGGTGGACCTGTCGATGTTCGAGGACGGCCGGAACTGGCGGACCGCGCTGCACGACTGGGCCGTCTCCTACCGGGCCGCGCTGCGCGACCACCCGAACATCGTCCCGGTCCTCGCCCGCGGCCCCGGCCGCCGCCCCGCCGCCCTGCGGCTGGCCGACGCGGTCTACGGCGCGATGGTCGACGCCGGCTGGCCGCCGGCGCAGGCGACCTCCATCGGCGCGCTGATGCGCTACTTCATCATGGGCTCCGCGCTCGGTTCGTTCGCCGGGGGCTTCGTGGACGACGCGAGCGCCTACGACCCCGCCGACTACCCCCACCTCGGCCAGGCCCATCTGCTCGCCGAGCAGCAGGAGAAGATCGACGAGCGGGCCTTCGAGACCGGGCTGTCGGCGCTGCTGGACGGGCTGGCACAGCAGTACGAGCAGGTGCGGCAGACCGCGTGAGGGCGATATGACACTTCGGCCGGCGCCGAAGTGTCGATGGCCCATGCTGGGTGCATGACCACCAAGGACTCCCGGGCCGCCGGCCTCGCCTCCCTCGCCGCGCTGGTCGCCGACGAGACGCGGGCCGCGTGTCTGCTGGCACTGCTCGACGGGCGGGCCTGGACCGCCGGGGAACTGGCCCGCCACGCCGGGGTCGCCGCGTCCACCCTGAGCGAGCACCTCGGCAAACTGGTCGCGGGCGGACTGCTGGCGCAGGAACGGCAGGGAAGACACCGGTACGTCCGGCTGGCCGACGCGCGCGTGGCACAACTCGTCGAGGACCTCGCGGCGCAGGTGCCCGCGGCGGCCGTACAGCGCCCTGTGCGCACCCTGCGGGAGTCGAGCACCGAGTCCGCGATGGCCCGGGGCCGTACCTGCTACGACCATCTCGCCGGGCGGCTGGGCATCGCCGTCACGGACGCGCTGACCGAGCGGGGGCTGCTGCGGCAGGACACCGGGTTCGCGCTGACCGACGCGGGGCTGGAGTGGTTCGGCGCCGCGGGTATTGCCCTCGACCGCGCGGGGCGCCGCCCGCTCGCCCGCCCCTGCCTCGACTGGACCGAGCGGCGCGCTCATCTCGCGGGTGCGGCGGGGGCGGCGCTGTGCCGGCACGCACTGGACGCGCAGTGGTGCGTCCGCATCGGCTCCGAGCGGGCCGTGCAGGTGACTGCGTCGGGGCAGCGGGCGCTGTCCGACCTGCTGGGCATCCCGGCCGGCGCCCTGCGCTGAGCGCGGACCGCAGGCGTGGGCTCGACGGCGGTCCGCCGGGTGCGGGACCGTCGTGGCCGGCCGCGCCCCTGGAACTGCGGTCGCCGCACTCGCGCGGGCCGCAGTACCCCGTCCGATGTCCGCCGGCCCGTACCCGGACCGCCACCTAGCCTCGAGGGACATGATGAACGTCACCCGGAACGCGACTCGGCGGCGGTGCCGGACGGCGGGCACGCTGCGGGTAGGCGCTAGAAGACCACCAGGGCCCGGCCGCCCTTGCCCGCGAGCATGGTGTCGAAGGCGGCCGGGATGCCCTCCAGGGCGATGCGTTCGGTGACCAGCACGGACAGGTCCAGGCGTCCCTCGCGGACGTGCCCGGCGAGCACCGGCAGGTCGCGGGCCGGGTCGCAGTTGCCGTAGACGCAGCCGGACAGGGTGCGGCCCCAGTGGAAGATCTCCAGGGCGTTGAAGGTGACCTGCTGGTCCTTGCCGCCGATGCCGACCACCGTCGTACGGCCGCCCCGGCGGGTGGAGTCCCAGGCCGAACGGATGGTGACGGCACGGCCCACGCACTCGATCGACACGTCGACGCCCTGCTTGCCGGTGAGGGCGCGGATCTCGCGCGGGGTGTTCTCGGAGGCGAGGACGTAGTCGGTGGCGCCGGCCGCGCGGGCCAGTTCCTCCTTCTCGGGGGAGACGTCGACGGCGATGATCCGGGACGCGCCCGCGATCCGGGCCGCCTGGAGGGTGGCGAGGCCGACCCCGCCGGCACCGAACACGGCGACCGTCTCGCCGGCCCGCACCTGGGCGGAGTGGTGGACCGCGCCGTATCCGGTGAGGACCGCGCAGCCGAGGAGGGCCGCATCGGTGAGCGGGATGCCCTCCGGGAGCGGCAGCACGCAGGACGCCGAGACCACCGTCTCCTCGGCGAACGCGGCGACGTTCAGGCCGGGGTGGAGTTCGGTGCCGTCGGTGGTGCGGGCGTGGACGTCGGCGGCGCCGGCCAGGGCGTTGGCGCACAGCCAGACCTCGCCGAGCGTGCAGGCGTGGCAGCTTCCGCAGGACGGCGCCCAGTTGAGGACGACCGGCGCACCGGGTGACACATGGGTGACGCCCTCCCCCACGGCGACGACCGTGCCGGCGCCCTCGTGGCCGAGGACGGCCGGGACGGGGACCCGCATGGTGCCGTTGGACAGGGACAGGTCGGAGTGGCAGACGCCGGCGGCGGCGAGGCGGACGCGGACCTGGCCGGGGCCCGGGTCGGGCAGCTCGATGCCGATGATCTCCAGGGGGGCGCCGATGGCGGGCAGGACGGCGGCTCGTACGGCCATGACTGACGGACTTCCTTAGAACTGGAGGGACTTGGTCTGGAGGTACTCGGCGAGTCCGTGCGTGCCGAGTTCCCGGCCGACGCCGGACTGCTTGTAGCCGCCGAAGGGCGCGAGGGGGTTGAACCGGCCGCCGTTGATGTCGACCTGACCGGTGTCCATGCGGCGGGCGAAGGCGACCGCCTCGTCCTCGGCACCGGCCCAGACCGCACCGGCGAGGCCGTACACCGTGCCGTTGGCGATGCGCAGGGCGTCCTCCTCGTCCTCGTAGCGGAGGAGGGAGAGGACCGGGCCGAAGATCTCCTCCTGGGCGACGGTCATCTCCGGGGTGACGTCGGCGAAGACGGTCGGGCTGACGAAGTAGCCCTTCTCGCGCGGGGATTCGGGGCCACCGGCGACCAGGCGGGCGCCCTCGGCGATGCCCTTCTCGATGTAACCGCGCACGCGTTCCTGCTGCTTGGCGTTGACGACCGGACCGATGCGGTCGCCGTACTTGGCGGCGGCCGCGGCGGCCAGTTCCACCGCCTCGTCGTACTGGTCGCGGTGGACCAGCATGCGGGTCCAGGCGCTGCACGTCTGCCCGGAGTTGGACATCACGTTGGCGACGCCGACGCTCACCGCCCTGGCGAGGTCGGCGCTCGGCAGGATGACGTTGGCGGACTTGCCGCCGAGTTCGAGGGCGACCTTCTTGACGGCCGCGCCGGCCACCGCGCCGATCTGCCGGCCGACCGCAGTAGAGCCGGTGAAGGAGACCAGGTCCACGTCCGGGTGTTCGGCGAGGGCCTGCCCGGCGACCGGGCCGAGGCCGGTGACCAGGTTGAACACGCCCGCCGGTACGCCCGCCGCGTGGACCGCCTCGGCGAACAACTGGGCGGTCAGCGGGGTGTCCTCGGCGGGCTTGAGGACGATCGTGCAGCCCGCGGCGAGCGCCGGGGCGACCTTGGCGACGATCTGGTGGAGTGGGTAGTTCCAGGGGGTGATCGCGCCGACCACGCCGATCGGCTCGTGCAGGACGGTGGAGTTGCCGACCTTCTCCTCGAAGGAGTGGGTGGCGGCCAGTTCGGCGTAGGAGCCCGCGACCGCGATCGGCACGCCGGCGTGCACGGCCTGGGAGAACGCGAGCGGTGAGCCGAGTTCGGCGGTGACCGTCTCGGCGATCTCGTCCTTGCGGGCCGCGAGGACGTCCCGGAGGGCGGTGAGGCGCGCGGCCCGCTCGGCCGGGGCCGTGGCGGCCCAGGCGGGAAGGGCGGCGCGCGCGGCGCGTACGGCGGTGTCGACGTCCAGGGCACCGCCTGCGGGGACGCGGGCGATGACCTGCTCGTCGGCCGGGTTCACGACCTCGATCACGTCCCCGCTGCTGGCGGGGCGCCAGGCGCCGTCGATGTACAGGCCGTCGTGTGCCTTCATGCTGCTGTCCTCCCGGCGGGGCTGCGTCGTCCGGCACACAAACTAGCGGTGATAGTTTTCTGGCGCCAGGTGTACCAGGACATCATCGCCGCCGCGGCGGGCGCTCACTCGTCCAGATCGGGCAGCCGGTCGGGGGACGGGCAGATGCGGTCGCCGTGCTGGTCGAAGACGAAGAGGTGGGCGAGGTCGACGAGGAGCGGGACCTGCATACCGTGGTGCAGCCGGATGTCCGGCGTGGTGCGCACGACCAGGTCGCCCGGCAGCCGCCCCTCCGGCACGGCGGGCTCGGGTTCGGGTTCGGCGTCCGCGGGATGTTCGAGCACCACCACCGGGCCGGCGCGCAGGGAACCCGCCCGCTCCCGCAGCCGGTCCAGCACCGTCGGGCCTTCCCGGCGACGCCGGCGCGCGGCCCGGGCGACCGGGCGCGGGGCCTCCAGTTCGGGTACGACGGCGGGACTGGAACCGGTGTCGAAGTGGACGAGGATCTCGTGCCCCTGGAACTCCACGTGCTCCACCAGCCCGGTGAGCGGCACCTCGCCGGGCCGGGCGGAGCTGTGCCTGGCGATGCGCACCGCCTCCGAGCGCAGCCCGACGATGACCTCGCGCCCCTGCTGCACCCGCAGCAGCCGGTGGTCCAGGCAGAGCGGCTCGGGCAGGCGCAGCGCCTGCTTGCCCAGACTGACGGTCATGGCGCCGTCCAGCGGGGCGCGGACCAGGCCGCGCAGCAGGTTGATGCGCGGGGTGCCGATGAAGGCGGCGACGAAGATGTTGCGGGGCAGCGCGTACACCTGACGCGGGGTGCCGAGCTGCTGGAGGACTCCGCCGCGCAGTACGGCCACCCGGTCGCCGAGGGACATCGCCTCGGCCTGGTCATGGGTGACGTAGACCGTGGTGACCCCCAGCTCGCGGGTCAGCTGGGAGATCTCGGCGCGCAAGCGGTTGCGGAGCTTGGCGTCGAGGTTGGACAGCGGCTCGTCCATCAGGAAGGCGGAGGGGTGGCGGGCGATGGCCCGGCCCATCGCCACCCGCTGCCGTTCGCCGCCGGAGAGCTGGCCGGGGAAGCGGTCGAGCAGGTCCTCGATGCCCAGCATGCGGGCGGTGGCGGTGACCCGCGGGCCCGGGTCGGCGCCGGGCGCCTCGATGCGCAGCGGGAAGCCGATGTTGTCGCGGCTGGTCATGCTCGGGTAGAGGGCGAAGTTCTGGAACACCATGGCGATGTCCCGCTCGGACGGCTGCCAGTCGTTGGCGTACGCGCCGTCGAGGAGCAGCTCGCCCTCGTCGATCTCCTCCAGGCCGGCGATCATCCGCAGCACGGTGGACTTCCCGCAGCCGGAGGGGCCGAGCAGGACCAGGAACTCGCCGGGCGCGATGTCCAGCGAGAGCCGGTCCACCACCCGCTGGCCGCGCGCGTAGGACTTGCTCACGTCGTGCAGGGAGATGGCGCGCGTCATGGCTGCTGCCTCCGGGGGCTGTCCGGAGCGCCGCTGCTCCGTGGTCCGAGGGCCCCGTGCGGCTCGTACGGGGCCCTCGGACCACGGAAGTTAACGGACTGTGCCGGCCGGGGGAAGTCATGGCGCGGCGGTGGACGCTCCGGCGCAGGCAGCGCAGGAAGCGGACGAGGGGGTTCGGGCCGGCGGCGCCGGGGCTCGGCCGACGGGCGCCGGAATCCGGACGGCGAGCGCCGGAGTTCGGACGGCGAGCGCCGGAGTTCGGCCGGCCCAGGGTTCGGCCGGCGGACGACGAGGTTCGGACCGGCGGGAGCCGGGGTTCGGAGCGGCGGAGGACGGGGTTGGACCGGCCGAGGACGGGGTCCGGAGCGGCGGGCGCCGGGATTCCGAGCGGCGGAGGACGGGGTTCAGACCGGCGGACACCGGGGTTCAGATCGGCGGACACCAGGGTTCACACCGGCGGACACCAGGGTTCACACCGGCGAGCGCCGGGATTGGGACCGGCCGAGGACGGGGTTCGGAGCGGCCGAGGACGGGGTGACCGGTGGTGCGGGGGCGGCGCCGGCACCGACCGGTCACTTCGTCGCGGACAGGTGGGCGAAGACCACCACGTTGCTGGTGTAGCCCGTCCGCCGGCTGAAGAGGCCACCGCAGGTGATCACACGCAGTTCCGGGCGCCGGGTCGAGCCGTAGACCTCCTTGTCCGGGAACCCGGTCTTGTCGAAGACCTTCACCCGGTCCACGGTGTAGACGGCGGTACGCCCGTCCTCCCGCCCGACCTCGATGAGCTTGCCGGGCTCGACCTGGGCGAGTCCGGCGAACACGGCACGGCCGGTCGCGGTGTCGCGGTGACCGACGGCGACGGCGGTGCCGGACTCGCCCGGTGTGGGGCCGCCCTCGTACCAGCCGACCAGCTTCGGCTTGTCGACGGGCGGTGTCTCCAACTGCCGGTCGCGGTCGAGCCGGATACCCGTGATCGGGGCGTCGACCCCCAGCGAGGGAATGCGGAAGGACGTGGGCCGGGACCGGGACAGCGGGCGGGGCGGGGGCGTGGACGGAGCCGTGTCGGGGTCCTCGCGGTCCGGACCGCGTCCGTCCGAGTGCGGTCCGGCGGCCGCCGCGGCACCCGGGCCGTCCGACCCGTCGGGCACGGCCGGCGTGCCGTGTCCGCCGCACCGCGACCCCACCGTCACCAGGACGACCGCGAGCAGGGCCGTCCTGGCCAGGCGGTAGGCGCGGGTCCGGTGCCAGGGCCTGCGTCTGCGCCTACGCGGCACCATGGGGCCGCCGGCGGATCAGCCGGAAGTACACGGCACCGCAGACCGCGACCAGACCCACCGCCGCCGCTGCGGTCACCGGCGAGTAGGCGGCCGCGGTGTCGACGAGACCGCCGCCGCCCGCGTGCACGCCGCCCTTCGGGGGTTGCTGGTCGTTCTGGCCCCAGGCCCCGTTCTCCTGCTGATGGTCCTCGATCTGTCCGCCGGGACCCTGTGCCCCGTCGTGCTGGCCGTCGTGGCAGTTGACGCGAAAGACCTTCTCCTTCACGGCCGGAGGTGTCCCCACGGTCCAGCTGATCTTGTACTGTCCGTCCGCCAGCCCCAGCGGGTCGGTGTGCCCCGCACCGCCGGCGAGCTGGATGATGCCCGTCACGGTGGCGGCCGTGGGCAGCGGAGGTTGTGGCGTGATGGTGTACGCGATGCTGCCCAGAGAGTCGAAGTTGACGGCCTCCAGCCAGAACTTGCAGACCACCGGGTCGTCCTTCGCCGATCCGCCGAGCTGCGTCACGTAGGGCACGCGGGCGTTGTGGATCCTGATGTCGCCGTTCTCCCCCACGGCCACCGCGTTCGGCGCCGCTACCCATGACGCGCCCGCCGCGGCGAGGGCGGTGAGGACGACTGTGGCGCCCGCGCGGGAGCCTGCGGCACGTGGGAGTGTCAGGGTGGGCATGCGCGATCCTCCAAGTTCAGACGATTTTCATACAAATCGCTCTTTCGCCTGGACTCTCCGTCATGGGCCGCGCGCCCCGCGGCAGCGACGCCCGGCGCGTCGTCAGATATCGCTCGTGCGGCGCAATCCCGAACGCCCCGGCCGCTGGCGCACCGCCCCTCCTGGGACACTCTCGGGCCGCCCCGGCGAGCGCAGCGCCACCCCCGACGACAGCAGCAGCAAGGCCCCGAGCAGCACGAACGGCGCGGCGACGCCCGCCAGGCCCGCGACCAGACCGGCGGCGGCCGGGGCGACGACCTGGCCGAGCCGGTTGCCGGTCAGGCGCAGCGCGAGCGCGGTCGAGCGGGCGTCCGCCGGGGCGGCCTGGACGACCGTCGTCATCGACAGCGGCTGCCCGACGCCGAGGCAGAAGCCGAGGGCGATGAGCATCAGCCCCAGCACCCACACCGGCGCCGGCAGCGCGATGCAGGCGCACAGCACGGCGGCCAGGAGGCAGGTCACGGTGAGCAGCGCCGGCCGGCCCAGCAGCCGGAGCAGCGGGGTCAGGACGAGCCGGCAGGCGATGGTGGCACCGGCGCGCAGGCTGAGCAGGACGCCGACCACCGAGGGCGCGATGCCCCGGTGCTCGCCGACCACCGGCAGGTAGGCGGTGAGGATGTCGGTGGCGGACAGCACGGACAGGCTGATGAGCATGCCCGCGGGGACGCCCCGGGCGCGCAGGATCACACCGACCGGCACCCGCCCGCCCCGTGACGGGCGGGGGTCGACGGCCGTGCGGTCCTCGATGCGCCACAGCGAGGTGACGGCGGCCGCCGCGCCCGCGCCCGCCACGACGAGGGCGACCGCGCTGCTGCCGGCCATGTCGGGGCCGCCGATCAGGGCGCCCGCGGCCACGGGTCCGACGAGCTGGCCGAGGGAGGCTCCGATGGTGAAGTACCCGAAGTTGCGGTCCTGTTCGTGCGGGGCGGACCGGCGGGCCACCAGGGACTGGGCGCCGATCACGAAGCAGAGGTGGCCGAGTCCCATCACTCCGCTCCACAGGGCCATCGCCCAGAGGGAGTTCACGAGTCCGCTGAGGGCGCAGCCGCCGGAGATGAGGACCACGCCCACGGGGAGCAGCGGTGCGCAGCGTCCGTGGTCGGTGCGGCGGCCGAGCGGTACGGCGGCGAAGAGCGGGAGCAGGGCGTACACGCCCGCGATGACGCCGACCGCCCGCTCGTCGGCGCCCAGCGCGAGCGCCCGGTAGGAGACGGCCGGCCGGGCCATCGACACCGCCCCCTGCGCGAAGCCGAAGGCGATGACGAGGCGGAGCAGCCAGCCGCGGTTCCCACCGGGCGCCATGAGTACGTCCTCCTGGAGTGGTCAGATGATGCCGAACAGGATTCCCGCGCCGAGGACCACAAGCGAGGTGAGCGCGGCCCACTTCACCACGAACCTCGTGTGGTCGCCGAACTCGACCTTGGCCATGCCGACCAGGACGTACACGGCGGGGACGAGCGGGCTGGACATGTGCAGCGGCTGGCCGACGATCGAGGCGCGGGCGATCTCCAGCGAGGAGACCCCGTGCGCCTGGCCCGCCTCGGCGAGCACCGGCAGGATGCCGAAGTAGAAGCCGTCGTTGGACATGAAGTACGTGAGCGGGATGCTCAGCAGGCCGGTGACGAGGGCCATGTGCGGGCCCATGCCGTCGGGGACGTTGTCGACCAGCCAGGTGGCCATGTGGTCGACCATGCCGGTGCCTTGCAGGACGCCGGTGAAGACGGCCGCGGCGAAGACCATGCCGGAGACGTTGAGGACGTTCTCCGCGTGGGCGGCGATGCGGGCCCTCTGGTCGGGCATGTGCGGGAAGTTGACGGTCAGGGCGAGCGCGGCGCCGAGCAGGAACAGCACCGGGATCGGCAGCCATTCCATGATCATGGCGGTGAGCAGCGTGACCGTGAGCAGCGCGTTGAACCAGTACAGCTTCGGGCGCAGGGTGGGGCGGTTCGGGTCGAGACCCTGGAATCCCTCGTCCTCGGGCCGGTCGGGCAGGCCCGCGCCGGCGTGGGAGCCACCGGTGCTGTGCGCGCCGTTGCCGGAGCCGGCGCCCACCAGAACCGTCTCGGTCTCCTCCACCAGCACCTCGTCCAGCGTGAGCACGCCGAGCCGCTTGCGCTCGCGGCGGCCGAGGACGTAGGCGAGCGCGAGGACGAATACCAGGCCCATGGCCAGCGCCGGGATCATCGGCACGAAGATGTCGCTCGCGTCGACCTTGAGCGCGGTGGCGGCACGGGCGGTGGGGCCGCCCCACGGCAGCGTGTTCATCACGCCGTTGGCCATGGCGGCGACGCCGGTCATCACGACCAGGCTCATCTTCAGGCGCTTGTAGAGCGGGTACATCGCCGAGACCGTGATCATGAAGGTGGTCGAGCCGTCGCCGTCGAGGGAGACGATGGCGGCGAGGACCGCGGTGCCGACGACGATGCGGAGCGGGTCGGCCCTGCAGAACCTGAGGATGCCCCGCACGATCGGGTCGAAGAGACCGACGTCGATCATCACACCGAAGTAGACGATCGCGAACATGAGCATCGCCGCGGTGGGGGCGAGGCCGGTGACGCCGTCGATGACGTAGTCACCGAGCTTGGCGCCCTTGCCGACGAACACGCAGAACAGCGCGGGAATCAGCACGAGCGCCGCGATCGGCGACATCTTCTTCAGCATGATCAGGACCAGGAAGGTCGCGATCATGGCGAAGCCGAGGATGGTCAGCATGAGTGGATACCTAACGTTCGCCCTTGAACATCCCACCTGGGTGTCGGCGGTGCGTTGACGTTAGGTCCCGTCGTCCGACGTTAACAAGATGTTGACGTGCGAGCAATAAGCGCAAAACTCCAGGTCACAGGCTTGCGGTGACCTGGACGGGTACGCCGTTGAGGACCGCGTTGCCCGACAGCGGGTCGAGCAGGCTGCCGTCGAGGAGCTGGTTGACGTTGACGCCGGGGGCGGCGGAGGCGTGTCCGAGCCGGGTGCCGGGGCGGTCGTGGCCCCAGCCGTGCGGCAGGCTCACCACCCCCGGCCGGACGCCGTCGGTGACCTCGGCGGGGGCCACGACCTCTCCCCCGGCGCCCTTGACGCGTACGTCCTCCCCGTCGCGCACGCCGAGCCGGTCGGCGTCCTCGGGGTGGATGTGCAGGGTGCAGCGGTTGCTGCCGCCGGTGAGGGCGGGCACGTTGTGCATCCAGCTGTTGTTGGAGCGCAGATGGCGGCGGCCGACGAGGACGAGCCCCTCGGGGCGCTCGTGCAGCGCCTGGCGGAGCCGGGGCAGGTCGCCGGCGATGGGTTCGGGCAGCAGCTCGACCTTGCCGCTGCGGGTCCTGAGCGGCTGCGGCAGGCGCGGGCGCAGCGGGCCGAGGTCGATGCCGTGCGGGTGGGCGAGCAGCCTGGCCAGGCTCAGCCCGTCGGGTCGTACGCCGAAGCCGTCGCCGTACGGACCGAGCCGCAGCATCATGTCGAGCCGCCGCTCGGGGCCGTTGTCGCCGGTGAGCCGGTCGGCGAGTTCGCGCGGGTCACGGCCGTACACCGGGGAGTGCTCCTCCTGCACGGCCTTGCCGAGGGTCTGGTCGATGACCATGGTGTCCACGGCGGACGGGTCGGCGCCGTGCATGCCCGTGGCCGCGAGGATCAGCCGGGCCAGGATCTCGCTCTCGGCCATGCGGCCGGGCTCCAGCGGGACCGCGGGCCGGGTGTAGCGGACCTGGTTGCGCACGGCGAGGGTGTTGAACGCGAAGTCGTGGTGCGGGCTCTGGGAGGGCGGGGGCGGCGGCAGGACGACATGGGCGTGGCGCGAGGTCTCGTTCAGGTACGGGTCGACGCTGACCATGAAGTCCAGGGAGTCCAGGGCCTTGTCGAGGCGGTCGCCGTCGGGCGCGGAGAGCACCGGGTTGGCGGCGACGACGATCAGCGCGCGGACCGGTTCGCCCTCGTCGGTCGCGGTGTCGATCTCCTCGGCGAGCGCCGACAGCGGCAACTCGCCCTTGGCCTCGGGGAGTCGCCGCACCCGGGAGTGCCAGCGGCCGAGGGCGAAGCCGCGGCCGGGGCCCGCCGGGCGGGGTGTCCTGTCGGTGGCGGCCTGCGGGAAGAGGGCGCCGCCGGGCCGGTCGAGGTTGCCGGTGAGGATGTTGAGGACGTCGACCAGCCAGCTCGCCAGGGTGCCGTGCGGGACGGTGCAGCTGCCGATGCGGGCGTAGACGGCGGCGGTGGGCGCGGCGGCGAGTTCGCGGGCCAGGGTGCGGATGACACCGGCGTCGAGGTCGCAGGCCGCGGCCACGGCCTCGGGTGTGAAGTCCGCCAGGGCGTCCCGGAGTTCCTCGAGGCCCTGGACGTGCGGGGCGAGGTGGCCCAGGTCGACCAGGTCCTCCTCGAACAGCACGGTCGCCATCGCGGC
Source organism: Streptomyces sp. NPDC048521 (assembly GCF_043199855.1). Lineage (NCBI taxonomy): Bacteria > Bacillati > Actinomycetota > Actinomycetes > Kitasatosporales > Streptomycetaceae > Streptomyces > Streptomyces sp. NPDC048521. The sequence goes on from NZ_JBICWR010000006.1 coordinate 401,886, forward strand.
GAGCAGCAGGGCGTCGGTGCCGGGGCGGATCGCCAGGTGCCGGTCGGCGAGGTTCGCGGTGCGGGTGCGGCGCGGGTCCACGACGGTGAGCCGGCCGCCGCGGGCCTTGAGCGCCTTGAGCTTGCCGGGGAAGTCGGGGGCGGTGCACAGACTCCCGTTGGACTCCAGGGGGTTGGCGCCGATGAGGAGCAGGTGGTCGGTGTGGTCCAGGTCAGGCACCGGTATCGCGTCGGCGTGGCCGAAGAGCAGCCCGCTGGAGACATGCTTGGGCATCTGGTCGACCGTGGAGGCGGTGAACAGGCTGCGGGTGCGCAGGGCGCCGAGCAGGACCGGCGGGTAGAGGGCGCCGGCCATGGTGTGCACGTTGGGGTTGCCGAGGACCAGGCCGACGGCGTTCGGGCCGTGCCGCTCCACGACCGGGCCCAGGCCCGCGGCGACCGCGTCGAAGGCTTCCTCCCAGGTGGCCTCGCGCAGCGTGCCGTCCTCCCGGACGAGCGGGGTGCGCAGCCGGTCGGGGTCGCCGTCCACGGCGCCGAAGGAGGCGCCCTTGGGGCAGATGAAGCCCTTGCTGAAGACGTCGTCGCGGTCGCCGCGGGCACCGGTGACGCGGGTGCCCTCGATGGTGAGGGTCAGCCCGCAGGTGGCCTCGCACAGGGGGCAGATACGCAGGGCGGTGCGGGACACGGGTCCTCCTGGAGGGTCGGCGGCGCCGGGCGGGCGCGGGCGGGCCGGACGAACTCAGGGGGAGCATACCGACCGGTATGCATGGAGGGGAGTCCCCCGGGGCAGGGAGCCGGTGATTCAGTCGAGCACGCGTCCGAGGTAGGCGCGCAGCAGCGTCCGGGTCTCGCCGATGATCGCCTCGTCCCCCTGCGGGTCCGTCCGGAAGGCCAGCTGGACCAGGGCGTCGGCACTCTCCACGGCGACCAGGAAGACCCGGCGCAGATCCTCGTCGGGGGTGCGGCCGAGATAGCCGGAGAGCAGCTTGGTGAGCCGGTCGGCGACCCGGGTGTTGGGCTCGGTCTGGCGCGCGCCGACCGGGATCTGGTTGCCGAAGTCGACCAGGGAGAAGCCGGGCGCGGTGCGCTTCATGGCCAGGTACTCGTCCAGGACGGCGTCCATCGCGGCCCGCCAGTCGCCCGCGCCGGCTTCCTTCAGCCGGTCGGTGACGCGCTCGGTGTACCGCTCGAGGTTGCGCTGGGCGAGGGCGTCGGCCATCTGCCGCTTGTTGCCGAAGAACCGGTAGACGGAGCCGATGGGCACGCCGGCGCGCACGGCGACCGCACGGGTGCTCAGGGCGTCGTAGCCGACCTCGTCGAGGAGTTCGGCGCAGGCGTCGAGGATCCTGGTCAGCCGTTCGGCACTGCGCCGCTGGACGGGCGCGCGGCGGAGGGATGTCGCGTGGGGCACGGGCCTCATGATGCCTCTCCGCCGCGGTCCGGTGAACCTGGCCCGGCGGTACGGAGGGAAGCGGCCGTTGCGCTCACTCGCCGGCGCGGAGGGTCGCCGTCTCGGTCGACGGCTCGGCCGGCCCCGCCTGCGCGTCCGACACCGTGATGTCGGCGGTGCTCTGGACGGGCTCGCCGTGCACGGCCCACACCGTGCCGTCGTCGGCGTACAGGCGCGCGGTGACATGGTGGGTGCCGCGCGGGACGAGGCGGTCGGGCAGGTGGTACTCGGGGGTGCGCAGCCGGGCCACCCGGCGGCCGTCGACGAAGAGGTGGGCGAGCCCGCGCCCGGTGACCGCCGTCGGCTCGGCGCCGGGTGCGGAGCAGCGGAAGCGGTGGAAGGACAGCCGGACGTCCCAGCCGCCGCCGGAGTCCGGGGTCACCTCGACGCCGACCTCCGGCGCGTTCTTCCTGTCGACCTCGCGCAGATGGCGGCCGGTGTCGTCGGTGTCGTCCAGCACCTCGCCCACCGGAGAGGGCGAGAGCGTGCTCCCGCGCTCGTGCGCCTCGCCGGCCCCGCATCCCGCCACTGCGCACGGCAGCAGGACGCAGGCCGCGAGCGCGGCGAGAGATCTGCCCGTCCACGTCCACGACATGATCCGGAGCCTAGGACAAGGCTCCGGAGCCCGAATCCGCCTGAAGTCTGGTTCTCCTCGTCCCCCGGACGGAGTACGCGGGGCCCTCTTGCGCACCACCGCGGGCATTCCTACGGTGATGCATAGGAATCAGGACCGCAAGGGAGCGAGCATGAGCGCGGACGCGCGGAAGACCGCCGAGGGACTGTCGTATCTGACCGGGTTCGGCAATGAACACGCCTCGGAGGCGGTGCCCGGCGCCCTGCCCGAGGGCCGCAACGCGCCGCAGCGCGCTCCGCTCGGCCTGTACGCGGAGCAGCTGAGCGGTACGGCGTTCACCGAGCCGCGGGCGCACAACCGCCGTTCCTGGCTGTACCGCATCCGTCCGTCCGCCGCGCACCCGGCGTTCACCCGCACCGGCAACGGCGCCCTCCGTACGGCGCCGTTCACCGAGACGGTGCCCGACCCCAACCGGCTGCGCTGGAACCCGCTGCCCGAACCGCCGGCCGGCACGGACTTCCTGGCGGGCCTGTGGACCCTGGGCGGCAACGGCGACGCGACCCAGCGCACCGGCATGGCCGTGCATCTGTACCACGCCAACGCCTCGATGGAGCGGGTCTTCTCGGACGCCGACGGCGAGCTGCTGATCGTGCCGGAGCGCGGCGGGCTGCTGCTGCACACCGAGTTCGGCCGACTCCATGTGGAACCCGCCCATGTCGCACTGATTCCCCGTGGGGTGCGCTTCCGTGTGGAGCTGCTCGACACATCGGCCCGAGGTTATGTGTGCGAGAACTATGGAGCGCCCTTCCAGCTGCCCGACCTCGGGCCCATCGGCGCCAACGGTCTCGCCAACGCCCGGGACTTCCGCGCGCCGGTCGCCGCGTACGAGGAGGTCGAGGGCCCCGTGGAGGTGGTGAACAAGTTCTGCGGCAACCTCTGGACGGCGACCTACGACCACTCCCCCCTCGATGTGGTCGCCTGGCACGGCAACCATGTGCCGTACATCTACGATCTGCGCCGCTTCAATGTCATCGGCACCATCTCCTACGACCACCCCGACCCGTCCATCTTCACGGTCCTCACCTCCCCGTCGGACACCCCGGGCCTGGCCGGGGTCGACTTCGTGGTGTTCGCACCGCGCTGGCTGGTGGGCGAGGACACCTTCCGGCCGCCGTACTTCCACCGGAACGTGATGAGCGAGTACATGGGGCTCGTCGAGGGCGCCTACGACGCGAAGGCGGAGGGCTTCGTGCCCGGCGGCGGCTCGCTGCACAACATGATGTCGGCGCACGGCCCGGACCGGGAGACCTTCGACCGGGCGAGCGCGGCCGAGCTGCGGCCGCAGAAGGTCGACGACGGGCTGGCGTTCATGTTCGAGACCCGCTGGCCTGTGACGCTCACCCCGCACGCGGCCGGCGCGGACCATCTGCAGCGGCGCTACGACGACGTGTGGCAGGGCCTGGAGCGCCATTTCCGGGCGCGCTGACGGCTCCGTTGCACTGAACGGGCCCCGACAGGTACGGATAGCCGTGTGACCTCCTTCGCTCCGGATTCGATCGTCCTGAACCGCAAGCTGCCGCTGTGGTACCAGGTGTCGCAGTCGCTGCGCGCCTCGATACTCGGCCGCTCGCCGCAGGACCCGCTGCGCCTGCCCACCGAGGAGCAGCTGGCGGAGCACTACGGCGTCAGCGTGCTGACCATGCGGCAGGCGCTCAAGGAACTGGAGGACGAGGGGCTGATCAGCCGGCACCGGCGGCGCGGCACGTTCATCGAGCCCGGGGCGCGGCGCGGGGCTCCCGTGCGGCTGCTGGGCTCGGTGGACGCGATCGTGGCCCAGCAGTCCGGCATGACGAGCGAACTGCTGGGCCACGGCCGGGCGCCGGTGCCCGCCGGGATCGCCGAGTACTTCCCGGACCTCGCGGAGGTGGCCACGTACCACCGGCTGCGCAGCGACGAGAAGACCGGCGAGCCGACCAATCACGCCGTCAACCACGTACGCCCCGAACTCGCCGCCCGGATCGACCTGGAGGACCTGACCCGCTGGCCGATGACGAAGGTGCTGCGGGACATCGTCAAGGCGGACATCAGCCGCATCACGGACACCGTGGAGGCCCGGCTCGCGGACCCGGAGACCGCGCGGCTGCTCCAAGTCCCGCTGCTCAGCCCGATCCTGCACTACACGGGCGTGACGTACGACGCCGAGGGCCGGGTCCTGGACGTGGCGGTCATCCACTACCGGGGCGACCGCTTCTCGTTCACCGTCACGCTGGACGCGACCTGATACCGGGTACCGGTCAAGTCGTACGATGCCCTGCGTGACGCACGACGACGCTCCGCCGCTGGCGGACCTCATGCCGTGGTCCGTCGCACCGCTGCGGCCGGGCCGCGCCTGGCCGACGGCACCCGACCCGGCCTCCCTGAAGGCCCGCTGGGACGCCCTGCTGAAGGCCGAGGGGCCGGACCGGGAGGCCCTGTTCGAGCCGACCCGCGCCCGTACGCCGCACTCGGCCGTGGGCCAGCTGCCCGGCCAGTCCTCCGGCACACAGCGGCTCGCGCGCGCCGAGGGTCCCTGCGCGGAACCGGTACGGGTCCTGGCGGCGCCCTTCGACGAGCAGTGGCTCATCCCGGACCACCGGCTGATCGACGCGGCCCGCCCGGAGCTGTGGCGGGTGGCGGACGCGCACCAGGTGTTCACGGTGGAGTCGGGCGACGACGACACTCCGCTGCTGGCCACATCACTCCTGCCCACGCTGCGCACCGGCCGGGTCCGCCCGCTCTTCCGGCGCCCCGGCGGCACGGAACCGAACCTGCCTCCCGGCCTGCTCGATCACCTGTCCGCCCGCCTGGGCGACCGCCCGACGGCACCGGACGTACTGGCCTGGATCCTGGCGACGGTCCGCCCGGACCTCACCGTCCCGCTCACCGACGACCGGGACCTGTGGTCCTCCGGCGTGGAGGCGGGCCGCCGGCTGCTCTGGCTGATGCGCCGCGACGGCGAACGCCCCAAGCTGCCGGGCGGCCGCCGGCCCTACGTCCGCGCGCCCCTGCCCAGCCGTCCCGCGACCCTGCACTACGACCGGGACGAGGAGACCCTGCACCTCGACGAGGGCCGTATCTCCCCCGTCCCGCCGGAGGCCTGGGACTACGAGGTGGCCGGGGTCCGGGTGCTGGCGGCCTGGTTCACGGTCCGCACCACCTCGGCCGAGCCGGGCACCCTCGCCGCGATCCGCCCGGCGACCTGGCCGCAGCCCTGGACGTCGGAGCTGCTGGAGCTGATCACGGTCCTGGCCCTGCTGGCGGAAGTGCGGCCCCTGCGGGCCGGCTCGCCCGTGACGTCGACGGTCACGGCGAGCGACCTGCGGCACGCGGGCGTCCTTCCGGCACCGGGGCCGTCCCGCCGTCCCGCCTCCGTGCTGGACCACCACGAGGAAGGCCCCGACGGTCAGTTCGCGCTGCTCTGACGGCGACGCAGGGCGGCCTCCGGGCGGGTGATGTCCTCGGCGTCCTTGGCACGGCGCGACCGGCCGCACACGACCCGCACGCGCCGTACCTGCCCCCTCAACGCGGCGCGAACGCGTCGAGCACCCGCTCCAGCGCCCGCTCGAACACCGCCTCCAGGTCGATCGGCCCGGCGTCCTCCATGAACGCCGCCGCCATCCTCGGATAGGCGCCGGAGGCGATCTGGCTGCCCAGGTAGGCGATGCGCACCGCGTTCTCCTCGTCCTCCGACCACGGCAGGGCCCGTACCCGCTCCGCGGTGTCGAGTTCGTTGCGGACGTAGGTGGTCACCATGCCGTTCAGCATGGCGATCAGCTCCAGCTTGGTCCCGTACGGCACTTCCAAGGGGTCCAGGCAGGCCAGGCAGTGCTCCAGATAGCGCAGGGCGTGCGGGCTGAAGCCGTACACCGGGGACATCAGCCGCGGCATCCACGGGTGCCGGCGCATCAGCGCACGCGTCTCCCGGGCCACCCGGAGCATGTCGGCCCGCCAGTCGCCGCTCGGCTCCCACGGGACGTGCTCCGCGCTGATCGCGTCGACCATCAGCTCGTACAGGTCCTCCTTGCGGGGGACGTAGTTGTACAGCGACATGGTGCCGCAGCCCAGCTCGGCCGCGACGTGCCGCATGGACACCGCGTCGAGCCCCTGCGCGTCGGCGATCCGGACGGCGGCGGCCGCGATGTCGTCGCGCGTGTACGCCGGCTTCGGACCCCGGCCGGTGCGCTCGGGGCGCGCCCAGATCACCTCGGGGACGGCCCCTCGGACTGCCATCGGTCATCACCTCGGCCACCATCCTAGTTACGTACAGCGTACGTAATGCGCTATGGTCGCCCCATGGCTACTACGTACGCTGTACTTAGTGAAGGTCTGGAGAAGCGCTTCGGTGCCGTGCACGGCCTGCGGGGGCTGGATCTGGCCGTCGCCGAGGGCACGGTCTGCGGGCTGCTGGGACCGAACGGGGCGGGGAAGACGACGGCGGTGCGGCTGCTGACCACGCTGCTGCGTCCGGACGGGGGCTCGGCGCGGATCGCCGGGCACGATCTCGTGCGGGAGGCGGCGGCCGTGCGGCGCCGGATCGGCGTCACCGGCCAGTACGCCTCGGTCGACGGGGACCTCACCGGCCGGGAGAACCTGCGGTTGTTCGCCCGGCTGCACCGGGTGCGCGGGCCGGCCGCCCGGGCCGACGAACTGCTGGAGCGGTTCGGGCTGACCGAGGCCGCGGACCGGAAGGCCGCGGCCTACTCGGGCGGCATGCGGCGCCGGCTCGACCTCGCCGCGAGCCTGATCCGCCGCCCCGACGTGCTCTTCCTCGACGAGCCGACCACCGGACTCGACCCGGCCAGCCGCACCCGCATCCGGCAGGCGGTGCGCGAGCTGAAGGCGGACGGCACGACGGTGCTGCTGACCACGCAGTACCTGGAGGAGGCGGATCAACTCGCCGACGACATCGCCCTGGTGGACCGGGGAAGGGTCGCCCACACCGGCTCGCCCGCCGCGCTCAAGGCGCTCATCGGGTCGTACGTGGAGGTGGTGGTCGCGGACACCGGGGCGCTGTCGAAGGCGGCGGCCGTACTCGATCGGCTCACCGGCCGCGAGCCCGCTCTCGACCGCGAGCGGAACACGGTGGGCGCGGTCACCACGGACCCCGGCCTGACCCTCCCGCGCCTGGTGCGCGAACTCGACGCGGCGGGCGTGCCGCTGCTGGACGCGAGCATCCGGCCGCCCACCCTCGACGACGTCTTCCTGCGGCTCACCGGGGAGTCCGCCGACAGCAAGGAGCTCGCCGCATGATCGCGTCGGCGTACGACGGAATCGCGATGACGGGCCGGCAGCTGCGCCGGGTCCGCAACAACCCGGGCCTGGCGGTCCTGACCCAGATGATGCCGGTCAACATGCTGCTGTTCTTCGGCTATGTCTTCGGCAGCGCGCTGGCGATGCCCGGCCGCGAGTACCGCTCCTTCCTCGTGCCGGGACTGCTCGTCGCGACGGCCGCCGGCGGGCTGATGACCGGTATGTTCCAGGCCGCCCAGGACACCCACCGCGGCGTGATGGACCGGTTCCGCACGATGCCGGTGAGCCGGGCCGCCGTACCGCTCGGGCAGGCCGTGGCGGACCTCGTCGTCACGACCGTCGGCACCGTGCCGTTGCTGCTGGTCGGGCTCGCGGTGGGCTGGCGGATCGAAGGGTCCGCGCTCGGGGCCGCCGGAGCCGTGGCGCTGCTGCTGCTCTTCCGGTTCGCCTGCACCTGCGCCGGGATCTTCCTCGGGCTGCTCACCCGCAGCGAGGACGCCGCCGGACAGCTCGGCGCCTCCTCCTTCGTGCTGCCGCTGCTGTCCGACGCGTACATCCCGACGGACAACCTGCCGGGCTGGCTGCGCACGCTCGCCGAGTGGAACCCGATCAGCGCCGTGACGACCGCCCTGCGGGACCTGTTCGGCAACGCGCCCGTCCCGGAGGGCGCCGCCTGGCCGGTGGCCCACCCCGTCGCCGGGTCGCTCGCCTGGAGCCTCGCCCTGGCCGCGGTGTTCCTGCCGCTCGCCGTGCGCCGGTACGCCTGCGGGGAGCGGTGACCGGCTACTGACAAACCCGCCGGTCACGGGACATGATCCAGCCCATGGACCATCTGCCCCTGCCCCTGGAGGGCATCACCGTCGTCGCCGTCGAACAGGCCGTGTCCGCGCCCTTCGCGACCCGGCAGCTCGCCGACCTGGGCGCCCGGGTCATCAAGGTGGAGCGGGTCGACGGCGGCGACTTCGCGCGCGGCTACGACACCGCCGCCCGCGGACTCGCCTCGCACTTCGTGTGGTGCAACCGCGGCAAGGAGTCCCTCGCCCTGGACCTGAAGGACCCGCGCGGCCTGGACGTCGTACGGCGGCTGATCGCGGACGCGGACGTGTTCGTGCAGAACCTGGCGAACGGGGCCGCCGCCCGGCTCGGACTGGACGCGGCCACGCTGTGCGCGGCGCACCCGCGGCTGATCGCCGTGGACATCTCGGGCTACGGCGGCTCGGGCCCGTACGCGGACAAGCGGGCGTACGACATGCTCGTGCAGTGCGAGGCGGGGCTGGTGTCGGTGACGGGAACGCCCGAGCAGCCCGTCAAGGCGGGGGTTCCGGCGGCGGACATCGCGGCGGCCATGTACGCGTTCTCGGGTGTACTGGCGGCCCTCGTGCGGCGCGGGACGACCGGGCGGGGCGGCCCGGTGGAGGTGTCCATGCTGGAGGCACTCGCCGAGTGGATGGGGCATCCGCTGCACCATGCGATGCACGGGGGTGAGCCCCCGGCGCGCACCGGGCTCGCGCACGCCGTCATCGCACCGTACGACGCCTACGCGACGGCGGACGGCGGGCGGGTGCTGCTGTCGGTGCAGAACGACCGGGAGTGGCGGCGGCTGGCCGAACAGGTCATAGGGCATCCCGCACTGGGGACGGATCCGGCATACGCGACGAACGCGGCACGGGTGGCACACCGGGAGCGGACCGACGAGCTGGTCGCGGGTGCGCTGGGGGTGCTGGACACCGAGGAGGCGCTGGCCCGGCTGGAGAAGGCGGGTATCGCCTGTGCGCGGCTGAGGGATCTGCACGAGCTGGCGGCGCATCCGCAGCTGGCGGCCCGGGAGCGGTGGCGTGAGGTGGGGTCGCCGGCCGGACCGCTGAAGGCGCTACTGCCTCCCATCACTCTGCCGGGCGGGGACGAGGCGCGGATGGGCGACGTGCCCGCGCTCGGGCAGCACACCGAGGCGCTGCTGCGTGCCGTGGGGATGACGGACGACGGGATCGCAGCGCTGCGCCGTGACGGTGTGGTGGCCTGAGCACGGGCACCCCGGACAGGGCTCCGGGGGCACCGATCGCTCGGTGACGGTGGCCGGTGAAGGTGCTCGGTGACCGCTGGATGAGCGGGTGAGTGCTCAGTGGCCGCCGAACAGCGAGCGGCGCAGTCGGCGCAGCGGCGCGAAGAGCGAGACACGGCTGACCCGCGCGCCCCGGTCGCTGCGCTCGTGCACCGAGTCACGCGCCGTCAGCTCACGCATCAGCGAGGTCGCCTCGATCGTCTCCCGCTGCGGTATGGCGGGGCCCGCCAGTACCGACAGATGGCGGTCGAGGCGCGAACTGGTCGCGCTGCTCCCGCAGGTGATCGCAGGGACCCTGGCCCTGCTGCGCACTGTTATCTGCTCCATGTCACTCCCCACCCGTACGAGTCCACCCGGCCCGGGCAGGGTAACCCTATCGCCCCAGTGGGGCACGCGTGTATCTCGGCCACAGGATTCACCTTCCCCGTAAGGCGGTTGACCATCCGTCGATGACTACTCTCCGAATCCGACCGATTTCAGGGTGAGTTGGACAATGGGCTGGCTGGTGGGTCGGTCTGATCCGCCGTCGGGCTCGACGGTTACGGCGAGTGACGTCGAGGACTTCTCGAGGCCCTTGGCGACCAAGGGCGTGTCGCCCGTGAGAAGCCCCAGGGAGCGCGGTTGCACACCGGGGCGCATGAGCCACAGCTGGTGCACGCGCCCGCCGGGCGGGGTGCCGTATCCGCTGAGGGTGACGACGGCTTCCCCCTCCGACGCGGAAGCGATCACTCCGATACTGCGGCCGTGCGCGTCCTCGCTGTTCGTGGCGCGGGCGTCGGACGCGGCGAGAACGTGGGCGATCTCACGTGCCCGGGTCTGCTCCGCGTCGAGCCGGTCCTCGGTGCGGTTCGCCTGGACCGCGAAGAGGGAGGCGACGACGAGGGCCGCCGCGGCGGTGGCCGTGGCGAACGGCACGAACAGGGGGCGCGTCCGGGGCGTACGGGTGCGTCCCGGCGGGGGCTGGGCGCCCCAGACATGCGGCGGCAGCTGGGGCGGTCGCTCCCGGGCCGGCACCTGCTCCTGCGGGGTGGTCCGGACGGCGGCCAGCACCCGGTCGCGCAGGGCGGCGGGCGCGGGGGCCGCCGTGGACCAGGCGAGACGCACCGCGTCCTCCGCCAGGGCCCGCACCTCGGCAGCGCAGCGGTCGCAGTCCCGCAGGTGCTTCTCGAAACGACGCCGCTCGCCCGGTTCGAGCGCGTCGAGCGCGTAGGGCGCGGCGAGGGAGTGCAGGTCCTCGCGGCGCAGCAGCTTGCCGAGGATGCTCATGCGGCACCTCCCAGGCACTCGCGCAGCCGGGTGAGTCCGTCGCGCATCCGCGTCTTGACCGTACCGAGCGGCAGCGACAGCCGCTCGGCCACCTCACGGTAGGTGTAGCCGTCGTAGTAGGCGAGCGTCACCGACTGGCGTTGCAGCGCCGTGAGCCGGTTCAGGCAGCGGCGCACCCACTCACGTTCCAGGCCCGCCTCCACCTCCTCGGCGACCTGGTCGAACGCGGGTTCCCCGGCTCGCAGCGCCTCCCGCTGCTCGCGTTCGCCGGCCGCGCGGGCGCTGCGCACCCGGTCGACGGCGCGGCGGTGGGCGAGGGTGAGGATCCAGGACAGGGCGCTGCCCCGGCCGGGGTCGAACCGGGCGGCGGAGCGCCACAGTTCGAGCAGCACCTCCTGGGCGACCTCCTCGGACTGGGCGGGGTCGCGCACCACCCGTCGGACGAGCCCGTACACCGGCCCGGACACCAGCCTGTACAGCTCCTCGAACGCCCGCTGGTCGCCGCCCGCCACGAGCACCAGCAGCTCGTCGGCCGCCATCCGGGCCCCCTCTCCCCGGCCGCAGCCGGCCCTTCCCCGCGCACCGCGCATCCGCACCGCACACACCTCCCCGAGGGGTTACGGATCCGCGGGCCGAAAACGCGGGTCGCGGGCCATGAAAAGTTTTTTCTCCGTCGGACCAAACCGATCTGTGGCTCCGCTCCGTATACCCGTCCGTCAAAGGCAAGTCGGCACTGAGGACGGACGGCATGACACCTGTTATCTCCAGGAGCGGTGCGGGGCGCTCGGGCCTGGTCGCGCTCATCTGCGGGGCACTGGCCGCCGGAGGGCTCGCAGCCGCCGGCGTCACCACGCTGGCACCCGGGGAGGCCTCCGCCTCCTCCCACCGGGAGGCCCCGCTGATCTCGGGCACCCCGCAGTACGACAACACGGACCTCTACGCGTTCGTCAGCCCGGACAAGCCCGACACGACGACGATCGTGGCCAACTGGATCCCCTTCGAGGAACCGGCGGGCGGACCGAACTTCTACACGTTCGCGGACGACGCCCAGTACGACCTCCACGTCGACAACAACGGTGACGCTCAGGGCGAGTTGGTGTTCCGCTACACCTTCAAGACGGCCACGAAGAACGGCGACACGTTCCTGTACAACACGGGCCCGGTCACCAACCTGGCCGACCCGGACCTCAACGTCACGCAGACCTACGACCTCGAGCTCATCCGGCTGAAGAACGGACACGAGGCGTCGCGGACCAAGCTCGCGGACGACGTGCCGGTGGCGCCGTCGAACGTCGGCAAGGCGTCCATGCCGGACTACGGCAAGCTGCGCCGGCAGGCCGTCTACAAGACGGCCGGCGGCACCACGACCTTCGCCGGGCAGGCCGACGATCCGTTCTTCCTGGACCTGCGCGTCTTCGACCTGCTGTACGGGGGGAACCTCAGCGAGGTCGGCCGGGACACCCTCAAGGGCTACAACGTCAACACGATCGCCCTCCAGGTGCCCAACGACCTGATCCGCGAGTCCTCCCACCAGCCCGTCGTCGGCATCTGGTCCACCACCCAGCGCCGCAACGCGCAGGGCTACTACGCGCAGGTGTCGCGCCTCGGCAACCCGCTGGTCAACGAGGTCGTCAACCCGCAGAAGGACAAGGACAGGTTCAACGCGTCGCAGCCGGCGTACGACGCGCAGTTCCTGAAGAACGTCACCGAGCCCGAGCTGCCGAAGCTCATCGAGTCCATCTACAAGATCAAGGCGCCCGCCGAGCCGCGCAACGACCTCGTCGACGTGTTCCTCAAGGGCGTCAAGGGCCTCAACCAGCCGCCGAACGTGAAGCCTTCGGAGCAGCTGCGGCTGAACACCTCCGTCAAGCCGAGCATGCACCCCAAGCGGCTGGGCGTGCTGGACGGCGACAACGCCGGCTTCCCGAACGGGCGCCGGCTCACCGACGACGTGATCGACGAGGCGCTGCAGGTCGTCGAGGGCGAACTGGTCGGCTCCAAGAACGACCTGGGGGACGCGGTCGACAAGAACGACAAGGAGTTCGAGAAGTACTTCCCCTACGTCGCCGAGCCCACGGCCGGCTCACGCGGGCGGCTCGCCAAGGGGACGACCGCGGGTACGGACGTGCGCAGCCAGCTCGGTGACGCCCTGCGGCCGGCCGGCTCCGCCTCGGGCGGCTCGGACGACACCGTACTGATCGCCGCCTCTGCGGCCTCCGGCGCGGCCGGGATCCTGCTGATCGGGACCGCCTTCGCGTGGTGGCGCCGGCGCATGCAGCGCCCGTACTGACCCCCGCGTCCCACCGAGACCGGCGCGGCCCGTACTCCCCTCCCCCACGGCGGGCCGCGCCTTCCCCCTTCGACATCACCAGGCGACCGAGGAGAGGGCATGTCCCCGCGTACGAATGACGACGAGACCGGCGAGCGGCGGGTGAACAGCCCGCAGCGGCACACGACCGGGGCGCCGGCCACACCGGCCCCCACGGCTACGACCTCGCCCCCGGGCGACGTCACGCCCCCCGCCGAACCCGCGACGACATCCCCGCCCCGCGACACCGACGACCACACACCCTCCCACCCGGACGAACGCGCAACCCCCGGCCCGGACCAGGGTGACCCCTACCGCACCGACGACCACACCACCTCCCGCCCGGACGAACGCACGGCCACCGACCCGGACGAACGCGCAACCCCCGGCCCGGACAAGGGGGACCCTTCCGACGCCAACGACAGAGCGGCCTCCCACCCGGACGAGGGTGCCCCTTCCGGCGCCGGCGACCGCGCGCCTTGCCACCCGGACGAGGGTGCCCCTTCCGGCGCCGGCGACCGCGCGCCTTGCCGCCCGGACGAAGGCGTGGCCACCCGCTCCGAGGACCGCGCAGCGCCCGGCCCGGACAAGGGGGACCCTTCCGACGCCAACGACAGAGCGGCCTCCCACCCGGACGAGGGTGCCCCTTCCGGCGCCGGCGACCGCGCGCCC
>NZ_JBICWR010000006.1:415600-461600 GCF_043199855.1 Streptomyces sp. NPDC048521
CTTGCCGCCCGGACGAAGGCGTGGCCACCCGCTCCGAGGACCGCGCAACCCCCGGCCCGGACCAGGGGGACCCCTACCGCACCGACGACCACACCACCTCCCACCCGGACGAACGCACGGCCACCGACCCGGACGAACGCGCAATCCCCGGCCCGGACGAGGGGCCCTCCCACCCGGACGACCACTCACTCTCCCGCTCCCACGAGCACGCGCCCTCCGGCCCCCACGAGCACGCGCCCTCCAGCCCGCACGACCACGCGCCCTCCAGCCCGCACGACCACGCGCCCTCCAGCCCCCACGACCACGCGCCCTCCGGGCCCCACGAGCACGCGCCCTCCGGCTCCGGCGAACGTGTGACCCCCGGCTCCGACGAAGGAGACGGCGCCGACGTGGCCTCTCGGCCGGACGAGCGGGCGGCCGCCGGGCGGCGTTGGCGGGCCGTGCAGCTCGGGGGGTGCGGGGCGTTGTTGGCGGTCGCGCTGACCGGGGGCGCGATCGCGCTGGGCGCGGATCCGGCGCCCGCTTCGGTGCCGGTCGCCTCCAGGGCCGTGGACCCTGGTGTCCTCGGCGGCGCGGACTTGGACGCGAGCATCGCCGCCCTCCAGGCACACCTGCGGTCCCAGCCCAAGGACTCCGGCGGCTGGGCCACGCTCGGGCTGGCCTACGTGGAACAGGCGCGGACCAAGGGCGACCCCTCCCGGTACCCGCAGGCGGAGCAGGCGCTGCGGCGGTCGCTCTCCCTCGCCCCGGGCAACGACCAGGCGCTGGCCGGCCGTGCCGCCCTCGCCGCCGCCCGGCACGATTTCACCGGCGCCCTGACCTACGCGGACCGGGCGCTTCGGCAGAACCCGTACAGCGAGCGCGCGCTGTCCTCCCGTATCGACGCCCTGGTCGAACTCGGCCGGTACGCCGAGGCGTCGAAGGCCGCCGCGACCGCCGACGCGCGCAAGCCGGGCGTGCCGGTCTTCACGCGGTACGCGTACGTGCACGAGCTGCGCGGGGACGGGACCACGGCACGCCGGGTTCTCCAGCAGGCGCTGTCCGCGGCCACCTCGCCCGGCGACACGGCGTACGTGTCCGCGCAGCTCGGTCAACTTGCCTGGAACCAGGGCGACCACACGTCGGCCCTCACCTACTACGCCCGTGCCCTCGCCGCGGACGACGGCTACCTGCCGGCGCTGGAGGGCCGGGCCCGCGCGCAGGCGGCGAGCGGTGACCGCACCGCGGCGATCAGGGGGCTGGAGGCGGTGGTCTCCCGGTATCCGCTGCCCGGCCCGCTCGTCGCACTGGGTGAGCTGTACGAGGCGCGGGGCGCGGCCGGCGACCGGGCACGAGCCCGGCGGCAGTACGCCCTGGTGGACGCGTGGACCGCCCTGGCCCGTGCCAACGGCGTCAACGCGGACCTGGACACGGCTCTGGCCGCCGCCGACCACGGCGACAAGGCTGCCGCACTGCGGGCGGCCCGCGCCGAATGGGCCCGCCGGCAAACCGTGCACACGGCGGACGCCCTCGCCTGGGCGCTCCACGTCAATGGCCGTGACGCCGAGGCCCTGTCGTACGCCCGCACGGCCACGGCCACCGGCTACCGCAACGCCGCCTTCCTCTACCACCGCGGCATGATCGAGCTGGCCACGGGCCACCGCACGGGCGGCCGCGCCTCGCTCACCTCGGCCCTGAGACTGAACCCCGGCTTCTCCCCGCTCGGCGCCGCGCGGGCCCGCGAGGCTCTGGAGGGTACGGAGTGAAGCCGCGTCTGCTCCTCGTCCTCCTCGCCGTGTGCGCCGCCGCGCTTCTCCCGGCCGGCACCGCGAGCGCGCACCCCCTCGGCAACTTCACCGTCAACCGCTACGACGGTCTGGTCGTCGCTCCCGGACAGCTGCGCGTCGACCATGTGGAGGACCTCGCCGAGATCCCGGCGACCCAGGCCGGGCCCGAGCTGGAGCGGCTGGGCCTGACGGCGTGGGCCCGGCAGCGGTGTGCCCGGGCCGCCGAGGAGAGCGGGCTCACCGTCGGCGGGCGTCCGGCCACGCTTTCCGCCGCCGGCGGCACGGCACGGTTGCGCCCCGGTCAGGCCGGTCTGCACACCCTCCGCGTGGAGTGCCGGCTGACCGCTCCGCTCCCCCGGGGCGCCGTCGCCCTCGGCTTCCGCGGAGCCGGTGCGTCCGGCGGGCCCGGCTGGCGGGAGATCACCGCGCGCGGCGACCGGATGACGCTCACCGCGACGGACGTGCCGAAGACGTCGGTCTCGCACGAACTGACCGCCTACCCCCAGGATTTGCTGTCCTCCCCCGCCGACGACGCCGCCGCCTCCCTGCGGGTGCGCCCCGGCGGCCCGGCACTCGCCGAGGAACGGCAGGACGCCCCGGGCGCCGGAGTGCTGCCCAGGGGCGCCGACCGCTGGACCCAGGCCCTGGACGACCTGGTGGCCCGCCGTGACCTCACCGTCGGCTTCGCCGCGCTGGCGCTGCTCATCGCGGTCGCCCTGGGTGCGCTGCACGCCCTCGCGCCGGGCCACGGCAAGACCCTGATGGCCGCGACGGCGGCGGCGCGCGGAGGCCGGGCACGGCTGCGGGACGTGCTGCCCCTGGCCGCCTCGGTGACGGTGACCCACACCTTCGGCGTGGTCGCCCTGGGACTGCTCGTCACGGCCGGTTCCGCCGCCACGCCCTCGGTGATCGCCTGGCTGGGCATCGCGAGCGGCGCCCTGGTGCTCGCGGCCGGCGCGGGCCTCGTACGCCGGGCCTGGCGCGACCGCGCGCACGCGCACCCGCACCCGCACCCCCATGAGGAAGCCGGGGAACGCCCCTTGGCCCTGGTCGGTGCGCACCCGGAGGCTGCCCGTGCCGATCACCCCGCGCACCACGACGGACCAGGCCACCCTCACCGAAGCCACGGTCACCACGGGAACCACCACCAGCACGGCGGTGTGGTGCACACCCACGGAGGCCACACCCACATCCACCCCACCGCACCCACTGTCCGCGGCACGATCCTGCTCGGGTTCGCCGGGGGTCTGGTGCCCAGCCCCTCCGCCGTGGTCGTCCTGGTCGGCGCGGCAGCACTCGGCAAGGCCTGGTTCGGGCTGCTGCTCGTCGTGGCGTACGGGGCCGGTCTGGCGCTGACGCTCACCGCGGCCGGGTTCGCCGTCGTCCGGCTGGGGTCGGGGGTGACCCGGGCGCTGGAGCGGCGCCCGCGCTGGACCGCGCACCCGCTCGCCGCCCTGGTGCGCCGGACGCTACCGCTCGTCTCCGCGCTGGTCGTCGTCGCGCTGGGTACGGGATTGATGCTCGAGGGGGCCGCATCCGCGCTCGGTTGAGCTACTTTTGTGGAGGATTCGCGCGAGATGCCTTGGGGGCGCCCGTGTCCGAAGAGCCGGGCCGCGAACGTGTGATCGCGGGCCGCTACCGTCTGCTGTCCCCGCTGGGCGAGGGCGGCATGGGGACGGTGTGGCGCGCCCGTGACGAGGTGCTGCAGCGCGAGGTGGCCGTCAAGGAGGTCCGGGCACCGGCCGGGCTGCCCGCCGCGGACGTCGAGCGGCTGTACGCACGTCTGGAGCGCGAGGCGTGGGCGGCGGCCCGGGTCGCGAACCGCAACGTGGTCACCGTGTACGACGTGGCGCTGGAGGGCGGCCGGCCCTGGATCGTGATGGAGCTGGTACGTGGGCAGTCCCTCGCCGACCGGTTGGAGGCGCAGGGCCCCCTGCCCCCGCAGCGGGCCGCGCACATCGGTGCCGAGGTGCTGTCCGCGCTGCGCGGCGCGCACGCCGCCGGGGTGCTGCACCGGGATGTGAAGCCGGCCAATGTGCTGCTCGCCGACGACGGCCGGGTGGTCCTGACCGATTTCGGGATCGCCACGGTCGAGGGCAGTTCCGCGCTGACCATGACCGGCGAGGTGATCGGTTCGCCGGAATTCCTGGCGCCGGAGCGGGCGTTGGGGCGTACGCCGGGCCCCGAGTCGGATCTGTGGTCGCTGGGTGTGCTGCTGTACGCGGCGGTCGAGGGCGTCTCGCCGTTCCGGCAGGACACCCCGCTGAGCACCCTGCGGGCCGTGGTGGACGAGGAGTTGCCGCCTCCGCGCCGGGCCGGGCCGCTCGCGCCGGTGATCGCCGGGCTGCTGCGCAAGGACCCGGCCGAACGGCTGTCCGCGGAGCGGGCGGAACGGGAGTTGCGGGTGGTCGCGGCGGGCGGGGTGCCCGGGGCGGACACGCTGCCGGCGTCGTACGCTCCGACCGTGGCGGCCCGGCCCTCGCGGGCGCAGCCGTCCCGCACGCCGCCGATGCCGCTGCCCACGGGATACCCGGACCCCGGGACCACGGCCGCGGAGCCGGGTGCGCGGCCGGAGCGGGACCGGCGTGCCGCCCTGGTCCTGGTCGCGGGTGTGCTCGCGGTCGTCCTCGCGCTGGCGGGGCTGACGTACGCGCTGCTCGACCGGAACGGCGGGAGCGGCGAGGGGAACGGCACCGCGAGCACCGGCCGGGCGAGCGGCGGTGTGCCCTCTCCCTCGGCGAGCGGCACCACCGAGTCGGACACCGCGGCGCCCACGCCCACGCACAACAGCCCTTCGGCGAGCAGCGAGCCGGCCCAGTCCGTGCACGTCACCCTGACCGGCAGTCACCCGAGGTACTCCGGGGCGTGTCCGCCGCCGACCGCCCAGGCACCCGCGTTCACCGCGGCGTTCACGGTGGGGCACCTGCCCGCGGCGGTGGAGTACCGGTGGGTACTGGCGCACGGGTCGGTGTCGGACCCGGGGTGGAAGACGCTGTCCTTCCCGGCCGGCGGCGGGAGGACGGAGCGGGTGCGGCTGACCGTGACGGCGTACCCCGAAGGCCTGGCCGGCGGGACGATCGAGAACGAGATCAGCGTGGAGGTGCGCGGTCCGGTGCGCACCGCGTCGGAGCCGGTGCCGTTCTCGGTGACCTGCACGCCGACGGAGACCCCGTCGGACGGGGCCTCCGCCTCTGCCTCGGGCTCGCCCGGAAGTTCACCCTGACCGGCGAGCCCGTACGGGTCAGGCCGCGTTCGTGAGCACCGGCAGATAGCCGCCGGACTGGCCGGCCGCGGTGGGGTGGTACGACTCGCCGATGTCGAGCCAGTTGACGCTGTGCAGCCAGGAGTTGCTGGAGCAGATCTCGTGGCCGGAGAACGTGGTGCGGACGTCGCCGAAGACGAAGTTGTGCGCGGTGGCGCGGGTCCTGATGGTGGCGTTGAGGGTGTCGGAGGCGTCGTTGATGGCGGACCGCTTGGTCTCGGAGAGACCGAGGCAGCTCTGGCCGAGCAGGTAGAAGCGGGGGTAGCCGATGACGACCACCCGGGCGGACGGGGCTTTGGCGCTGATCGTGTTGTAGACGGTGTCCAGCTTGCCGGGGAGCGTGTTGGTGACGTACGCCTTCGCCGTGTTGATCTTGGAGATGCAGGCGCTGTCGGACTGGATCACACAGGTCGTCATGACGTCGGCGAAGCCGGCGTCGTTGCCGCCGATGGTGAGGGACACCAGTGAGGTGGAGGAGTTCAGGGAGCCGAGCTGGCCCGCGAGCACGTCGTCCGTCGTGGCGCCCGAACAGGCGTTGAAGGCGAACGAGGCCGGGCTGTGGGCGGCGTTCCACAGGTACGGGTACGCCTTCGTACTGCGGTCACAGCTGCCGCTGGTGCTGATGTAGCTGCCGGAGCCCACTCCGGAGGAGTAGGAGTCGCCGAGGGCCACATAGCCACCGGTCGCGGCCGTCGAGGAGGCCTGCGCCGAAGCGGCCCCGGTGAGACCGAGGCCGGCGGCGAGGAGGAGCGAGGTCACGAATCCGGTAAGTCGGGAACGTCTCATGGAACCTCCCTTTAGCAGGATCTCTGCCATAACTTTCGTAGCAACTACGCGTGTTGACGGGAAGTGTTCATGCCAAGACTTTTGTGATCTCAACAGGATCGACCCGAGACGTTCACTGTTCATGTATTGCATGTTCATGTCAGATATGGTGACACCTCGTCAACGAATCGGCCCAGGGCCCCTCCAGGCGCCGGGGGGGGAACGGTTGTTCAACGAGGGGCCGTCGTCTTGACGGCCCGCATAGGACTGCGCCACATTGAAGCCCGGCATCCGGCGCTTCGGGGGGCAAAGTCGCCAATGCAGACCTTAGGTATCAAGACACCTTCACCAGACGGCGCCGCAACGGACACCGAGGGCACACGGAAAGGTCCGGGGAGGGACCTGTCGCCGCTGCTCGCGGGCGCCGCGACCGCTGTCGGAGCGGTCGGCGCACTGCTCGCGCTCATCGATTCCGCTTCGCCGCTGCGCGGCCCGTGCACGCTGTTCTTCCTGCTCATGGCGCCGGCCGTGGCCATCGCCGCGGCCTTGCGGGGGCTGGATCCCTTCGGCCGGGCAGTGTGCGCCCTTGCGGGCGCGGTGGTGGTCGACATGCTGGTTGCCCAGGGCATGCTGGCCGTGCACCGCTGGTCGGTCCACGGCGGGGTGGTCGCGGTGACCGTGCTGAGCCTGGCTGTTCTCCTCCTGGTTCTCCTCCGGGAACGAATTTCCGGAAAACGCGCACAGGAGTGAACGACTTGGGCCAAAGTTGTGTAACGGCCAAACCAACAAAAAAGTGAGGCAGCCGTCCAGGTCTTGCCTTTCGGCATCAATCGTCAATACCGTCATACATCTCACCCGCACCGGCACGTCGAACCACGGCTCCAGGGGAGGGCTCAGGGCCGCGGCGTCTCCGGCGCGGGGCGCGGTAGGGGGGTGCCGTGCTCGGTGACCGCAACGGTGACCGAGCCGTGCCGC
Source organism: Streptomyces sp. NPDC048521 (assembly GCF_043199855.1). NCBI lineage: Bacteria > Bacillati > Actinomycetota > Actinomycetes > Kitasatosporales > Streptomycetaceae > Streptomyces > Streptomyces sp. NPDC048521. Next base: position 422,369 of record NZ_JBICWR010000006.1, read on the forward strand.
GCGACCGGCTGCCGTTTTTCTCCAACAGGCCGGCCAGCTTTGCCAGCTCGTCTGCGGGCACGGAGACCGATGCACCGTACCGAAGATGAGAACCCCCCTTTCGAACCGGACACACAGCCGGGCCGCCCAGGGGAGGGCGGCCCACCGGACGAGAGGGAAAAGACTCATGAGTTCTGTTCTGCGCCCGCCGAGTTCGGGTCACGATCCTTCGATCGCCGCCCACTACCGGCCCATTTCCTCGCACCTGGCGATCACTCCGCCGGTGAGCGTGGTGATTCCCGCCATGAACGAGGCGGAGAATCTGCCGTACGTCTTCAAGACGCTTCCCGACTGGATCCACGAAGTCGTGCTCGTGGACGGCGATTCCACCGACGACACCGTCGAAGTGGCCCGTTCCCTGTGGCCGGACGTGAAGGTCGTCGAACAGCGCGGCAAGGGCAAGGGGGATGCCCTGATCACCGGGTTCGAGGCCTGCAGCGGCGACATCATCGTGATGGTCGACGCGGACGGTTCGGCCGACGGCAACGAGATCGTGTCGTACGTCTCCGCGCTGGTCTCCGGCGCCGACTTCGCCAAGGGTTCACGCTTCGCCAACGGCGGCGGCACGGACGACATGACCTTCATCCGCAAGCTCGGCAACTGGGCGCTGTGCACCGTCGTCAACCGCAAGTTCGGCGCCCGCTACACCGATCTCTGCTACGGCTACAACGCGTTCTGGCGGCACTGCCTGGACAAGATCGACCTCGACTGCACCGGTTTCGAGGTCGAGACGCTGATGAACATCAGAGTGGTCAAGGCGGGGCTGAAGGTGCAGGAGATCCCCAGCCACGAGTATCTGCGCATCCACGGCACGAGCAATCTGCGGGCCGTTCGGGACGGACTGCGGGTGCTGAAGGTGATCCTCGCGGAGCGCTCCAACCGGCGTGACCTGCGCCGGCGCACGCACCGCTCGCCGCAGGCGTACACCGGGCGGGGAGAGGTGTCTTGAGAGATCCCGGCATCTCCGTCGTGATCTGCGTGTACACCGAGGACCGCTGGGAGGACATCCTCGCGGCGGTCGCCTCGGTGCGCGCGCAGTCGTATCCGGCGCTGGAGACACTCCTGGTCGTGGACCACAACCCGGCCCTGAGGGACCGGCTGGCCCGCGAGTACAAGGAGACCGAGGGCATCCGGGTCCTGCCCAACGCGGGCCCGCGCGGACTGTCGGCCGGGCGCAACACCGGCATCGCCGCCTCCCACGGCGAGGTGATCGCCTTCCTGGACGACGACGCCGTGGCCGAACGGGAGTGGCTGCGCCGCTTCGCCGAGGGGTACGCCGACCCCCGTGTGCTGGCGGTCGGCGGCCGGACGGTACCCGTCTGGGCGTCGGGCCGGCGGCCCGTGTGGTTCCCGGAGGAGTTCGACTGGGTGGTGGGCTGCACCTACAAGGGGCTGCCGCCGGGCCGCGTCCGGGTCCGCAACGTCCTGGGCGGGAACGCCTCCTTCCGGCGCACGGCGTTCGAGGTGGCGGGCGGCTTCGCCACCGGCATCGGCCGCGACGGCGACCGCCGCCCGCTCGGCTGCGAGGAGACGGAGCTGTGCATCCGCCTGACCCGGGCCCGCCCCGACGCCGTGCTGCTCATCGACGACCGCGCGGTCATCCACCACCGGGTGCCCGGACCCCGCGAGCACTTCGCCTACTTCCGCACCCGCACCTACGCCGAGGGGCTGTCCAAGGCCCTGGTCGCCCGGAGCGTCGGCGCCGGCAAGGGCCTGGAGTCCGAACGCCGGTACACCACCCGGGTGCTGCCGGCCGGGGTCGTCCGTGGCCTGCGGGACACCCTGCTCGGCCGGCCGGGCGGGGCGGGACGCGCGGGCGCGATCGTCGCGGGGGTGCTGATCGCCGCCGGCGGCTATGCGGTGGGCAGCCTGCGGACGCGGCATGCCGGGACGACGTTCCGCGTCACGCGGATCGAGGGTACGGCCCCGGACGGCGCGGACCGGCCCTCGGCAGCGGGCCTCGAGGGGAACGCCCATGAGTGACGTGCCCGTGCCCATCCTCATGTACCACTCCGTCGCGGCCGCTCCCAACGACGCCACCCGTGCCCTGTCGGTCGCGCCGGAGGCCTTCGCGGAACAGATGGCGCTCATCGGCGGCCTGGGCCTGACCCCGGTCACCACCGCCGATCTCGCGGCCCGCTGGCGCTCCGGCCGCCCGCTGCCCGCCCGGCCGGTGCTGATCACCTTCGACGACGGCTACGAGGGCGTGCACCGGCACGCCCTGCCCGCGCTCGCCGAGCACGGCTTCCCGGCCACACTGTTCGTCTCCACCGGCTGGATCAGGGGCGCGTACGACACCGGGGGCGGCCTCGACACCATGCTCGACTGGCGGCAGGTGCGCGAACTGGCGTCCGCCGGTGTGGAGATCGGCGGGCACAGCCACACCCACCCGCAGCTCGACCAGCTCGGCGACGGCGACCTGCACACGGAGCTGACCCGCTGCACGCGAATCGTCGCGGACGAAGTCGGTGCCCGCCCGCTGTCGTTCGCCTACCCGTACGGCTACTCGAGCCGCCGGGTCCGCCAGGCCGTGCGCGCGACCGGGTACGCCCAGGCGCTCGCCGTCGGCAACGGCCTGGCCCGCCGCCGCCAGGGCCCGTACGCACTGCACCGCGTCACCGTCCGCCGCGGCACGGGCCTCGAGGAGTTCGAGCGGCTGCTCGAAGGCCGCGCCGTCGCCCGCAACTTCGCCCGGGACCGTGCCCTCACCAAGGGGTACGCCCTCGTCCGCAGAGCCCGCCAGGTCCGCCGGAAGGCCATCCGTTCCCGTGTCTGACACGACCACCACAACCGAGGCCGAGACGCCCGGCGCCGAGGCGCCCGTGAAGACCCGGCGCCGTCTGCGGCTGCCCGGGACGGGCCGGTCCTCCGGCGCCAGCCCGCTGTTCCGCAACGCCTACGCGCTGATGCTCAACACCGGCATCTCCGCCGTCCTCGGGCTCGGCTTCTGGCTGGCCGCGGCACGCTACTACTCCGAGTCGGCGGTCGGCCAGGGCTCGGCCGCCATCGCCGCGATGAAGCTGCTCGCCGGGCTCACCGCGGTGACCCTGACCGGTGCCCTGGCCCGCTTCATCCCGGTGTCCGGGGACCGCACCGGCCGGCTCGTCCTGCGTACGTACGCGGGCAGTTCGCTGATCGTCGCCCTGGCCGCCGGCCTCTTCCTGCTGACGCTGGACGCGTGGGGGCCGTCGTACCGGTTCCTGCACGGGACGCTGAACGGGCTCGGCTTCATCGCGGCCGTCGCCGCCTGGAACCTGCTCACCCTGCAGGACGGCGTGTTGACCGGACTGCGCAGCGCGCCCTGGGTGCCGGTCGGCAACACCGTGTTCTCGGCGGTGAAGCTGGCCCTGCTCGTCGCGTTCGCCGCCGCCGTCCCGACCACCGGTGTCTTCGTGTCTTGGGTGGCCGCGATCGCCACCTCGGTGCTGCCGCTGGGCTGGCTGGTGTTCCGCCGGCTGGTGCCCCGGCACGTCGAGGCGACGCAGGACCACGCCGATCCGCCGGCCCTCCGGCAGATCGGCAGGTTCCTGGCCGGGGACTACACCGGCTCCCTGTTCTCCCTCGCCGTGGTCTACCTCGTCCCGGTGATCATCGCCGCGCAGGTCAGCTCCGAGGAGAACGCGTACTTCTACATCGCCACCACCATCGGCGGCACGACCAACCTGCTCGCCATCAACATGGGCGCGTCCCTCACGGTCGAGGGCTCGCACGACCCGGCCCGGCTGGCCGCCGACACCCGGGCCGCGCTCCGGCGGATGGCCCGGATCATGCTGCCGATCGCGGGCCTGCTGTTCATCGGCGCGCCCTGGATCCTGGGCGTGTTCGGCGACGGCTACGCGGACGCGGCCACCCCGCTGCTGCGCTGGTTCGCGGTCGGCGCGGTGCTGCGCGTGGTGATGGAGACCTGCTTCGCGGTGCTGCGCGCGCAGAGCCGTACCGCCGAACTCGCCTGGATGCAGGGTCTGTTGTGCGTGCTGGTGCTGGGCCTGACCCTGCTGCTCCTGCCCCGGATGGGGTTGACCGGCGCGGGTGTCGCCGAGATCTCCAGCCTCGCGGTGATCGTGGCGATCGCCGCGCCGAAGCTGTGGAGGACGGTGCGCTCCGCGCCCGCCGCCGTACCCGAGACGGCGGCACCGGACGGGGACCTCACCGACCTGGGGGCGCCGGAGATCCCGAGCGGCTCCCCGGCGCGGAGGCACAGCCCGGCCTGGGCCCTGGACTCCGAGACCCTGGCCCTCGGCCTCCACGTGGACTTCGACCATGTGGAGCGGCGACCGGACGTGCGCCCGGGGCCCGGCACACCGCCCACGGGCACACCGGTGCCCGTGCCCCCGCTGGGGCTGCCGGTGGAGGAGCGGGCACCCGGCACCGAGGCCTCGCCGGGACCGGCGCAGACCGAGTTGCTGAAGGAGCCGGAGGCGGCGGAGATCGACGCACCGTTCACCGAAGGGGAACTCGGCGCGCCGTTCACCGGGGCGGGACTCGACGCGCCCCTCGCGCAGGTCGCCGGACCCGTCGGCGGTGTCCGCGCCCGCTTCACCAAGGCCGCGCCCGGCGCCGCCGCACCGGGGTCCGTACCGGACGAGGCCGTGCCGGAGGACCCGGTGCCGGAGGACCCGGTGCCGGAGGAGCCGCCGGCGCCCGTGTCGCTGCGGGAGCGGGTGCTGCCCACCCGCTCGGGCGTCGTCCTCGGCTGTCTGCTGATCGCCGCGCTGCTGCTGTACTGGGTGCCCGCGCTCCGGCTCGGCGAGGCCGACCTGGACCGGATGGGCGGCCTCGGCCTGGCCTCGGTGCTGCCGCTGCCCACGCTGGTGGGTGCGGCGCTGCTGATCACGGTCTTCGCCGCGCTGCTCTGGCTGCGCCGCGAGCACCGGGCGCTGCTGCTGGTCACGCTGGTGGCGACGGTGGTGTCCCTGCACGCGCTGCCCGCGGTGATCGAGACCATGCCGCGGTTCCCCACGGCGTGGCAGCACCTCGGCTTCATCGACTACATCGACCGCACCGGCTCCGCCGTGCCGGACCTGGACGCCCGCTGGAGCTGGCCGGGCTTCTTCGCCGTGGCCGCGTTCGTCGGCAGGGCCTGCGGGGTCACCGACTTCACGGAGATCATCCGCTGGTGGCCGACCGCCGTCCAACTGGCCTACCTGGCCCCGATGTTCCTGCTCACCAGGTCGCTGCGAGCGAGCTGGCGGGCGAAGTGGACCGGCATCTGGATCTTCGTGCTGAGCGGCTGGGTCGGCCAGGACTACTTCTCCCCCCAGGGCTTCACCTATCTGCTGTACCTGGTCTTCGTGGCGATCCTGCTGGTCTGGTTCCGCCCGCCACGCGTCATCTGGAGCAGAATCCGGCCCGGCGAGGCCGAGGTGGAGCCCACCGACCGGCGTCAACGGGCCGTGCTGCTGCTGGTGTTGATCGGCCTGTACGCGGCGAGCGTCCCCGCGCACCAGCTCACCCCGTTCGTGATGCTCGGCGTGCTGGCCGCCCTGGTGCTGTGCGGCCGGTCCGAACTGCGTGGCCTGCCCCTGCTGTTCGCGGTGCTGGTCGCGGCCTGGGTCGGCTTCATGGCCGAGCCGTACTGGTCCGGTCACTTCGACGACCTTTTCGGCGGGGTCGGCGGGGTCGGCGGCAATGTCTCGACCTCCGTCTCCGGCCGTATCGAGGGCGGGAGTTCGACGCACAAGCTGGTGCTGTACACCAGGGTGCTGCTGGCCGGCTCGGTGCTGGGCCTGGCCTGCTGGGGCTGGTGGCGGCGCCGCTTCCACAAGTACCGCGAACGCTCCCTGCTGATCCTGACCTTCGTGCCGTTCCTGGGGTTCGGCATGCAGTCGTACGGCGGTGAGATGGCGCTGCGCGTCTTCATGTTCGCCGTGCCGGGCGCTGCTCTGCTGGGTGCCCTCGCCCTCTTCCCGCGCACCGGCGTCACCGCCGGGGAACGCTCCCGGGACCGGGTGAGTCTGGCCCCGGTGGCCGCGCTGCTCGCCGGGCTGCTGCTGATGGGCGGCTTCCTGGTGGCCCGCTGGGGCAACGAGCCGTTCGAGCGGATCCGGCCGGGCGAGGTGGCGGCCATGGACTGGGTGTACGCCCACGACACGCCGACGGCACGGCTGCTGTGGCTGAGCCAGGACCCGGTCAACGACGTGACGCCGGCGATGCCGTGGGGCGCGCGGGACATGGAGCGGGTCACCTATGTGCCGACCCTGGCGCCGACCGACCCGGTGCTGGTTTCGGGTCTGGTCAAGGCGCTCAAGGACGCGGGCCCGAACGCGTACCTGATGATCAACCGGAGCCAGGTGACCTATCTGGAGCTGGACGCGGGCTACTCGGCGACCTGGGAGACCCGGCTGATCGAGAACCTGGACGACCGGCAGCAGCTGACGAAGGTCATGGTCAACGAGGACGTCACCCTGTACGCGCTGCGCGAGCGGCCGGCGGGCCCGGTGCCGCAGCCGGCGCCGGGGCCGATCGGGCCGCAGGTGACGTGGACGCCGTGGTCGGTGGTCGGCGCGCTGGCCACCGTCGTCCTGATCCTGCTGCTGGCCGCCCGTGAGGTGGTGCGGGTCGCGGTCCGGCCGAGCGTGCGCCGGCTCCGGCTGCTGCAGGGCGGTTTCTGGTTCGCGCTGCCGCTGCTCGCGGTGGTGCTGGCCTCGCTGGTGCAGCGGTTCCTGACGATGAAGTGACGGGGGGTGCGGGGCTCAGCGGTCGAGCCACTTCACCTCGTAGGCGTGCATGTCGAACCGCTTGCCGTCGACCTGGGCGCTGATCGTCCGGCCGAGGGTGTTGACCACCAGGACGGCCGTGTCGGTGGCCAGCACCCGGACGTTGGGCCTGTCGTCCGCGGCGACGGGTACCGAGGCGTACCTCGTCCCCGGCGGGAACGCCTTGGCGAACCTGGAGACCAGGTCGTACATGGGCAGTTCCCGGCCGCCGCCGGCGCTGTCGGTCGGGGTCCACAGGCAGCCGGCGCAGGCGCCCGTCCTCGCTTCCGGGTTCCAGTAGAAGCCGGTGTCGGCGCCGCCCTTCGCTATGGCGATCATCCCGGTGGCCTGGACGGCCACGCGGTGCGGTTCGGACCAGCCCTTGCGCTCGTCGTCGCCGTCGCCGGGCTCCACGTAGTACTCGGCCCACCACAGGGGCAGGTCGTGGGTCTGCCGCCGTACCCACTCGCCGACCGCGGTGAGTTTGCCGGTGGCCGCGAACTCGTCCGGCAGCAGCTCGTCGTCGCGGGTGTAGCTGGAGCCGTCGACCACCGCGAAGTCGGCACCCGCCTTGTGCGTGTTCCAGTACGCGAAGGCGTCCAGGGCCCGCTGGTCCATGGCGCCCCAGGGGCCCTTGAGGGCGGTGGAGGCGTTCGCGTCGCGCGGGTCCACGCTGTCCATGGACAGGTACGGCCCGCCGACCATGACGTCCTTGTCGACCTTCTTGAGCGCCTTGTACACGAGGTTGTACATCCTGGTGTAGCCCTCGTAGTCCCAGCGGGCCTCGGTGTCGTTCCAGAAGCCCTTGAACTCGTTCCAGACGATGAAGTGCCGCACGTCCGGGTAGCGCCGGGCGACGGTCGCGGCGAGGTCGGCGAAGTCCTGGTAGTGGGCGGGGGTGGGGGCGGTCTCCAGGGCGGCCTGGCTCCAGTCCGTGGAACCGGCCCCGGCCTTGCCGCCCTTCATCCAGTCCGGGGAGCAGCACAGCGTGATCACCGGGGTGCCGCCGGAGGCGCGGACGAAGTCGATCCGGCGGTCCAGCGCGCCGAAGTCGTAGCGGCCCTCGACCGGTTCGGGGTTGTCGGCGCCCCAGCCCATGATGTGCTGGTTCTGCGGCAGCCCGCCGCCTTGCCCGAGCAGTCGCTCCACCCGCCGCGTGGCGGCCGTCGCGCCCTGGTCGGCGCTGTACTGGGTGTGGGTGAAGCCCCAGCCGACGTACGGCTGCGGCGCCGCGGCCGGGGTCGCGGGGGTGCCGTGCACCTTGTCGCCGTCACGTGTGGTGCCGGCCGTGCTGGGGCCGCCGGACAGCGTGCTGAACAGGGTCACGACCAGGGCCAGCGCGGCCACACCCACACCGAGCAGGGCGGTGAGCCGCCACCGCCGAGTCTCCACATCCCACCCATGACGTCCCATCAAGGACACAGTAACGGCGGAAGCAGGACAGCGGGCAGGTCTTGGGAACACCCGGAACAGTCTTGGAACACCCGGAACAAGCGGCGGAAATGCCGTGCGCGGAGCGCATCCGTGCCGGATCATGGCGGCATGTCTGCGAACCCACACGACGCTCTGCCGATCCGGCTCAACGTCGACGACTCCGACTCGCCGTCCGACGTCGTCGACGCGCTGTTCCTCGGCCGTTTCGCGACGGGCGAGCAGCCGTACTCGCACGCGGCGAACATCGACCGCGTGCGCTCCGGCGCGACCCTGCTGCCGGACGGCGCCCGCGTGCTGCGGATCGCCCGCGACGACGACCGCAGCGCCACCCTCGCCGAGGGCGAGGGCTGGACCCTGCTGGTCTCCCGCTGGAACCGGGGCGCGGACGTCACGGTCACCGCGACCACCGCCGAGCTGGCGAAGCGGATCCTCGACCAGGCCACGGACGGCGCCGCCGACGAGCCCGAACCGCAGCCCGAGAACGTGACGATGGGCTTCTGGTACGTCTCCCCGAGGCGTGGTCCGCACCGCACCACCCGGCAGATCTCCGCCGGCACCTGGGACGAGGTCCGGCCCAACTACACCGCACCGGTGGCGGACGCCCTGGACCGCCTGATGAAGACGACCCCCGAGGACATCGCGGGCCGGCTGCTCCTCCTGCACGGGCCGCCCGGCACCGGCAAGACCTCGGCGCTGCGCACGCTGGCCCGCTCCTGGCGGGACTGGTGCCAGGTCGACTGCGTGCTCGACCCGGAACGCCTCTTCTCCGACGTCGGCTATCTGATGGACATCGCGATCGGCGAGGACGACGGCGCGGGCAAGGGCCGCTGGCGGCTTCTGCTGCTGGAGGACTGTGACGAGCTGATCCGCGGCGAGGCCCGGCACACGGCGGGCCAGGCCCTGTCCCGGCTGCTCAACCTCACCGACGGCCTGCTCGGCCAGGGCCGCAACGTCCTGGTCGGCGTCACCACCAACGAGGACCTGGAGCGCCTGCATCCGGCCGTGGTCCGCCCCGGCCGCTGCCTGGCCCGTATCGAGGTGGGCCCGCTGACCCGCCAGGAGGCGGTGAACTGGCTCGGCACCGAGGAGGGCGTCGGCCGGGAGGGGGCCACGCTGGCCGAGCTGTACGCGCTGCGCCGGGGCACGACACCGACCTCGGTGCCGGGCGCCCGGGAGGGAGCGGACGCGGGCCTGTACCTGTAGGGCCACGCGGGCCTGCACCCGGAGTGCTTTGATGGTGCTATGACCTTGTTCGTCGGCACCTCGGGGTGGCAGTACAAGGACTGGCGGGACCTCGTCTACCCGGCCGGGGTCCCGGCGCGGTTGTGGCTGGAGGAGTACACCCGGCTCTTCGCGACCGTGGAGATCAACAACGCGTTCTACCGGCTGCCCTCACGCGAGAACTTCGAAGCCTGGCGCGAGCGGGTCCCGCCGGACTTCGTGGTCGCGGTCAAGGCCAGCCGCTACCTCACCCACATCAAGCGCCTCAAGGAGCCCGAGGAACCGGTCCACCGCCTGATGACGCACGCGGCGGGCCTCGGCGACCGGCTGGGGCCGGTCCTGCTCCAGCTCCCGCCCACCCTGCGCGCCGACCCGCCCCTGCTGGACGCCTGCCTGGCCTGCTTCCCGCCCGGTACGCGGGTCGCGGTCGAGGCCCGCCATGACTCCTGGTGGACGCCGGAGGTCCGGAAGGTGCTGGAATCCCGGGCCGCGGCCCTGTGCTGGGCGGACGTCCTGGCGCGCCCGGCCACGCCGCTGTGGCGCACCGCCGACTGGGGCTACGTCCGCTTCCACCAGGGCCGCGCCCAGCCCTGGCCGCGCTACGGGCGCCGTTCCCTGGAGACCTGGGTGGACCGCGTCGCGACCACCTGGTCCGACGAGGAGGACGTGTACGCGTACTTCAACAACGATCCGGGGGGCGCGGCGGTGCAGGACGCGGTGGCCTTCGGGAGGACGGCACGGCGGGCGGGCCTGACGGTGACCCGGCTTCCGGAACCCACGCACCTCCGGTGACCGCTGTCAGCAGCGGCCGCGTCCCGCCCCGCCGACACCCCCACCTCCGCGGCAACCGCGTCCCGCCCCGCCGACACCCTCGCCGGCACCTTCCTCTCCGCCGCAGCGGCGCTCAACCACGGCGACGCATCCCGGCGGTGCCGAACTCACCAGGGCCCGGAACCGGGAACCCCCTACTCCCCGTAAGCCGCCCGCAGGGCGTCCCGCACTGCTGCCAGGGCCTCCGACTCCGCCAGCCCCAGCCGCCGCACGCGCTCCACGTACGCCTGCGCGGCCAAGGACGCCTCACGCTCCGCGGCCGAGCCGGCGGCCGCCACGAACGTGCCGTTGCGCCCCCGCGTCTCGATCACCCCGTCGCTCTCCAGGGCGCGGTAGGCCTTGGCCACCGTGTTCACCGCGAGCCCCAGGGACTCGGCCAGCCCCCGGACGGTCGGCAGCCGGTACCCCACCGGCAGCGCCCCGGACCGCGCCTGCTCGGAGATCTGCGCCCGCACCTGCTCGTACGGGGGCGCGCTGTCGTCGATGCGGATCTTCAGGGTCACAGGGCGATTGTCCCGCACCCGCCGGAAAATGAGAGGCACCCCCGTGTCCCCGCCACGTACGGTGCCTCCCCATGACAGTGATCGTGCGTGACCTCCGCCCCGACGTGCCGACCGACACCGAGGGCTTCGCCCGGGTCCGCGGGCTCGCCCTGCCGTACATCCTGTTCACCCCGGACTCGGTCCGGCACAACGCCCTCCACATGCACCCCGACGCCCGTTACCGCCCCCTGGTCGCGGAGGAGGACGGGGAGGTGATCGGCACGGCCCAGGTCCACCTCGCCCACGACAGCCCCGACCCCGGCCAGGGCCTGCTGAACATCTACGTCCGACCGGACCGGACCCGGCGCGGCGCCGGCGGGCTGCTGCTGCGGGCCGCCGAGGAGCACCTCGGCGCGCAGGGGGCGACCAGGCTGCTCAGCTGGGTCCTCGACGAGCCGGGCAACCGCGCCTTCGCGGAGCGGCACGGCTACCGCAGCAGCCGATCCGCCCACTTCCTCCGGCTCGACCTGGCGCACGCCCCTCTCCCCCCGCTCCCGAAGACCCCGCCGGGAGTCGAGCTGCGCACCGCGGCGGAGTTCGCGGACGACCCGCGTCCGCTGTTCGAGCTGGACGCCGAGACGCTGCTGGACGAACCGGGCGACGTCGACTTCGAGTTCACGGACTACGAGGCCTGGGTCGAACAGAACTGGAAGCATCCGTTGCTGGACCTGGACCTGACGGTGGCCGCGTGTGTCGACGGCCGTCCGGTCGCCTTCAGCGTGGCCTACACCGACGGCGGCACCCGCTACTCCACCGCGATGACCGGAACCGCTCGCGCCCACCGCGGCCGCGGTCTGGCCAGGCTCGCCAAGATCCACTCGCTGTACCGGGCCCGTGCCGCCGGTCTCACCGAGGCCTTCACCGGCAACGACGCCGGCAATGACCCCATGATCGCGATCAACAAGTGGCTCGGGTACGAGATCTGCGCCACGGAGGTGCGTCATGTCCGTGAACTCGGCTGATCCGGCGACCCGGTGGGAGGTCGTCCTCGTCAAGGCGGGCCGTACGAAGATCCGTTACCCGGCCGAGCTGCTCCAGGACGACGGCACCCGGGTCGCCGTCCGGGCCCCCTGGGCGGGCTCGGGCGTCCGCGACTTCGGCTTCGTGCGTTTCCAACCGGGTGACGTGTTCACCGAGTACTACTGGCGCGACCGCTGGTACTCGGTGAAGGAGGTCCGCGCCGCGGACGGTTCCGTCAAGGGCTGGTACTGCGACATCACCCGCCCCGCGGTGGTCTCCGGGACGCAACTGGTCGTGGAGGACCTCGACCTGGACCTGTGGCGCTCCGCCGACGGTGCGGACGTGCGGCGTCTGGACGAGGACGAGTTCGCCGAGAGCGGGCTGGCGGAGAAGGACCCCGAGGCCGCGTCCGCCGCCGTGGCCGCCCTCGGCGAACTCGAGGCGCTGGCCCGTGAGGGCGGCTTCGAGGACCTGCTGGTCTGAGGCCTTCGTGTGCCCGCCCGCCGGCTACAGCGTGGCCACCACCGCGTACCGCTCGTCGTCCACCGGCTTCCCCCACAGCACGGGGTGGTCGGACAGTCGCTCCACGCGCACGTGCCGGGCGACCGGCTCCAGGAGGGACGTGAGCCGGTCGGCGGGTATGCCGACCGGGCTGAGGGTCCCCCAGACGCCCTCGACCAGCACGAGACGGCCCGCGGGCCGCAGCAGGTCCCGCCAGTCCCTCAGCGCGCGGGCGGGGTCCGGCAGCGCCCACAGCAGATGTCGCGCGAGGACGACGTCGTAGCGCTGCTGCCCCACCGGCGGGGCGGCGGCGTCCCCGCGCAGCACCACGGCGTCCTGCCCGGCGAGCTTGGCGCGGGCCCGCTCGACCATCGCCGGGGAGAGGTCGACACCCGTCACCCGGTGTCCCCGTTCGGCCGCGAGGAGCGACAGGCTGCCGGTGCCGCAGCCCAGGTCGAGGACGTCGGCGGGGTGCTCGGGCAGCCAGGTCCGGAGCCGGGCCGCCCAGGCCGCGCGGACCTCGGGATCGGCCAGGCCGTGGTCCGGCTCGTCGTCGAAAGTGGCGGCCTGTGCATCCCAGTCCACAGCGGGGCCGACCGCAACCGTGTGCTCGCTCTCGCTCGTCATGCCCGGAGAGTGACACACGCCACTGACAGCGCGGACGTGACAGCCGCCACTGACAGACCGGGACCGATGAGGAACTCTCGCCACAAGCGTCTATCTCCGTGACAACGCGGAACCCGGTAGACCCTGAGGAGGCAGCCATGCGCCGCACCACCGTGCAGAAGCCCCTGAAGAGGACGGACAGCCGCCGGATCCGCGAAGAGGCGGAGGAGCGCCCCGCGGTGCGTCCGGAAGTGCGCAAGGACATCGCACGCACCTGGTGGCCCGACGGCTGAGACCGTCGGGACCCGCCGGCCAGAACCCGTCAGTCGGATCCGTCAGCCAGCCGTTTGCGGTAGTGGATCCGGTCGTAGGGGCCGTCGACGCGGCGTTCCACGACCTCGTATCCGTACTTCGGGTAGATCTTCCGGTTCTCCCACATCATCGCGTTCGTGTAGAGCCTGATCTCATCGAGGCCCAGCTCACGCGCGCGCGTGTCGACGAAGCGGAGCAGCCGTCGCCCGACGCCCGTGCCATGGGCGTCGGGACGGACGGCGATGCTGTCCAGGAACAGGTGGTCGGCGAACGCCTCGATCACCACCAGCCCGATGACGGGCTCCCCGGTGACGAACACCTTCCCGGCGGCCACGTTCGCCGCGTGGTCGGCCTCCATGGGCTGCGGCACCACGCCGATGCGCTCGATGTAGTGACGATAGGCCGCGTCCGTCACCGCTCGCACGGCCGGTACGTCGCCGGCGGCAGCCACCCGAACCGGCCCCGTCTCGTTGTCGATCATGCCGCGCACGCTACCCACCTGAGCGCAGCCTGAGCACTCCCTTAACGGCACCATAAGGATCTCCCCCGGCCCTCTCCAGCAGGCGACTGCGTGGTTTCCCGGGGTTAGTTTCTGATCACCCCACGGGATCCAGCCGCACCCCACGGACCGTTCGGAGGAGTTCCGCATGCCCACTCGCGACCGCCGCGGCGGTCGTCGCCGGTGAGGGTTCCGGGGCCTGTCCGGCGGCTCAGGCCGGACAGGCCCCGGCGGCGTCAGCTGAAGGCCGACGCGCAGGTGGTGGGGGTGGCGTGGGCGGGGTCGAGCGCGTTGGCCACCTCGTGGAAGGCGATCCGGTCGAACAGGCCGATCGCCACGTGCTCGGACAGGTCGAGCGGGCACAGGTCCTGCAGCAGGACGTTGCGGACGTCCGAGCCGCTCAGGTACTGGCTGCGCCAGGGGGTGACGACCTCGTCGTACTTGGTGGCGAGGACCGTGTAGTGCACTCCGGGGACGGTGTCGCCGCCCGCGTTGAGCTTGGTGAGGAACGCGGAGCCGGCGATCTGGTCGGCGAGGCCGGGGGTGCCGGCCTCGATCAGGGCCTCGGCGCCGGGGAAGTACGGCAGCAGGTGGGTGAGGCCGTTCAGGTCGGTGCCGTGGTTGTCGGGGGCGATGCCGACGAGGGCGTTCACCTTGTCCGCTCCCCCGAGGAACTTCAGGTAGTAGCGGGGCATCATCCCGCCCTGGGAGTGTCCGACCAGGTCGGCCTCGGCGGCTCCGGTGGCGGCGAGCACCTTGTCGACGTAGGCGGACAACTGCTCGGCCGACTTGTCGATGGGACCGAGTCCGTGGAAGAGCGGCACGCCGGACAGTTGGCCGTAGTCGAGGGAGTAGACGCAGTACCCGCGCTGCTCCAGGTACGGGGCGAGGGAGAGCCAGTTGTCGATGGAGTTGCCCAGGGTGCCGTGGACCAGGACGACCGGGCGGGGATGGGCGGCGGAGGGCTTGCAGGAGAAGTCGTTCCAGCCCCTGTCGGTAGCCTCGGAGGCGTGGGCGGTGGCGGCGGGCAGGGTGGCGACGGCGGCGGTGAGGAGCAGCGCGGCGAGGGGTCTGAGCACTCGCTTCCAGGGCAGCATCGTGTGATCTCCTTGCGGCTCAAGGGAGGTGCGACGGCCTAACCCTGTGATCCGGATCACGAGGATGCTGTTCACTCGTCAAGTTACGGGCGGGTAGTGCAAGTGTGAAGTTACGCGTCAGTAAAAACTTCCAGTGATAACCAGCGCCTCAGCGAACCACTGACGGATCGTCACCAGGCAGGCGTGATCGGACCATAGGGAGCGATACGGGCCAAAATGTCCCGCAACACGCGCACTTCACCCTCGCCCAGCAGTTCGGCCCATCCCCCCACCGCCTCGGCGGCCGCCTCCTCCGCCGCCCGGGTGCAGGCCCGGCCGCGCTCGGTCAGCACGATCAGCCGGGCCCGCGCGTCCTCGGGATGCGGCCGGCGCTCGGCATACCCCTTGCGCACGATCTCGTCCACCAGCTGACTCGCCGCCTGCTTGGTCACCCCGAGATGTGCGGCGAGGTCGGTGGCGGTGGCCCCGTCCGGGGCGAGCCGCGCGAAGGCGAAGCCGTGGGCGGGCCGGAGGTCCGTGAAGCCACGCGCGACCACCCCTTACGAACGTCCCGAACGGAGATCACCGCCATGCCCGTCGTCCGCTCCTCGGCAGCCGTCACCCACGAGATCCACGGCGCCCGCTTCGTCTCGTACGCCACTCCGCTCACCGGCAGCAGGGAGCTGTGCGCCTGGCGCGGCGAGATCCCGCCCGGCACCCGGGCGCCCGCCCACACCGTCAACCGGGAGGAGATCTTCCATCTGCTCGTCGGCGAGCTGCTGATGACGCTCGACGGTCACACCGAGCGGATCTCTGCGGGCGACACGGTGATCGTCAACCCCGGCGCGACCCTGGCCGTGGAGAATCCCACCGGCCACACCGCGATCTCCTGGGTCACCACCTCCGTCGGCCTGGAGGCCCGGCTCACCGACGGCACGCGCATCACCCCGCCGTGGGCCAACTGACGTACGGCAGGCCCCGGTCACGCCGCCAGCGCTCCCGGCATCACCGCCCGGGGCCCGAACTTCGCCCGCGCGCGGTCCGCGACCTCCTCGATGCGGCGGACCTTCTCGTCCACGGGGTCGAAGGTGAGCTGGTAGGAGGCCTGGTCGGCGGGGGCCAGGGCCTCGGCGCGCAGGACCAGCGCGCGGACCCGGGCGCGCTGCAGGCCGAGCGCCTCGTACATGCCGTAGGCCGTCCTGGTCAGGGCCGCCGAGTGGGCGGTCGGCTCCTTCAGGGTGCGGCTGCGGGTGGTCGAGGAGCGATCCGCGTAGCGCACGGTGAGGGTCAGGGTGCGGCAGACCTTCTCCACCGCGCGCAGCCGGGCGCCGATCTCCTCGGCGGCCGACAGCAGCGCCCCGCGATGCCGGTCGGGATCCAACTCGTCGATGTCGAAGGGGCGTTCGGCGACCAGAGAGCGTGAGACGGCGTTCGGCACGACCCGGCCCCGGTCGATCCCGCCCGCCTTCTCGCGCAGCTCGCGGCCCGCCTTCGCGCCGATCAGCCGCTGCAGCGTCGACAGCGGCGCGGCGGCGACCAGGCCGAGGGTGTCGAGGCCGTACTCGCTCAGCGTGCGGGTGGTCGCCGTGCCGACGCCGGGCAGCGCGGACACCGGCCGCTCGGCGAGGAACTCCGCGATGCCGTCGGGGTCCTCGGGCACCGCGCAGGTCACCCCGGGCCGGGCGTCGCGCAGTGCCATGCGGGCCAGCATCGGACCGGGCCCGGCGCCGATCACACAGTCGACGCCGTACCGGGCGAGGGCCCGGACCCGGATCACCGAGGCCAGCTCCACGGCCGTGCGTCCGAAGTACCGTTCGGCGCCCCGGAGATCGGCCAGCGCCCCGTCGGGTGGCAGCGCCTCGACGACCGGCGTGAACTCCTCCAGCAGTCCGAGCAGCCCCGGCAGGGCCGCCTCGTACGTCGGCGGCAGCTGGAATCGTACGCAGAGGATGGTCATCCCGCACTCCCCGGACTCTGGTGCCACAACTTCCTTCCCACCGCCGCGGACCCCTCGCCCGCGGGGCGCAGATCCGCCCAGGGGTGCATCTCGTACCCCGTGGGCATGCGGATCGTCCGGCTCTCCATCGGGTCACGGGCCGCGGAGCCCGCCGGCGGGGGCAGCCCGTCGGAACCGGCGAGCCGAGCCCGGGACGGGCCGCCGTCGTCTCCCGCCGGGGACCCGTCCCCGGCCGTGCCGGACGGTTCGGCCAGCCGGGCCGCGACCCCGTCGAGCCCTTCCTCGCGGCGCACGTCCACCAGTTCCGCGAGGTTCCAGGCGGCCGAGCCCACCACGCTCAGGCTGCGCGGGCCGCGCCGCTGCACCACTCCGCGCACCAGCAGCAGCCAGGAGTGGAAGACGGTGTGCGCGCAGGCGTCGTGGGAGTCGTCGAAGAAGGCGAGGTCGACCAGGCCGGTGCCGTCGTCGAGCGTGGAGAAGATGACCCGCTTGCCGGAGCGGATCGGCGGGGTCTGGGTGGCCGCCTTGGCGCCCGCGACCAGCACGGTCTCGCCGTGCCGGGCCTCGCGCAGCCGGCGTGCCGATACCACGCCCAGCTCCTGCAGGAACTCCCGGTGGTCGTCCATCAGGTTGCGCGAGGCGTCCATGGACAGCACGCCCAGCTCGGCGCTGAGCCGTTCCGCCGGCGACAGGTCCGGCAGACCGGCCGGTGCCGTCTTCCGGCCTCCCGCCAGCGGCAGCTGGCCCCCGCCGCCGCCCCGGACGCCCCGGTGCAGCTCGGTCAGGTGCAGTTGCAGATCACGCCGGTTGGCGCCGAAGGCGTCCAGCGCGCCCACTTGCGCGAGCCGCCCGGCGAGCGGCCGGCTCGGCCGGGCCCGCTCCCAGAAGTCCAGCAGGGAGGAGTACGGCTGGCCGTCCTCGATCCGCTTCGCCTCGGCCTCGCTGATGCCGTGCACGTCGCAGAGGGCGAGCCGCAGCCCCCACACCGCAGGGGATTCAGACACCAGTTCGATCCTGTGTGCGACCCCGGAGACATTCACGTCCAGCGGCAGGATCGGCACCCCGCGCCGCCGCGCGTCCGCCAGCAGCAGCCGCTTCGGATACATGCCGGGGTCGTGGGTGAGCAGCCCCGCGTAGAAGGCGGCGGGGTGATGGGCCTTCAGCCAGGCCGACTGGTAGGTGGGCACCGCGAAGGCGACCGCGTGCGCCTTGCAGAAGCCGTACGACCCGAAGGCCTCGATGATCTCCCAGGTCCGCTGGATCGTCTCCGCGTCGTACCCCCTGGCCGCCGCGTGCTGCGCGAACCACACCTTGATCCGCGCCTGCGACTGCGGATCGGACAGCCCGCGCCGGATCCGGTCGGCCTCGCCCCGGCCGCAGCCGGTCATGATGGCGACGATGTCGATGACCTGCTCGTGGAAGACGACGACCCCGTACGTCCCCTTCAGCGGCTCCTCCAGGTCCGGGTGCGGATAGCGCACCGGTGCCCGCCCGTGCCGCGCCTCGATGAACGGCCGCACCATGTCGGCGGCGACCGGCCCGGGCCGGAAGAGGGAGATGTCCACGACCAGGTCGTGGAAGCCGGCCGGCTGCAGGCGCCCCACCAGGTCCCGCTGGCCCGGCGACTCGATCTGGAAGCAGCCGAGCGTCTCGGTGGAGCGGATGAGCCCGTACGTCGCCGGGTCACCCGGCGCCACCGCGTCCAGGTCGACCCGCTCGCCCGCCGCCCGCTCCACCTCGGCGACCGCGTGCGCCATCGCGGACTGCATCCGCACGCCCAGCACGTCCAGCTTGAGCAGTCCGAGGTCCTCCACGTCCTCCTTGTCGAACTGCGACATCGGCAGCCCCTCGCCGCTGGTCGGCACCACCGGCGTACGGGCGAGCAGGGAGGCGTCGGAGAGCAGCACCCCGCACGGATGCATGGCGACTCCGCGCGGCAGGGCGTCGAGCGCCTCGACCAGCTCCCAGAGCCTGCCGTACCTCTGCTTCTCGCCCGCCAGCCGCTTCAGCTCGGGCAGTTCCGCCAGCGCCGCGCGGGCGTCCCGCGCCCGGATGTGCGGAAAGGACTTGGCGACCCGGTCGATCTCGGCCGGGTCCATGGACAGGGCGGCGCCCACGTCCCGGATCGCGTGCCGGACCCGATAGGTCTCCGGCATCGAGACGGTGGCGACCCGCTCGCCGCCGAACCGGTCGATGATCGCCCGGTACACCTCGAGCCGGCGCGCGGACTCCACGTCGATGTCGATATCGGGCAGCACCACGCGCTCCTTGGACAGGAAGCGCTCCATCAGCAGCCCGTGCTCGACCGGATCGGCGTGCGCGATACCGAGGAGATGGTTGACCAGCGACCCGGCGCCGGAGCCTCGCGCGGCCACCCGGATCCCCATCTCCCGCACGTCGTCCACCACCTGCGCGACCGTCAGGAAGTAGGAGGCGAAACCGTGGTGGGCGATGATGTCCAGCTCGTGGTGCATCCGCTCCCAGTACGCACGCCTGCCGCCGTAGCCGAGCCGCATCATTCCGGCCGCCGCCCGCGAGGCGAGGGCCCGCTGGGCGGTGCGGCGTCCGGCACCGACGAGGTGCGGCTCGGGGAAGTGGACGGTGCCGATGCCGAGGTCGTCCTCGGGGTCGACCCGGCACTCGGCGGCGGTGGCCCGGGTCTGCTCCAGCAGCCGGTGGGCGGTGTCGCGCCGGTAGCCGGCCGCCTCCACCACCCGCTCGGCGACCTGGAGCATGCCCTGCGCGTCCTTCAGCCAGGCCTCCCCCGAGTCCAGCTCCCCGCGCGGGTCGATCGGGACCAGGCGCCGCGCGGCGTCCAGCACGTCGGCGACCGGTCCCTGACCGGGATCGGCGTACCGGACGGCGTTGCTCAGCACGGGCCGCACCCCCTGCTCGGCGGCGAAGCCGACGGTACGGGCGGCGAGCCGCAGGGAACCGGCCCCCGTACCCGTCCGGCCGTGCCAGACGGCCTCCAGCCGCAGGGCGTCGCCGTAGACCTCGCGCCACGGGGCGAGCAGTGTCGCGGCCCGGTCGGGACGTCCCGCGGCGAGCGCGCGTCCCACGTCGGAGCCAGGGCCGAGCAGCACGAGCAGGCCCTCGCCCTCATGGCCGGACCAGGGCAGCAGCGGTGTGGCCGCACCCGCGTGCGCGGCCGTGACGATCCGGCACAGGCCGGCCCATCCCCGCGCGCCGTCCCGGGCGAGGAAGGTCACCCGGGGAGCCGACTCGTCCACGAAGGCACCGCCCCTGACCGGCGTACGGCGCCTGTCGGGCCGTACGGCCTGAGCCGCCTCCACCGCCAGGTTCACCCCGAACAGCGGACGGACGCCCACCTTGGCGCAGGCCTTGGCGAAGCGGACGGTACCGGCGAGGGTGTCCCGGTCGGTGAGGGCGAGGGCGTCCATGCCCCGCTCCGAGGCGCGCTCGGCCAGCCGCTCCGGGTGGGAGGCCCCGTACCTCAGGGAGAACCCGGAGACGGTGTGCAGATGCGCGAAGCCCGGCACACGCACCTCCCGCACTCGTGAGTCCCGAACGGCTCTCGAACATCAGTTCCCTACTTCCTCACCCACCATACCCCCATTCCCGAACATGTGTACGACACCCGTTCGACCGCCTTCCACCTGCGCAAACGCCCGCCGCCTGGACCGCGAGGACATGACACGGCCGAGGCGGACCCGTGATCGCGGGCGTCCGCAACGGCCGGCGGTGCGTGCGGGAGCCGCTGAGCCCTTGGAAGCAGGAAGTCCCGCCCCGAGCGATCGGGGCGGGGCTTCGTGTGAGCCGCCGCCGGGGCAGCCGATCCGCGCGCCCGCCGGGTGAGCCGATCCGCGCGCCGCCGCGGGGTCAGCCGATCCGCGTGCCCGTGGCCGACAGGGCCGCGGTGACCGGCTGGAAGAAGGTCTCCCCGCCCAAGGCGCAGTCCCCGCTGCCGCCGGAGGTCAGCCCCACGGCGTCGCTCCCCGAGAACAGCGAGCCAACGCTGTCACCGGGTTCGGCACACACGTCGGTCCGGATCAGGCCGGTGACCATGCCCTCGGAGTAGTTGACCGTGGCGTTCAGGCCGGTGACCGTGCCGGAGTGCACGTGGGTGGTCGAGCCGCTGCGGGTGACCTTCATCCCGACGGTGGCCTCGGCGGCGCCGGTGATCTTCTGGATGGACCCGTTGTACAGATCGACCCCGCTCGGGTGGTCCACCGGGGCGGTGTACCGCACCAGACCGAAGTCGGTCCCCGGGAAGTGGGACTCGGCGTTCTGCCCGATCCGCCTGCCGTCGGCGTCCCACCAGGTGGAGACGGCCTCGGTGCAGTGACCGGCGGTCAGGAAGTACGGCTGCCCGTCCTTGACCACGTGGAAGCCGAGCGAGCAGCGCCCGCCCGAACCGGTGATCGCGTCACCGCCGGCGATGAAGGGCTTGAACTCCCCCTTCGACCGCCTCAGTTCGGCCTTGCCGCCGAGCCCGTCGACCACCTTGCTCAGCTTGGCCCACTGCGCGCCGGACACCGTCCTGTCGGCGGTGACGACGACCTTGTCGCTGACCGGGTCGGTCGCCCAGGAAGTGCCGGGGACGGTCGCGTCCCTGCGCAACACCGAGCGTGCGGCGCCCAGTTCGGCGAGGGAGTGGGTGACGAATCCGGCCTTGGCCCCGGCCGCCTCGACGGTCCTCGCGGCAGCCTGGTCGAGCACGTTGACGACGAGGCTCTTCGCCCGGGCGTCGTAGTAGCTGCCCGCCGCGTCGGCGCCGAGGTCGCTGTCGAGACGCGAAGCGAGCTTTCCGGCCGCGGGCGCGGACAACACTCGTAGCCGGGGAGCAGACGTCGCAGGCTCACTGGCGTTCGCATTCTGCAAGGTGACATTTGCTGCGACCAGTGCGGCGATGCCGGCGCCGGCCAGGGCGGTCCGCCGCCCGAATATGCGTCGGTGCTTCAACTCACGTCCTAACAAGGTCGACTTCGGGTCGCGCACACGGCGTCGCGCGCCCCCGCCTCACCTGAACCGGGGATAGCCACCCGGGGAATTCGCACTGCAAACACCAGGTGCGTGTGACACCTGCGCGCACCGCGACCGCCTCCTCTGGCCGGAAAACGCCCCCCTTCACCTGGTCGCGCGGATCCGGGCAAGCGGAAGCCCCCGCACGCAGGTCGCGTGCGGGGGCACAGTGCCGTCACCGGCCGGAGTAACGTGCCGGGAGTCCGTCAGTAGACGTGGACTCCGTAGGCGCTCAGCGCCTCGGTGACCGGCTGGAAGAACGTCGTACCGCCGGAGGAGCAGTTGCCGCTGCCGCCGGAGGTGAGGCCGTACGCGGTGGTGCCGCCGTACAGCGGGCCGCCGGAGTCACCGGGCTCGGCGCAGACCGTGGTCTGGATCAGGCCGGAGACGACGTCGCCGCCGCCGTAGTTGACCGTCGCGTTGAGCGCGGTGACGCGCCCGCTGTGCGTACCGGTCGTGGAGCCGCGGCGGTAGACGGTCGTGCCCACGGAGGGCGTGGCCGCGCTGGTGATGTCCTGGCTGCCCACGGCGCCCGACTTGGTCACCGAGCTGTTGGTGTAGCGCACGATGCCGTAGTCGTTGCCGGGGAAGCTGGAGCCGGCCGTGGTGCCGAGCGTGGTCGTGTGGGAGGAGTTCGACCACCAGGTGCCCGCGCCGTCGGTGCAGTGCCCGGCGGTCAGGAAGTAGTAATTGCCGCTGGCGTCCTGGACGTTGAAGCCCAGGGAGCAGCGCCAGCTGCTCGCGTAGATGGCGTCGCCGCCGGAGATCAGCTTGTTGAACTTGCCCGGCGTCCGCTTGATGACGAGGGCGTCCGCGGTGCCGCCGGCCTGCTTCTTGATCTTGGCGATCTCGGCCTGGGAGACCGTGCTGTCGACGGTGACGACGACGCGGTTGGTCTTGCTGTCCACCGCCCAGGCCGTGCCGGCGATGTCGGCCTGGAGGACGGAGTCGCTCGCCTTGGTGAGCTGGGTGGCGCTGAACGTGTGCGTGCCGTCGGCGTTCGCGGTGGGGGCGGCGAACGCCGCTGCGGCCAGGAAGCCGGTGGCCACGGCGGTCAGCCGGGTCCGTCTGGCGGTGCCGCTGCGGGGAGTGATGCGCTTGATCCTCACGTTTCGTTCCCTCCAAGGGAAGTCGGGGGGCCCGCGTGGGGTCGGGGCCCGTGAGGCGCAGCCAGGGATTCGGCCGGATTCCGAACACGCATGTCCCTGACAAGCGCTGGACGGAGTATTCGGCCGAACGGCCGGTCGGCACAAGGGTGCCTTTCGGCCGTCGGACTGTGCACCACCTCCGTGCGCCCCGTCGCGCACCCGCCTTCGCCGCGGTTCCCTGACGTCAACTCAAGCCACGTTCCCCCGCGTCGATCGCCACGTCCAGCGTGTTGCCGGGCGGCGGGAAGGGGCAGATGAAGTGGTCGGCGAAGGCGCACGGCGGGAGCTGGGCGCGGTTGAGGTCGACGGTGGTGCGGCCCTCGGCGTCCGGTGCCTCCGGGTAGAGGAAGCGGAACCGGAAGCTGCTGTCGCCGCTGGTGGCGTCGGCGAACACCGCCCACAGCCGCCCGTCCGCCTGCTGCGCGACCCGGAGCGTCCGTTCCTTTCCGGCCAGGGTGAAGGCGAGTTCTCCGGTGAGGGCGAGCCCGCGTTCACGGCCGTCCGCGTTGCCGACCCGGACGGTGCGCGTGTCGTCGTACGGCGTGTAGCGCCCCGGCACCGACCAGCGGGAGTCGTACGGGGTCGCCTCGATGCCCCGGAAGGCACGGCGGGCGGCGGATCCGGGGTCGTAGACGCGTACGCCCCAGACGCCCTCGCGGACCAGGACGAACAGCCGCTTGTCGCCGAGCGCGACGCGCGACGTCGCCTCCGGACCGCGGTCGGCGGCGAGGTGGACCGCGCCGGTGAAGGGCCGGTCGTCCACGGTCAGGCCGTCGGTCCCGGCGGCGGTGAGCACAACCCCCTCATCATCCGCCACCCAGATCCCGGGAATGTCCGGAAGTCGCCCGTCCGGATAGTCCTCGACCCAGTGCGTGGCGGTCAGCGCCAGCGGGCCGTAGGGCGCCGACACCGTCTCCACACGCCTTTCGTGCCACTGCTTCCACGCGTCGGGTGCTTCCGTCGTCATGTCATCGTTTCCTTTCCTGTGCGGTCGGCGCTCCCCCACCGGGTGAGGCAGCCCGAGATGGGAGCGCAGAGTGCCGCCCTGGTACTCCGTACGGAACGCGCCGCGTGCCTGGAGCAGCGGCACCACCCGGTCCACGAACTCCTCCAGCCCGTCGGCCGTGAGCTGGGGGACGAGGACGAAACCGTCGGCGGCCCCCTCGCGGACATAGGTGTGGAGGTCGGCGGCGACCGTCTCCGGAGTGCCGACGAAGGACTGCCGGCCGCTCGCCTCGATCACGGTCTCCCGGCTGGACAGACCTTTCTCCTCCGCCAGCGCCCGCCACCTCTCGACGAGCGCCAACGTCTCGCCGTCGCGGCCGCGGGGCGCGATCCCGGGCAACGGACCGTCGGGGTCGTGACCGGAGAGGTCCACTCCCCACAGCCGCTCCAGCGCGTACAGCGCGTACTGGGGGGTGATCCGCTGCCGTCTGATCCCGGCGGCCCGCTCCTGGGCCTCGGCGGCGGTGTCCCCGAGGACGACGGTCACACCGGGCATGATCTTCAGGTCCTCCGGTGCCCGGCCGTACGCCGCGAGCCGCTGCTTGACGTAGGCGTAGCGGAAGCGGGCCGCCGCCGGCGAGC
This sequence comes from Streptomyces sp. NPDC048521, assembly GCF_043199855.1. Classification (NCBI taxonomy): domain Bacteria; kingdom Bacillati; phylum Actinomycetota; class Actinomycetes; order Kitasatosporales; family Streptomycetaceae; genus Streptomyces; species Streptomyces sp. NPDC048521. Next base: position 446,763 of record NZ_JBICWR010000006.1, read on the forward strand.
CGTGCCGGGCCAGGAACACATCGGCCGAGGCCGCGGCCGACTCCCGCGCCTCCTCGGACTCCCCCGCCTGGATCACGACCGGCTGCCCCTGCGGTGACCGGGGCAGCCCGAACTCGCCCGCGATGTCGAAGTGCCGGCCCTGGTGGGCGAACGGCCGCGGCTGCCCGTCAGGCGTCCAGGAGCTCCACAAACCCCCCGCCACCCCGACGAGTTCGTTCGTCCTCGTGGACCGGTCGGGGTGGGCGGCGGGACGGAGGTTCTCGCCGGGACGGTCGTCCGGCGCGGCCCCCACCCGCCAGGCCGCCCGGCCCCCGCTGAGATGGTCCAACGTGGCGATCGTGCGGGCGAGTTCGTACGGCTCCGCGGAGCCGGCGTGCACCGTGGCGGCGAGCCCCAGCCGTGTGGTGACCCCGGCGAGCGCGTTCAGCACGGCCACCGGTTCCGGCCATCCCACCGGCTCCAGGTCGTGGATCCGGCCCTGGTGCTCGGGCAGCCGCAGCCCCTCGTCGAGCAGCAGGAAGTCGAACAGCCCGCGCTCGGCGACCCGGGCCAGGCGCTCGAAGGAGGAGAACGCGATCCGCGCGTCCGCGCGCTGACCCGCCCACCCGGTGGTGGCCTCGGTGCCCGGGAAGAGGGCCGCGAGGTGCACCTGCCGTCGTACGGTCATGACGTCCCCCCGGTCACGGCGTACTGGTTGGCGGGCCGGGCCAGGCCCAGGTGCTCGCGCAGGGTGCTGCCCGGGTAGAAGGTGCGGAACAGCCCGCGGTGCTGGAGCAGCGCCACCGTGCCGTTGACCAGCCGCTCCAGATCGCGGCGCGGCTCGACGGGGACGAGGTGGAAGCCGTCGGTGACGCCGTCGGCGTGCCAGCCGGCGACCAGTTCCGCAAGGTCGACCGGGCCGCCCCGGTACAGCGGGCCCTGCGCGGTCGGCCGTGGGCCCCCTCCCCCGTGCCCGGGCTCGGCCGCGTGCTCGCCGTCGCCGAGATCCACCAGCAGGCTCGCCAGCACCCGCAGGGAGTCCGGCTTCCGCCCGAACTCCCCCGCCTGTGCGCGGAGTCCGTCACGGGCGGCGGCGGCCTGCGCCGGGGACACGGCGCGGACCAGGGCCACGTCGGCGTACCGGGCGGCGACGGTCCGGGCGGGGCCCTCGGTGGCGTCGACCACGCGTACGGGGTGGCCCTGCGGCGGCCGGGGCACGGTCGAGGGGCCGCGGACCGAGAAGGCGGTCCCCGTGAAGTCGACGTGGTGCAGCCGGGCCCGGTCGAGGAACCGGCCGCTCGCCGCGTCCCGGATCTCGGCGCCGTCCTCCCAGCTGTCCCACAACCGTGCCGCCACGTCGGCGACTTCACCGGCCTCCTGCCACAGGCCGGCTGCCGGGGCAGCGTGCCGGCGGCCGAACAGCCGGGCCTCCCCCTCGGTGGTGGACACGTCGATCCGCCAGCCGGCCCGGCCCCGGCTGACCCAGTCCAGGGTGGCCACGGCGGCCTGCACCTGGAAGGGCTCGGTGTGCGTGGTGGTGACCGTGGGGACCAGCCCGATCCGCCGGGTCGCGGGCGCCACCCGGGACAGCACCGAGAGCGCGTCGGGGCCGGGCCGGGCGAAGGAGTCGTCCAGCGTCACGAAGTCCAGCGCACCGCGCTCGGCGAGCCGGGCCAGCTCGACGTAGGAGCCGGCGTCGAGGGAACCGGGCTGGTCGACGGCGGCGGCGAGATGCAACAGCCCACGCCCGAAGCGCGCACTCATGCCGACACCCCGAACCGCTTGCCGTACCGCGCACTCATGCCGACCCCCCGGACCGCTCCCCTTCGTCCCACCGGTTCGTCCCACCGGCCTCCTGCACGCCGCCGGCTCCCTCCGGCCCACCGGCCCGCTCCACCCCGCCGCGACGGCGAGCAAGCACGACGGGGCGAACCGGCGGTGCCGGACCGAGTGCTACCACCAGCAGTCACGGCCATCCCTCACAGCACCTTGGAGAGGAACGCCCGCGTCCGCTCATGCCGCGGCTGCTCCAGCACCTCACCCGGCGGCCCCTGCTCGACGATCCTTCCGTCGGCCATGAAGACCACCGTGTCGGCGACCTCCCGGGCGAACGCGATCTCGTGCGTGACGACGATCATCGTCGTGCCCTGACCCGCCAGGTCCCGGATGACGTCCAGGACCTCACCGACCAGCTCGGGATCGAGCGCCGAGGTCGGCTCGTCGAACAGCAGCAGCCTGGGCTCCAGCGCGAGCGCCCGTGCGATGGCCACCCGCTGCTGCTGCCCGCCGGACAGCTGCCGTGGGTAGGCGTCGGCCTTGTCACCGAGCCCCACCCGTTCCAGCAGCCGGTGCGCGCGCTCCACCGCCGCCTTCCGGGGCCGGTTCAGCGCGGACACCGGCGCCTCGACGACGTTGTCCAGGACGGTGAGGTGCGGGAAGAGGTTGAAGTTCTGGAAGACGAAGCCGATCCGGGTGCGCTGCCGGAGCACCTCGCGCTCGGGCAGTTCGTACAGCTTGTCCCCGGCGCGCCGGTATCCCATCAGCGAGCCGTCCACGCTGATCTCGCCCCGGTCCACCTTCTCCAGGTGGTTGATGGTGCGCAGCAGCGTGGACTTGCCGGAGCCGGAGGGGCCGAGCACGACGGTGACCTCACCGGCACGCACCTGGAGGTCGATGCCCTTGAGCACGTCGAGCGAGCCGAAGCTCTTGTGCACCGACCTGATGTCGACCATGACGGTCATGGCGTGGGTTCCTTTACGAGTGGGAGGCTTACGCGGCCGCGCGGCCGGCCAGGTCCCGCAGGAAGGCCAGCACCGCCCGGGCGGTGGCGTCGTTCTGCCGGAACGCGGCCCCGCCGGTGCGCGGACGGGTGAAGGCACCGGGGGTACGGGCGTCGGTGTAGGGGCCGAGGGCGAAGCGCCGGGGATGCGGGCGCCCGGCGCCGTCCAGGATGCGGCCGTCGCCGGGGTCGACCCGGAGCAGCCCCTCGGGGGTCTCGGCGGCGCCGTCCCCCTGCAGCTCGCGCAGCAGGCTGTCGCGGGCCCGTCCGACGGTGGGCTCGGGCAGCCGGGCCTCGACCAGCGCCCGGGCCTCGACGGCGAAGCCCGGCACGGTGGGGCTGGTGGCCCGGAACACCCCGTCCTCGGCGGTGACGGCCATGTCGGCGCCCACGAACCGGAGCAGGCCGGCCCGGGACAGCGCGAGCATCTGGCGCAGTCGGGGACCGGGCGGACCGGACGCCAGGTAACTGAAGAACCCGTGCCACCAGGGGCCGACGTTCCCGAGCCGGACGAGCTGCCCGTACACGGAGAGCAGCCCGAGGAAGACCCCCAGGTCCGCGCTGTGCGAGGGGTCGTGACGGCGGCTCAGGTCGCCCTCGATGTAGTCCCGCAGCCCTTCCTGGAACGCCTCGTGGGAGGCGTACCGCACTGCGTGCAGCGGGTGGTCGAGCGCGGCGAGGTCGAGACGGTCGGCCGGGTCCGGCACGGCGGCGGCGATCAGTGCCCGGGCCTCGGCGGGGCCTGCGGTGGCCGCGTACTTCTCCTCGAAGTCGGTCCAGGCCATCCCCGTGCGTTCCGGGTGCGCGGTGAACAGCCGGTGGTAGTGGGCGAAGCCCAGCTCCTTCTCGACCAGGGGCCACACATCGCGCCGGAAGTCGAAGCCCTCCGGCCTGGCCAGCAGCTCCTCGACCTCGGCGGGTCCGAGGAAGCGGGGCAGCGGGGGCCGGCCGCCGGTCCAGTCGTAGCCGATCTTCGAGTGGTACGGCACCCCGCGCCGCGAGCCGACGTACAGCACCGGCTCCCGGCCCGAGGGGAGGTAGGTGTCGCCCTCGTGGCGTCCGCCGCGTCCCTCGGTGAGCAGCACCATCAGGTCGACGAAGGCCAGCCCGAAGCCCCGCACCAGGACGGGTTCGCCGGCCCGTAGCGAGGACAGGTCGCTGTCGGCGGTGAAGTCGGGCGGCAGGTGCACCAGGTCGTGCGCACGGGCGTAGGCGGCCAACTCGGCCTGTGTGTCGTCGGGTTCGGCGTCCAGGTGGCCGAGGGCGAGGATCACCAGGTCGGCGAGGAGGGGTCGTGGGCGGCCCTCCAGCCACACCTGCTGGCGGCCCTCGCGTGATCCGCTGATCCGCAGGGCACGCCGCGGGTGGTGGCGGACGGTGACGCCGGGCGGCAGTTCGGCGCGGGCCCGCTCGTACACCCAGCGCAGATAGCGGCCCTGGAGCTGCCGGTCGGCGAAGGTGCGGCCGTCCAGCGCGGCCCACTCGTGCAGGGTGGGGCCCTCGCGTACCGGTCCGTCCATGACCACCGTCTCGTCGGTGAACATGGTGACGTCCTCGGCGTGCGAGTTCATCCACAGCAGCGGGGACTGCTCCTCGCGCCAGATGCGTCCGCCGCCCGGCGGATGGGGGTCGACGAGGTGGATGTCGAGGCCTGTACCGGGGTACAGCTCGGGCGCGTTGGCGGCGAGGCGTTCGAGGACGCCGGTCCCCCGCGGCCCGGCTCCCACGATCACCAGCTGTGGTCTCATCGGGCGCTCTCCGTGCCGCGCGCGTAGTGCTTCTCCACGTAGTACTGGCCGATGCCGAGCACCGAGGTGACGACGGCGTACCAGAGAGTGGCGACCATCAGCAGCGGGATCACCTGATAGGTGCGGTGGTAGATCAACTGGGCTGAGAACAGCAGGTCGTTGACGGCGATGACGCTGACGATCGAGGTGCCCTTGAGGGTGCCGATCAGCATGTTGCCGGCCGGGGGCACGATGGAGCGCATCGCCTGCGGCAGCACGATCCGCCGCAGGCGCCGCCACCGGCTCAGACCGAGCGCCTGGGCGGCCTCGATCTGCCCGCGTTCCACGGAGAGGATGCCGCCGCGGACGACCTCGGCGGCGTAGGCGGCCTCGTGCAGGGTGAGGCCGACGACGGCGACGGCGACCGGGCTCAGGAGGTTGACCGTCCTGACGCCGAGCACCTCGGGGTACAGCGCCCCGATGTTGAACCACAGCAGCAGCTGCACCAGGATCGGGATCGACCGGAACAGCCACACGTATCCCCAGCTGACCGCCCGGAGCACCGGGTTGGCGGACAGCCGGAAGACGGCGAGCAGGGTACCGAGGGCGAAGCCGAGGACCATCACCACCGCGGTCAGCCACAGCGTGAGCCACAGTCCGCGCAGGATGGAGTCCGAGGTGAAGTAGTCGGCGACGACGTCCCACTGGAACGCCTTGTTGCGCACGACCGAGTTGACGGCGAACCCGAGCAGGAGGAGGACCACGACGGCGGCGGCCCACTGCCCGTACCGGCGCTGCGGGACCACCCGTGGGGCGCCTGCCGGCTCCGGTATCTCCGGTGCGGTGGGGACTTTGGCGAGGGTGTCGGATGACATGCGAAGGCTCCGTGACGCGTCGATTCGTCAGAACGGGGTGGTGCCTTCACACGAGTGCGCCGCGTGGCGCGGACACGGCCGAGCCCCTCAGCAGGGCCGTGCACCGAGAGTACGTGGGCGTTTCCCTGCGCTGTCAAGGCTGTCCACACTGTGAGCCGTACGTCTCAGGTCAGTTGACGCGGAACCGGATGCCTGTTCCACTTGGCCCATGCATCCACAGCAGTGGCTGGTCACCCGCTCCCACATCGACTTCGGTCGCGTGTGGTCCTCTTCCTGTTGAGCTGACCCCCTGCGCGCGCCTGCCCGGTAGCGGGCGCATTCGCGTTCTCCCTGTCTTCCTCACGCCTTCACACGCGCACCCTTCCCCTCGCGCACCCCTCCCCCTCGCGCCCTTCCGCTCGCGCTGCTCACACCCTGCTGCTTCAGGAGATCGCCACCCGATGCGTACGCCCGTTTATCGCCATTTTCTTCCTTTTGTCACCATCACGTCGGCCGCTCTGTTCCTCACCGCCTGCGGCTCCGGATCCGGTGACGCGGGCCGGACGGACGCCGCCGGTGTGGCGGCCACGTCCGACCAGGTGCCCACCACGGACGTCGTCTCCGCCGTGAAGAAGGACGACGCGGCCGCGAAGCTGCTGCCGGCCGGCACCAGGCACCTCACCGTCGCGGTCAGCGTCGGCGGCACCCCGCCCGGCACCACCTACCTCTCCGACGGCAGGACCCTGACCGGCCAGGACGTCGACTTCACCAAGGCGGTCGCCAAGACCCTGGGCATCGAACTCAAGGTGGAGCAGGCCAGCTTCGAGGCGATCCTGCCGGCCCTGGACAGCGGGAAGTACGACTTCGGCGCGAGCAACTTCGGTGTCACCGACGAGCGCCGCAAGACCATCGACTTCGTCACCTACGTCAACGACGGCCAGGGCTTCGCCACCCGCAGGGACAGCAAGCTGTCCAAGATCACCGACCTCAGGCAGCTGTGCGGCCTGAACGTCGCGACCGGCGCCGGTACGACCTTCGAGGCCACACTGGAGGACAACCGGCACGTGTGCGCCGACGCGGGCAAGAAGCCGTACCAGGTGCAGACGTACTCCGAGCCCAGTGCGCTCTGGTCCTCGGTGCAGCAGGGACGCAGCGACGTCGTGATGTCCACGATCAACGGCCTGCGCTACGCCGTCGCCCACCAGCCGGGCCTGCGGTTCCTGAACGAGTACCACCGCCTGGACGTCGGCTTCGCCTTCAAGAAGGGCACCGACCTGGCCCCGGCCTTCCGGGCGGCGGTGAACAAGCTGATCGCCGACGGCACGTACGACAGGATCCTCAAGAAGTGGGGGACGACGGGCTCGGCGATCACCGAGTCCCGTGTCTCACCGCCGGAACTGAAGGACTGAGCCCCCGTGGCAGGTGGTCAGACGAGCAGGTCCTTGTAGTAGAAGCTGGCCTTCTTGTCGGTCCGGGAGAGGGATTCCTCGGATCCGAAGCCGAGGTGGAGACGGGCGACGGTGGGGGTGCCGGTGTCCGGGATCTGGATGGCCAGGCCCTCCGGCTCGCGGTAGAAGAGGCTCTCGCCGGCCTTGCTCAGGCGCCGCTCGTAGACGGTGCCGGTGTTCCAGTCGATCGAGGTGACGTAGGTGTTGCTGGTGCTGGTCCGGTTGCCGTCGGCGTCGTAGGTGTAGGCGGTGCCGTCCAGGGTGTAGAGGTACTGGCCCATGGACGTGTAGCCCTGGAAGGTGGGGCCGGTGAGCACCGAGGGCTGGGTGACGGTGGCCAGCGGGGTGAAGGTGCCGGCCTTGAAGGTCGCCAGGTCGTACAGGCTGTACTTCCAGGTGCCGCTGATCCGGTGCCGGTGCACGATCCGGTTGGTGACGGGGTCGATCGCGACGGTGTTGTGGTCCGAGCCGGGGACCGGGGTGTAGCGGGTGACCTGGGGCGAGTCGGGCTGGATGACGGTGCCGTTGGCGAACTTGAAGCGGGCGATCTTCGTGCCGTAGCCGTTGTTCTCGCTGTCGGGCACCGAGTCGCACTCGGTCCACAGGTAGGCGCTGTTGCCGGAGGGCTCCACGCCGATGGACACACCGTGCCCGAAGCCCTTCAGGTACATCCGGCCGATGATGTAGCCCTGCCAGTCCAGGCGGGTGATGCACAGGTCACCGTTCTTGGACCGGTCGGTCCCGCTCACGGCCTGCGTCTCACCGGGCAGGACCCGGCCGCCCTGCACCAACTGGGCGGTGTACAGGTGCTTGTTGGCGTTGTCGAACGCGAACGACTGCAGGATCCGGGTCTCGTTGAGCAGGATCTCGCGGAACCACTCGTCGGAGGGGTCGGTGAGGTCGAAGCGCTTGGACGCGGCCACCGCCGCCGACGCCGTACCCGCCTGCGTCAGGGCCACGGACCCGACAAGGGCTGCCGCGGTCAGTCCACTTGCTCGCCGCAGTACCTGTCGTCGGCTCAGGTGGTGGGGCGTCTCGCGCTTCATCTGTCTTCCGGGACCCTTCGTCGGTCTGGAGGGGGCGTCGATGTGTACGGGGTACGTGTGCCGCAGGATTGAATCACTTACCTGTCCCTTACGCCAGAGTCGTTTGCCCAGCTCAGGGCGTCGGCCCGAACCAATCTGCAGAAGTGGCGCACGCCACAGTTGTAAACGGCCTGTGAAGAGACGGTTGCTGTCGATCAGCCCGGTTTGAGGGACTGTCGGCGGAACAGGCATTCCACTTAGCGTGCAGCTTTGACCTGGCCTTGCGCGGCTTTCACTTTGTCATGCCCGGGGCCACGGTCGCTTTGCTTTCCACTTGTGCCGGGACCGGGTCCCGGCCTCTTTGGGTTGGGGATGGTCCGTGCGACTTGCGCGCAGACAGGGGAAGAACGCCTCATGGGCGTTGGCCGTGGCGCTGGCGGCATCGTTGCTGGCCGCGCCCGCCGCCGAGGCCGCCGGCACGGCCAAGGCCGCGACGGCGGGGCGGAAACAGCCGGTGAACGTGCCCGCGCAGGCGGCCGGCGGCGTTCCGCGTGACGGCGCGGAGCCGACGCAGACCAAGCCCATCCGCCCGGTGTGGCCCAAGGCGGCCCGTGCCCGCCTCGCCCTGTCCGGTCTGAAGACGGGCAGGACGCTGCCGGTGACGCCCTCCGGCAGCACCTCTGCGGCCGGGGCCACCGTGCACGTGGGACCGGCTCCAGCGACGGCCCTGACCAAGCGGCGGTCCGCGATCGCGACGCCGGCCCCCACGGACGTCGACGTCAAGGTCCTGGACCGCGCCCAGCTGAAGCGGACGAGCGGCATCGGGCTCGGCGTCCAGGTCACCCGCCGCGACGGCCGCGGTACTCCCGGCCCGGTCAACGTCTCGATCGACTACTCGAAGTTCAAGTACGCCTACGGCGGCAACTTCGCCTCCCGTCTGCGGCTGGTCGCCCTGCCCGCCTGCGCCCTGACCACGCCGAAGGCGAAGGGCTGCTCGACGGCCGACCCCCGCCCCGTCCCGGTCATCAACGACGTGGCCAAGGGCACCCTCACGGCGACCGTGCAGGCGGATCCGGACCCCCAGACCGAGATTTCGGTCATCCAGCCCGACCAGCGGACGAAGTCCACCTTCCAGTCCTCGGCCATGACCACGTCCGCCACGTCGGGCGGCACCGTCTACGCCCTGGCCCCGGGCTCGTCCTCGGACGCCGGTGACTACCGGGCCTCGTCCCTGAAGCCCTCCGGCTCCTGGAACGTCTCCGTCGGATCCGGCGCGTTCACCTACAACCTGCCGATCGAGGCGCCCAAGCCGCCCGCGGGCAGCGCGCCGTCGCTGGCGCTGTCGTACAACTCGCAGTCCGTCGACGCGCTCACCTCGGCGCAGAACACCCAGGCGAACTGGGCGGGGCTGGGCTGGGAGCTGGGCGGTATCGGCTTCATCGAGCGCCGCTACCGGGGCTGCCAGGACGACGGCACCGGGACCGGCTGGGTCGGTGACCTGTGCTGGGACTCCCCCAACTCCACCAATGAGCCGGACGGCGCCGTCTACGTCATCAACTTCAACGGCATCAGCTCCAACCTGGTCCAGGACAACAACGGCACCGGCTCCTACCACGTCCAGGACGACCCGGGCTGGCGGGTGCAGCACCTGACCGGCGGCCACGGCTCGGACGACGAGTACTGGGTGATATCCACCCAGGACGGCATGCGCTACTACTTCGGCTGGGGACGCTCCGAGCGCACCGACGCGGCCACGGACTCGGTGCTGACCGTGCCCGTCTTCGGCAACAACCCGGGCGAGCCCGGCTACAACGGCGGGGTCGGTGTCAGCACGCAGGCCTACCGCTGGGGCCTGGACCGCGTCGTGGACGCCGACGAGGTGGAGACCTCCTACTTCTACGACAAGGAGCAGAACCACTACCGCTCGGTCCTGCTGAGCGACCAGGCGCGTGTCTACGACTCCGCCGCCTACCCGGTGCGCATCGAGTACGGCTGGGCCTCCCAGATCCCGGGCGCCCAGCTGCCGGCCAAGGTCGACCTGCGCTACGTGGGCCGGTGTGTGGAGCGGATGGCGGACAAGGATCCGCTGGCGAGCGAGCCGGCGGACTGCCCGGGCATCTCCGGCAACCCGGACTCCTACCCGGATGTGCCCACGGACCTGATGTGCGACGGCACGTCCGCCGACGACGGCTGCAAGACGATCACGGGTGAGACGTACTCGCCGACGTTCTTCGCCACGAAGATGCTGTGGGACGTCAAGACCTTCGTCCGGGACAACGACTCCTCGCCGTGGGACCCGGCGATGCAGTACCAGATGAAGTACGGGCTGCCCAACCCCGAAGGCACCATCGACAACACCCTGTGGCTGGACTACGTCCAGCGCCGGGGGTACGGCGACGGTGACGACATCACCCTGCCCACCATCAATATCAACGGTGAGTGGCGGGACAACCAGCTCGGCGGCGGCACCCTCAACTTCCGCCGCGTGACGCAGATCCACGGCGACCTGGGTTCGTTCGTCGACGTCACCTACCGCAACTATGACGACCAGGACACCTGCGACATCGACAATCCGCCTTCGGAGTCGAACAACACCCAGGCCTGCTTCAAGCAGCGCTGGCTGCCCGAAGGGGCGACGGCTGAGAAGACGGGCTGGTTCAAGAAGTACGTGGTCTCCAAGGTCAGCGTCGACCCGGGCCCCGGAGCGGGAGCGAACAACGACGGCGACCCGGTGATGACCACCACCTACGACTACGTGGGCAAGCCCGCCTGGGCGTTCCCCAACGACCCGCTGACCAAGGACGAGTACGAGTCCTGGACCGACTGGCGCGGCTACCAGCAGGTCGAGGTCCACACCGGCACCAAGTCCAACGCCGCCTCCACCTACTACTGGCTGTACCGCGGCATGGACGGCGACCGCACGTCCAAGACCGACCCGTCCGCCACCCGCGACGTCACGGTCGACGACGGCGACAGCGGCAGCGCGGCCGTCCCGGACGACGCGTGGCTGAGCGGCAAGGTCCTGGAGACCAGCGACCGTGACGGCTCCGGGCAGTCGCACAAGCGGGTGTGGCACAAGTACTGGGTGCACGACACCGCCCAGTACGAGGGCCTGCCCGACGCCCGGTTCGTCCGTGACTCGCAGGTCACCACGGACGAGCTGACCTCCAGCGGCTGGCGCGAGCACACCGTCAAGGACGAGTACGACGACGCAGAGCCGGCCAGCACCAAGTACGGCCTGCCGATGCGCACCAACGACTGGGGCCTGTCGGCGACCGACGACAACCGGTGCACCACCTACGGCCGCGCCTACAACACCGACTACTTCACCGACTCCCAGGTGCAGCGCTGGATGGTGCTGCCCGACGAGACCCGGCACTACGCGGAGGACTGCGCCAAGCGGGCGTCCGCCAACCAGGACTCGTACGAGGTGACCCTGTACGACAACGCCACCTCGGTCGACACCAACAAGCCGTCCGACGGCCACCCGACCACCGTGCGCAAGTACACGGACGCCGCCGACTACCGCGAGACGACAGCCGGCTTCGACCAGGCCGGCCGCCAGACCAGCACCACGGACGGCAAGCACAGGACCACCACGACCACGTACCAGCCGACCACGTCCTGGCCGGTGAACGGCGTCAAGGTGACCACACCGGACCCGGACGGCAGCGGCGGCCCGGCGGCACCTCAGTCCACCACCACGTGGTACTCGCGCCTGTGGGGCAGCCCGTACCGCGTCGAGGACGCCAACGGGCAGACGACCCGGATCGTGCTCGACTCCGTGGGACGCATCTCGAAGGTGTTCAAGCCCTCGCAGATCGCCGCTTACCCCAGTGGCACACCGTCCCTCCAGTACGACTACACCGTCACCACCTCGGACAACAGCGAAGGCGTTCCGGACCTCGTCTCCGCCGTCCCGCCGCGGATCACCACGAAGACCCTGCTGGACTCCAGCGGGAAGATCGCGACGGAGTACGAGTACGTCGACGGCCTGGGCCGCACCCGCGAGACGCAGAGCCCGGCACCGACCGGCACCGGGCGGACCGTGGTCTCGACCCGCTACGACACCTCCGGCAACGTCACCGGCACCAGCGCCGCCTTCTCCAACTCATCAGGCGCCGGCACGGGCATGGTCCTGCCGACCGTGGACAGCCTGCCCTCCTACACGGACCTGGTCATCGACTACGCCGGCCGCACCACCGAGTCCCGGATCATGGTGAACGGCGATCCGCAGGCCCAGGGTCAGACGATCACCAACTACCACGGCGACTACACCACCACCATGCCCGCCGCCGGTGAGCGCACCAACACCTACACCGATGTGTTCGGCCAGGTCAGCAAGGTCGTCGAGTTCGGCCCGTCGACGTACACGACGTCGTACGAGTACACCCGCAGCGGCAAGCTCTCCAAGATCACCGACGCGAAGGGCAACATCACCACCTACGCGTACAACTGGCTCGGCGAGCGCATCGGCGGCAAGGACCCCGACAGCGACCCGAACGGCATCGCCGCCACCACGTACGACGCGAACGGCAATGTCGACACGGTCAAGGACGGCAACGGCACCGTCCTGACCTACGCCTACGACGCCCTCAACCGTCTGCTGACCGTGCAGAACGGGGCGACCGTGCTGACCCGCAACACGTACGACAGTGCCCCGGGCGGCATCGGTGAGCTGGCGACGTCGACCTCCTACAAGGGCAGCAACGCCTACACCAGCGCCGTCAACTCGTACGACGCCGAGGGCAACGTCACCGAGTCGCAGACGACGGTCCCCGCCGACGGCAGCGGCCTGCAGGGCACCTACAAGACGGCCTACACCTACAACAGGGCGGGGCAGCAGACCAGCGTGACCTACCCGGCCGTCGGCGACCTGCCGAAGGAGACCGTCACCACCCAGTACGACGCCTACGGCAACCCGGAGAAGGTCACCAGCGACCTCGGCAACGCGGTCTACATCGACTCCACCGGTTTCGACACCGTGGGTCGTCTGACCGACCGCACCTACGGCACCCCGGCCACGACCACCACCACGGCACGCCGCTCCTACACCTACGACGACACCAACGGCACCGGCTGGCTGAAGAACATCACCTCGACCACCAGCACGAAGGGCACCGTCCAGAACGACGACTACCGGCGCGACAACGACGGCCAGACCACCGACCTGGCCGACCGGATCACCGGACAGCACCAGTGCTTCTCGTACGACGAGCTGAACCGACTCGCGCGTGCCTGGACTTCGGGGGCGACGACCGGCTGCGCCGGTCCCTTCCTGCCCGACTCGGGCACCGGACAGGATCCCTATCAGCTCGACTACGGCTACGACGGCATAGGCAACCTGCAGAAGGTCACCAGCACCACGGCCTCCGGCAGCAGCGTCCGCGACTACGTCTACCCCGGCTACTCCGCCGACCAGTCGACGTACACCCCGGGAGCGCCCCGCCCGCACGCCGTGGCGAGCGTGAAGACGCCCACCGGCACCGACGGCTATTCCTACGACGACGCCGGCCGGCTCATCAGCCGCACCGTGGCCGGGGCCAAGACCGACATCGCCTGGAACGCCCTGAACCAGGTCACCGCGACCAGCGGACCCAAGACCACGGGCTACGTCTACGACGCCTCCGGCAACCTCCTGCTGCGCACCTCCCCGGACGAGAACGTCCTGTACCTCTCGGGTCAGGAGGTCCACAAGAGGACCGACGCCACTCCGAAGGCCACGCGGTACTACAGCGACGGCTCCTCCACGGTCGCCTCGCGCACCGCGGTGGACCCGACCACCAGCAAGCTGAGCTGGATCATGTCGGACGATCAGGCGTCGACCCAGCTGACCGTCGACACCGCCACGGGCACCGCGCAACGGCGTCGCTACCTGCCCTTCGGCGCCCAGCGCGGAAGCACCTCCCTGCCCGCCGCCACCGACCGCGGCTTCCTGGGCAAGCCGGAGGACGACACCGCGGGTCTGTCCATCCTGGGCGCCCGCATGTACGACGCGTCGCTCGGCCGGTTCCTCAACCCGGACCCGCTGAGCACGCCGTACCAACCGCAGACCCTCAACGCCTACTCGTACTCGGCCAACAACCCCATCGCCTACAACGACCCGAGCGGCCTCATCGGGGGCCGCACCCCGGACGGCGGCGAATGGGCCCTCGTGGACACGGGCGACCTGGGCGGCGGGAACAGCACGAGCACCGGCACAGGTTCCGGCACGAGCACCGGGACCCCGACGTGCAACACCGGGTACAACATCTCCTCCTGCCCGATGACCCCGTACCAGGGGAACTGGGGAGAAGCGGCCCCGGCCGCGCCGGAGATCCCCAAGGCGGCACAGAAGGAGATCGATGTAGCGGCCTGCGGCTGGATTCCCATCCTCGGAACCGGTTGTGATCTCTACGATCTGAAGCGGGCCATCACCGACGGCAACGGGTGGGACGTCGCTGCCGCCGGGATCGGATTCCTCCCGTTCGGCGATATCGCCAAAATGCCCAAGGCGACCAAGCGGATCAAGGACGCGGTGAAGCTGTCCCGGCCCGCGAAGATGGCGCAGGACATGGCGAAGTGGAAGAACCGCTCGCTCACCATCGGGGGTGAGAAGTTCCTCCTGGACGCGTCCGGAATGAAGCACATCCTGTCCCGTCATCACCCGAAGTACTGGGACGGCACCGTCAAGAAGAAGCAGTCCTTCTTCGACAAGGACATGTCCATCGATGATGTCGGTGATGCGATCACCCACATCATCCGCGAAAAGCGTGATGACGTGATCGCCAAGGGTGGCGCATCCGGCTCGTACCAGATCAGGGGCGAGTACAATGGCGAGAGCTATGTCGTCGGACTGAACAACGGCAGGGTGGGTCAGTTCTACCCCGAGTATTAGCCGTTGCCCGTTCGCAGCTCAGCGGCGCCGCCCGGCTCCCCGGCCCACCGGGGAGGGGGGGGGGGGGGGGGGGGGGGGGGGGGGGGGGGGGGGGGGGGGGGGGGGGGGGGGGGGGGGGGGGGGGGGGGGGGGGGGGGGGGGGGGGGGGG
>NZ_JBICWR010000007.1:0-387454 GCF_043199855.1 Streptomyces sp. NPDC048521
TGGCGTTGACTTTTGGCACGCTGTTGAGTTCTCAAGGAACGGTCGCTTCCTTCGTACTCACCCTCTCGGGCTTTCCTCCGGGCGCTTCCCTTCGGTGTTTCCGACTCTATCAGATCCTTTCGGCGTCCGATTCCCGGTCGGCGGGATTGTCTCGGGGCTTTGGGCTTTCGCCCGTCGGCCTTTCGACATTCACTACGTTAGCCGATTTCCTCGGCGACTCATAATCGAGTCTCGCGAGTTCGAATTCGGGCACGCGAGCGCGCCAGAATCGACCCCTTTGAGGGGTTGGAGCTAGGTAGTGGGTTGGCCGCTCCGGCTGCAGGCGATCGCCGTACCCGGTTCAGCGGCTCGGGATACGTTACGCACCTTCGGGGGGCGCGTCAACTTCGTCGGCGCCTCGGCACGTGCGCTCGGTAGGGGCTCACCGTCGGGTCGTCGGCCACCCAGAAGCGCCAGGGATGGAGGTCGCCGCTCCCGCCGTCGCCGGCCACCCCGGTGCGTGGGCCGCTGCGTACCTGGTCGGAGGGGACGGGGGTGCCGGTCAGCATCCTCAGCGGTGTCTCCCCTGAGGTGCACGCGTCCGTGCCGTCCAGAGCCCGGTCGACCTCCAGGGCCGTGGCCAGCCGGGCCGGGCCCTTGGCCAGTTCCTTGTCATTGCGGGCCGAAAGACGACGCTTGCGAGCCAGCTCGGCGCCTTCAACGACCTCCCCGGCGCGGAGCAGGACGGCGCTCGCCCTGCCCTCCGGACCGCAGACGAGATTCATGCAGTGCCACATGCCGTAGGTGAAGTAGACGTACACGTGTCCGGGCGGACCGAACATCACGGCGTTGCGGGCCGTAGGGCCTCGGTAAGCGTGGGAGCCGGGGTCGTTGGGGCCGTCGTACGCCTCGACCTCCGTGAGACGGAGGGCGATCGGGCCGTCGGGGGTCGTCCGGACCAGGATGCGCCCGAGGAGGTCGGGGGCGACCTCCAGGACCGGGCGGTCGAAGAAGTCTCGGGGCAGTGGCGTACGGTCCGGGGGCGCGATCATGCCGTCCGAGGGTAGTCCAGACGGGTCACCCTGCCGGCGGAACCGGCCGGGGGCGGATCGCGTTTGTACGGGTCGAGGGTCCATTCGCAAAGGGAGAGTCATGGCGTTCAAGAAGCTGCTCGCGAGCCTCGGGGCCGGTGGCGCCTCCGTCGAGACGGTGCTGACGGAGGTCAACGTCGTCCCCGGTGGTGTCGTCCAGGGTGAGGTGCGGATCCAGGGCGGGTCCGTGAACCAGCAGATCGAGGGTCTGTCCGTGGGCTTGCAGGCCAAGGTCGAGGTGGAGAGCGGCGACCAGGAGTACAAGCAGGACATCGAGTTCACGAAGGTGCGGCTCGGTGGCGCCTTCGAGCTGCAGGCCGGTGCCGTGCACGCGGTGCCGTTCGGGCTGGAGATCCCCTGGGAGACGCCGATCACGATGATCGACGGGCAGGCGCTGCGCGGGATGAACATCGGTGTGACGACCGAGCTGGAGATCGCGCGGGCCGTGGACTCCGGTGACCTGGACCCGATCAACGTGCACCCGCTGCCGGCGCAGAAGGCGATCCTCGACGCGTTCATCCAGCTGGGCTTCCGCTTCAAGAACGCGGACATGGAGCGCGGCCACATCCGGGGTACGCGGCAGAAGCTGCCGTTCTACCAGGAGATCGAGTTCTTCCCTCCGTCGCAGTACCGGGGCCTGAACCAGGTGGAGCTGAGCTTCGTCGCCGACGAGCACGCCATGGACGTCGTGCTGGAGATGGACAAGAAGCCGGGTCTGTTCAGCGAGGGCTCGGACACCTTCCGGTCCTTCCAAGTGGGTCTGAACGACTTCCAGGGGACCGACTGGGCGGCTTACCTCAACCAGTGGCTGTCCGAGGTCGGCAGCAAGCGCAACTGGTTCTAGGCTCGGGTACTGCTGGTTCCCGTCATCGATCAGGAGGTACCCAGGTGACCGAGCTCAAGCGGCGGCCGCTCCCCCACGACTTCCATCCGCCCGTGCCGTCGTTCACGGTGACGAGCGAGCACATCGAGGAGGGTGGGACGCTCAAGAGCGACCAGGTCCACGCGGAGGGCAACACCTCGCCCCATCTGCGGTGGGAGGGTTTCCCCGCGGAGACCAAGAGCTTCGCCGTGACCTGCTACGACCCCGACGCGCCGACCGGCAGCGGGTTCTGGCACTGGGTTCTGTTCGACATCCCGGCCTCGGTGACGGAGTTGCCGGCGGGCGCGGGCGGCGGAAAGTTCGAGGGGCTGCCCGAGGGGGCCGTGCACGCGCGGAACGACTACGGGACGAAGGACTTCGGCGGTGCCGCTCCGCCGCCCGGGGACGGGCCGCACCGGTATGTCTTCACGGTGTACGCCGTGGACCAGGAGAAGCTCGGTCCGGACGCGGACGCCTCGCCGGCTGTCGTCGGTTTCAACCTGCGGTTCCACACGATCGCGCGCGCCCAGCTCATCGGTGAGTACGAGAACCCCGCGAAAGGCTGACCGCGGCGCGCGGATTCAGCCGAGGGTTCATTGAACGTTTGCCCGCCTCTGGTCTTGGAAGTGATCAGAGGCGGGCAGTTTTTATTGCGTTGTCCATCTCGGCGCGCCCGTCCAGAGTTGATCCAAGCCCGCCGGGGGTGGGCAGGTGCACACGGGAGGTGGGCTGGATGCGTGACACGCTGGTGCTGAACGCGAGCTTCGAGCCGCTGTCGACGGTGACTTTGAACCGAGCCGTTGTCCTGGTGCTCCAGGACAAGGCCGTCGTCGAGCAGGCCCATCCCGAACTGCGTATGCGCGGTGCCGATGTGGACATACCCGCGCCCCGGGTGATCAGGCTGTGCAGATACGTACGGGTGCCGTTCCGAAGACAAGCGCCGTGGTCGAGGCGGGGTGTGCTGGTCCGGGACCGGCACCGGTGCGCGTACTGCGGGCGCAGGGCGACGACCGTGGACCATGTGCTGCCGCGGTCGCAGGGTGGGCAGGACACGTGGCTGAACACGGTGGCCGCGTGCGCGGAGGACAATCACCGGAAGGCGAACCGGACGCCGGAGGAGGCGGGTATGGCTCTGCTGCGGGAGCCTTTCGAGCCGACTCCGGCTGATGCGATGCTCCTGGCTCTGGGCCAGGAGGATTTCGCCGCGCTTCCCGAGTGGCTCGCTGGGGAAGCGGCTTAGGCTGCTGCCGGGAACTGTTCCTCGACGGCTGCGCGTTGTCCTGGGCTGCTCGCGCAGATCCCCGCGCCCCTTGGGCAGGGGCGCGGGATGACCTGGCGCCGTGATGGCCTGTCAGTCGATCTGCGGCTTCTCGCGGCGTTCCGATCCGGAACCCCCGTTGCCCGAGGAGCCGTTGTTGCCCGAACCGCCGCCCATCGGGCCGAAGTTGCCCATCGCGCCGGAGAGGCCCTTGAGGGCGTCGCCGATCTCGCTGGGGACGATCCAGAGCTTGTTGGCGTCGCCTTCGGCGATCTTCGGCAGCATCTGCAGGTACTGGTAGGACAGGAGCTTCTGGTCCGGGTCGCCGGCGTGGATGGCCTCGAAGACCGTGCGGACCGCTTGCGCCTCACCCTCGGCGCGCAGGGCCGCCGCCTTGGCCTCACCCTCGGCGCGCAGGATCTGGGACTGCTTCTCGCCCTCGGCGGTGAGGATGGCCGCCTGGCGCGTACCTTCGGCGGTGAGGATCGCGGCGCGCTTGTCACGGTCGGCGCGCATCTGCTTCTCCATCGAGTCCTGAATGGACGTGGGCGGTTCGATGGCCTTGAGTTCGACGCGGTTGACGCGGATGCCCCACTTGCCGGTGGCCTCGTCGAGGACGCCGCGCAGGGCCGCGTTGATCTCTTCGCGGGAGGTCAGGGTGCGCTCGAGGTCCATGCCGCCGATGATGTTGCGCAGCGTGGTGACGGTGAGCTGCTCGATGGCCTGGATGTAGCTGGCGACTTCGTAGGTGGCAGCCCGTGCGTCGGTCACCTGGTAGTAGATGACGGTGTCGATGTTCACGACCAGGTTGTCCTGGGTGATCACCGGCTGGGGCGGGAAAGGCACGACCTGTTCGCGCAGGTCGATGCGGTTGCGGATGGTGTCGATGAACGGGACCACGATGTTCAGGCCCGCGTTCAGTGTCCGTGTGTAGCGGCCGAAGCGCTCGACGATGGCGGCGCTGGCCTGTGGGATGACCTGGATGGTCTTGATCAGGGCGATGAAGACCAACACCACCAGAATGATCAGTACGATGATGACCGGTTCCATCGTGTTCCCCGTACCCCTCTCCGCCTCGGCACCTTGGGCAGATCTCGTGGTTGTAGAAGATCTTGCTGGTCGAGTCTGACAGACAGTCGCCCAAGACGTGGGCCGTATCCCTCAGATGACGATCGCGGTGGCCCCTTCGATGTCCACGACGTCCACCTCCTGGCCGACTTCGTAGGCGCGGCCGGTGTCCAGGGCGCGGGCGGACCAGACCTCTCCGGCGAGTTTGATACGGCCGCCGGAGCCGTCGACCCGCTCGAGTACGACGGCCTGCTTTCCCTTCAACGCCTCGACGCCGGTGGCGAGTCGGGGTCGTTGGTTGCCGTGGCGGGCCGCGATGGGCCGGACGACGGCGATGAGGGCGACGGAGACGACGACGAACACGAGGACCTGGATCACGGCGTCGAAGCCCAGGCCGGCGGCGACCGCGGCCGCGACGGCTCCCACCGCGAGCATGCCGAACTCCGGCATCGCGGTGACCACGAGCGGGATTCCGAGCGCCGCCGCGCCGACGAGCCACCACACCCATGCGTCGATGTCGTTCACATGGTCATGGTAGGACCGCGGTCGGGCGGCGGACAGGGCGCGAAAGGGAGCGGGGCGGCTCGGGCCGGGTCAGGACAGGGGCAGGCCCTGGGCGGTCCAGCGGTCGCCGACCTGCTCGACGACGAGCGGGAGGCCGAAGCAGAGGGAGAGGTTGCGGGAGGTCAGTTCGAGTTCGATGGGGCCCGCGGCGAGGACCTTGCCCTGGCGGATCATGAGGACGTGGGTGAAGCCGGGGGCGATCTCCTCGACGTGGTGCGTGACCATGATCATCGAGGGGGCGATGGGATCGCGGGCGAGCCGGCCGAGGCGCCGGACGAGGTCCTCGCGGCCACCGAGGTCGAGGCCGGCGGCGGGCTCGTCGAGGAGGAGCAGCTCGGGGTCGGTCATCAGGGCGCGGGCGATCAGGGTGCGCTTGCGCTCGCCCTCGGAGAGGGTGCCGAACTTCCGGTCGAGGTACTCGCTCATGCCGAGGCGGTCGAGGAAGGCGCGGGCGCGCTGCTCGTCGACGTCCTCGTACTCCTCCTGCCAGCCGGCGGTCATGCCGTAGGCGGCGGTGAGGACCGTCTGCAGGACCGTCTGGCGCTTGGGGAGCTTGTCGGCCAGGGCGATGCCGGCCATGCCGATGCGGGGGCGCAGCTCGAAGACGTCGGTGCCGGGCTTGCCGAGGGTCTCGCCGAGGATGGTGGCGTTGCCCTTGCTGGGGTAGAGGTAGCTGGAGGCGACGTTCAGGAGGGTGGTCTTGCCGGCGCCGTTGGGGCCGAGGATGACCCAGCGCTCGCCCTCCTTCACCGACCAGGAGACCTGGTCCACCAGAGCCCGGCCCTCGCGGACCACGGATACGTCCTGAAGCTCCAGAACATCGCTCATGAGCGCGTTGTCTCCCCTTGCAGTGTGGCCGGTCTCGGCTGTCGCGTACGCCTGTGGCTCGGTCCGCCGCGCCGGTGGCGCAGCCCTTATGAAATCTACGCCACGAGTGCCCCGCTCCATTCCATCGGTCCGGTCCTTAGGGTGGGGGCATGCTCTCGGAACCGCGCTCAGGACGCCTTGCCGCTTGGGGAAATGCCCTTTTGGCCGGACTTGTCTCTCCGGATGACGCCGTACTCGCCATCGTCGGCGAGGACGCGGTGCACCGGGTGGAGGGGCTGCCGGGTGAGTCGGCGCCGGTCGGGCTCACGCTGGCGCTGGGCCGGTTGCGGGCGCTGGGGGTGGCCGGTCTGCGGGTCGCGCTGCCGGCGCCCGGTCATCCGCTGGGGCTGAGCGGGCCGCCGGAGTTCAACGCTCGGGCGCTGGAGGCCGAGGAGGCGGTGGTCTGCCACGGCGCCGCGTTCGGGCTGGTGCCGGAGGTGTACGAGGCCGGGCCCGAGGGTGATGTGCATGCCGAGGTGGTCTGGCATGTGCTGCCGGTGCGGGAGGCGCCGCCGGCCGATGTGCCCTCGCTGGGCGAGGCGGAACGGGAGCTGGCGCAGGCGCTGCGGGAGGCGACCGAGGTGCTGTCGAAGCTGGATGTCGCCGGGTCGGGTCCGGTGGCGGAGGCGGCGATCGACGCGTACCGGGCGCGGGCCGAGCGGGGGCGGGAGGTGCTGGCGCCGGGATACCCACCGCGCGCGGTGCGGGTGTTGGAGCTGGCGCAGCGGATGGCGCTGCTGGTGTCACTGGCGTACGACCGCGGGCACGGGGGTGCGGTCAGCTCCGCCGAGATGGCCGCGCGGTCCGAGGCGTTGCGGCCGGTCGAGCGGACGGCTCGACGGGCGCAGGTGGCGGCGTACAACGCCGTCGTGGAGGAGCGGGAGCGGGGAGTGCGGTGAGCGTCGGCCGTCCGGTCCCGGTGCTGCCGTGGGCGTAGCGGGCAGCTGCCGCTCCCAGGCCCCCGCATCGGCCCTGGGCCGCCTCGCCTCGTGCGCCGGACGGGCTGTTCCCCGCCCGACCGGCGCCGAGAGGGGACCTCAGTGGTTGAGGCCGAGGTTGCCGAAGGCCGGGTTCAGCACACCGATGACGTTCACGCTGTTGCCGACCGCGTTCACCGGGATGTGCACCGGGGCCTGGACGACGTTGCCGGAGACGACACCCGGGGAGCCGTGGGCCTCACCGCCGGCCCAGGCACCGTCCGTGGCGGAGGCCATCCCCGCACCGGCGGCCACCAGGCCACCGGCCAGCATCGTCACGGCCGCTGCCTTCTTCAGGTTCTTCACGTTCAACCCCTCCTAGGCGTTCACCACGGCGGTTCGCCGCGGCACGCACTGGAGAACGGCGGAGATCGCCGGAGGATGCGCCATCCGGGTGACATTCCCACGACGGTATGAATCTCAGTCCGGAACGGAACCCTCCGCCTTGCCGTGAGTGAATCCCTGCGCAGAGCGTCTCAGCTGGTCACACCGTGGCGTACGGCCCACAGCGCGGCCTGTGTGCGGTCGGCGAGGTCGAGTTTCATCAGGATGTTGGAGACGTGCGTCTTGACGGTCTTCTCGGACAGGACGAGGGCACGGGCTATCTCCCGGTTGGAGCGGCCGTCCGCGATCAGACCGAGCACCTCGCGCTCCCGCTCGGTGAGCGAACCCCCTCTGCCGTGGCCGGTGTTGCCCTCCTCCTGGGAGAGCAGGGCGCCGGCGACCTCGGGCTGGAGCAGGACGTGGCCGGCGTGCACGGAGCGGATGGCGCCGGCGAGGGCGTCGGGGTCCACGTCCTTGTAGACGTACCCGGCGGCGCCCGCGCGCAGGGCGGGGACGACCGTGCGCTGCTCGGTGAAGCTGGTGACGATCAGCACGCGTGCGGGGTTGTCGAGTTCGCGGAGCTTGCGCAGGGCGTCGATGCCGTCCATGCCCGGCATCTTGACGTCCATGAGGACGACGTCGGGACGCAGTTCCTCGGCGCGGTCGACTCCCTCGGCGCCGTCGGCGGCCTCACCGACCACCTCTATGTCGTCCTGCACCTCCAGGAAGGTGCGCAGGCCCCTGCGGACGACCTGGTGGTCGTCGACCAGCAGCACCTTGATCGCTTCACCCACCGGGGACCTCCATCTCGATCGTGGTGCCCTTGCCGGGCGCCGATTCCACGGTCAGCGTGCCGCCGACCCCGCTCGCCCGGTCCCGCATGGAGACCAGGCCCAGGTGGCGTCCGGCGCGGCGGACCGTCTTCGGGTCGAAGCCGCTGCCGTCGTCGGTGACGCGCAGGACGGCCCCGCCGCCGCGCCGCTGCACGCTCACGTCGACGTGTGGAGCGCCGGAGTGGCGCAGGGCGTTGTGCAGGGCCTCCTGGGCGACTCGCAGCACGGCCTCCTCCTGGGCGGCGGGCAGGGCGCGGAAGCCGTTGCTGGTGAAGGTCACACGCGCGGTGTGGGCGCGGTCGAGGACCTGTATCTGGGTGCGCAGGGTGGCGATCAGGCCGTCCTCGTCCAGGGCGGCGGGCCGCAGCTCCACCACGGCGGCGCGCAGTTCGTCGGCGGCCTCGGCGGCGAGCGCGGCCACCTGGTGGAGTTCGCCCTTGGCGCGGGCGGGGTCGCGGTCGACGAGGGCGGCCGCCGCCTGAGCGGTCAGCCGCAGGGAGAACAGCTTCTGGCTGACCGCGTCGTGCAGTTCATGGGCGAGGCGGGAGCGTTCCTCGGCGATGGTCAGCTCGCGGCTGCGCTCGTACAGGCGGGCGTTGGTGAGGGCGATGGCGGCGTGCTGCGCGAGGATGGCGAGCAGTTCCTCGTCCTCCTCCGTGAAGCCGCAACTGCCTTTCGGCTTGGCGCAGTCCTTGTTGGCGAGGAACAGCGCGCCGAGGACCTCGTCGCCGTCGCGAATCGGCAGGCCCAGGAAGTCGGCCAGGTCGGGGTGGGCGGACGGCCAGCCCTCGAAGCGGGGGTCCTTGCGCACGTCGGCGAGGCGCTCGGGGCGCGCGTCGTGCAGCATCGCGGCGAGGATGCCGTGCTGGCGGGGCAGCGGGCCGATGGCCTTCCACTGGGCGTCGCTGACACCGTCCACGACGAACTGGGAGAAGCCGCCGTGGTCGTCGGGCACGCCGAGGGCGGCGTACTGCGCGTGGAGCAGCTCGCGGGCGGAGGCGACGATCGTCTTGAGGACGTCGCGCACCTCCAGATGCCTGCTCATGGCCAGCAGCGCGGAACTGACCGCGGCGAGGCCGGACCGGGGGCCTTGACTCATGTCCTCACGGTACCGGCGGGGTGTGACACCGAGGATCGGACCTGTGGCGGCGGGGACTGGGCCGCTGGGCCTAGGGCGGGTGGTGTAGGTCCCCCTGTCCCGGGCGCACGGCGTACACCGAAGGGACCCCCCGCCCCACGGCCCGCTTCCGAGGCGGACGGGGTGGCGCCGTGGGTTCGGACGCAGCGGTGGAGGTGTACCGGACGTGGGGTGCGTACGGCGCGACGAAGGTGGCCGTCGGCCGGCTCTCCGCCGCGCTCTCGGTGGCGGGCCGGGGCCGCGTGTCCGATGGGTCGCTCCGGGCGACATGCGGACGGACCTGCCGGTCGCCGCGGGCGCGTGTGTGGTGGTGCACCTGCCCGCGCGCGGGAGCGACGGGCGGTGGGTGGTGGAGCTGCGGGAACCGGACGGGCGGACACTACGCGCGCGCGTGCGGGCGGGCATGCGCGGAGGGAGGTGGGGTGGCGGGCGGAGCCCGACCGCTGCCGCAGGAGCCGCTGAGCGCGCGGGGGGGGCGTGGAGTCGGCGGTGGGACCGGACGGTGTGGTGCGGGCCGATCGGGAAAGGCGCGGAGCACATCCCCGGCACGTGGTGGCGGGAGACGGGCGGGCGGCCCCGTGATCGCCGTGGGGACGACGAGCGGGCGGGCCGTGGGGGTCGGACGGTGTGGTGCGGGCGGCCGGAGGGCGGCGGATCTGGTGGTCACGCCCGAGCGCGGGGTGCGGGTGGTGGGGACCGCACGAGCCGGAGGCCCCGCGTCTGCCGATGCCGGAGTCGGTCGCCGGACGGGCTGCGACCGGCCGTGCCTGTGGGGTGAGGATGCGCGGGCTCTGCCGGTGGCACGAGTCGGCGACGAGCATCGCGCCCGAGCGGCTAAGAGCCCTCACCCAGAGCATTGCTACGGCAACTGGCGGTGAGACCGCTGTGTGTCCGATGTGAGCCCGCGCATAGGGCGCACATCACGTACGAAAGGGCATAGGAGATAAACCAGCCCCGCATGAACGGGAAAGACGGCCCTGTCTGTCCCGTTTTGCCCTTCCCTGATCCACTATCGGGGATAGTACGTCACACCTTTGCCTGCGCATTTTGCGCCAGCTAAGAATTGCTCTCGTCGCTCAGACGCCGTGGGTTCCGGCCCTCGGCGTTCGTGCGGGAGGAGCCGATTCCCCCGGCGGACGCAGGAGCGACCTCCGCGCTACACGAAGAGGTCCATCAGCCATGCCCAAGAACATCCTCAACCGATCTTATAGTCGTGCCCTGACCAAGCAGCACAAGATCGCCGTCGCCGGTGTCGCTGCCTTCGGCACCGCCGCCCTCGCCTTCTCGGCCGTCCCCAGCAGCGCCGAGACCGTCACCACCGGCGCCCCGGCCACGACCGCCCAGGTCGCCGCCGGCACCGCCTTGCAGAACGTCAAGGGCACGGTGACCGACCAGCTCGCCACCGAGACGGTCAAGCTCGACACCTTCGCGGCGCAGAAGAAGGCCGCGGACCAGGCCGCCGCCAAGAAGGCCGCCGCGCAGAAGGCCGCCGAGGCCGCCGCGAAGCAGAAGGCCGCCCTGGCCGCCGCCGCCAAGAAGGCCGCGCAGGAGCGCGCCGTCAAGGCCGCCGCGAGCCGTTCCGCGCAGCGTGTCGCGATGCAGCCGGTCGCCGCCAAGACGTACGCGAACAACCTGGACGGCTGGATCCGCGAGGCCCTGGACATCATGAAGGCCAAGGGCATCCCCGGCAGCTACCACGGCCTGCACAAGAACATCATGCGTGAGTCCTCCGGCAACCCCCAGGCCATCAACAACTGGGACATCAACGCGATCAACGGCATTCCGTCGAAGGGCCTGCTGCAGGTCATCCCGCCGACGTTCAAGACGTACCACGTCCCCGGGACCTCGTGGAACATCTACGACCCGGTCGCCAACATCACCGCCGCCGCCAACTACGCGGCCGACCGGTACGGCTCGATCGACAACGTCAACAGCGCGTACTGAGGTCGGCGCGGACCTCTGACGTAACGCGGAAGGGCGGCACCCCCCGGTGGGGTGCCGCCCTTCGCGTCGCGTGCGGTTACTTCCGCATGACCTCCGGCTCGTGGCGGCGCAGGAAGCGGGCCACGAAGAAGCCGCAGACCACACCGAGCGCGATCAGCGCGACCATGTCCAGACCCCAGGCCGAGGCCGCGTGGTCCCACAGCGGGTCGGTGCTGGTCGGGTCGTCGGTGTTCGGCGCGATGTTGTTGAAGTCCAGCGTGGTGCCGGCCGCGGCCACCGCCCAGCGGGACGGCATCAGGTACGAGAACTCGTTCACGCCGAGCGTGCCGTGCAGGGTGAAGAGGCAGCCGGTGAAGACGACCTGGATGATCGCGAACATCACCAGCAGCGGCATGGTCTTCTCGGCGGTCTTCACCAGCGAGGAGATCACCAGGCCGAACATCATCGAGGTGAAGCCCAGCGCCATGATCGGCAGGCACAGCTCGAAGAGGGTGGAGCCGCCCAGCACGAGCCCCTCGTCGGGGATCTCGCGGCTGGAGAAGCCGATCAGGCCGACCATCAGGCCCTGCAGCACCGTGATGGCGCCGAGCACGACCACCTTGGACATCAGGTACGCAGAGCGGGACAGGCCGGTCGCACGCTCCCGCTCGTAGATGACCCGTTCCTTGATCAGCTCACGGACGGAGTTCGCGGCACCCGCGAAGCACGCGCCGACGGCGAGGATCAGCAGCACGGTGGTCGCCGTGCCGTTCGGGACGGGCACGCCGGTCTTCTGGTTGACCGGGTTCACCAGCAGGCCCTTGTCGGAGTCGATCAGCAGGCTGACCGCGCCGAGCACCGCCGGCAGGATCACCGTCAGCGCCAGGAAGCCCTTGTCCGAGGCGATGACCGCCACGTAGCGCCGGATCAGGGTCATCAGCTGCGAGCCCCAGCCCTGCGGCTTGGGCGGCCTGATGGCCTGCGGCGGGGGCATGTGTACGGACTGCGGGGCGACCGCGTCGATGTCCGCGGCGTACATCTGGTAGTGCTGCGAGCCCTTCCAGCGACCTGCCCAGTCGTAGTCGCGGTAGTTCTCGAAGGCGGAGAAGACGTCGGCCCAGCTGTCGTAGCCGAAGAAGTTCAGCGCCTCCTCCGGCGGACCGAAGTAGGCGACCGCACCGCCGGGCGCCATGACCAGCAGCTTGTCGCACAGCGCCAGCTCGGCCACCGAGTGGGTGACGACCAGGACCGTACGGCCGTCGTCGGCGAGGCCGCGCAGCAACTGCATGACGTCGCGGTCCATGCCCGGGTCGAGGCCGGAGGTCGGCTCGTCCAGGAAGATCAGCGACGGCTTGGTCAGCAGCTCCAGGGCCACCGAGACGCGCTTGCGCTGGCCGCCGGACAGGGACGTGACCTTCTTGTCCTTGTGGATGTCCAGCTTCAGCTCGCGCAGCACCTCGTCGATGCGGGCGTCGCGCTCCTGGGCGGTGGTGTCGGCCGGGAAGCGCAGTTTGGCCGCGTACTTCAGGGCCTTCTTGACGGTCAGCTCCTTGTGCAGGATGTCGTCCTGCGGGACCAGTCCGATGCGCTGGCGCAGCTCGGCGAACTGCTTGTACAGGTTCCGGTTGTCGTAGAGGACCTCGCCCTGGTTTGCGGGCCGGTAGCCGGTGAGCGCCTTGAGCAGGGTCGACTTGCCGGAACCGGACGGGCCGATCACCGCGATCAGCGACTTCTCCGGGACACCGAAGGAGACGTCCTTCAGGATCTGCTTGCCGCCGTCGACCGTGACGGTCAGATGGCGTGCGGAGAAGGAGACCTCACCGGTGTCGACGAACTCCTCGAGCCGGTCGCCGACGATCCGGAAGGTGGAGTGGCCGACGCCGACGATGTCGCTCGGGCCGAGCAGCGCCGAGCCGCCCTTGGCGATCGGCTGGCCGTTGACGTAGGTGCCGTTGTGCGAGCCGAGGTCACGGATCTCGAAGCGGCCGTCGGGCGTGGCGTGGAACTCGGCGTGGTGCCGGGAGACCTGCAGGTCGGAGACGACCAGGTCGTTCTCCAGGGCACGACCGATGCGCATCACGCGACCGAGCGCGAACTGGTGGAACGTGGTCGGGCTGCGGTCGCCGTAGACCGGCGGCGCCCCCGCGCCACCACCGGGCGTCTTCTGCACGTACTGATCGGCGGGACCGGCCTGCTGCGGGAACGCGGTTGCCTGCTGCGGCTGCTGCCAGCCGGGCTGCGGCGCCTGGTGCACGGGTGCCTGGTGTGCGGGTGCCTGGTGTGCGGGTGCCTGGTGCGGCACGGCCGGCTGCGGCGCGACCTGCTGCTGGGCCCAGCCGGGCGCGCCGGCGCCCTGGGCCGCGTACGGCGCCGCCGCCTGCGGCTGCGGGCCCGGGCCGCCGACCGGGGTCGCGGCCGCGGACAGG
The DNA here is from genome assembly GCF_043199855.1 of Streptomyces sp. NPDC048521. Taxonomy (NCBI): domain Bacteria; kingdom Bacillati; phylum Actinomycetota; class Actinomycetes; order Kitasatosporales; family Streptomycetaceae; genus Streptomyces; species Streptomyces sp. NPDC048521. Next base: position 13,311 of record NZ_JBICWR010000007.1, read on the forward strand.
TTCAACAGCGGACCGTCCGTCGCGTTGCCCAGGTTCAGCGACGAGCCGGGGCCGAGCTCCATGTGCTGGATCCGCCGGCCCTGCACGAACGTGCCGTTGGTGCTGCCGTGGTCCTCGATGACCCAACTGCGGCCGTTGAAGCTGACCGTGGCATGCCGCCAGGAGACCCTGGCGTCGTCGAAGACGATGTCACCCTGCGGATCGCGGCCCAGGGTGTAGGGCCTGGACGGGTCGAGCGTCCAGGTCCGTCCATTTGATTCCAGTACGAGTTCCGGCACTCCATGCCCCACTGAGTTGTCCCCCGAGTTACCCCCGTCGCAGGGAGTCTAGGGATGTCGAACATCGTGGGGAACTATTTCAGGCTCGGCCCTCTGACCGAAACCCGGGCCTTTCCAAGGGCGCCGGTACGCGCTTCAACTCGCCCCGTTGACGGGGTTGAAACCGGGCCGGAGAGTGGTAATCCCCCGCGAGGGGGACAAGCGCGGCTGCGGTGCCGCGCCGCGGATCGGGGGGTCTGCCATGAGCGCTGCCACGGGCGTCGGGACCGCGCGCCACGGTACGAGGTTGCCCTGGACGGACATGGTGCTGTCCGCGACCGCCGCGGTGAGCTGGGCGTTGATCGGCATGGCGGGTACCGCCGCGCTCGGTCTGCACCTGTTGCGGGCCGACGCGTCGGGCTCACTGGGGCCCATGACGGCGGCCGTTGTGGCGCTCGGGGCCGGTGGTTCGGTCGCACCGTCGGGCGATGTGTCCGCCTTCGGACTGAAAGGCGCCGAGGCCCACACCACCATCGAGATCACGCCACTCGGGGTCAGCCTGGTCGGCGCGCTGCTGCTGTCGTGGTTCTTCCTACGGTCCCTGCGTACGGCCGGAGTTGTGATCGCGCCCGCCGAACTCCTCGCGCGCGCGGGCACGGTGGTCGTGCTCTTCGTGGCCATGCTCGGTGGCCTGGCGTGGGCGGGGCACGACGTCATCACCATCGACGGCGGCTCGCTCGGCCTGGACCGGCTGCCGGGCGGGAGCGGCGAGGGCGACGGCGGGCTGAGCATCCCCGGCCTCGGGGACGTGGGCGGGTTGCTCCCGGACCGGATCGGTGACCTGATCGACGCCAAGGCGGCGGTCGGTTTCACCGTGGACACCTCGGCCACGCTCCTCGGCGGACTCGGCTGGTGCGCCGGCGTCCTGGTGATCGCGCTGCTCGCCGCCCGCCGTGCTCCGCTGCCGCCCGGCTGGGCCGTCGTGCACCGGGTGGTCCGGCCGGCCGCGTCCGCGCTCGTCGCCGTACTGCTGCTGGCCGTGACGGCCGGGCTGGCGGCGGCGGGATACGCGGCGATCGGCGACGACCACCCGCGGCGGATCGCCGGCGCGGCCCTGCTCGGCGCGCCGAACGGGGTGTGGCTCGGCCTCCCGCTCGGTCTGTTCGTCCCCTGGGACGGCCGGGCCACCGGCGTCCTCGGCACGCTGCTCCCCCATCCGCTGGACCAGCTCCTCAGCGGGCGGTCCGACCAGCCCGTGACGCTGGGCCGGCTGGCCGAGCTGGACGGACGGGTGTGGCTGCTGGCGGTGGCGGCCGCGCTGACGATGCTGCTGGCCGGGGTGGTGACGGCGGTACGGACGCCCGTGGTCCGGTCCGCCGACAGCGCCCTCGGCCTGGCCGGCCGGTGCGCGGTGCGGCTGGGGATCACGACCGCGCTCGCCCTGCCCCTGCTCGCCTGGCTGACGGACGTGTCCGTGGACGCCTCCCTGTCCGTCCTCGGCTTCGACGCCTTCGGCGCGGGCGTCGACCTGCACGGCCACCTCGGCACGGCCCTGCTGCTGGGCGCCGTGTGGGGTGCGGCAGCGGGAGCCACGGGAGCACTGGCGGCCTGGGCGACCGGAACGGCCGGGACACGAGCGGTGTGGGCGGCCGGGAGCGGGGCGGGGGCCGCACCGGAGCGGGAGCGGGAAGGGGGCCGGGCTGAGGGCTCGGGGTACCCGGTGGAGGCCGGGGGCGGGGGTGGAGGCGTGGGCGGCGTGGCCTCTGGGGCCGGTGGTGCGAGTGCCGGGCCCTATGCGCCGGGTCGGCCCTACCGGCCGCCGAATCCCGGTACCAATCCCTACCTCCAGGTGCCGGAGGAGCCACGGGACACGTCGCCGTCCGCCGCCGGGGACGACGTGTACGGCGCCCCCACCTCCGCCGGGGACGACGTGTACGGCGCCCCCACCATCGCGGGGCCGCTCGGCTCGACTCCCCCGCCACCGCGGAAGCGTCCCGCGCCTCGCTCAGGCGATCACCCGCCGGGCTCGGACGACTCCGCGTGGCCACCGCCCCCGCCTCCACCGCCTCCACCGCCTCCACCGCCTCCACCGCCTCCACCGGGGCGGCCGAAGCACGGCGGGTGAGACGGAAGCGCCGCGGGCGAAGCCGCCGCACGGCGGGCGAAGCGCAAACACCATCGGCGGAGCCACCGCACGGGGGCAAAGCGGGAACATCATCGGCGGAGCCACCACACGGCAGAGAAAACGCAGACACGCTGAGCGAAGCCACCACACGGCAGGGAAAGCGCAGACACCATGGGCGGAGCCGCCGCGCGCTGAAGTGAGTCGGTGATCGTGTTCAGGGGCCTTCTCCGGGTCAGGCCTCTTCGCGGGGCCCTCCCGGTCGGCTCCCTGGACCTGCCTTCCGGTGCGTCCCGTGGCACAGTCGTGGTGGAGCAAGGCGGTACGGGTCGGGCGCGTGGGTGCGCGTCTCCCGGCGGCAAGATTCCCGGCACCGGCCCGTCACCCATTGTTCCATGTCCGTCAGGCGGACCTCGGCGGCGGGAGGCACTGGGTGCCGGATACGGTGGTGACACCATGAGCGCTTCGCAGACCTCCGCTTCGCAGACCCCCGAGGTCCCCACTCTCCTCGTCAAGATCTTCGGCAAGGACAGGCCGGGCATCACGGCGGGCCTCTTCGACACCCTCGCCGCCTACTTCGTCGACGTGGTCGACATCGAGCAGGTCGTGACCCGGGGCCGCCTGGTGCTGTGCGCGCTGGTCACCCAGCCGCCGGCCGCTCTCGAGGGTGACCTGCGGGCCACCGTGCACAGCTGGGCCGAGTCGATGAAGATGCAGGCGGAGATCATCTCGGGGCACGGCGACAACCGTCCGCGCGGCCTCGGCCGGTCCCTGGTGACCGTTCTCGGGCATCCGCTCACCGCCGAGTCGACGGCCGCCATCGCCGCCCGGATCGCGAAGGCCGGCGGCAACATCGACCGTATCTTCCGGCTCGCCAAGTACCCGGTGACGGCGGTCGAGTTCGCCGTCTCCGGCGTGGAGACCGAGCCGCTGCGCACGGCCCTGGCCTCGGACGCGGCGGCACTGGGTGTCGACGTCGCGGTCGTCTCGGCGGGCCTGCACCGGCGCGCCCAGCGGCTGGTGGTCATGGACGTGGACTCGACACTCATCCAGGACGAGGTCATCGAGCTGTTCGCCGCGCACGCCGGCTGCGAGGACGAGGTCGCCGAGGTGACGGCGGCGGCGATGCGGGGGGAGCTGGACTTCGAGCAGTCGCTGCACGCGCGCGTGGCCCTGCTGAAGGGGCTGGACGCCTCGGTCGTGGAGAAGGTGCGCAACGAGGTCCGGCTGACCCCGGGCGCCCGTACCCTGATCCGCACCCTGAAGCGGCTGGGCTACCAGGTGGGTGTCGTCTCCGGTGGCTTCACCCAGGTCACGGACGATCTGCGGGAGCGGCTGGGGCTCGACTTCGCCCAGGCCAACACGTTGGAGATCGTCGACGGCAAGCTGACCGGCCGGGTCACCGGTGAGATCGTGGACCGCGCGGGCAAGGCGCGGCTGCTGCGCCGGTTCGCGGCGGAGGCCGGGGTGCCGCTGTCGCAGACGGTGGCGATCGGTGACGGTGCCAACGATCTGGACATGCTGAACGCGGCCGGTCTCGGCGTCGCCTTCAACGCCAAGCCCGTGGTCCGTGAGGCGGCGCACACGGCGGTGAACTTTCCCTTCCTCGACACGGTCCTGTACCTCCTCGGCGTCACCCGTGAAGAGGTCGAGGCGGCCGACACGCACGACGAGGGCTGATCCCTCGGTACGCGGACACGGCGAGGGCCCGGCACCGCTGCGGTGGCGGGCCCTCCGCCGTGCGTGCCGTCACTCGGAGGGTGCCCAGTAGTCGGTGAGCGTGGCCACACCCGGCTCCAGGCCCTTCCAGGGGCCCTCGAAGGACAGCAGGGCGAAGGCGGCGGCGGGGAAGCCGCGGCGGTTCATCCGATCGAGGGCGTCGCCCTCCGACTGGCCGGCCAGGATGTCGGCCAGTCCGTGCACGCCCGGGTTGTGGCCGATCAGGATCACGTTCCGCACGTCGTCCGGGATCTCGTTGAGCACGGCGATCAGCTCGCCGGGCGAGGCTTCGTAGACCCGCTCCTCGTAGACGGTTTTCGGCCGGTGCGCCAGTTCGTGGACGGCGAGCTTCCAGGTCTCGCGGGTCCGGGTCGCGGTGGAGCACAGGGCCTGGTCGAAGGTGATGCCGGTGTCGGCCAGCTTGCGTCCGGCGACTGCGGCGTCCTTGCGGCCCCGCTCGGCGAGCGGTCGCTCATGGTCGGACACCTGGGGCCAGTCGGCTTTCGCATGCCGGAAGAGGACGATCCTGCGAGGTTCAGCGGCGCTCATGAGATCCAGCTTCGCATGAAACAGGCCATGCGGCGCAGGGAGTTGACATGCGGATTCACCCCGTGAAGGGGCTCCCCGTCAGCGCGCGAGGAACTGCTGGGCGCGCTCGAAAAGGCGGGTGATCGCCGGGTCGCCGCTCGCCGCGTGGGCGTCCGAGGGGCTCAGTATCAGAGCGAGCAGCGCGACGAACGCGAGCGCGGGCAGGGCGAGGGCCCACCAGGGCAGCCGGATGTCGACGCCGCCCGTGGTCGCCGGGTGGGGCCGGGAGTGGGTGCGGGCCGGCATGATCGCCTCCGTGGGTCTTCGAGCGGGTCCGTGACCGCCTCGTGCGGTCACATCTCGAAGCTACGGACCGGGGGGCCGCCAACCCATCCGGAAGTCCACCCACTTGACCCTGACCCTGACCCCCTAGGGGATGGGGGGCCAGCCCCACCGTCCGCCTGCGGGTGGGGGCCGTCAGGGGGACGCGATGATCGCGATGACGGCGATGATCACGAAGATGGCGAAGAACGAGCCGAAGACGAGCAGCATCTTCTTCTGGCCGTTCTGCGGGTTCGGGTCGAGCACAGGCTGCATGCGCCCAGTCTCGCACCCTTCGTCCACAGGGCTCCGCCGGGGTCGGCCGGTCAGGCCGCGGCCGCCTCGTCCTCGACCGTGCGGTCGCGGCCCGCCAGAAGGCCGACCAGGATCTGCGGCACCATCAGGCCCGCCATGAGGGCGATCGGCAGCCCCCAGCCGCCGCTGTGCTGGTAGAGCACGCCGACCAGCAGCGGGCCGGGAATGGAGATCAGGTAGCCGGTGCTCTGCGCGAAGGCGGACAGCTGGGCCACGCCCGGGCCGCTGCGGGCCCGCATGCCGACCATCGTCAGCGCCAGTGGGAAGGCGCAGTTGGAGACGCCCAGCAGCAGGGCCCAGGCCCAGGCGCCGCCGGCCGGCGCGACGTACAGGCCGGCGTATCCGGCGAGGCCGCAGACGCCCAGCACCAGCGCGATCGGCCCCTGGTGGGGCAGCCGGGTGGCGACCCGCGGGATGACGAAGGCCAGCGGCACGCCCATCACCATGGTGACGGCGAGCAGGACGCCCGCGGTGCCCGCCGGGACCCCGGCGTCCCGGAAGATCTGCGGCATCCAGCCCATGGTGATGTAGGCGGCGGTGGCCTGGAGGCCGAAGAAGACGGCGAGCGCCCATGCGGTGCGGCTCCGGGTGATGCGCAGCGGGGCCTGCTGTTCCGCCGTGCCGCGCGCCTGCTCCCGCTGCTGGGCGGGTGCGTCGCCGCGGTCGCGCACGAGTGGCAGCCACGGCAGTACGGCGGCCGCGGCGATGCTCGCCCAGACGGCGAGACCGGACTGCCAGCTGCCGCCCAGCGCGTCGGTCAGGGGGACGGTCACCGCGGCGGCGAGGGAGGTGCCGAGGGCGAGGGCCATCGAGTACAGGCCGGTCATGGAGCCGACCCGGTCGGGGAACCAGCGCTTGACGATGACCGGCATCAGGACGTTGCTGACGGCGATGCCCATCAGGGCGAGTGCGCTGGCGGCCAGGAATCCGGCCGTGCCGCCGACGTACGGGCGTATCAGCAGGCCCGCGGCGATGGCGGCCATGCCGGCGCACACCACGGCGGACGGTCCGAACCGGCGGGCCAGGCGGGGCGCGGTGACGCCGAAGACCGCGAAGCACAGCGGGGGCACGGAGGTGAGCAGGCCGGCCACGCCGCCGCTCATGCCGAGCCCGTCGCGGACCTCCTCCAGGAGCGCGCCGAGGCTCGTGATGGCCGGGCGGAGGTTCAGCGCGGACAGCATGATGCCGACGACGACCAGCCGGGTCGCCCACGCGCGCGTGCGGCCCGCGCCGGGCGGCGTCTCGGGCGTGCTCGCCGCGGCGGCCGTACCGCGTTCGGTCGGTGACATCGCCGTACGGGTCTCCACTGTCCGGGTTTCCTCACTAGCCATGACACACATCATAGAATCATGGGATGATTGGCTGTCCATTCCCGGGACGTCCAGGCCCGGGCCCGTCGTGCGAAGGTGTGCCATGCCCCTGAGCCACCCGCGCCGTTCGGCGCTGTCCGAGCAGGTCATCGCCGAACTGCGCAATCAGATCACCTCCGGCGAGTGGCCGGTGGGCTCGCGCATTCCGACCGAACCGGAGCTGGTCGAGCAGCTCGGTGTCGCCCGCAACACCGTCCGCGAGGCGGTCCGCGCGCTCGCGCACAACGGTCTGCTGGACATCCGCCAGGGCTCCGGCACCTATGTCGTGGCGACGAGCGAACTGGCCGGCGTGATGCACCGCCGTTTCGCCGACGCCGACCCGCGGCACGTCGCCGAGCTGCGCTCCACCCTGGAGTCGGCGGCGGCGAAGCTGGCCGCCGAGCGCCGTACCGAGCGGGACCTCAAGCAGCTCGACGCGCTGCTGGTACGGCGCGAGGAGGCCTGGGAGACGGGCGAGGCGGAAGCCTTCGTGACGGTCGACGCGACCTTCCACCTGGCCGTCGTGGCCGCCTCCCACAACGACGTCATGACGGCGATGTACGCCGACCTGTCGGAGGTGCTGCGGGACTGGCTGCGCGCGGACGTGGGCGCGGAGCTGACGCCGGAGACGTGCATGGACCACACGCGGCTGGTGGACGCGATCCGCGCCGGGGACGCGGCGGCGGCAGCGGCCGAGGCGGCGAGCTATCCGTTCCTGTGCCGGCCGGACCGGTTCAGCGCGCCTTCTGGTGGCTGACCCAGGCCGATGCGACGTCCTTCCAGCACCGGCCGGTGAGCCGTACGGTCATGGCGGGCCCGGCGTCCACCGGAGCGCTGTCGGTGTCGATGTCCCACCAGCGGGCGCACTCGATGTGCAGCCGCACGCGGTCCGTGTCGACATAGGGATTGTGGCAGTAGGCCACCACATGGGAGCCGCTGACGGTCGTGCGGCAGGCGGCGCCGAACAGTCTCGGCGCGGGCGGCTTTCCGTCACCCGCGCGGACGTGCGACATCGCGTCGTACGGCAGGCAGAGCACGAGGGCCAGGGCCACGGTCACCGGGGCCAGGCTGCGGGACAGGCGCACAAGGGGACCTCCTCGCCCGGGCTGCGGAGGGAATCGCGAGGTGCCGCGTAATCCAGGGTGCGCGGTCGGCTCCTCGCCCTGCCCGATCGGGTACGCCGAACGAGTGACGCCCCGCCCTCGCGTGCTGCGGGGAACGGGGCGCCGGCGTCAGGGGAAGGTCACGCGCCGATGGCGTGCAGACCACCGTCGACGTGGATGATCTCGCCCGTGGTCTTCGGGAACCAGTCGCTCAGCAGGGCGACGACGCCCTTGCCGGCCGGCTCCGGGTCCTTCAGGTCCCACTCCAGCGGCGAGCGGGTGTCCCAGACGGAGGCCAGCTCGCTGAAGCCCGGGATGGACTTGGCGGCCATGGAGCCGATCGGGCCCGCGGAGATGAGGTTGCAGCGGATGTTCTGCTTGCCCAGGTCGCGCGCCATGTAGCGGTTGGTGGCCTCCAGGGCGGCCTTGGCCGGGCCCATCCAGTCGTACTGCGGCCAGGCGTACTGGGCGTCGAAGGTGAGGCCGACGACCGAGCCGCCGTTCTGCATCAGCGGCAGGCAGGCCATGGTCAGCGACTTGAGGGAGAACGCCGAGACGTGCATGGCGGTGGCGACCGACTCGAACGGCGTGTTGAGGAAGTTGCCGCCGAGCGCGTCCTGCGGGGCGAAACCGATGGAGTGGACGATGCCGTCGAGACCGCCCAGCTCCTCGCCGACGACGTCGGCCAGCCGCCCGAGGTGCTCCTCGTTCGTCACGTCCAGCTCGATGACCTTGGTCGGCTTCGGCAGCTTCTTGGCGATGCGCTCGGTCAGCGTGGGCCGCGGGAAGGCGGTCAGAATGATCTCGGCGCCCTGCTCCTGGGCGAGCTTGGCGACGTGGAAGGCGATGGAGGACTCCATCAGCACACCCGTGATCAGGATGCGCTTGCCCTCGAGGATTCCGCTCATGGTGATCAGTGACCCATTCCCAGTCCGCCGTCAACGGGGATGACGGCTCCAGTGATGTACGAGGCGTCGTCCGAGGCGAGGAACCGCACCGTCGCGGCGATCTCCTCCGGCTGCGCATAACGACCGAGCGGCACCTGGGACACGATGTTGTGGCGCTGCTCGTCGGTGAGCGCCTTGGTCATGTCGGTGTCGACGAAGCCGGGCGCGACGACGTTGAAGGTGAGGTTGCGCGAGCCCAGCTCACGGGCGAGGGAGCGCGCGAAGCCGACCAGGGCGGCCTTGGATGCGGCGTAGTTGGCCTGACCCGCCGAGCCGAGCAGGCCGACCACGGACGAGATCAGGATGACGCGGCCCTTCTTGGCGCGCAGCATGCCGCGGTTGGCGCGCTTGACGACGCGGAAGGTGCCGGTGAGGTTGGTGTCGATGACCGAGGTGAAGTCCTCCTCGGACATGCGCATCAGGAGCTGGTCCTTGGTGACGCCGGCGTTGGCGATCAGGACCTCGACCGGACCGTGCTGGTCCTCGATCTCCTTGTAGGCCTGCTCCACCTGCTCCGGGTCGGTGATGTCGCACTTGACGGCGAGGAAGCCGGCCGGCGGCTCACCCGAGCGGTACGTGATCGCGACCTTGTCGCCGGCGTCGGCGAATGCGCGGGCGATGGCGAGGCCGATGCCCCGGTTGCCTCCGGTGACGAGAACCGAGCGGCTCAACGGATCACCCTTTCGATAGCGGTCTGATGCGGTCGGACAACCCGCCCGAACACCTGGATGGCAGGCGGCTTCATCGAAAACCTATCGGTAGCGCCCCTGCCGTGGGCAATCGGGCACCGACAGTGGCGGGGGGCGGCCGCTGTCGGGTCCCTACAGAACGGGCCGGTCCGGGCGAACGAAAGGTGTGGTCCGCAGGGCCGGTCCCGCGACATGATCGGAGCCGACAGGCCACGACAGCAGGGAGACCTCGGTGCCTCATTCCATCGACGAAGCCTTCACGGCACTTCCCCTACGGGCCCTCGCCGACGCCGCGCTCGCACGCGCGCGTGCGCTGGGGGCCGAGCACGCGGACTTCCGGTTCGAGCGGGTGCGCAGCGCCTCCTGGCGGCTGCGGGACGCCAAGCCCGCGGGGTCGTCGGACACCACCGACCTCGGGTACGCGGTCCGGGTCGTGCACGGCGGTACGTGGGGCTTCGCGTCCGGGGTCGACCTGACCATGGACGCCGCCGCGCGGGTCGCCTCGCAGGCGGTGGCGATGGCGAAGCTCTCGGCCCAGGTGATCGGGGCGGCGGGCTCCGAGGAGCGCGTGGAGCTGGCCGACGAGCCGGTGCACGCGGACCGGACGTGGATCTCGTCGTACGAGATCGACCCGTTCTCGGTGCCGGACGAGGAGAAGGCCGCGCTGCTGGCGGAGTGGAGCGCGCGGCTGCTGGCCGCGAACGGCGTCAACCACGTCGACGCCTCGCTGCTCACGGTGCACGAGAACAAGTTCTACGCCGACACCGCCGGGACGGTGACGACCCAGCAGCGGGTGCGGCTGCATCCGCAGCTGACGGCCGTGTCGGTGGACGAGTCGAGCGGCGAGTTCGACTCGATGCGGACCATCGCACCGCCGGTCGGACGCGGCTGGGAGTACCTGACCGGAACCGGCTGGGACTGGGACGCCGAGCTGGAGCGGATGCCGGAGCTGCTGGCCGAGAAGATGCGGGCGCCGAGCGTGGAGCCGGGCCTGTACGACCTGGTGGTCGACCCGTCCAACCTGTGGCTGACCATCCACGAGTCCATCGGGCACGCCACCGAGCTGGACCGCGCCCTCGGCTACGAGGCCGCCTACGCCGGCACCTCCTTCGCCACCTTCGACCAGCTGGGCAAGCTGAGGTACGGCTCCGAGCTGATGAACGTCACCGGCGACCGCACCGCCGAGCACGGCCTCGCGACCGTCGGCTACGACGACGAGGGCGTCGAGGCGCAGTCCTGGGACCTGGTGAAGGACGGCACGCTGGTGGGCTACCAGCTGGACCGGCGGATCGCCCGGCTGACCGGGTTCGAGCGGTCCAACGGGTGCGCGTACGCCGACTCGCCGGCGCACGTTCCGGTGCAGCGCATGGCCAATGTGTCCCTGCAGCCGGACCCCGCCGGGCTGTCCACCGAGGATCTGATCGGGGGTGTCGACCGGGGCATCTACGTCGTCGGCGACCGGTCCTGGTCGATCGACATGCAGCGGTACAACTTCCAGTTCACCGGTCAGCGCTTCTTCAAGATCGAGAACGGGCGGATCACCGGGCAGCTGAAGGACGTCGCCTACCAGGCCACGACCACCGACTTCTGGGGGTCCATGGCGGCCGTCGGCGGCCCGCAGACCTATGTCCTCGGCGGTGCCTTCAACTGCGGCAAGGCACAGCCGGGGCAGGTGGCCGCCGTGTCGCACGGGTGCCCCTCCGCCCTCTTCAAGAGCGTCAACATCCTCAACACCACGCAGGAGGCCGGTCGATGAGCGCCCGCACCAACAAGCCGCACGAGGTCGTCGAGCAGGCCCTGGCGCTGTCCCGGGCCGACGGCTGTGTCGTCATCGCGGACGAGCACTCGACCGCCAACCTGCGCTGGGCCGGCAACGCGCTCACCACGAACGGTGTGACCCGCGGCCGTACCCTCACCGTGATCGCGACGGTGGACGGCAAGGAGGGCACCGCCTCCGGTGTCGTCTCGCGGTCGGCGGTCACCGCGCAGGAGCTGGAGCCGCTGGTGCGGGCCGCGGAGGCCGCCGCGCGCGGAGCCGGGCCCGCCGAGGACGCGCAGCCCCTGGTCGGCGGTGTGCCGCAGTCCCCGGACTTCACGGACGCCCCCGCCGAGACCTCCTCCGCCGTGTTCGCCGACTTCGCCCCGGCGCTCGGCGACGCCTTCGCACGCGCGCGTGCGGGCGGCCGGGAGCTGTACGGCTTCGCCAACCACGAGCTGGTCTCGACGTACCTGGGCACGTCGACCGGGCTGCGCCTGCGGCACGACCAGCCCACCGGCACGCTGGAGCTGAACGCCAAGTCCCCGGACCGTACGCGCTCGGCGTGGGCGGGCCGGTCCACGCGGGACTTCAAGGACGTCGACCCGGGCGCCATGGACGCCGAGCTGGCCGTGCGGCTCGGCTGGGCGGAGCGGCGCGTGGATCTGCCCGCGGGCCGGTACGAGACGCTGCTGCCGCCGACCGCGGTCGCGGACCTGCTGATCTACCAGCTGTGGTCGGCCTCGGGGCGGGACGCGGCCGAGGGGCGGACGGTGTTCTCCAAGCCCGGCGGCGGCACCCGGGTCGGCGAAAAGCTGTCCGAGCTGCCGCTCACCCTGCGCAGCGACCCGAACGAGCCCGGTCTGGAGTGCCCGCCCTTCGTGGTCGCCCACTCCTCCGGCGGGGACCAGTCGGTGTTCGACAACGGGCTGCCGACGCACGCCACCGAGTGGGTCGACGAGGGGGTGCTCACGCACCTGACGACCACCCGGCACAGCGCGGGCCTGACCGGGCTGCCGGTCGCCCCGGTGCTCGGCAACCTGATCCTGGACGGCGGGGACGACCGCTCGCTGGAGGAGATGGTCGCCAGCACCGGGCGCGGGCTGCTGCTGACCTGCCTGTGGTACATCCGCGAGGTCGACCCGGCGACGCTGCTGCTCACCGGCCTGACCCGGGACGGCGTCTACCTCGTGGAGGACGGCGAGGTGACCGGGCAGGTGAACAACTTCCGGTTCAACGAGTCGCCGGTGGACCTGCTGGGCCGGGCCACGGAGGCCGGCCGCACGGAGAAGACGCTGCCGCGGGAGTGGAGCGACTGGTTCACCCGGGCCGCGATGCCCGCGCTGCGGATCCCCGATTTCAACATGAGTTCTGTCAGCCAGGGCGTATAACCTCGTAGTCGGCTGTCACCCGACTGCCCGAAGATCATCAAGGAGACACGAGAACCGTGACGGACATCGTCGACGAGCTGAAGTGGCGCGGGCTCATCGCCCTCTCCACGGACGAGGACGCACTGCGCAAGGCGTTCGCGGACGGCCCCGTCACGTTCTATTGCGGCTTCGACCCGACCGCGCCCAGTCTGCACCTCGGCAACCTGGTGCAGATCCTGACCATGCGGCGGATCCAGCAGGCGGGCAACCGTCCGCTGGGCCTGGTCGGCGGCGCCACGGGGCTGATCGGTGACCCGAAGCCGAACGCGGAGCGCACGCTGAACTCCCCCGAGGTCGTCGCCGGCTGGGTCGAGCGGCTGCGGGCGCAGATCGAGCCGCTGCTCGACTTCGAGGGACCGAACGCGGCGATCATGGTCAACAACCTGGACTGGACCCAGGGACTGTCGGCCATCGAGTTCCTGCGGGACATCGGCAAGTACTTCCGGGTCAACAAGATGATCGCCAAGGAGGCCGTCGCCCGGCGCCTCAACTCCGACGCGGGCATCAGCTACACGGAGTTCAGCTACCAGATCCTGCAGGGCATGGACTTCCTGGAGCTGTACCGGCGCTACGGCTGCACGCTGCAGACCGGTGGCAGCGACCAGTGGGGCAACCTCACGTCGGGCACGGACCTGATCCACCGGGTCGAGCCGGACGCCGTGGTGCACGCGCTGGGCACGCCGCTGATCACCAAGGCGGACGGGACCAAGTTCGGCAAGACCGAGTCCGGCACCGTCTGGCTCGACCCCGAGATGACCACGCCGTACGCGTTCTACCAGTTCTGGGTCAACGCGGACGACCGGGACGTCTCGAAGTTCCTGCGCATCTTCAGCTTCAGGTCCCGTGAGGAGATCGAGGAGCTGGAGCGGCAGACCGAGGAGCGTCCGCAGGCCCGGGCCGCGCAGCGCGCGCTCGCCGAGGAGCTGACGACGCTGGTGCACGGCGCCGACCAGACGGCCGCGGTGATCGCCGCGTCCAAGGCGCTGTTCGGTCAGGGTGAGCTGGCGGAGCTGGACGGCGGGACGCTGGCGGCGGCGCTGTCGGAGGTGCCGCACATCCGGGTCGCCGAGCTGGGACCGGTCACCGACCTGTTCGCCGAGGTCGGCCTCGTGGCCAGCAAGTCCGCCGCGCGGCGGACGGTCAAGGAGGGCGGGGCCTACGTGAACAACGTGAAGGTCGCCTCCGAGGACGCCGTCGCGGCGCCGGAGGACCTGATCCACGGGCGGTGGCTGGTGCTGCGGCGGGGCAAGAAGAACCTCGCCGCGGTGGAGGTCGTGCCCGCCTAGCGCCGTCGGGGCGTGGGGTGATCTGCGGCTACGGCTGCGTCGTGGCGTGTCACGGCCGCGGGGCCGCGCCGCGTGTCGATGCGGCCCCGCGCCCTTGTCGGGGCGCTCCGGCTCAGGCCCGCATGTGCTTCCTCTTGCCGAGCGTCGCCATGTAGAGGGCGTCGACGGCGGCCACGATGATGATCGCGGCCACGAGCTGGAAGATGTGCCGGCTCCAGTCGATGCCGCGGGTCTCCTCCACGCCGACGGCGCGGGCCACGGCGTTGCCCACGATGGCGCCGAGGATGCCGCAGATGGTGGTCAGCCACAGGGGGCTGTGTTGCTTGCCCGGGATGATCGCCTTGGCGAGCAGACCCAGCACGAATCCCACGATGATCGCCCACAACCAGCCCATGGCTGCCTCCTCGTACGGCTCGACGTGAGCATTACGGTCAGTGTCGGTCGGTCCGCCGTACGGTGCACGTCGGGTTCCCCCGTGCGCGGCGGAGCCGGGTGCGTCGCGCCGGGGCAGAGGGCGACCCGGTCTCGTGGGCGGCACGGGCTCGGCGTAACGTGGGAGCTGTCCCGGACCGGTTCCCCGCCGGGCGTGGACGACGGTGCGGGGGCGGTGCCGGTGAAGAGTCCGATGCGGGCGGATGGTGAAATGTGATGCGGAAACAGCACGGGGGCAGCGTCCAGGTGTTCCGGATCACCGGTGCCCGGACGGGACTCGCCGAGGATGTACGGGGCCGGCAGCGCAGGTATGTCATCTCGATGTCGATCCGCACCGTGTCGGTGATTCTCGCGGCCACGCTGTGGAACGTGGAACGGCACGTCGCCATCGTCGCCTTGGTGGCCGGTGCGCTCCTGCCCTATATCGCCGTGGTGGTCGCGAACGCGGGCCGGGAGCGACCGCCGTCCCTCCCCTCGACGTTCGTCACCACACCGATGCGCCCGATGATCACGCCGCCGCGCGCCGACGACGGGCCGGCGGGACCCGCGGCGGAGGACGTGCCGACGAATCCGGCGGCCGGAGTGCGCGGTGAGCCGCCCCGTCCGGCATGACCCGGGCGATGCGCGGCCGAGGGAGCGAAAGCGGAAAGCGGAATGCGGCCATGCGCCGAGCTCAAGAAAAGCTCAGATCAATCGTGCAGTTCCGGTGCCGGGCGACGGGTTACCCGTGACATACTGCGTACGCGCTCCGCATCCCCCGTCGGAGCGACGGACCGACGCCGGGCAGCTCCCCCCGTGGCTGCCCGGCGTCGCCTTGTCTGCGCCCGTTTCCCTGAGCCGAACTCGAGACGAACCTGTGAGTGACGAGACCCCGATCTGCTCCGCCAAGGGCTGCCACGCCGCCGCCGTGTGGGTGCTGGCCTGGAACAACCCGAAGATCCACACGCCGGAGCGGCGCAAGACGTGGCTCGCGTGCGAGGAGCACCGGGAGCATCTTTCGCAGTTCCTGGGTGTCCGGGGCTTCCTCAAGGACGTCGTGCCGCTGAGGGAGTGGGAGCAGCAGGGCCTCTGAGGCCGTGGTCGGCCGCGGACCGCGGGTTCAGCCGCCGATCGCGGACATGGGTCGGTCCGGCTGAACGAACGACGGGTCGTCCAGGCCCGCTCCCGCCTTCTTCCCCCACATCGCCAGGCGCCAGATCCGGGCGATCTCCTCGTCGGGGGCGCCGGAGCGCAGGGCCGCGCGCAGATCGGTCTCCTCCGTGGCGAACAGACAGGTCCGTATCTGACCGTCGGCGGTCAGTCGGGTGCGGTCGCAGGCCGCGCAGAACGGGCGGGTGACCGAGGCGATCACGCCGACCCGGTGCGGGCCGCCGTCGACCAGCCAGCGCTCCGCCGGTGCCGAGCCCCGCTCGTCCGCGCCCTCGGGTGCGAGGTCGAAGCGGGTGCGCAGGGAGGCCAGGATGTCCCCGGCCGTGACCATGCCCTCGCGTTTCCAGCCGTGCTGGGCGTCCAGCGGCATCTGCTCGATGAACCGCAGTTCGTAGTCGTGCTCCACGGCCCAGGCCAGCAGGTCGGGGGCCTCGTCGTCGTTGAGGCCCGGCATCAGGACCGAGTTGACCTTGACCGGGGCGAGGCCGGCCTCACGGGCGGCCTGCAGGCCTTCGAGGACGTCCTTGTGGCGGTCCCGGCGGGTGAGGGTCTTGAAGACGTCCGGGCGCAGGGTGTCCAGGGAGACGTTGACCCGGTCCAGGCCCGCCGCCTTCAGGGCCGTCGCGGTGCGCTTGAGGCCGATGCCGTTGGTGGTGAGGGACATCTGGGGGCGCGGGGCGAGGGCCGCGACGCGTTCGACGATGCCGACCAGGCCCGGGCGCAGCAGGGGTTCGCCGCCGGTGAAGCGGACCTCCTCGATGCCGAGCGTGCGGACCGCGATGTCGATGAGGCGGACGATCTCGTCGTCCGTGAGCAGGTCGGGCTTGGCCAGCCACTGCAGGCCCTCCTCGGGCATGCAGTAGGTGCAGCGCAGATTGCACCTGTCGGTCAGCGAGACCCTCAGGTCGGTGGCCACTCGGCCGTAGGTGTCGATGAGCACGTGGGCCCCCTCCCTCTTCCGATCACTCATTCTGGGTCACCAGTGAGTCGTCCGTCACCTGCGAGCCTACGTGACACCACTGACATCGACAGCGGCCCGATCCCACGAGGTACGACGCGGCCGCGTCGTAGGACCGTACAGTCCTCGACGACGCGGCCGTCCGTACGAAGGTCAGTGCGCTCCGGTGCCGGTCAGGGACCGCACCTCCAGTTCGGCGTACTTCCCGGCGTCCGGGACCTCCTTCGACAGCAGGGTTCCCACGGCGCCCAGCAGGAAGCCGACCGGGATGGAGATGATGCCGGGGTTCTCCAACGGGAACCAGTGGAAGTCGACGTCCGGGAACATCGAGGTCGGCTTGCCGGACACGACCGGGGAGAACAGGACCAGGCCGACAGCGGTGACCAGGCCGCCGTAGATCGACCACAGGGCGCCCGTGGTGGTGAACCGCTTCCAGAACAGGCTGTAGAGGATGGTCGGCAGGTTGGCGGAGGCCGCGACGGCGAAGGCGAGGGCGACCAGGCCGGCCACGTTCAGGTCGCGGGCGAGGGCGCCGAGGACGATCGAGACCGCGCCGATGCCGACGGTGGCCCAGCGGGCGGCGCCGATCTCCTGCTTCTCGGTGGCCTGTCCCTTCCTGATGACGTTCGCGTAGATGTCGTGGGCGAAGGAGGAGGACGAGGCCAGGGTGAGGCCGGCGACGACCGCGAGGATGGTGGCGAAGGCGACCGCCGAGATGGTGGCGAGCAGGACGGCGCCCCAGTTGGAGTCCACTCCCCCGAGGTGGAGGGCGAGGAGGGGGGCCGCGGTGTTGCCCGCCTTGTTGGAGGCGATGATCTCGTCCGGTTTGATCAGCGCGGCGGCGCCGAAGCCGAGGGCGAGGGTCATCAGGTAGAAGGCGCCGATCAGGCCGATCGCCCAGATCACGGACTTGCGGGCGGCCTTGGCGGTGGGGACGGTGTAGAAGCGGATCAGGATGTGCGGCAGGCCCGCGGTGCCGAGGACCAGGGCGATGCCGAGCGAGATGAAGTCCAGCTTCGTGGTGCCGGTGGCGCCGTACTTGAGTCCGGGCTCCAGGAACGCCGCGCCCTTGCCGCTGTTGTCGGCGGCCTTGCCGAGCAGGTCCGAGATGTTGAAGTCGAACTTGAGCAGCACCAGGAAGGTCAGCAGCAGGGCGCCGATGATCAGCAGCACCGCCTTGACCATCTGCACCCAGGTGGTGCCCTTCATGCCGCCGATGGTGACGTACACGATCATCAGGACGCCGACCAGGGCGACGATGCCGATCTTGCCGCCGTCGCTGGTGATGCCCAGCAGGAGCGAGACGAGGACGCCGGCGCCTGCCATCTGGGCCAGCAGGTAGAAGATCGAGACGACGATCGTGGAGGTGCCGGCGGCCGTACGGACGGGGCGCTGGCGCATCCGGTAGGCCAGCACGTCGCCCATCGTGTAGCGGCCGGAGTTGCGCAGCGGCTCGGCGACCAGGAGGAGGGCGACCAGCCAGGCGACCAGGAAGCCGATGGAGTACAGGAACCCGTCGTAACCGAAGAGGGCGATGGCGCCGGCGATACCGAGGAAGGACGCGGCGGACATGTAGTCGCCGGAGACGGCGAGGCCGTTCTGGAAGCCGGTGAACTGCCGTCCGCCGGCGTAGAAGTCGGCGGCGTCCTTGGTCTGGCGGCCCGCCCAGACGGTGATGACGAGGGTCGCGGCGACGAACACCGCGAACAGGGTGATGATCAGCGTCCGGTGCTCGCTCGCCTCGCCGGCGGCCAGCAGGGTGTGCGGTACGGGGGTCATGCGCCGCCCTCCATCCGGGACTTGATGGCCTCCGCCTTGGGGTCGAGCTTGGCGGCGGCGTGCCGCGCGTACCACCAGGCGATGAGGAAGGTGGTGAGGAACTGGGCGAGGCCCAGGACGAGGGCCACGTTGATGTTGCCGGCCACCTTGGTGCCCATGAAGCCGCCCGCGTAGTTGGACAGCAGGACGTACAGCAGGTACCAGGCGATGAAGGCGATGGTCAGCGGGAAGGCGAAGGAGCGGTTGGCGCGGCGCAGTTCACCGAACTCCGCGCTCTGCTGCACCTCGGTGAACTCCTCGGTGGAGGGAAGGGAAGCTTGGGGTTTCGCGGGTGGCGGTGTCTCGGTAGCCACGGGTCTCCTCGCGTCACGGACATGGGCTGTCCGGCCTCACAGGACGGGGATCACGTTACCGTCAGTCGTCTCTCGGCTTCCGTGCGTGATCTCGGCGGGGGCCACGATCCTGCTGGGCCCTCCGTCCACGGTCACGGCGTCACGCGCGGAGCGGTTCAAGTCCGCCGGGCTCTTTCGGAGATGAGGCGCGGAAGATAGCTTCGGCCTGCACCACCGTCATGTTCCTGCCCGAGCACCACTTGTGTCTCGGGCGGTTTCGTATCCGGATGATGTGGAGATCCCATGGTTCATCTGCGTTCCAGACGCCGGCTCGCGCTCGCCGTGCCGGTCGTGCTGTCGCTGACCGCCTCGCTCGGCTTCCTGCCGACGGCGGCCTCCGCCGCACCCACGAAGGCAACGGCGGCGCGGGCGACGGACGGCCCGAACCTCGCGTACGTGGTCAACACCCGGACGGACCGCCGCACGATCGAGTCCGTGCGGCGGGAGATCACGCGCAACGGCGGCACTGTCGTGGCCGGTTACGACAGGATAGGTGTGATCGTCGTCCACTCCGCGAACCCGGACTTCGGGTCGCGGATCCGGGCGGTGCGCGGGGTGGAGTCGGCGGGTGCCACCCGTACGGCGGCGCTGAGCGCGGCGGGGACGACGGACGAGGGCGCGGTGCAGGTCCTGTCCGGGGCGGAGGCCGCGAAGCTCGCTCAGGGCGCCGCCGCGGGCGAGGAGCCGCTGGAGGCGGACCAGTGGGACCTGCGGGCGATCGGCGCCGACCGGGCCGCGCGGATCGACCCGGGCAGCCGGAACGTGACCGTCGGCGTGATCGACACGGGCGTCGACGACACCCACCCGGACATAGCGCCCAACTTCTCCGCCTCCCAGTCGGCGAACTGTGTGAGCGGCAAGGCGGACACGACGTACGGCGCGTGGCGGCCGGTGGACGCCGACCACTACCACGGCACCCATGTGGCCGGTGAGATAGCCGCGGCCCGCAACGGGACGGGCGTGGCCGGTGTGGCGCCGGGCGTGAAGGTCGCGAGCATCACGGTGGCCCAGCCGGACGCGAACTCGCTGTTCTTCCCGGAGAGCGTGGTCTGCGCGTTCGTGTTCGCCGCCGACCACGGCATCGAGATCACCAACAACAGCTACTACGTTGATCCGTGGCTGTACAACTGCATGGACGACCCCGATCAACGTGCCATTGTCGATGCGGTCAACAGGGCCCAGCTGTACGCCCAGCGCAAGGGCACGCTCAATGTGGCCTCGGCGGGCAACTCCAACGACGACCTGGACGCGGACGCGATCGTGGACGACTCCAGCCCCGACGACTCGACGCCGCGGACCCGCACGGTCGACCCGCACGAGTGCTACGACATACCGACCCAGCTGCCCGGTGTGGTGACCGTGAGCGCGGTGGGGGTGAAGGGCACCAAGTCGTACTACTCCAGCTACGGGCGGGGGGTCGTCGACGTGGCGGGGCCGGGCGGCGACAAGTACCAGATCCCGGACACGCCGTCGAAGAACGGCCGCATCCTGTCCACGCTGCCGAACAACCAGTACGGCTTCCTCCAGGGCACGTCGATGGCCTCCCCGCACGTGGCCGCGGTGGCCGCGCTGCTGAAGTCGACCCACCCGCACGCCACTCCGGCCCAGCTGCAGCGCCTGCTGAAGGCCCAGGCGGACAACCCGAGCTGCCCGGCCGGCCCCTACGACGGTGACGGCGACGGGGTCGTGGACGCGACCTGCGCCGGGGGCACGCGCGTCAACGGCTTCTACGGCTTCGGCATCGTCGACGCGCTGCGCGCAGTCAAGTAGCAGTCAGGCGAACGGCACCCCACGAGGACTTCCCGCACGGCACGCTCGTACCGCGAACGAACTGGAGAGAACTGACCCATGACAGCGCCCAAGTCGCGCTACCGCCGCGCCCTCGCGATCCCGGCCGGGATGGCCCTGGCGACGGCACTCGCGTTCCTGCCCGACGTGACCGCCTCCGCCGCGGACAACGCTCCGGCGGCCACCGCCGAGGGCCCCGCGCTCAGCTATGTCGTCAACGTCCCTCCCGGTCACGGCGTCTCCTCGCACGTGCGGAAGGCGATCGCCGAGGCCGGGGGTTCGGTGGTGATCGCGTACGACCGGATCGGCGTGATCGTCGTCCACTCGGCCAACCCCGGCTTCGCCCAGCGGATCCGCACCGTGCACGGGGTGGACTCGGCCGGGGCCACGCGCAACGCGCCGCTGCCCGCCCAGTCCACCACCGACGTGGGCACGCCGAAGGTGCTGAGCGCCGAGGAGGTCGGCGAGGCCGGCACCCAAGCGGCCGGCGGCCAGGACCCGCTGGAGCCGCTCCAGTGGGACCTGCCGGCCATCAAGGCGGACAAGGCGCACGAGAAGACCCTGGGCAGCCGGGACGTGACCGTCGCCGTCATCGACACGGGCGTCGACGACACCCACCCGGACATCGCGCCGAACTTCGACCGTGACGCGTCCGCCAACTGCGTGTCGGGCAAGCCGGACACGACGGACGGCGGCTGGCGTCCGAGCGCGTCGGAGAGCCCGCACGGCACCCACGTGGCGGGCGAGATCGCGGCCGCCAAGAACGGCGTGGGCGTCACGGGCGTGGCACCGGGCGTCAAGGTGGCGGGCATCAAGGTCGCCAACCCGGACGGGTACTTCTACACGGAGTCCGTGGTGTGCGGCTTCGTGTGGGCGGCCGAGCACCACGTCGACGTGACCAACAACAGCTACTACACCGATCCGTGGTACTTCAACTGCACCACCGACCCGGACCAGAAGGCGCTCGTGGACGCCATCACCCGGGCCTCGCGGTACGCGGAGAAGAAGGGCACGGTCAACGTCGCGGCGGCCGGCAACGAGAGCTACGACCTCGCGTCCGACTCGATCACCGACCCGGTCTCCCCGAACGACGGCACCCCGTCGGACCGGGTGATCGACCCGCACGAGTGCTACGACATACCGACCCAGCTGCCGGGCGTGGTGACCGTCGCGTCGACCGGCGCGAAGGGCCTGAAGTCGTCCTTCTCCAACTACGGCCTCGGAGTGATCGACATCGCCGCGCCCGGCGGTGACTCGACGGCCTACCAGAAGCCGGAGCCCCCGGCGACCAGCGGCCTCATCCTGGGCCCGCTGCCGGGCGGCAGGTGGGGGTACATGGCCGGTACGTCGATGGCGACCCCGCACGTCGCCGGCGTCGCCGCATTGATCAAGTCCACCCATCCGCACGCCCCCGCGGCCCTGGTGAAGGCACTGCTGTACGCGCAGGCCAACGCCACGCCGTGCACGGACCCGTACGACATCAACGGCGACGGCAAGGTCGACGCCGTGTGCGAGGGGTCGAAGAACTACAACGGCTTCTACGGCTGGGGCACGACGGACGCACTGGCCGCGGTGACGAAGTAGACCCCGGCCCCGAACCCGCCCCGTCCGGGCCCAGCTCAATATATTGATTCAGTCAATACTGCATAGTGCAGTCATGACTGACATCAAGTTCGCCTGGTCCGCTCTGGGTGGCGATCCCGCCCACCTCGCACGGGTCACCACCGTGGCGCGGGAAGGCGCGCTCGAGGCGCGCCTTCCCGTACGGCAGCTCGCCCGCGCGTGCGTCGGCGCGTGTGCGCTGGCGGCCGCGGAGCTGGCGGCCCGACGCGCCGGGCTCGGCGAGCTGCCCGGCGTCCGGGTCGACGACGGCGCGGTCGCGGCCGCCTTCCACAGCGAGCGTCTGCTCCGGATCGACGGCCGGGCACCGGTGTCCTTCGCGCCGCTGTCGCGGTTCTGGCGGACGGCCGACGGCTGGCTGCGCACGCACGCCAACTACCCGCACCACCGGGCCCGGTTGCTCCGTGCGCTGGGCCTGCCGGAGGCCCTCTCGGTGGCAGAGGTGGCCGCACGGTTCGCCGAACTGCCCGCCCTGGAGGCGGAGGAGGCCGTGTACGGCGCCGGCGGCCTCGCCGTCGCCCTGCGTACCCCGCAGGAGTGGGGAGCGCACGAGCAGGCCGCCGCGGTGGCCGCCCGGCCGCTGGTCGAGCGGGCGCGGCTGGACACGGCTCCCGCGCGCGTGCTTCCGCCGCTGGACTCCACCACCGCTCCCCTGCTGCCCGCCGCCGGACTGCGCGTCCTCGACCTGACCCGGGTCCTGGCGGGCCCGGTCGCCACCCGCACCCTCGCCCTGCTCGGCGCGGACGTCCTGCGCGTGGACGCCCCGTGGCTGCCCGAACTGCCGGACCAGCAGGCCGACACGGGCTTCGGGAAGCGGTCGGCGACTCTCGATCTCGGCACCGACCGGGGCGGGTTCGAGGAGTTGCTCGGCTCGGCGGACGTCGTGGTCACCGGCTACCGGCCGGGCGCCCTCGACCGGTTCGGGCTCTCCCCCGAGGCACTGATCGCGCGCCGCCCCGGCCTGGTCGTCGCACAGGTCTCGGCGTGGGGCGCGTACGGGCCCTGGGGCGGGCGGCGTGGCTTCGACAGCCTGGTGCAGGTCGCGACCGGCATCGCGGCGACCGAGGGCTCGGCCGGGGAGCCGGGCGCGCTGCCCGCGCAGGCCCTGGACCACGGCACCGGCTATCTGCTGGCGGCGGCCGTGCTGCGGGCGCTGACCGAGCAGTCGTACGACGGACACAGCCGGTGCGTACGACTGGCGCTCGCCCGGACCGCCCACTGGCTGACGGACGGTATCCGGCCGGAGCCGGCCACGGGGACGCCGTACGAGGGCCCCGGGGCCTGGCTGGCCGAGACGGACGGCCCGCTCGGCCGGCTGCGGCACGCCCTGCCGCCCGTGTCCTTCGCGGGCGGCCCGGCAAACTGGGCGCGGCCCGCGGTGCCCTGGGGTTCGGACCCGGCCGTCTGGCGGTGAACGCGCGCCCGGCCGGAAACGTACGTAGGGGCGGAATACCGTTGCGCCCGTTCTTTTCCCGGACTTGCCCGGTTCTGCGGCGGCCGGCGAAGATCACAGGGTGGCCGTGATACGACCGGCCGCCGAGACGACCGACGCCGGCGGCACCGCCCGGCGCACCGGTACGGCCGGGCGGACCGGCACCGGCCGGGCCGTGGCCGTCCTGGTCCTGGTGGCTTCGGGCACCCTGCTCCCGCTGCTCGGGCCGTCCGCTGCGCTGCACGGCACCGTAGAGGCCGCCGCTCCGGGGGTGGGCGGCACAGCCCTGCTGCGCACCGTGCTCTTCGCGGCCCTGTGCGTACCCCTCGGTGAGCTGTTCGTGCACCGGCTCGCCCGGCGCCTGCCCGGCGCCCCGCCCGAACGGCCGCGCAGCCGGGCGTCGTTCGCGAGCGCCGCCGGCCCCAGCCGGTCAGCGGTCGTTGGTGACGAGCACCTTGAGGGCGGTGCGCTCGTCCATCGCCTTGTAGCCGTCCGGGACGCCCTCGATGCCGACGGTCATGTCGAACACCGGTGAGGGGTCGATCGTGCCGTCGAGGACGTCGGGCAGCAGGTCGGGGATGTAGGCGCGGACCGGGGCGACACCGCCGCGCAGGGCGAGGTTCCGGTCGAACATGACGCCGAGGTCCAGGCCGGTGCCGCTGCCGTGGGGCACACCCACGAAGCCGATCGCGCCGCCGTCCCGCGTGATGTTCACGGCCGTCCGCATGGACTGCTCGGTGCCGACCGCCTCGACGACGGCGTGCGCGCCCTGGCCGCGGGTGAGTTCCCGGACGGCCTCGACGGCCGCGTCCCCGCGCTCGGCGACCACGTCGGTGGCGCCGAAGCGGCGCGCGATGTCGGTGCGGACCTCGTGCCGGCCCAGCGCGATGATCCGCTCGGCGCCCAGCCGACCGGCGGCCAGCACCGCGCACAGGCCGACGGCGCCGTCACCGACCACGGCGACAGTGGCGCCGGGGCGGGCGCCCGCGCCGAGGGCGGCATGGTGGCCGGTACCGAGGACGTCGGAGAGGGTCAGCAGGGCGGACAGCAGGTGGTCGTCGGAGGCCGCCTCCTTGGGCAGCCGGACGAGGGTGCCGTCGGCGAACGGCACGCGCACGGCCTCGCCCTGGCCGCCGTCGTAGCCGACGGAGCCCCAGAAGCCGCCGTGCTCGCAGGACGTCGTCAGGCCCTCGCGGCAGTAGTCGCAGACCCCGTCGGACCACATGAAGGGCGCGACCACGAGATCGCCGCGCCGCACGGTGCCCACCTCGGAGCCGGTCTCCTCCACGACACCGAGGAACTCGTGGCCGATGCGCTGCCCCGGCTGACGGGCCGCCTCGCCCCGGTAGGCCCACAGGTCGCTGCCGCAGATGCAGGCGCGCAGCACCCGCACCACGGCGTCGGTGGGGAGCTGCACCACGGGCTCGGGCACGTCCTCCACGCGCATGTCGTACGGGGCGTGGATGGTGGTGGCGCGCATGGCGAGGGTCCTTCTCGTGCGGGGTGTCGTGCGTGCGCCCGGGGGGTGGTCGAGCGCACTTCACGGTACGCCGCGGCCGCGGCGGGCCGCGCGCCGAGGGTGCCCGTCCGCAGGTCAGATCCCCGCCGCCGCCAGCAGGCTGCCCGCCGCGTACGTGACCGCCATCGCCAGCGCCCCGCCCGCCACGTTGCGCAGGACCGCGCGTTCGGGGTTCGCCGCGCCGAGGCGGGCGCTGCTCCAGCCGGTGAGGACCAGGGCGGCCAGGACGGAGACGACGGTGACCGCGAGCCGCCAGGCGGCCGGGGGCAGGACCATGGCCAGCAGGGGCAGCAGCGCGCCCACGGTGAACGCCAGGAAGCTCGCCCAGGCCGCGTGCCAGGGGTTGGCCAGCTCGTCCGGGTCGATGCCCAGCTCCACGCGCGCGTGGGCCCGCAGCGCGTCCCGCGCGGTGAGCTGCTCGGCGGCCTCCCGGGCCACCCCCCGGGACAGTCCACGCGCCTCCAGCAGTTCGGTCAGCTCCTCCAGTTCGGCCTCCGGCTGCTCCTTCAGCTCCCGTCTCTCCATGGCCAGCGCGGCCATCTCGGAGTCGCGCTGGGTGGAGACGGAGACGTACTCGCCGGCCGCCATGGACATCGATCCGGCGAGCAGGCCGGCCAGTCCGGCGGTGAGCAGGGCGGCCCGGCTCTCGGTCGCGCCGGCCACGCCGACGACGAGTCCCGCGGTGGAGACGATGCCGTCGTTCGCGCCCAGCACCGCGGCTCGCAGCCAGTTCAGCCGCGAGCCGAGCGCGCCCCCGTGGGCCTCGTTGTGGGTGGGTTCCGTCACAGCAGGGAGGATCGCACCATCGGGTGGACCCGTGCCGTACCGACGCTCACCCGAGACGAGCGGTGGGATGCCGGCGCTCCCGTCCCACGCGTGCGTGGACTTCGGCGCCGTTCACGCGCGAACGGGCCTGCCGCGGCGACCGCTCCTCGAGCCGGGTCGTGGTCGGCGCCCTCGACGCGCGGACCGGCCGCGGCCGGGGCGGAGCCCTTGCGCAGGACCGGAGCTTCCGCTTCGAGTTCGGCGGCCTCCTTCTGACGGACCACCACCTGCACCACGTGAGGGCGCGCGGGGACACGGGAGTTGGCGCCGGCCCCGTCGGCACCGCGCCACGGAGCATGAGCGACACGCGCGCGTGTGTACGGCTGGACACGCGCACGCGTGTGCGGCGGCCGAGCGGCAGGACGGGCCCGCGGCCCCGCGGCCGGCACCTGAGTAAGGGGGCTGTCGGTCGTGGCCCGTATCCTCAGTGACCATGCTCGAAGACCGTGCGACCGCAGTGTCCTCCCCCACCCAGTGGCCGGCCGCGTATCCCCAGGGATACGCGGTCGTTGACGTGGAGACCACCGGCCTGGCCCGGGACGACCGGATCATCTCGGCGGCCGTCTACCGGCTGGACGCACGCGGCGAGGTCGAGGACCACTGGTACACGCTGGTCAACCCGGAGCGCGATCCGGGACCGGTGTGGATACACGGTCTGACGAGCGAGGTGCTCGAAGGGGCGCCGCTGTTCGCGGACGTCGCCGAGGAGTTCGCCGCCCGCCTGGACGGCCGGGTGCTGGTCGCGCACAACGCCGTCTTCGACTGGCAGATGATCGCGCGCGAGTACGCGCGCGTGCGCCGCGAGGCCCCGGTGCGTCAGCGGCTGTGCACCATCGCCCTGTCGAAGGAGCTGGGCCTGCCGCTGCCCAACTTCAAACTGGAGTCGCTCGCGGCGCACTTCGGGGTCGTGCAACAGCGGGCGCACCACGCGCTGGACGACGCGCGCGTGCTGGCGGAGGCGTTCCGGCCCAGTCTGCGCGCGGCGGCGGCGGGCGGCGTACGGCTGCCCCTGCTGGAGTGCCGGCCGCTGACGGAGTGGTCGGACCGGCCCGTGCCCCGGCAGTCGTCCGGCGGCTACGGCGGCTACCGGCCCGGCGGTTGGCGCCCGTCCCGGAAGCGGCCCGCCTGCCCCCACCCCAACCCCGGACGGTACGAAGAGGGCAAACGCCTCAAGCAGGGCATGCGGGTGGCGTTCTCCGGCGACACCTCCACGGAGCGGGAGCTGCTGGAGGACCGGGCGGCCGAGGCCGGGTTGCACGTGGCCTCCAGCATCTCCCGGCTGACCAGCCTGCTGGTGACCAACGACCCCGACTCGGGCACGTCCAAGACGGTCAAGGCGCGGCAGTTCGGTACGCCGATCGTGGACGAGGCGGCCTTCGGGCAGTTGCTCGGGGATGTGGAGCCCGCCGACGAGTGACCGTGCGGGGGCCTTCGACGAGTGCCCGTGCGGAGGCCCTGGCGTCACACAACCGCCCCCTGCCCCCGCACGGGCATCCGATGCCAGACCGGCAGGTGATCGTACGAAAGGGTGATTGGCGTACGACTCACCCGGTGACCGCTCGCCCGTACCCCGACGACGGCCCACCCTGTGGCGCATGGCGACATGTGAAGTTTGCGGCAATGACTACGGAATGACCTTCGAGGTCCACGCGCAGGGCGCAGTACATGTGTTCGACTGCTTTTCCTGTGCGATCCATCGCATGGCCCCCCTCTGCGAGCACTGCCGGGTGCAGATCATCGGGCAGGGCGTCGAGGTGGAGGGCCACTGGTACTGCGGCGCCCACTGCGCCCGGGCGGAGGGGAGGACGGGAGTCGTGGACCGGGTGTGACCCGGTACCCGCCTGATCGCACCCCACGGCTCGGAGGTACCGTCGTGGGGTGCACCGCTACCGCTTCCTGTTGTCCCGCCAGTGGGTGATCCTCACGCTCGTCGCGATCGCACTGATCCCGACGATGATCAAGTTGGGCTTCTGGCAGCAGCACCGGTACGAGGAGCGCACCGCCCGCAACGACCTCGTCTCCAGCGCGCTGCACGCCGAGCCGGTCCCGGTGGAGCGGCTGACCTCTGTCGGGCACACGGTGACCCGCGCCGAGAAGTACCGCACGGTCACCGCGACCGGCACCTTCGACACCGCCAGGGAGGTCGTGGTCCGGCGCCGGACCAGCTCCGACGGCGAGGTCGGCTTCCACGTCCTCACCCCGTTCGTCCTCACCGACGGCAAGGTGCTCCTCGTCAACCGCGGCTGGATCCCCGCGAACGGCGTGCAGACCGCCTTCCCGAAAATTCCCGCACCGCCTGCCGGCCGCACCACCCTGACCGGGCGGCTGAAGGCCGACGAGACGACCGCGGCGAGCGGCATCAAGAACGTCAAGGGCCTCCCGGACCGGCAGATCATGCTGATCAACAGCGCGGAGGAGGCGCGGCGGCTCGGCGCGCAGGTGCTCGGTGGCTATGTCGAGCAGACGGCGCCCGCGCCCAAGGGCGGCTCCCCGGAGCAGATCTCCGACCCCGGCAGCGAGGACGCGCCGCTGAACTACGCGTACATGATCCAGTGGTGGCTGTTCGCGGCGGCGGTTCCGGTCGGCTGGTGGTTCCTCGTCCGGCGCGAGATCCGCGACCGGGAGGAGACCGCGGCGGAGCGCACGCCGGAGGAGAGCGAACCCGCCACGGTCTGAGCGGGCCCCGGCCGCCGTGGAAGCGTCACTCCCCCGGCGCACCACCTGATTGGCCTCCTGATCCGCCGGGAAACCGGACCCCGTGAACGCGCGCATCGAGGACTACGCCCTCATCGGCGACGAACAGACCGCCGCCCTCGTCGGCAAGGACGGCTCGATCGACTGGCTGTGCCTGCCCCGCTTCGACTCCGGCGCCTGCTTCGCAAGACTCCTGGGCGACGAGGACCACGGCCACTGGCGGATCGCCCCCAAGGGAGCGGACACCTGCACCCGCCGCGCCTACCGGTCCGACACCCTCGTCCTGGACACCGAGTGGGAGACCGCCGACGGCACGGTGCGCGTCATCGACCTGATGCCGCAGCGCGAACGCGCCCCCGACGTCGTCCGCATCGTCGAAGGGATCAGCGGCCGGGTCACCGTCCACAGTGCCCTGCGCCTGCGCTTCGACTACGGCTCGATCATGCCGTGGGTGCGCCGCTCGGACGGCCACCGGGTGGCCATCGCGGGCCCGGACTCGGTGTGGCTGCGCTCCGAGCCGGCCGTACGCACCTGGGGCGAGGACTTCGGAACCCACTCCGAGTTCACCGTCGCGGAAGGCGAGCGGGTGGCGTTCGTGCTCACCTGGCACCCCTCGCACGAGCGGCGCCCACCGCTGATCGACCCGTACGAGGCACTGAGCACCAGCATCCGGGACTGGCGGCGCTGGGCGGGACGCTGCCGGTACGACGGGCCGTACCGGGACGTCGTCGTACGGTCCCTGATCACTCTCAAGGCGCTCACCTACGCCCCGACCGGCGGGATCGTCGCAGCGGCCACCACCTCGCTGCCCGAGGAACTGGAGGGTGTGCGCAACTGGGACTACCGCTACTGCTGGCTGCGCGACTCCACCCTCACCCTCGGCGCCCTGCTGTCCGCGGGCTACCACACGGAGGCCGAGGCCTGGCGCGACTGGCTGCTGCGCGCGGTCGCGGGAGACCCGGCGGACCTGCAGATCATGTACGGAGTGGCGGGCGAGCGACGGCTGCCGGAGTGGGAACTGCCCTGGCTGCCCGGTTTCGCCGGCTCCGCGCCCGTACGGGTCGGCAACAGCGCCGTCGAGCAGCTCCAGCTGGACGTGTACGGCGAGGTCATGGACTCGCTGTCCCTGGCCCGCGCCGCCGGCCTGCCCACCAAGCCGCACATGTGGTCGCTGCAGCGCTCGCTGATGGAGTTCCTCGAGTCGGCCTGGCGGCAGCCCGACGAGAGCCTGTGGGAGGTGCGCGGCGGCCGGCGCCAGTTCGTGCACTCGAAGGTGATGGTGTGGGTGGCCGCCGACCGCGCCGTACGGACCCTGGAGAAGTACCCGGAGCTGCACGGCGATCTGGACGGCTGGTGGGCGATGCGTGACGAGGTGCACCGGGAGGTGTGCGACAAGGGCTTCGATCCCGAACGCAACACGTTCACCCAGTACTACGGCTCGCGCGAGCTGGACGCCGCCCTGCTGCTCATCCCCCGCGTCGGCTTCCTGCCGCCCGACGATCCGCGGGTGCTCGGCACGGTCGACGCGATCCGCGCGGACCTCGACCACGGCGGTCTCCTGCGCCGGTACGACACCGACGCGGTCGGCGTGGACGGGATGCCCGGCGGCGAGGGCGCCTTCCTGGCCTGCTCCTTCTGGCTCGCGCAGGCCCTGCATGTGACGGGCCGCGGGGACGAGGCCCGGGAGTTGTTCGAACGACTGGTGGGCCTCGTCAACGACGTGGGCCTGCTGGCCGAGGAGTACGACCCGGACCTGGGCTGTCAGCTGGGCAACTATCCGCAGGCCTTCAGCCACATCGCCCTGGTGAACACCGCCCTCACGCTGTTCGGGGCCGACGAGGCAGGATAGGGCCATGGATCTTGGACTGAAGGACCGGGTGTACGTCGTCACCGGAGCGACGCGCGGGCTGGGCAACGCGGCCGCGCGGGAACTCGTCGCCGACGGGGCGAAGGTGGTCATCACCGGCCGGGACGAGAAGCGGGTCGCCGACGCCGCCGCCGAACTGGGCCCGAACGCGGTGGGCATGGCCGTGGACAACGCCGACGCGCAGGCGGCCGAGCGGCTGATCGCGGCCGCCCGGGAGCACTTCGGCGGCTTCCACGGGGTGCTGGTGAGCGTGGGCGGACCGCCACCCGGATTCGTCGCCGACAACACCGACGAGCAGTGGCGGGACGCGTTCGAGTCGGTGTTCCTCGGGGCGGTACGGCTCGCTCGCGCGGCGGCGGCGGAATTGGCGGAGGGCGGTGTCATCGGGTTCGTGCTGTCGGGGTCGGTGCACGAGCCGCTCCCCGGGCTGACCGTCTCCAACGGGCTGCGGCCCGGCCTCGCCGGGTTCGCCAAGTCGATCGCGGACGAGCTGGGGCCGCGCGGGATCCGCGTGGTCGGGCTGCTGCCGGCCCGTATCGACACGGATCGCGTGCGCGAGCTGGACGGGTTGTCCGCGGATCCGGCGGCCACTCGGGCGGCCAACGAGTCGCGGATTCCGTTGCGGCGGTACGGGGCGCCGGAGGAGTTCGGGCGAGTGGCGGCGTTCCTGCTGTCTCCGGCCGCTTCCTACTTGACCGGGATCATGGTGCCCGTCGACGGGGGGATGAGGCACGGGTTCTGAGGGCGGTTCCTCGTCAGGGTCAGGTCGGCGTCCTCGCCGTCGCCTGTCACGTCACCCTCTCCGCACGATGCCGGACCGCCCTCAGCCGCACCTCCGCCGGAAGTGCCGCCAGGCCCGCCGACTCCCGTGCGTGCCTCAGGGACCGGGCGGTGAAGTCGTGCAGGGCCGTCGCGGGGTCCACCTCGGGCTCCAGCCGCAGGCCGACGCGGGCCGCCGGTGCCGTACGACGGCCCGTCAGCCGGATCTCGGTGTGGGCCACGCCCTCCTGCTGGGCCGCCTCCTGCGCCAGGGCCGCCTCCAGGGCCCTGGTGCGCAGCAGGGCGCCCGCGCCGTCGCCGGTGTCGACCAGCACCTCGGCCAGGCGGCGCCGGCGCAGGATCGCCACCAGCCACCACAGGGCGAGCAGCACAAGGAGGGCCAGGGCGGCGATGACCGCCGGCCACCACCAGCCGGCGTCCGCCCAGCGGGTGCGCTCGGCCTCGCTGAGCAGGACGTCGTGCGGGCCGGTGTGCAGCCACCAGCGCGGCGGCCGTACGCCCAGGCCCACGGCCAGCACCGCGCCGCCCAGCGCGAGCAGCAACAGCCCCACCAGGCCGATCACTACGCGGTTCACGCGGCCCCTGTGCATCTGCCTCATCCCTTCCGTCCGGGCCGTCGGACGCGCACCGACAGCGCGGGCGGGCGGGCCAGCCCGAGTCCGGGGAGCGCGTCGGTGAGCGCCGCGTCCAGGTCGGTGTGTACGTCGTCGAGGTCGCGGAAGTGCGAGACCGCCCGGACGAGCGCCTTCCTCCGGCGCATCCGCACCTGTGCCGCCTGCACGCCGGAGATCTGCATCGCCCGGTCGCGCAGCACCAGGGCGGCCGCCTCACGCCTCAGTCCGGCGCGGACCTCCGGGCGCGGGCGCCGCATGGGCAGCAGACCGCGCAGGCCCGGTGTGCCGGCGAGCACGAGCAGCCACAGGCCGAGGGCGGCGGCGACGCCCGCCCCGACCAGCACCCAGGTGTCGTCCAGGGGCCGTTCGGTGAGCTGCCGGGCGAGGACGCGCCGCCAGCGCATCGCGGGGCGGTGGGCACGTACGGCGGCGATGTCGTACAGGAAGACGCCCGCACCGGCCAGCAGGAGCAGGGCCACGATGCCCGCCGGGACGCGGCGCGCCGACCAGAAGCGGCCGCTGCTCCCGGGCAGCGGGGGCGGTGGGGCGTCGGGGGTCTTGTCGCCGTCGAGGACGGGCAGCCGTTGGGTGGTGTCCTCGGGCGGCCGGGGCTCGCTCATGCCGTCCTCCCGTGGGCCGCGCCGGGGGCCGGTGCCAGGTGCAGCCGCTCGACCTGGACGGCGACCTCCCGCACCGCCATGTCCACCAACGTTCCTACGCGCTCCGTGACGTGGCGACGCACGACGGCACAGCGGGCGCCGATGTCGCAGGGGTACCCGAGGTCGACGTGCACCCGGACGCGGACCGTCTCGTGGTGGACGACGACCGTGGCGTGCGGCGCCGCGGCGCCGGCGGGCAGCGGGGCGAGCGCCTCGCGTGCGGCCTGGGTCGCGATCTTCGTGACGACCCGGTCGGCGATCCGGGTGGCGCCCCGCTCGCCGGGCGGCACGACGGCCACGGGCCGGCCTACCGTGCCGGTCTCCTCGCTCACGGCGGTCACCGCTGCCGGCCGCGCCGGTCACCGCGGGTGCGGAAGAAGTCATCCAGTTCCCAGTCGCCCTCCAGCAACCGGCCGACGACGAACCCGACGGCACCCAGGGCCGCCACCAGCAGGAAGGCACCGAAACCGCCGAAATAGCCGGCGAAACCCAGCGCCATTCCGGCGACCATGCCGATCATGGCCATATTCATGCTGCGCTCCTCAGCTCGTCAGGCGTGCGGTGTCCGGTGCCGTCGGCTCACTGGATCCGGGGTGCCGGCTCCTCTTCCTCCTCCTCTTCCGGGAGCTTGACATCGCTCACGGCGATGTTCACCTCGACGACCTCGAGCCCGGTCATGCGCTCCACCGCGCCGATCACGTTCTCCCGCACCGCGTGGGCCACGTCGGAGATGGCCACGCCGTAATCCACCACGATCTCCAGGTCGAGCGCGGTCTGCACCTCGCCGACCTCGGCCTTCACGCCCCGGGTCACCGATTTGCCGCCGCCGGGCACCCGGTCGCGCATCGCGCCGAAGGTGCGGGAGAGTCCGCTGCCCATGGCGTGGACGCCGAGGACATCCCGGGCGGCGAGGCCGGCGATCTTCTCCACGACGCCGTCGGCGATGGTCGTCCGCCCCCGGGTCGCCGGATCGCCTCCGCCGCGCCGGGTGGCCTTGCGAGTCGAGACCTGAGGTTCGGGGCCGCCCTCTGGGGTCGTCGTCATGTCGGTCATCGCCGCACGTCCCTTCGGTCGTCGTCCTACGACCACCGTAAGCAAGGTTGCCCGACTTCGCGCCACGGATACGGCAAGCTGGAGTAATGACGGCGGACCGGTGGACACAAGCAGTACGGCAGCAGGTGGCACTGGGCAGGCTGCTGCCGCTCGGTGGACCGCGCGACGGCGCGTGGATCGCGGAAGGCGCGGCGGCGGCGGTGCTGGGGCGCGCGGCGAGGGACGGGCTACCGCAGGTGCGGCTGGGCGCGCTGCGGATCGCGCTCGCCGATCCGGAGGAGACGCAGGAGCCCGTCGTACCGGGTCCGCCGGGGGCGCTGCCGCCCGGTGCGCTGCGGGTGACGGCGGACTTCGTGGCGACGGCCGCCGAGCCGCTGCCCGCGCTGGCGTCCCGGCTCCGGCTGACGCTGGCCACGGCCGCGACGGAGCGGCTCGGTCTCGCCGTGACGGAGGTGGACCTGCGGGTGACGGACCTGCTGGAGCCGGAGGGTGGGGCCACCACGGCGGTACGCGCGCCGCAGTCGACGCCCGCCCGGGAGGCGACGGACCCGGACGAGGCCCGGGTGGCCGCGGCCGCGCTGGCCGTCGCCGGGGTGACCGGACTGACGGGGTCGCTCGGCGGCCTCGGCCGGGCGGTGCACCTGCAGGAGCGCGTGGCGGTGGCCGCTCTGCCGCACCGGCACGTGCGCGTGGAACTGGCCACGAGCGCGGACCACCGGGCCGTGGACGTGGCCCGGCGGGTCCGCGAGGCCGTACGGGAATCGCTGGAGGACCACCCGACGGTGTCGGTGCTGATCACGGCGGTGAACTGACCGCTCCGTCCCGAGCAGCCTCACCTCACCCGCCCCGCTCGCCGTGGGCAGTCGTTCCACAGGCGGATCGGGTGGGCACGGCGACCGGCGCCGGGCGGTTGCCCGGCGCAGCGCTCATTCGCCCACGCCGGCCAGATCCCGCAGCCGCCGGGCCTGAGCAGCCCGCTCCGCGGCACGCTGGTCGTCGTACGTGCGGTCGAGGGCGCCCCGCAGCAACGCCTTGGTCTCCACGACCGCGTCCCGCGGCGCGGCGAGCAGCGCCGCCGCCAGGTCCCGTGCCGCGGCGTCGAGTTCGGCCGCGGGCACGGCGAGGTTGGCCAGCCCGCTCGTCACCGCCTCCTGGGCCCCGACGAACCGCCCGGTCACACAGATCTCGAGCGCGCGGGCGTACCCGACGAGACCGACCAGCGGGTGCGTGCCGGTCAGGTCCGGGACGATGCCCAGGCTGGTCTCGCGCATGGCGAACTGCACGTCGTCGGCGACGACCCTGAGGTCGCAGGCGAGCGCGAGCTGGAATCCGGCACCGATGGCATGCCCCTGGACGGCGGCGATGGACACGAGGTCGTTGCGCCGCCACCAGGTGAACGCCTCCTGGAATTCGGCGATGGTCGCGTCGAGCCCGGCGTCGTCACGGCGCGCGAGATCGGTGAAGGTCGGCTCGCCCGGGATCCCCTCCGGGGTGAACATCTGCCGGTCCAGCCCGGCGGAGAAGGATGCGCCCTCGCCACGCAGCACGACGACGCGGACGGAGCCCGGCAACAGCCGTCCGGCCTCCGTGAGCGCCCGCCACAGGGCGGGGCTCTGCGCGTTGCGCTTGGCCGGGTTGGTGAGCGTCACCGTGGCGAGCGTGTCGTCGACGGTGAGCCGTACGCCGTCCTTGTCGAGTACGGCAGCGAGGTCCTGGTCGGGCGAAGCCATGGGGCGCCTCCGATGGGTGCGGTCAGCAGAGCAGAGCTAAGTGACTGCACAGTAACCACCCGGCCGGTCGAGAGGCACCCCCAGGTCCTCAAGGCACTGAGGGGACCGCCGACCGGGTGGCCACCATCGAAGCCGATGGGCCGCCCGGAGTCAGGACGTAGCGGCCTTCTTGCCCCGGGTCGCTCCGCCACGCCCACGCAGCGTGACGCCCGACTCGCTGAGCATCCGGTGTACGAAGCCATACGAGCGGCCGGTCTCCTCGGCCAGCGCCCGGATGCTCGCACCGGAGTCGTACTTCTTCTTCAGGTCTGCCGCGAGCTTGTCGCGCGCGGCGCCGGTCACCCGGCTGCCCTTCTTCAGAGTCTCGGCCACCCGTGCCTCCTCATGGGAAGTGCGCTCTGGTCTCCTCATGATCACCCCTCCGGGGCGTGATGGCCACCCATTCGGCAAGGTCCGTGAGACATCGTTGTGACGACAGGAGCGCATCCCCACAAGGGGAATCAGAGATTCCGGGGAGTCCGGTGCAGGGGGCCGAACGGGTGGATTCACGAAGTGCCAGGTCAGGGACGCGAAACGGCCGATCCCTTGGCTGCCAAGGGATCGGCCGGGAAATCCGTGTAGGACACACCCCGATACGAGGAGATCTCACACAGATGATGGATCACTGATCGGCCGAATGATCCATACGCAGTGGATCAGGCTTTCGATCACGCCAGGGCGACGAGATCCGCGTAGTCGGAGCCCCACAGGTCCTCGACACCGTCCGGCAGCAGGATGATCCGCTCCGGCTGGAGCGCCTCGACGGCACCCTCGTCGTGGGTGACGAGGACGACGGCGCCCTTGTAGGTGCGCAGAGCGCCGAGGATCTCCTCGCGGCTCGCGGGGTCGAGGTTGTTGGTCGGCTCGTCGAGGAGGAGCACGTTCGCCGAGGAGACCACCAGGGTGGCCAGGGCGAGACGGGTCTTCTCACCGCCGGAGAGGACGCCCGCGGGCTTGTCGACGTCGTCGCCGGAGAACAGGAACGAGCCCAGCACCTTGCGAACCTCGACCAGGTCCATGTCGGGGGCGGCCGAGCGCATGTTCTCCAGGACCGTGCGGTCGGCGTCCAGGGTCTCGTGCTCCTGCGCGTAGTAGCCGAGCTTCAGGCCGTGGCCGGGGACGACCTGGCCGGTGTCCGGCTGCTCCACGCCCGCGAGCAGACGCAGCAGGGTGGTCTTGCCGGCGCCGTTGAGGCCGAGGATGACGACCCGCGAGCCCTTGTCGATGGCGAGGTCGACGTCGGTGAAGATCTCCAGCGAGCCGTACGACTTCGACAGGCTCTCGGCCGTCAGCGGGGTCCTGCCGCAGGGCGCGGGGTCGGGGAAGCGGAGTTTGGCGACCTTGTCGGACATCCGGATGTCCTCGAGGCCCGAGAGCAGCTTCTCGGCCCGGCGGGCCATGTTCTGCGCGGCGACGGTCTTGGTGGCCTTGGCGCGCATCTTGTCGGCCTGCGCGTTGAGCGCGGCGGCCTTCTTCTCGGCGTTGGCGCGCTCCCGCTTGCGGCGCTTCTCGTCGGCCTCGCGCTGCTGCTGGTACAGCTTCCAGCCCATGTTGTAGATGTCGATCGTGGACCGGTTCGCGTCCAGGTAGAACACCTTGTTCACGACCGTCTCGACCAGGTCGACGTCGTGGGAGATCACGATGAAGCCGCCGCGGTAGGTCTTCAGGTAGTCCCGCAGCCAGATGATCGAGTCCGCGTCGAGGTGGTTGGTCGGCTCGTCGAGGAGCAGCGTGTCCGCGTCGGAGAACAGGATGCGGGCCAGCTCGATACGGCGCCGCTGACCACCGGAGAGGGTGTGCAGGGGCTGGCCGAGCACGCGGTCGGGCAGGTTGAGCGCGGCGGCGATGGTGGCGGCCTCCGCCTCGGCGGCGTACCCGCCCTTGGTGAGGAACTCCGTCTCCTGGCGCTCGTACTGCCTGAGGGCCTTCTCGCGGGTGGCGCCCTTGCCGTTCGCGATGCGCTCCTCGTTCTCGCGCATCTTGCGGATCAGCACGTCGAGGCCGCGCGCGGACAGGACGCGGTCGCGGGCGAGGACGTCGAGGTCGCCGGTGCGCGGGTCCTGCGGGAGGTAGCCGACCTCGCCGGAGCGGGTGATCGTGCCGCCGGCCGGGATGCCCTCGCCGGCCAGGCACTTGGTGAGGGTGGTCTTGCCCGCGCCGTTGCGGCCGACGAGGCCGATGCGGTCGCCCTTGGCGACACGGAAGGTGGCGTTCTCGATGAGGACGCGCGCACCGGCGCGCAGCTCGATACCGGAGGCGGAGATCAAGGACAGACTCCAGGGCGTACAGGGATTGACGGGTGGGCGGCTGAGGACGTTCCCGCCGTCTAATGCGCGAGGAGAATGGCCATGGGACAAGTCTAACGGGGTCGTGCAAGCGGTTTTTCTACGTGCGCGCGTTCGGGCCGCGCCGCGGAAGATCGTTGCCCAGGGGTGTGCGGTCGGGGGTGATCCGCCCCAGGTGGTCCAGGGCGACGAGCTGCTCCGTCCATGCCGCGTCCGCGCACGGCTGGGCGACGAGCAGGGCCGGGGCGCGGCGCAGGGCGTGCTCCGGCCGGAACACGCAGCCCTTCCGGGCGGGCAGCACCCAGCGCAGATCGCCGTCGGAGGTGCGGTACGCGGTGACGCGGCGCGGGGTGACGACGGCGAGGATGCCGCGCCCGAGGGGGCGCAGGACGCCGGTGCCGCCCTGGCCCGGGAGCCACTCGGCCGCGTCGGGCAGGGCGCGGTGCCAGCGCACCGAGCGGCCGTCGGTGTCGGTGAGCAGCCCGTCGTCCCAGAGCGCGATCACCTGCACGCGCGCGTGCACCACGGCAACCGGTCGGTGCCCCGCGCGGGCGTAGCGCCACCGCGGCGCGCCGGTGCGGGTGTCGTAGGCGACCACGGCGGTCCCCCGCACGCGCGGGGTCCAGGTGCCGCCGGCATGCGGCTGCCGCTCCCCGCGCGCGGAGTGGACGAGACGGTCACCGTAGGGGACGGGCCGAAGGTGATGGGCCGCGCCGAGGAGGCAGAACGCCAGGAGGAGGCCGACGGCTCGGCGAACGCGCACGGGAACGGTGGTCTCCCCCTTCGCTGCCCACGGCCATGGATCAGGCGCCGAGCGTAGTGAGGGCCGGTGGTGGGGGCCGGGTGCCGGGGCCGGGCCGACCTCGCGAAGTCGCCCGTTCGGGTGTCGGGCCGGGGGCGGGGACGGTGGGGCGGGCAGGGACGGCGGCGGGCTCGGGACGGTGAGCGCGACGGCGCGGGCGGAAGGCGGTGACGCGTGCGGTGGTACGACGCGAATCTGGACACCCGCGAGATACGCGGGCGTGTGGGCGCGGCGCGCGGCGACCACGCCGGACGAGTCGACCCGCAGACGCGGCCGCACGGTCGGGCGCGGCAGCGGCAGCGGCAGCGGCAGCGGAGGTTCCGGCAGGGGTACCGGACGGGCGGCTCGAAGCAGTGCGACACGTTCCGCTGAGCCGGTGTCAGTGGGGGCTGCGAGACTGAACGGCACGCCACGGAACCGACGCACGAAGGAGTGATCGGCATGGCAGGCACGGGCGCGGGACGGCCGAGCATCTACCCCACGCTGCTGTACGCGGACGCGCGGGCGGCGCTCAGGCAGCTGACCGAGGCCCTCGGCTTCACCGAGCTGTCGGTGTACGAGACCGAGGACGGCAAGGTGATGCACGCCGAGCTGGTGCAGGGCAACGGCGCGGTGATGATCGGCTCCAAGGGCCGCGGCGGCCTCTTCGACGCGGCGATGAAGGACGCGGGACCCGCCGGCGTGTACGTCGTCGTGGACGACGTGGACGCCCACCACCAGCGGGCCGTGGAGCACGGGGTGGAGATCCTGATGCCCCCGACGGACCAGGACTACGGCTCGCGGGACTACCTGGCCCGGGACGCCGAGGGCACCATCTGGAGTTTCGGCACGTACGCCCCCGAGATCGGTTCCTGAGCCCCGCCTCCGGGGGCGCGCCGGCTGTCCCCCGGTGTGCTCATCTGCCGGTGTGCACCTGGAAGGCGGCCCGGCGCACGGCCTTGGCCAGGGCCGGGTCGGGGTGCGCGGCGGCGAGGGCGACCAGGACCTGCACGGTGCGCGGGTGCCCGACGGCGCGGACCTCGTCGAGCAGCTGGGGAACGGTGGGCTGCACCGCGGACTCCAGGTGCCGGACCAGCATCGGCGCCTCACCGTGGTCGGCGACGGCCGCGGCGGTGTCCA
Organism: Streptomyces sp. NPDC048521; assembly: GCF_043199855.1. Taxonomy (NCBI): domain Bacteria; kingdom Bacillati; phylum Actinomycetota; class Actinomycetes; order Kitasatosporales; family Streptomycetaceae; genus Streptomyces; species Streptomyces sp. NPDC048521. The sequence goes on from NZ_JBICWR010000007.1 coordinate 52,669, forward strand.
CCCACAGCCAGGTGGCCTCCTCGCGGGTGAGGGCCTCGTGGGCGTCCTCCGGGTCGACGCCGTCGTGCTCGGCGATCCACAGCAGGGCGTACGGCCTGAGCGCCGGCTCGTCCAGGACGGCCCGGACGTCGGGCTCGGCGGGGGCACCGACGACGCGCAGGGCCTCGAAGGCCAGGCCGCGCAGCAGGGCGTCCTCGCCGCGGGCGGCGTCGATCAGCTGGGTGACGGCGCCGCCGACGGGGCGGGCGGCGAGCCAGGCGCGGTACTCGGCGCGGGCCGCGTTGGGGCGGAGCTGGGCGCAGCCGCGGAGCATGTCCTCGGCCGACTGCTCGATGTTCCCGGCGGGACTCTGCGCGGCCACGCAGATCTGCTCCAGCTTGACCCAGACCGCCCAGCTGCCCAGCGGGGTGAGCGTGGCCTGGCCGTCGCCGTAGGTCAGGGCGCCGACGGAGGCCAGGGCGTGCAGGGCCCAGTCGAGCAGGGGCGCGAGCGGGGCGTCCGCGGCGGGGCCGGGGTCGGCCGGGCTCGGGGACCCGGCGGACCGCTCGGTGCCGGGCTCGTAGGAGACCTCGCAGCGCTCGGTGCGCAGTTCGGTGACCCGCTGCTGGAGCAGGTCGAGCAGCTGCTCGACCGGGACGGGCCCGGCGGACAGCTGGAGGAAGGAGAGCACCTGGGGCATGGCCGAGACGACCTCGGCGACGGCGGCCGGCTCGAGCCCCTCCGGTTCGGGGTGGGCGAGCGACCAGGCGTCGAAGAGGGCGACCCAGCCGCGCAGCACGGCGCTGTCGTCGCGGTCCCAGGCGCGCAGCCGCCAGCCGGGGCGGGCGCTGTCGCCGTGCACCTCGACGAGTCCGGCGAGGCGGGCGGTGTCCCAGTCGGCGCGGACCTGAGCGGCACTCAGCCCCAGGTCGGCGGCGGCCCGTTCGGCGGTCGCGTCGGAGAGGGTGGCCTTGCCGTCGGCGGTGGCGCCGTCGCTGCCGGGTCCGAGGGCGGCGTCGGCCCAGCGGGCGACGCGGACCGGGCCGGCCAGGCGGACGCGTGCCATTCTGGCCAGTTCGGCGGGGGCGGGGGTGCCCTCCGGCGGCCGGGGTGCGGGGCGGCGTGGGCGCCGCTGGTTCACAGCTCTGGGGGCGGCGGCCAGGGGTCGCGGTCGGACGAGTCGAAGCCTGGAGTCGCGCGGGATACGGGACGTCACGGGTGCAGTCTTCCGGTTGACGGTCCGAAAACCCAAACGGAATGTCACGGCGGGCGACGGGGCTGGCCAACGCACGGCGTCCGGCGCGGGCCGAGCAGGCGTGATCAGGCCAGCCGTACAGCCTTAAACGGAATGGCCGGGACCGGTCGGGGCCCGGGTCGGCCGGCCCTCACATCAGCGGGGTCAGGAAGCGGCGCAGGCGCTCCTCGTACTCCTTCGGGTCCGCGTTCCACATCGCCGCGTGCGGGGCGTCCGGGACGGTGTGCAGGGACACCAGGTCGGCGCGGTGACGGGCGAGGCGGCGGGAGTACTCCCACGGCGCCACCCGGTCGTCCGGGCCGTGGATGATCAGGGTGGGTACGGCGAGCCGGCCGGGGTCGGTGATCTCGGCGGCCCGGTCGGCGTGCAGTCCGGCCCGGCCCTGTGCGGCCCGCACCGCGAGCGGCAGCAGTTGCTGCGGGGTGTGCCGGGCCCGGGCGAGGGCGCGCAGCGTGGCCTCCCAGTTGAGCACCGGCGAGTCCAGGATCAGCCCGGCGACGCGCTCGCGGACGGCGGAGTGCTCGGCGGCGCGCAGGGCCATGGTGGCGCCGGTGGACCAGCCGAGGAGGACGACCCGGCGGGCGCCGTAGCGGACGGCGTAGCGGATCGCCGCGTCCACGTCCCGCCACTCGGTCTCGCCGAGGTGGTTCAGTCCGTCCGGCGGGCGGGGGGCGCCGAGGTCGCCGCGGTAGGCGAGCGCGAGGACCGGCAGGCGGCGGCTGTGCAGGAATCCCATGACGTTCATGGCGTGCTCGCGGGTGGCGCCGAGGCCGTGCACGGCGATCACCCAGGTCTCCCGGTGGCCGGGCAGGAACCAGGCGGGCAGGGCGCCGAGTTCGCCGGGCACGTCGACGTCGGCGTGGTCGAGGCCGAGGGCGGCGCTCGGGTTGCCGACGTAGAGGTTGGGGGTGAGCCACACGGCGTCGCCGGGGGCGAGGGTGCCGTGCGTGACGCGGTCCAGGCGGCGTACGACGGTGTCGGCCGTGTGCGCGGCCGCCTCCAGGACGGGCCCGACGACGGCGTGGGAGCCGTCGCCGGACAGACCGTAGGTGCCGGGGCGCAGGGAGGCCAGGTCGCGGGTGAGCGCGATCCGGCCGGCCTCCGTGCCGTGCACGGTGAGCCGCGGCTCGGTGGGCAGCGGGCGGCCGGCGGGCGCCTTCAGCGCGGCGTCGCTGGCCAGCCGGCCGGCGGCCACGGATGCCATGCCGGCGGCGAGGACGGCGGTGAGTGCTGCGGCGGTCGCTTTGGCTGGGCGCACTGCTCCAGTGTCGGGGTGGTTCCGGCCACCGGCCAGCGGAAGGGCGGCGCGGGAGGCCCACCGGAGTGCGGGCGGATTCGGCACCGCCGGCCCGGTGCGTCGTGACTGAATGCCGTGGCGGCGGATGAGGGCGAGCGGAGTCGCGAGGCGGCGGATCGCGGAGAGCGGCGGGGGCAGCGGACCGCGCACGCCGGTCGGCGGATCGGGAAGCGGGCGGAGCCGGGGACTGCGGGACAAGGGGTCACCTCCGTTGGCCGTACCCCTTCAAGCGTGCCCCGGCCTCGGCCAGTTGTTCCTCCGTCAGCAGGGACGGCGTCAGGCCCGGCACGCAGGACGCCGTCAGCCACAGGCGGCACATCCATTCCAGCTGGGCTGTGCGGTCGTAGGCCTGGTCGAGGCCGGCGCCGTAGGTGAGGGTGCCGTGGTTCTGCAGCAGGCAGCCGGAGCGGTCGGCGAGGGCGCGGAGCATGTTCTCGGCCAGTTCCTCGGTGCCGTAGGTCGCGTAGGGGGCGACGCGGACGGGTCCGCCGAGGGCGCCGGTCATGTAGTGGACCGGCGGGAGTTCGGGCACGAGCGTGGAGACCGCGGTGGCGTGGACGGCGTGGGTGTGGACGACCGCGCCGGCGTCGGTGGTGCGGTAGACGGCGAGGTGCATGGGCAGCTCGCTGGTCGGTACCAGGGTGCCGAGCACCTGGCGTCCGGTGAGGTCGACGCCGGTGATGTCGTCCGGGGTGAGCCGGTCGTAGGGGACGCCCGACGGGGTGACCAGCACGAGGTCCCCGACGCGTGCGGAGACGTTGCCGGAGGTGCCGACGACCAGCCCGTCGGCGACGGTCCGGCGCGCCGTCGCGACCAACGCCGCCCAGACCAGCGCCACGTCCCCGTCCGCTCCCGCCCGCCGACCGGACACCGCCTCACCGCCCGCCCCGCTCCCAGCCCCACCCGCCGCCGGGCCCGGCTCCGGTTCCGCTGCCCCACCCGCCGCCTCACCGCGCGGCACCTCACCGGCCTCACCGCCCCCGACCGCTCCCGCCACCCGGCCGAACCCGGGCTCCCGCGCCCCACCCGCCACCGGGACCGGCACCGGCTCCGCTGCCCCACCCGCCGCCTCGGTGCGCGGGGCGTTCCCGCCCGCTCCCGCTCCCCGATCGGGCACCGTCTCGCCCCCGGGCGTCGGCTCGCTGTCTGTCGCGTCCGGTGATGTGTCGCGTCGTCGCTCGGCCATGCGGTGATCCTGCCAGCCGGGGCGGTACGGGGTGGGGCTCGGCGGAACCGGAGGGCGTGCCTCCGAACGGGCGGATGTTGTCGCGAATCACCGCGAAGCGGCGCCGATCCGGTGATCGCCAGACCTTTCAATGTTCTCTCTTGCCCGCCCGGCGATCCTTGGCCCACTACTCCGGGGAGACGACGCATGGCCCGTGACCGCACCGTTCCCCGTCGCCGCATCGGTGTCCTCGCGGCGGCCACCGCGGCGCTCGCCCTCGCGGGCAGCGCGACCGCGTCGGCGGGCCCTGTGGAAGAGGGAGGTTCGCAGGCAGGGCCTCCGGCGGCACGGCCACCGGCCGCGGCCGCGTGGCTGCCCCGGGGGCACGACGTGTCGTCCCACCAGAAGCGGATCGACTGGCCGGCCACCCGGGCGCGGGGCGCCCGGTTCGTCTACGTGAAGGCGACGGAGTCCACGCACTACCGCAATCCCCGCTTCTCCCAGCAGTACGGCGGCGCGCGCCGGTCCGGCCTGATCCGGGGCGCGTACCACTTCGCGCTCCCTGACGAGTCCTCCGGCGCCCGGCAGGCCGCGTACTTCGTGCGGCACGGCGGAGACTGGCGGGCGGACGGCTGGACACTGCCGCCCGCGCTGGACATCGAGTACAACCCCTACGACCGGCAGCACAAGTGCTACGGGTTGGGCAAGAAGCGGATGATCCGCTGGATCCGGTCCTTCAGCAACGAGATCAAGCGCAAGACCGGCCGCCGCCCGGTGATCTACACGACGACCCATTGGTGGAAGCTCTGCACCGGCAACAGCCGCGCCTTCTCCTCCTCCCACGCCCTGTGGATCGCCCGTCACGGCACCTCACGGCCCGGGAGGCTGCCGGGCGGCTGGCGGTACTGGACGTTCTGGCAGTACGGCACCAAGGGCAGGCTGCCGGGTGACCAGAATCTCTTCAACGGCCCGCCGGCCCGGCTGCGGACCTTCGCGGGACTCGGTGGCCAAGGGGCGCCTGGGCCCAGGGGGACAAACGGAACCTCTTCCGCTCGTTACTGACACCCTCATGCCCGCCTCAGTTCATCTTCCGTTCACCCAGGTTGCCTACGTTCATCCAGCCAACGACCTCGAACGATTGCCTGGGTAAATGGAAAGCTTCTCGCTGATCCTCGCGATTGTGGTAGTAACCGCACTCGCGTTCGATTTCACGAACGGTTTCCACGACACCGCGAACGCGATGGCCACCACGATCTCCACAGGCGCCCTGAAGCCCAAGATCGCGGTGACCATGTCCGCCGCCCTCAACCTTGTGGGCGCCTTTCTCTCGGTGGAGGTCGCGAACACGATCTCCAAGGGTCTCGTCGACGAGACCGGCATCCGTCCCGAGGTCATCTTCGCCGCCCTGGTCGGCGCGATCCTCTGGAACCTGCTGACCTGGCTGGTGGGCCTGCCGTCCAGCTCCTCGCACGCCCTGCTGGGCGGCCTGGTCGGCGCCACCGTCGCCTCCGCGGGCTTCGGCGCCGTCCACGGTGACGTGCTGGTCACCAAGGTGCTGCTCCCGGCGGTGGCCGCGCCGATCGTGGCGGGCCTCGCCTCGGTGCTGGCCACCCGCTTCTCCTACGGCATCGGCGGCACCGCCGACGGCGAGGCCACCCGCAAGGGCTACCGCGCCGGCCAGATCGCCTCCGCCGGCCTGGTCTCCCTCGCCCACGGCACCAACGACGCCCAGAAGACGATGGGCATCATCACCCTCGCCCTCATCGCGGGCGGCTCCATCGCCCCCGGCTCGAACCCTCCCGTCTGGGTGATCCTCTCCGCCGGCCTGGCCATCGCGCTCGGCACCTACATCGGCGGCTGGCGCATCATCCGCACCATGGGCAAGGGCCTGACCGATCTGGAGCCGCGCCAGGGCTTCGCCGCCCAGACCAGCGCCGCGACCGCCATCCTGGCCTCCTCCCACCTCGGCTTCTCCCTCTCCACCACGCACGTCGTCTCCGGCTCGGTGATGGGCGCGGGCCTGGGCCGCAAGGGCGGAGTGGTCCGCTGGTCGACCGCGGGCCGCATGTTCGTCGCCTGGGCGCTGACCCTGCCGGCCGCCGCGCTGGTGGGCGCGGGCGCCGAGTCCGTCACGGACCTGGGCGACTGGGGCACCGCCGCCGTCGCCGTCTTCCTGGTCGCCGCGAGCGCCGCGATCTGGAAGATCTCCCGCCGCGAGGTCGTCGACCACACGAACGTCGTCGCCGAGACCGAGGAACCGGCCGGCGTGGTGACCACCGCCATCGCCGCCGTGACCCCGCCCCCGGCGGGCGCGATCACCGAGGACCTGACGGCCACCATCCCGGCCCCGGTCGCCGACCCGGCCCCCGCTGCCCCGGCGGTCCCGCCGGCCGCCGCGGTCTGACCCCGAGCACCCGTTCACCAAGGAAGCATCATGAAGATCGACTGGGCGGCCCTCGGCTCCGTCTTCGGCGTCAGCCTCGTGTTCACGGTGGGCCTGGTAGCCCTGTTCACCCTCGGCATCAACGGTCTGTCGCGGCGCGAGAAGGCCGCGGCCCAGGGCGGCTCCGCGGCCCTGGCCGTCACCGGCGCCTACGTCTGCTTCGCGGCCTGCGCGGCGGCGGTGGCGTACGGCTTCTACCTGATCGTGGCGAAAGCCTGACCTGGCACCCTTCGTCGACGGCCTGACCCGGCATCCGTCCGCCACGGCCCGACCGAGCGCCTCGAGGCTCCCCTCCCACTGGTGCGGAGGGGAGCCTCCGGCATGCCCGCACGCCTCACGGTGTGGGGATCGGCACACTCTCCCCCTGCAGGTCAACGGCAAGTTGACGGCCGTTCCGGGCGCGTGGTGGACTGCCCAGGCCATGTACGGCGGCAAGAGAGGAAGCCGGTGCGAATCCGGCGCGGTCCCGCCACTGTCACCGGGGAAGAACCCCCGGGAGCCAGGAACTCTCACCGCCGAATCACGTCGAACCAGGGCGCGGACACCCTGAGTGAGGACACAGATCGCCATGCTCGGCTGCCGAAGGACCAGTACCAGGCCCGCTCCTGTACCCACGGCCGGCTGAGCCGATGGGTGCCGATCGCTCCTACGCGTACGGCGCCGCCGCCGGCCTTCTCGGTGACCTGCTCCTCGGCGATCCCCGCCGCGGGCATCCGGTCGCCGCGTTCGGGCGGGTGGCAGCGGCCGTGGAACGCGCGTTGTGGCACGACCACCGCGGCTGGGGCACGCTGCACACCGCCGTGTGCGCCGGTGGCGCCGTCGCCCTCGGCGCGCTGGCCGTACGCGCCGTACGCCCCTCCCCCACCGCCTCCGTCGCGCTGACCGCGGCCGTCACCTGGGCGGTCGTCGGCGGCACCTCGCTCGCCCGGGAGGCCCGCACCGTCGGGCGTGCCCTGGAGGCCGGGGACGTCGAGGCGGCCCGCGCGCGGCTGCCCCACCTGTGCGGCCGGGACCCGCAGGCGCTGGACGCCGACGGGATCGCCCGGGCCGTGGTCGAGTCGGTCGCCGAGAACACCTCCGACGCGGTCGTGGGCGCGCTGGTGTGGGGTGCCGTGGGCGGGGTGCCGGGGCTGCTCGGGTTCCGGGCGGTCAACACCCTCGACGCGATGGTCGGTCACAAGTCGCCCCGGTTCCGGCGCTACGGCTGGGCCTCCGCCCGCCTCGACGACCTCGCCGGCTGGCCGGGGGCCCGGCTGACCGCCGTCCTCGCCGTGCTCGCCGGCCCCGACCCGCGGGGCGCGGTACGGGCCTGGCGGGCCGACGCGTCCCGGCATCCGAGCCCCAACGCCGGGCCCGTGGAGGCCTCCTTCGCGGGCGCCCTCGGGGTGCGCCTGGGCGGGACGCTCTCCTACGGCGGCCGGGTCGAGCACCGCCCCGTGCTCAACGGCGGGACCGGGCGCGCCGTCCGGGTCACCGACATCGACCGGGCCGTACGGCTCTCCCGCCGTGTCGGCCTGCTCGCGCTCGGCGTCACGGTCGCCGCGCGCCGACTCGTGAAGGGACGTGGGAAGTGAGCGGGGGTCTCCTCGTCGCCGGCACCACCTCCGACGCCGGCAAGAGCGTCGTGACGGCCGGGATCTGCCGGTGGCTGGTGCGCCAGGGCGTGAAGGTCGCGCCGTTCAAGGCGCAGAACATGTCCCTCAATTCGTTCGTGACGAAGGAGGGCGCCGAGATCGGGCGGGCGCAGGCCATGCAGGCCCAGGCCTGCCGGGTCGAGCCGACCGCGCTGATGAACCCGGTGCTGCTCAAGCCGGGCGGCGAGCAGAGCAGCCAGGTGGTGCTGCTGGGCAAGCCGGTGGGCGAGTTGAGCGCGCGCGGCTACCACGGTGGGCGGCAGCAGCGGCTGCTCGGCACGGTGCTGGACTGTCTGGCCGAGTTGCGGGGCACGTATGACGCGGTGATCTGTGAGGGGGCGGGGAGCCCGGCCGAGATCAACCTGCGGCGGACCGACATCGTCAACATGGGCATCGCCCGCAACGCGCGGCTGCCCGTGCTGGTGGTCGGGGACATCGACCGCGGGGGCGTGTTCGCCTCCTTCTTCGGCACGGTCGCCCTGCTGTCGCCGGAGGACCAGGAGCTGATCGCCGGGTTCCTGGTGAACAAGTTCCGGGGTGATGTCGGCCTGCTCGAACCGGGCTTGGACATGCTCCAGGGCCTCACCGGGCGGCGCACCTACGGCGTTCTGCCCTTCCGGCACGGGCTCGGCATCGACGAGGAGGACGGGATGGGGGTCCCCCCGCGCGAGCGCAGCCGAGCGTGGGAGAGGGTGTCGCGGGGCCCCGTCCGGGAGTCGGCCGTCGCTCCCCCGGCCGGCGAGGACGTGCTGCGGGTCGCCGTCTGCGCGATCCCGCTGATGTCCAACTTCACGGACGTGGACGCGCTGGCCGCCGAGCCGGGTGTCGTGGTGCGGTTCGTGGACCGTCCGGAGGAACTGGCGGACGCCGACCTCGTGGTGATCCCGGGCACGCGCGGGACCGTACGGGCGCTTCAGTGGCTGCGGGAGCGGGGACTTGCCGATGCCCTCGTGCGCAGGGCCGCCCGGCACAGGCCCGTCCTCGGCATCTGCGGCGGCTTCCAGATCCTCGGCGAGCACATCGAGGACGAGGTCGAGTCGCGGGCCGGCGAGGTCCCCGGGCTCGGCCTGCTTCCGGTGCGGGTGCGGTTCGCCCGCGAGAAGACCCTCACCCGGCCCGCCGGGGAGGCCCTCGGCGAGCGGGTCGAGGGGTACGAGATCCATCACGGGGTCGCCGACGTCCTGGGCGGCGAGCCCTTCCTGGACGGCTGCCGGGTCGGCCAGACCTGGGGCACCCACTGGCACGGCTCGCTGGAGTCGGACGGTTTCCGGCGGGCCTTCCTGCGCGAGGTGGCCGCCGCCGCGGGCCGCCGCTTCGTACCGGCCCCGGACACGTCCTTCGCCGCGCTGCGCGAGGAGCAGCTCGACCGGCTCGGCGACCTGATCGAACAGCACGCGGACACGGACGCGCTCTGGCGGCTCATCGAGTCGGGCGCGCCGCAAGGACTGCCTTTCATCCCACCGGGAGCGCCCGCATGAGCACAGTGTTGTTGTTGTCGACCGCCGACACGGATCTGCTGGCGGCCCGGGCCTCCGGCGCCGGGTACCGGATCGGGAACCCGACCCGGGTCGACGTCACCGAGGAGCTGCCGGGCCTGATCGAGGGCGCGGACCTCGCCGTCGTACGGCTGCTGGGCGGCAAGCGCGCCTGGGAGGACGGGCTGGCCGCGCTGAAGGCGTCCGGTGTGCCGACCGTGCTGCTGGGCGGCGAGGCCGTCCCCGACGCGGAGCTGATGGCCGAGTCGTCCGTGCCGGCCGGAGTGGTCGCGGAGGCGCTGAAGTACCTGGTCGAGGGCGGGCCCGCGAACCTGCTGGAGCTGTCCCGGTTCCTGTCCGACACCGTGCTGCTGACCGGTGAGGGCTTCGACGAGCCGCGCAAGATGCCGGAGTACGGCGTGCACGGCGGGTACGAGCTGCGGGACGGCCGCCCGACGGTGGGCGTGTTGTTCTACCGGGCGCACGAGCTGAGCGGCAACACCGCCTTCGTGGACACGCTGTGCGAGGCGATCGAGGCGAAGGGCGCCAACGCCCTGCCGGTGTACTGCGGGTCGCTGCGCGGCGCGGACGCCGGGCTGTACGAGCTGCTGGGGAAGGCCGACGCCCTGGTGGCCACCGTCCTCGCGGCCGGCGGCACGCACGCCTCGCAGGCGTCGGCGGGCGGCGACGAGGAGTCCTGGGACATCGGCGCGCTCGCCGACCTCGACATCCCCGTGCTGCAAGGGCTCTGCCTCACCTCCTCGCGGGACGCGTGGCAGGAGTCCGACGCGGCCCTGTCCCCCATGGACGCGGCGATGCAGGTCGCGATCCCCGAGTTCGACGGCCGTCTGATCACCGTGCCGTTCTCCTTCAAGGAGCAGGGCCCCGACGAGGTCCCGGTGTACGTCGCCGATCCGGAGCGGGCCTCCCGGGTGGCCGGGATCGCCCTGCGGCACGCGCGGCTGAAGCACAAGCCGAACGCCGAGAAGAAGATCGCCCTGGTCTTCACCGCCTACCCGACCAAGCACTCGCGGGTCGGCAACGCGGTCGGCCTGGACACGCCCGCGTCGGCGGTGCGGGTGCTGGACGCGCTGCGTGACGCCGGGTACTCGCTCACCGCGTACCCCTCCGGTGGTGACGAGTTGATCCACCGGCTGATCGAGGCCGGCGGTCACGACGTGGAATGGCTGACGGAGGAGCAGCTGGCGGCGGCGCCCGCGCGCGTGCCCCTCGCGGACTACCGGGCGTGGTTCGACACGCTCGACCCCGAGCTGCGAGAGGCGATGCTGGACGCCTGGGGCGAGCCGCCGGGCAGCCTGTACGTGGACGGCGACGACATCGTGCTGGCCTGCCTCCGGTTCGGGAACGTCGTCGTGATGATCCAGCCGCCGCGCGGCTTCGGCGAGAACCCGATCGCGATCTACCACGACCCCGACATGCCGCCCTCCCACCACTACATGGCGGCCTACCGCTGGCTGGACAGCAGTTTCGGCGCGGACGCGATCGTGCACATGGGCAAGCACGGCACGATGGAGTGGCTGCCCGGCAAGGGACTGGGCCTCAGCGGCGGTTGCGCACCGGACGCGGTCCTCGGCGAGCTGCCGCTGGTCTACCCGTTCATCGTCAACGACCCGGGCGAGGGCACCCAGGCCAAGCGGCGCGGGCACGCCACGGTGGTCGACCACCTGGTGCCGCCGATGGCCCGCGCCGACACCTACGGCGACCTGGCCAAGCTGGAGCAGTTGCTGGACGAGTACGCGCTCGTCTCCGACCTGGACCCGGCGAAGGCCCCGGCCGTCCGCGCCCAGATCTGGACCCTCGTCAAGGCGGCCGAGCTGCACCACGACCTGCACGTGGACGAGCAGCCGGACGACGACGCGTTCGACGAGTTCGTCATGCACATCGACGGCTATCTGTGCGAGATCAAGGACGTGCAGATCCGCGACGGCCTGCACGTCCTGGGCGGCGGGCCGGTCGGCGAGCCGCGTGTGAACCTCGTCCTCGCCGTGCTGCGCGCCTCGCAGGTGTGGGGCGGCCAGGCCCATGCGCTGCCGGGTCTGCGGGCCTCGCTGGCGGCTCATTTCGGGCTGGACGAGAAGGAGCTGCTGGCCGAGCCGGGTGCGGCGGTGAAGGCGCCGGTGGAGCTGACGGACCTGGTGGACGGTCCGGCGCGGACGGCGTCCGACGCGATCGACCTGCTGGAGCAGCTGTGCCGGCGGATCGCGGAGGGGATGGAGTTGCGAGCCTGGGAGGTCACGGCGGCCCCGGCGCTCGTCCGTGACGTACTCGGAGCCGAACTGCCGGACGCGGTCGCCGTGGTGGAGTTCGCCTGCGGCGAGGTCGTACCGCGGCTGGCGCGGACCACCGACGAGATCGGGCACATCCTGCGGGCGCTGGACGGCGGTTACGTCCCGGCGGGCCCGTCGGGTTCGCCGACCCGCGGTCTGGTCAACGTGCTGCCTACGGGCCGCAACTTCTACTCCGTCGACCCCAAGGCCATCCCCTCCCGGCTGAGCTGGGAGGTCGGCCAGTCGCTCGCCGACTCCCTGGTGCAGCGGTACCTGCAGGACACGGGCGAGTACCCGAGGTCGGTGGGTCTCACGGTGTGGGGCACGTCGGCGATGCGCACGCAGGGCGACGACATCGCCGAGATCCTGGCGCTGCTGGGCTGCCGCCCGGTGTGGGACGACGCCTCGCGCCGGGTGACCGGTTTCGAGGTGGTCCCCCTGGCCGAACTGGGCCGGCCGCGCATCGACGTCACGGTCCGGATCTCCGGTTTCTTCCGGGACGCGTTCCCGCACGTGGTCGGGCTGATCGACGACGCGGTGCGGGCGGTGGCGGAGCTGGACGAGCCGGCCGAGCGGAACTTCGTCAAGGCGCACGCCGACGAGGACACCGCCGAGCACGGTGACCGGCGGCGCGCGACGGCCCGGATCTTCGGCTCGAAGCCGGGCGCGTACGGCGCCGGTCTGCTGCCGCTGATCGACGCCCGCAACTGGCGCTCCGACGCCGACCTGGCCGAGGTGTACGCGGTGTGGGGCGGCTACGCGTACGGGCGCGGGCTCGACGGGCGGGCGGCACGCGGTGACATGGAGACCGCGTTCAAGCGCATCGCGGTCGCCGCGAAGAACGTCGACACCCGCGAGCACGACCTGGTCGACGCGGACGACTACTTCCAGTACCACGGCGGCATGGTCGCCATGGTCCGGCACCTGACCGGCGCCAACCCCGAGGCGTACGTGGGTGACAGTGCCGTACCGGACCAGGTGAGGACCCGCACGCTGGGCGAGGAGACCCACCGGGTCTTCCGTGCCCGTGTCGTCAACCCGCGCTGGATGGCGGCCATGCGCCGGCACGGCTACAAGGGCGCGTTCGAGATGGCCGCGACCGTGGACTACCTGTTCGGCTACGACGCGACGGCCGGCGTGGTCGACGACTGGATGTACGAGAAGCTCAGCGCGGAGTACGTCTTCGACCCGGAGAACCGGGACTTCATGAAGAAGTCCAACCCGTGGGCGCTGCGCGGGATCACCGAGCGGCTGCTGGAGGCGGCGGACCGCGGGCTGTGGGCCGAGCCGGACGCGGAGACGCTGGAGCGGCTGCGCGCCACCTACCTGGAGCTGGAAGGCGACTTGGAGGGCGACCAGTGACCACCCCCTTCCCTTTCACGGCCGTTGTCGGCCAGGACGACCTGCGGCTCGCGCTGCTGCTGAACGCCGTCTCGCCGGCGGTCGGCGGTGTGCTGGTGCGCGGCGAGAAGGGCACCGCCAAGTCCACGGCCGTGCGCGCTCTCTCGGCTCTGTTGCCCGAGGTGGCCGTCGTTCCCGGCTGCCGGTTCTCCTGTGACCCGGCGGCACCGGATCCGTCCTGCCCGGACGGGCCGCACGAGCCGGGAGCCGGTACGGCGCGCCCTGCCCGCATGGTCGAGCTGCCCGTCGGCGCCTCCGAGGACCGGCTGGTCGGCGCCCTCGACATCGAGCGGGCGCTCGCGGAGGGGGTGAAGGCGTTCGAGCCGGGCCTGCTGGCCGACGCGCACCGCGGCATCCTGTACGTGGACGAGGTCAACCTCCTCCACGACCACCTGGTCGACCTGCTGCTGGACGCGGCGGCGATGGGCGCCTCGTACGTGGAGCGCGAGGGCGTCTCCGTGCGGCACGCGGCCCGCTTCCTGCTCGTCGGCACCATGAACCCCGAAGAGGGCGAGCTGCGGCCGCAGTTGCTGGACCGCTTCGGGCTGACCGTGGAGGTCGCGGCCTCCCGGGAACCCGACCAGCGGGTGGAGGTCGTGCGGCGCAGGCTGGCCTACGACGACGATCCCGACGGCTTCGCCGCCCGGTGGGCGCACGAGGAGGCCGCCGTACGGCACCGGATCGCCGCGGCACGGCAGTTGCTGCCGCAGGTGCGGCTGGGCGACGGGGCGCTGCGGCAGATCGCGGCGACCTGCGCGGCCTTCGAGGTGGACGGCATGCGGGCCGACATCGTGATGGCGCGCACGGCGACGGCACTGGCCGCGTGGGCCGGGCGGACCGACGTGCTCGCCGAGGACGTGCGGCAGGCCGCGCTGCTCGCGCTGCCGCACCGGCGCCGGCGCAACCCGTTCGACGCGCCGGGGCTGGACGAGGACAAGCTGGACGAGACGCTGGAGCAGTACTCCGGGGACGACGGGGACGGCGACGACGATCCCGGTCCCGGCGGCCCCGGCGGGGGCGGCGGGCAGCCGGAGCCGGATGCCGGTCCGCAGGGCGGGGACACCGCGGCCCGGCCGGAATCCGGTGAGGGCGGGAGCCCGCAGCCCGCCGGTGCGGGTGAGCAGGCCGCCGCGCGGGCCGCCGAGCCCTTCCGGACCAGGATGCTGAGCGTGCCCGGCATCGGGGAGGGTGCCGCCGGGCGGCGCTCGCGGGCCCGGACCGAGCACGGGCGCACGACCGGGGCCCGGCGTCCCCGGGGTGCGCTGACCAAGCTGCACCTGGCGGCGACCGTGCAGGCCGCCGCCCCGCACCAGCGGGCGCGCGGCCGGTCCGGGCCGGGGCTGGTGATCCGCCGGGACGATCTGCGGCAGGCGACCCGGGAGGGGCGCGAGGGGAACCTCGTGCTGTTCGTGGTGGACGCCTCGGGGTCGATGGCGGCACGGCAGCGGATGAGTGCGGTGAAGGGTGCGGTGCTGTCGCTGCTGCTGGACGCCTACCAGCGGCGGGACAAGGTGGGTCTGGTGACCTTCCGGGGCTCTGCCGCCGATGTCGCGCTGCCGCCTACCTCGTCCGTCGACGCGGCCGCCGTCCGGCTTCAGTCGCTGCCGACGGGCGGTCGTACGCCGCTCGCGGCCGGGCTGCTGAAGGCGCACGAGGTGCTGCGGGTGGAGCGGCTGCGGGATCCGGCGCGGCGGGCGCTGGTCGTGGTGGTGACCGACGGGCGGGCCACCGGCGGCCCGGAGCCGGTCGCGCTGGCCGGGCGGGCCGCGCGGCTGTTCGCGGCCGAGCAGGTCGCCTCGGTGGTCGTGGACTGCGAGTCGGGGCCGGTGCGGCTCGGGCTCGCCGGGCAGCTGGCGGGTGAGCTGGGCGGTACGGCCGTCACGCTGGACGAGCTGCGGGCCGACTCGATCGCCGGGCTGGTCAGGGATGTGCAGGGGACGTCGAGGAGGGCCGCGTAATGCCGCAGGGACAGCCGAACGTCGTACCGGACGACGGGCTGACGACCCGTCAGCGCCGGAACCGTCCGCTGGTCGTCGTGCACACCGGGGTCGGCAAGGGCAAGTCCACCGCCGCGTTCGGGCTGGCGCTGCGCGCCTGGAACCAGGGGTGGCCGATCGGGGTGTTCCAGTTCGTCAAGTCCGCGAAGTGGAAGGTCGGCGAGGAGAACGCGCTGCGGGTGCTCGGTGCCTCCGGGCAGGGCGGGACCGTCGACTGGCACAAGATGGGCGAGGGCTGGTCCTGGGTGCAGCGCGACGCGCAGCTGGACAACGAGGAGAAGGCCCGGGAGGGCTGGGAGCAGGTCAAGCGGGACCTGGCGGCCGAGACGTACCGGTTGTACGTGCTGGACGAGTTCGCGTACCCCATGCACTGGGGATGGGTCGACACGGACGAGGTCGTCGACGTGCTGCGGAACCGGCCGGGCACCCAGCACGTGGTGATCACCGGGCGGAACGCGCCGGAGAAGCTCGTGGACTTCGCCGACCTCGTCACCGACATGTCGAAGGTCAAGCACCCCATGGACGTGGGGCAGAAGGGCCAGAAGGGCATCGAGTGGTGAGCTCGTCGGTGCCTCGGCTGGTCATCGCCGCGCCGTCCTCGGGCAGCGGCAAGACCACCGTCGCCACGGGGCTGATGGCCGCGTTCACCGCGCGGGGGCTCGCCGTGTCCCCGCACAAGGTCGGGCCGGACTACATCGACCCCGGGTACCACGCGCTCGCGACCGGGCGGGTGGGGCGCAACCTCGACGCGTATCTGTGCGGGCCGGAGCTGGTCGCCCCGCTGTTCCTGCACGGCGCCCGGGGATGTGACCTCGCCGTGGTCGAGGGTGTGATGGGGCTGTACGACGGGGCGGCGGGCGAGGGGGAACTCGCGTCCACGGCCCATGTCGCCAAGTTGTTGCGGGCGCCGGTGGTGCTCGTCGTGGACGCGTCGTCGCAGTCGCGGTCGGTGGCGGCGCTGGTGCACGGGTTCGCGTCGTGGGATCCGCAGGTGCGGGTCGGGGGCGTGATCCTGAACAAGGTGGGGTCGGACCGGCATGAGGAGTTGCTGCGGGAGGCGCTGGACTCGTCGGGTGTGCCGGTCCTGGGTGCCTTGCGGCGGGTCGCTCAGGTGGATACGCCCTCTCGGCATCTGGGGTTGGTGCCGGTCGCCGAGCGGCAGGCTGCTGCGGTGGAGGCCGTCGAGGCCATGGCGGCGCAGGTGGCTCAGGGATGTGACCTGGCCGCGCTGGAAGGGCTCGCCCGTACTGCGGGTGCCCTCCCAGGTGGCTCCGCCCCCTGGACCCCCGCCTCGCTCACCCACCACCCGACTCGGTCTGCCGAGAGGCCGGGCGCCGGGCCGGACCGGCCGCACACCGACCGCCCGGAACCGCCGGCCGAGAGGCGAGCCCCTGTGGTCGCCGTCGCCGGCGGTCCCGCGTTCACCTTCTCCTACGCCGAGCACACCGAGCTGCTCGCCGCCGCCGGGGCGGAAGTCGTCACCTTCGACCCCCTGCGGGACGAGCGACTGCCCGAAGGAACGGCCGGCCTGGTCATCGGCGGCGGGTTCCCCGAGGTGTACGCCGCCGAGTTGTCCGCCAACGAGCCGTTGCGCAAGGCCGTCGCCGATCTGGCGGTCTCCGGCGCGCCCGTGGCAGCCGAGTGCGCCGGGCTGCTGTACCTGTGCCGGGAGCTGGACGGGCGCCCGATGTGCGGGGTGCTGGACGCCACCGCGCGGATGACCGAACGGCTGACCCTCGGTTACCGGGACGCCGTGGCCGTCGGCGACAGTGTGCTGGCGCCGGCCGGGACGCGGATGCGGGGGCACGAGTTCCACCGCACGGTCGTCGAGCCGGGTGCCGGCGCCGCTCCCGCCTGGGGCGTGCGGGTCCCCGTGCGGCGGGTCGAAGGTTTCGTACAGCAGGGCGTGCACGCGAGTTATCTGCACACGCACTGGGCGTCCGAGCCCGGTGTCGCCCGTCGGTTCGTGGAGAGGTGCCGGACGTCATGAGCAGCAGGCTGGTCGGAGTCGGGGTCGGTCCCGGTGATCCCGAGCTGGTGACCGTCAAGGGGGTCAACGCGCTGCGTTCGGCCGACGTCGTCGTCGTACCCGTCATGGACACCGGGGAACGGGGGCGGGCCGAGGCGACCGTGCTGCACTACGTGCCCGAGGACAAGGTCGTCCGGGTGGTGTTCGCGCTGAACGAGCGGACCGACCGGGCGCGGCGGGAGGCGGCCTGGGACGCGGCCGGGGAGCGGGTCGCCGAGCTGCTGAGGCGCCGGGGTTCCGTGGCGTTCGCGACCATCGGCGACCCCAACGTGTACTCGACGTTCACGTATCTCGCGCAGACCATCGCCGAGCTGGTGCCGGGCGTCGTCGTGGAGACCGTGCCCGGGATCACCGCCATGCAGGATCTCGCGGCGCGGTCGGGTGCGGTGCTGACCGAGGGCACCGAGCCGCTGACGCTCGTCCCGGTCACGGCCGGGTCGGCGGTGCTGAAGGAGGCGCTGGCCGGGCCGGGGACCGTCGTGGCGTACAAGTTCGGGCGGCAGGCCGCCGAGGTCGCCGAGGCGCTCGAGGAGACCGGGCGGCTCGGGGACGCGGTGTGGGGGTCGGCGCTGGGGCTGCCGGAGGAGTCGGTGCATGCGGCCGCGGAGCTGGACGGGACGCCGCTGCCGTACCTGTCGACGCTGATCGCGCCGCCGCGGCGGGACGGCGGGCGGGGCGGGAAGCTGTGACGCCGGGCCCGCGGTCAGCCGGAGACGCCGACCACCAGCCAGATGAACGCCGCGCCCGCGACCGTGCACAGCAGGGTGGACCGGGCGGGGTGCTCGTGGTGGGCCTCGGGGAGGATCTCGGCGGCGGCGAGGTAGAGCAGTACGCCGCCGAAGAGGCCGAGATAACCGCCGAGCACCGGCTCCGGGATGTGGAAGAAGACGGTCGACAGCGCGCCCAGCAGGGGTGCGCAGGCGTCGGCGACCAGCATCCCGATCGCCCGGCGGCGCGCGTTGCCGTACAGGGTCGTGAGGGTGAAGGTGTTGAAGCCGTCGGCGAAGTCGTGCGCGATCACGGCGAGCGCTACGGACGCACCCATGCCGCCGCCCACCTGGAAGGCCGCGCCGATCGCCACGCCGTCCATGGCGCTGTGGCCCACCATCGCGGCGGCCGCCGTCAGGCCCACCTCCGGCGCCCGGTGCCCGTGCTCCTCCGCGCCGTGCGCGGCCTGACGGGCGGCGAGCAGACGTTCCACCAGGTGGGCGAAGAGGAACCCGACCACGAACAGCAGCAGGGCCGCGGGTACGCCGAAGACCTCGCGGCCCGCCGCCTCGAGCGCCTCGGGCAGCAGGTCGAGGCCGACCACGCCGAGCATCAGTCCGCCGGCCAGGCCGAGGACGAGATGCCTGCGGTCGGTCACGCGCTGTGCCGTCCAGCCGCCGGCCAGCGTCATCAGGAACGCGCCGAGCGCGACGAAGACCGCCATAGGCACTTGCTATCCGATCCAGGCGCCTTCGCGCACATCCGGCGCCGCACGAACTCCCGCACACCCTGACATTTCACCCGCTTCCGAGTTGCGTTCCCGTACGAGAGGACCCTTCCCATGGCCGATGCCCCCACCGGCAAGGTGACGTTCGTCGGTGCCGGCCCCGGCGCCGCCGATCTGCTGACGTTCCGTGCCGCGCGCGCGATCGCCGAGGCGGACGTGGTGATCTGGGCGGCCAGCCTGGTCCAGGCGGAGGTCCTCGAGCACGCGCGCGAGGACGCGGAGATCCTGGACTCGGCGGCCATGTCCCTGGAGGACGTCGTCGCCGTCTACCGGCGTGCCCACGCCGAGGGACTGCAGGTCGCCCGCATCCACTCCGGCGACCCTGCGTTGTGGGGCGGCACCCAGGAGCAGCTGGACCGGTGCGCGGAGATGGGGATCGCGACGGAGGTCGTGCCCGGGGTGTCGTCGTTCTCGGCGGTGGCCGCGCTCGCCCGGCGCGAGCTGACGATCCCCGAGGTCGCGCAGTCCGTCGTGCTGACCCGTCTGGGCGGCGGCAAGACGCCGATGCCGCCCGGTGAGGAGGTCCGCGAGTTCGCCCGGCACGGCACGACCATGGCGATCTTCCTGTCGGCGGCGCGCAGCGGGCAGCTGGTGCGGGAGCTGCTGGAGGGCGGCTACCCGACCAGCACCCCGGTGGTCGTCGCCTACCAGGCGACCTGGCCGGAGGAGCTGATCGCGAAGTGCACGATCGGCACGCTGGAGGAGACGGTGAAGGAGCACAAGCTCTGGAAGCACACGCTCTTCCTGGTCGGCCCGGCGCTGGACGCGCACGGCACCCGCTCGCACCTGTACCACCCGGGGCACTTCCACGGGTACCGCAAGGCCGACCCGGAGGCCCGGCGGGCGCTGCGCGAGCGAGGGGCGAACAGTTGATCACGGTCGTCGGCGCGGGGACGGGGGCGCCCGTCCCGGACGGCGTGCTCGCCGGGGCCGCGCTGGTGGTCGGCGGGCGCCGTCATCTGGACGCCGTACGGCTGCCCGAGGGCGCCGAGCCGGTGGTGCTCGGTCCGCTGGCGCCCGCCCTGGACAGGGTCGCGGAGTACGTCGGCAAGGAGTTGCCGGTGGTCGTGCTGGCCTCCGGGGACCCCGGGTTCTTCGGGATCGTGCGGGCGCTGGCCGAGCGCTTCGGTGCCGGGCTGCTGGACGTGCGGCCGGGAGTGTCCTCGGTGGCCGCGGCGTTCGCGCGGATCGGGCTGCCCTGGGACGACGCGGTCGTGGTCAGCGCGCACGGCCGGGATCCGCGGACGGCGGTGAACGTCTGCCGGGCGCACCCCAAGGTGGCCGTCCTCACCGGGCCGGGGGCCGGACCCGCCGAGCTGGGCGCCGCCCTCGCCGGGCCGTGGGCCGGACCCGCCGAGCCGGGCGGCGGGCTGCCCGGTGGGCGTGTCCTCGTCGTGGCGAGCGCGCTCGGTGACCCGGAGCGGGAGCGGGTGGAGCGGGTGACGCCCGCCGAGGCGGCGGCCCGGGACTGGGGCACCGCGGTGAGCGTGGTGCTGTGCCTGGACTTGGCGCGGACGCCGGGTGGGGTGCGTACGGTCGCCGGGGTTCCGGCGCGGCCGGAGCGGTGGGCGCTGGACGAGGGAGAGTTCGCGCACCGGGACTCGATGATCACCAAGTTCGAGGTGCGGGCGCTGGCCCTGGCCCGGCTGGGGCCGCGCCCGGGCGACCTGGTCTGGGACGTGGGTGCCGGCTCGGGTTCGGTGGCGGTGGAGTGCGCCCGGCTCGGCGCGGCCGTGGTCGCCGTCGAGAAGACCCCGGACGGGGTGGAGCGCGTCCGCGCCAACGCGCGGGCCCACGGCGTCGACGTGGCCGTGGTGCGGGGGGAGGCACCGGCCGCGCTCGGCCCGCTCGACGACCCGGACTCCGTGTTCATCGGCGGCGGGGGGCGTGAGCTGCCCGCGATCGTCGGCGCGTGCGCGCGGCGGGCGCGGCGGACCGTGGTCGTCGCCATGGCCGCGCTGGACCGGGTGCCGGCGGCGCGCGAGGCGCTCACGGCCGCCGGGTTCGGCTGCGACGGGGTGCTGCTGCAGTCGTCGCGACTGGCGCCGCTGCCGGGGGACGTGACCCGGCTGGCGGCCACCAATCCTGTGTTTCTGCTCTGGGGTGTCAGAACCCCGGAGCCTAGTGAAGGAGTTGCCCTGTGATCGGCCTCATTTCCGCCACCGCGGCGGGGGCGGCGGCGCGGGACCGGCTGGCCGCGGCGTGGCCGGACCGTACCCGGGTGTACGAGGGTCCCGTCGGGGAGGCCGTGCGGGCCGCGTTCGCGGAGTGCGAGCAGCTGGTGTGCTTCCTGGCGACGGGGGCGGTGGTACGGCTGCTCGCGCCGCTGCTCGGCGACAAGACGGCCGACCCGGGTGTGGTGTGCGTGGACGAGGGCGGCCGGTTCGCGGTCTCGCTGGTCGGCGGGCACGGCGGTGGCGCCAACGACCTCGCCCGCGAGGTCGGGGAGGTGCTCGGTGCGGAGCCCGTGGTGACGACCGCGACGGACTGCGCCGGACTGCCGGGCCTGGACACGCTCGGGCTGCCGTACGAGGGTTCGGTCGCCGTGGTCTCGCGCGCCCTGCTGGACGGCGAACCGGTTGTGCTGGACGCGGAGGTGCCGTGGCCGCTGCCGCCGCTGCCGGCCTCGGCCGAGGGCTCGTACCGGATCCGGCTCACCGACCGGGCCGTGGAACCGGGCGAGCGTGAGGTGCTGCTCAGGCCGCCCTCCCTGGTGGTCGGGGTCGGCGCGTCCAGGGGCGCGCCGGCCGAGGAGGTCCTCGGGCTGATCGACGAGGCGCTGCGCGAGGCGGGGCTCTCGCAGCGGTCCGTGGCCGAACTGGCCACCGTGGACGCCAAGGCGGAGGAGCCCGGCATCGTCGCGGCCGCCGCCCGGCTCGGGGTGCCCCTGGTGACGTACTCGGCCGAGGAGCTGGCGGCCGTCGAGGTGCCCAACCCGTCCGACGCCCCTCTCGCGGCCGTCGGCACCCCGTCGGTCGCGGAGGCGGCGGCGCTGGTCCGCGGCGGTGAACTCCTCGTCCCCAAGCGGAAGTCGGCTGCACAGCCCGCCATGGCGACCTGCGCCGTCGTACGGCGTCCGGGGCGCGGGCGGCTCGCGGTCGTCGGACTCGGGCCCGGCGCGCGGGACCTGCTCACCCCGCGGGCGGCGGCCGAGCTGCGGCGCGCCTCGGTGCTGGTCGGGCTCGACCAGTACGTGGACCAGATCCGCGATCTGCTGCGGCCGGGCACCCGGGTGCTGGAGTCGGGGCTCGGCGCGGAGGAGCAACGGGCGCGTACGGCCGTCGCGGAGGCCCGGCGCGGGCACGCGGTGGCGTTGATCGGCAGCGGGGACGCGGGTGTGTACGCCATGGCCTCGCCGGCGCTCGCCGAGGCCTCCGACGACATCGACGTGGTCGGGGTGCCCGGGGTGACGGCCGCGCTGGCCGCCGCGGCGATCCTGGGCGCGCCGCTGGGCCACGACCATGTGTCCATCAGCCTGTCCGATCTGCACACGCCGTGGGAGGTCATCGAGCGCCGGGTGCGGGCGGCGGCCGAGGCGGACCTCGTGGTGACCTTCTACAACCCCCGGTCGCGGGGCCGTGACTGGCAGCTGCCCAAGGCGCTCGGCATCCTCGCCGAGCACCGGGAGCCGGCCACGCCGGTCGGTGTCGTCCGCAACGCCTCGCGGTCGGACGAGTCCGGCCGGGTCACCACCCTCGCCGCTCTGGACCCGGCGACGGTCGACATGATGACGGTCGTGACCGTGGGCAACACCGCGACCCGCAACGTCGCGGGGCGCATGGTGACCCCGCGCGGCTACCGCTGGCAGGACACCCCTCAGGAGGGCGCCAAGTGAACCGAGTGGTCCACCCGATCGAGCAGGAGTCCTACCGCCGGCTGCGCGCCCGCCTGGACACCTCGCACTTCCCGCCGCTGACCCGGGCGGTGGTGGAGCGGGTCATCCACTCCGCCGCCGACCTGGAGTACGCGACCGATCTCGTCATGGACGAGGGCGAGTTGGCGAAGGCGCACGCCGCGCTGCACGCCGGGGCGCCCGTGGTCGTCGACGTCGAGATGGTGGCCGCCGGGATCACCCGCCGTGAGACCGTCTGCCGGCTGAAGGACGCCGTGGCCGGTCCGGGGCTGACCCGTTCGGCGCACGCGATACGGCTCGCGTACCAGCAGGTGGGCCCGGGCGCCCTCTGGGTGATCGGCAATGCTCCGACCGCCCTGGAGGAGCTGCTGACCCTGGACGCCTCCCCCGCACTCGTCATCGGCCTGCCCGTCGGCTTCGTCGGCGCGGCCGAGTCCAAGGCCGCGTTGCGGGACAGCGGGCTGCCCGCCGTGAGCAACGTGTCCGAGAAGGGCGGCTCGGCGGTCGCCGCCGCCGCGCTCAACGCCCTGCTGTACCACCCCACTTCGGCTGAGGAGACCTCGTGACCACCCCGCCCGCCCTGCTCATCGCCGGCCACGGCACCCGTGACGACGCCGGAGCCGAGGCGTTCCGCGCCTTCGTACGGGAACTGGGGCGCCGCCGGCCCGACCTGCCCGTCGCGGGCGGCTTCATCGAGCTGTCCCCGCCACCGCTGGGCGAGGCCGTCACCGAGCTGGTCGAGCAGGGCGTACGCCGGTTCGCGGCCGTGCCGCTGATGCTGGTGTCCGCCGGGCACGCCAAGGGCGACATCCCGGCGGCGCTGGCCCGCGAGAAGGAACGGCACCCGGGCGTCTCGTACACCTACGGCCGCCCGCTCGGCCCGCATCCGGCGCTGCTGAGCGTCCTGGAGCGGCGGCTGGACGAGGCGCTCGGTTCCGCGGGGCGCGGCCCCGGGGACCGGTCGGACGTCACCGTGCTGCTGGTGGGCCGGGGTTCGACGGACCCGGACGCCAACGCCGAGGTGCACAAGGCGGCGCGGCTGCTGTGGGAGGGCCGTGGGTACGCCGGTGTGGAGACGGCGTTCGTGTCGCTGGCGGCGCCGGACGTGCCGAGCGGCCTGGACCGGTGCGCGAAGCTGGGGGCGCGGCGGATCGTCGTCCTGCCCTACTTCCTGTTCACCGGCATCCTGCCGGACCGGGTGCGGCAGCAGACCGAGGGCTGGGCGGCCGCGCACCCGGAGATCGACGTACGGTCGGCCGACGTCATCGGGCCCGAGCCGGAGCTGCTGGACCTGGTGCTGGAGCGGTACGAGGAAGCCGTCAGGGGTGATCTGCGCATGAACTGCGACTCCTGCGTGTACCGGATCGCGCTGCCGGGCTTCGAGGACAAGGTGGGGCTGCCGCAGCAGCCGCACTTCCATCCGGACGACGACGGCCACCACCACGGGCACGGGCACCACCATCACGGGGGGCACTCGCACAGCCATGCGCACTGAGGACACCGGGGGCGCCGGGCCCGACCTTCGTCATCACGGGGACGCCGAGGTGCGCGACGACGGGGCCGCGCTGGTCGACCTCGCCGTCAACGTCCGTGCCGACACGCCTCCGCCGTGGCTGCGCGAGGAGATCGCCGCCTCGCTGTCGTCCCTCGCGGCCTACCCGGACGGGCGGGCGGCGCGGGCGGCGGTGGCGGCGCGGCACGGGCTGCCGGTGGAGCGGGTGCTGCTGACGGCGGGCGCGGCGGAGGCGTTCGTGCTCCTCGCCCGCGCACTGAAGGTCCGTCATCCGGTCGTGGTGCACCCGCAGTTCACCGAGCCGGAGGCCGCGCTGCGGGACGCCGGGCACACGGTGGACCGGGTGCTGCTGCGGGCGGAGGACGGCTTCCGGCTGGATCCGGCGGCGGTACCGCAGCACGCGGACCTGGTGATCGTCGGGAATCCGACGAACCCGACGTCGGTGCTGCATCCGGCCCACGTGCTCGCCGAACTCGCCCGCCCCGGTCGGGTGCTGGTGGTCGACGAGGCGTTCATGGACGCGGTGCCGGGTGAGCGGGAGGCGCTGGCCGGGCGGACCGACGTGCCCGGTCTCGTCGTGCTGCGCAGCCTGACCAAGACGTGGGGGCTGGCGGGGCTGCGCATCGGGTACGTGCTGGCCGGCCCCGAGATCATCGCCGCGCTGGAGCGGGCCCAGCCGTTGTGGCCGGTGTCGACGCCCGCGCTGGCCGCGGCACAGGCGTGTGTGGCGCCACGGGCGCTGGCGGAGGCGGGGCACGCGGCGCATCGCATCGCCGGGGACCGGGCCCACCTGGTCGCGGGGCTGGCCGCGCTCGCCGGTCGTGGCGTACGGGTGGTGCAGCCGGCGGAGGGACCGTTCGTGCTCGTCGGCATGCCGGGTGCCGCCGCTGTACGACGGCGATTGCGCGACCTCGGCTACGCCGTGCGCCGTGGGGACACGTTTCCGGGGCTCGGTGCGCAGTGGGTGCGGGTCGCGGTGCGGGACCGGGGCACGGTGGACGGATTCCTCCGGGCGCTGTCGGCCGCACTGCCGTGACGGTCTGACCCACCACCCACCCGGGCCGGTCCGCCGGGCAGGCCGCCTTCCGAACCCGCCCGGGACGGGTGCCCGCGCTGCGTGGTGTCCGGCGGGCCTTCCCAGGTCACCGGGTCGTCCTCGCGCAGCCGCCGGGCCTCACCACCGCCGAGCAGGACGCCTTGCGGACCCGCCCCGGACGGTCCGCCGGGCAGGTCGCCTTCCGGGCTTGCTACGAGATCGCCCGGAGCCGGCCCCTCCGGTGGTCACGGAGTTCGTCGATGGCTTCGGCCGTCCGGTCGTCGGCCGGGAGGAGGACCACGAGTTGCTGGGCGTCGGCCGGGATGTCCAGCAGCTCGCGGTGCAGGCGGAGTTCGGGGCCCGCCGGGTGGTTGAGCCGGAGAACGCCCCGGCGCGGCACCACATGGCGGTTCAGCCGGCGGGTGAGGTCGGGGCCGGCCGTGGGGGCGAGTTCCGCGGTGAGCCACTCGGAGTTCTCGATGGACGGTCCGAGCCACAGGTCGAAGGCCTGCTCGTCGGCGATCTCGTCCCAGTCGGCGAAGAACGTCCGCGCTCGGGGGTCCGTGAAGACGTACCGCGTGAGGTTCGGGGCGTCGCCGTCGAGCAGTCCGCTGCCGCCGGTCAGCGTCTCGTAGCCGCTGGTGTGGGCGAGGAGGTCGCCGAGCCGGTTCGTCACCACGGCGATGCCCGGCTCCAGCAGGCGGAGCGTGTGCAGGACCTGGGGCCGGACGTCTCGCTGGGGCGGGGCCGGCCTGGTGCGGGCGATGCACTCGCCGCCGGTGATCTTCGCGAGGTAGCGCACGTGGTTGCGTTCCGCGGCGTCGAGACTGAGCGCGTCGGCGAGGGCGTTCACCACGGCCACCGAAGGGTTGCGGTCCCTGCCCTGCTCGATGCGGGTGAGGTATTCGACGCTGATACCCGCCCGCGCGGCGAGGTCCAGCCGGCGCAGGCCCGGTGAGCGGCGGCGGCCGCGCTCCGGCAGGCCCAGCGTCTCCGGTTGGATACTGTCGCGCTTGGCCCGGATGAAGTCCCCCAGCGGTGTGCCCATGGGGTGAGGATAGGCCGGTGCCCCGCGGCGTGCGGAGTGCTCAGCGTGGCCCTGCGGGGGCCAGCCTGAGCCCGGCCTGGTTGCCCGGCGCCGGACGCCCGATCGTGGTCGGCATGGAGAAGACGAACAAGTTGCTGATCATTGTGGGAAGCGTCCGGGAAGGCCGGTTCGGGCCGGTCGTGGGCTCATGGGTGGCCGAACAGGCCCGGCTGCACGGCGGGTTCGAGGTGGACGTCGTCGACCTGGCCGAGGTCGACATCCCGCTGGCGCTGCCGGCGGCCTCGCCGAAGTACGCCGGTGACGACTATCCGCGTCCGGCGGGGATGGCGCGGCTGACCTCGGCCCTGGCGGAAGCCGATGCGTTCGTCGTCGTCACACCCGAGTACAACCACAGCTACCCCGCCTCGCTGAAGGCGGCCATCGACTGGCACTTCACCCAGTGGACGGCCAAGCCCGTCGCCTTCGTCAGCTACGGTGGCGCGGCGGGCGGCCGGCACGCCGTGCTGCACCTGGAGAACGTGCTGACGGAGCTGCACGCGGTGACCGTCCGGGACGGTCTGGCCTTCCCGAACTACTTCACGGCGTGGCAGGACGGCCGGCCGCTCGACGCCGGGGCCCCCGGGTACGCCAAGACCCTGCTCGAGCAGTTGTCCTGGTGGGCGAGCACGCTCCGGGCGGGCCGAGCGGCCGCTCCGTACCCGGGATGACGGCGGCCGTGCGGGCGCCGGGCACCGGGCCGGGCAGCCGGTGTCCGGTCGAGGGCCGCCGGTACGCCGCCGTCACCGGCCACCGGCCACCGGCCACCGGGGACGGCGGTGCCGCACCACCGCCCCGGCCGCGAGCGCGGATCCGGCGTCAGCCCTTCCGGCGTCGTGCCACCGTCACCACTCCCCCGCCGACCAGCAGCAGCGCCAGCGCGCCGCCCGCGATGTACGGGGTGGCCGAGCTGCCGCCTGTCTCGGCGAGGTCGGCCTGGGCCGGGGCGCCCTGCGGACGGACGTCGGCGGCCGGATCGTGGCTCGGCACGGGCCGCTCGGTGGGCGGGGCCATCGGGGACTCGCAGGTGGCCTTGGCCAGGGTGACGGTGCCCTCCACGTCGGCCACGTTGAGCTTCAACGGGTTGATGGAGATCTTGAGTTCGAGGGCGGTCGCGGCGGCCGTGCGGGTCGTGGTGCGCCGCTGGGCGAGGTCGAGACGGACCTCGCCGACGCCGGGCACCTTCACCTCGGTCGGGCCGCCGGCGGTCAGCGTGACGCGCTTGCCGAGGACGGTGACGGCGCCGAGGACGTTCGCGGCGGCGACCGGTGCCTTGCCGACCTCGCAGGTCGCCTTGGCGGTGACCGTGTCGGCCTCGATCAGGGACAGCAGGGGCAGGCCGGGGACGTGCAGCCTGGCGTGGACCAGCCGGACCGAGCCCTCGGCACGCCGGTCGGTGACCGTGGCCCGGGACTGGGCGACATCGGCACCGAGCACGGTGAAGGGCTTGCCGCCGGCCACACCGTCGAGCCGGGCGGACAGCGCGGTCCTGTCGGCGCTCTGCGGTGCCTGCACCTCGTTGAGGGAGACCGCGAGCGGGACGTCCACGGTCTTGTCGAGCAGGGACACGTCGAGCCCGGTGCGCAGGACGACGGCGGAGGCGCGGCCGTGGTCACCGGTCGCGTGCGCGGCGCCCGCGCCCAGGACCGCGGGTGCCGCGGTGAGGGCGGTGACCGTCGCCACGGCGGCGAGACGGCGTGCGGACATGCGGAAGTTGTTGCTGTTCAAGGCGGTGGGACCCCCCCAGACGGAACAGGCTTGGGACCCGTCAACCTTGTACGCACTGTGGGTGAACGGTCAGCGATCCAGGGTCACTTCACTCAAACGTGAAGATTCCGCACGCCTCTTCGAATCACCGGGCACAGGCGTTCCCTTACTCGACCACGATCCCGTTCAGCACCACCCGGCGCGGCGCCGCCAGCACCCGTACGTCCACCCGTGGATCGCCCTCGTAGACCACCAGGTCGGCCGGCGCCCCCTCCTCCAGGCCGGGCCGGCCCAGCCAGGCGCGGGCGCCCCAGCTCGTCGCGGACACCGCCTGCACCGGCGGGATGCCGGCGGTCACCAGTTCCGCCACCTCCGCCGCGACCAGGCCGTGGGCCAGTGTGCCGCCGGCGTCCGTGCCGACGTAGACGGGGATGCCGGCGTCGTAGGCGCCACGCACGGTGTCGTAGCGGCGCTCGTGCAGCCGGCGCATGTGGGCGGACCAGCGGGGGTACCGGGAGTCGCCGCCGGCCGCGAGCCGCGGGAAGGTGGCGATGTTGACGAGGGTCGGGACGATGGCGACGCCCCGCTCGGCGAACAGCGGGATCAGGTCCTCGGTGAGGCCCGTGGCGTGCTCGATGCAGTCGATGCCCGCCTCGACCAGGTCGCGCAGGGAGCTCTCGGCGAAGCAGTGCGCGGTGACGCGGGCGCCGAGCCGGTGGGCCTCGGCGATGGCCGCCTCCACCGCCTCGCGGGGCCAGCAGGGGGACAGGTCGCCGAGGTCGCGGTCGATCCAGTCGCCGACCAGCTTGACCCAGCCGTCGCCGCGCCGGGCCTCCTGGGCGACGTGGGCGACCAGGTCCTCCGGTTCGATCTCCCAGGCGTAGTTGCGGATGTAGCGGCGGGTGCGGGCGATGTGCCGGCCGGCCCGGATGATCTTCGGGAGGTCCTCGCGGTCGTCGACCCAGCGGGTGTCCGAGGGCGAGCCCGCGTCGCGGAGCAGCAGGGTGCCCGCCTCCCGGTCGGTGAGCGCCTGCTTCTCGGCGGTGGCCGCGTCGACCGGGCCCTCGGCGCCGAGGCCGACGTGACAGTGCGCGTCGACCAGGCCGGGCAGCGCCCAGCCCTCGACGGTGGTGATGTCGCGGGCGCCGGCGGGGCGGTCGTAGGAGATCCGCCCCCCGACCACCCACAGCTCGTCCCGGACGTCCTCGGGCCCGGTCAGGACCCGGCCCTTCACGTGCAGCACCGCGCCATCGCTCATGCACCGCACCTTAACGACCTACGGCTCGTCCTTCCCCACCTGGTCGGAGGTCTCCTCCTCGACCTCGGCCATCGCCGGGTCGAGCAGGCGGGAGAGGAAGTGCCGGGTGCGTTCGTGCTGCGGGTCGCCGATGACCTGGCCGGGGCGGCCGTCCTCGACGATCACGCCGCCGTCCATGAAGACGACCCGGTCGGCGACCTCGCGGGCGAAGGTCATCTCGTGCGTGACGACCATCATCGTCATGCCCTCCTCGGCGAGCCTGCGCATCACCGCGAGGACGTCCCCGACCAGCTCCGGGTCGAGCGCGGAGGTCGGCTCGTCGAAGAGCATCACCTCGGGGCCCATGGCGAGGGCGCGGGCGATGGCCACGCGCTGCTGCTGTCCGCCGGAGAGGGAGGACGGGTAGGCGTCCGCCTTCTCCGAGAGGCCGACGCGGGCGAGGTTCTCGGCGGCGGTCCTCGCGGCCGTCGCCTTGTCCCGCCCGAGGACCCGGCGCTGGGGCAGCGTGAGGTTCTCGGTGACGTTCAGGTGCGGGAAGAGGTTGAACTGCTGGAAGACCATGCCGATGCGGCGGCGCACGGCGTCGATGTCGACGTCGGGGTCGGTGATCTCGGTCCCGCCGACGAAGACCTGGCCCTTGGTGGGCTCCTCCAGCAGGTTCACGCAGCGCAGCAGGGTCGACTTGCCGGAGCCGGAGGGGCCGATGACACAGACGACCTCGCCCTGGCCGATCTCCAGGTCGATGCCGCGCAGCACCTCGTTGTCGCCGAAGGACTTGTGCAGTCCGCGTACTTCGATCTCCGGGCGGCTCACCGGATCGCCTCCTGGGCCTTGGACTCCATACGGCGGACGACATAGCTCAGCGGGATCGTGACCAGCAGGTAGCACAGGCCCGCGACCAGGATCGGCGTGGAGTTGGCGGTCGTACTGGCCAGGTCGCGGCCGAACTTGGACAGTTCCCGCTCCTCCAGGGTGACGCCGAGGAACAGCACCAGCGAGGAGTCCTTGAAGAGCAGGACGAGTTCGTTGGTGAGCGGCGGCAGGATGATCCGGAAGGCCTGCGGGATGATGATCGAGATCATGGCCTTCGCGGGCGAGAAGCCGAGCGAACGGGCGGCCTCGGTCTGCCCCTTGGGCACGGCCTGGATGCCGGCGCGGATGGTCTCCGCCATGTAGGCGGCCGAGACCAGGCCGAGCGCGATGGCGACCTTGCCGTACGTCCCGCCCGGGATCTCCGTGCCCGGGAACGCGAGCGGGACGGCCACGCCGACGAAGATGAAGATCAGCAGGGCGGGCAGGCCGCGGAAGATCTCGATGTAGACGCTCGCCAACCAGCGGTACGGGCCTACGGAGGACAGCCGCATCAGCGCGACGACCATGCCGAGCACGAGGCCGACGACGAAGCCGGACAGCGTGTACAGCACGGTGTTCTTGAGCGCCAGCGTGATGACGTCCGGGAACATCTGCTTCGCGATGTCGGCCTGGGCGAACTGGTTCTGCAGCCGGCCCCAGTCCGCCGCGACCGCGAAGGCGATCACGGCGGCGACGAAGACGGTGTACTGCACACCTCGGGAGAGGCTGCGCTTCTGACGCCGGGTCAGTCCCTTTTTCCTCGGCTGGAGTCGTGCGTCCGTATCGGTCATGAGGCCGAGGGAGACGCGACAGTGGCGTTGTACGGGCCGATCCACTGCTCGTAGATCTTCTTGTAGGTGCCGTCGGCCTTGGCGTCCTTGAGTGCCTTGTTGATGGCGTCGAGCAGCGCCTTGTTGCCCTTCTTCACGGTGAAGCCGTACTGCTCACCGGTCTTGAGGTTGTCGACGACCTTGAACTTGTCCGCGTTGGCCTTGTCCTTCAGCCAGCCCTGGACGACCGGGTAGTCGATGACGACGGCCTGGACCTGGCCGGTGCGCAGGCCGTTGAGGACGGCGTCGGAGGACTCGAAGGAGATCGGGTCGTAGCCCTTGCCCTTGACGTAGTCCTCGCCGGTGGTCTGCGCCTGGGCGCCGAGCTTCTTGCCCTTGGCCTTGACGTCGGCGAGGGAATCGACACCGCTGTTCTTGTCGACCAGGACGGCCTGGGTGGCCTCGAAGTACGGGTCGGAGAAGTCGACGTTCTTCTTGCGCTCGGCGGTGATGGTCATGCCGGCGGCGGCCAGGTCGCACTGGCCGGAGTTCAGGAAGGCGCCGGTCTTGAAGTTCTCGAACGGCGTGTCGAGGATCTGCTGCTTGACGCCGAGGTCGTCCGCGACGAGGTCGATGAGGGAGACGTCGAAGCCCTGCACCTTGCCGTCGATCTCCGACTGGAACGGCGGGTACGGCAGGTGGGTGCAGGTGGTCAGCTGACCGGCCTTGGCGAGGTGGACGCCCTTGACGGTGGTCTTGCCGCTCCCCGAGTCGCTGGAGGAGCAGCCGGCCGCGACGAGCACGAGTGCGGCGGTCGCGGTGGTGGCGGCCAGGAGGCGGGTCCGGCGCCCGACGAGCGTTTTCATGGGGAGATCTCCAGTGGGGGAACAGTGGGTTCCGATTATAAGGAAGTGTTTGAGTCTCTCAAATCAAACCGATGGCCAGGGAGCCCTTCGACCTAAGATCGATGGAGTCGACCCTCCGAGAGCGAAGAGAGCACCGCCGTGACCCACCCCTTCCTCGACCTGCCCCCGCTGAGTGCCGAGCGCTTCGCCGCCATCGAGGACGGCGTGGCCCGGTTGCTGGACACCCGGCAGGACGTCCTGATCACGCAGGGCGAGGCGCTGCTGCCGCTGGAGGGCGCCATCCGCGCGGCGGCCGGTCCGGGCACGGTGGCCCTGAACGTGATCACCGGGCCGTACGGGCAGACCTTCGGCAACTGGCTGCGGGACTCCGGGGCGACCGTGTACGACATCTCCGTCCCCTTCCACACGGCGGTGACCGCCGAGCAGATCCGGGAGGCGTTCGCCGAGCACCCGGAGATCGACTTCGTGTCGCTGGTGCACGCGGAGGCGGCGACCGGCAACACCAATCCGGTCGCGGAGATCGGCGAGGTGGTGCGGGAGCAGGGCGCGCTGTTCTACCTGGACGCGGTCGCCTCGGTGGGCGCCGAGCCGGTGCTGCCGGACGCGTGGGGCGTGGACCTGTGCGTGATCGGGGCGCAGAAGGCGATGGGCGGCCCGGCCGGTGTGTCGGCGATCTCGGTGAGCGAGCGGGCGTGGGCCCGGATGGCGGCGAACCCGAACGCGCCGCGCCGCTCCTACCTCTCCCTGCTCGACTGGAAGGAGCGCTGGATCGACGCCGGCCGCACGGTGCTGCCGCACGCCCCCGCACAGCTGGAGATGCTGGCGTTGGAGGCGTGCCTGGAGCGCATCGAGTCGGCCGGCCTGGAGACGGTGATGGACCGGCACCGGCGCGCCGCGCTGGCCGCGCGGGCGGGTGCGGTGGCGCTGGGCGGCGGGCTGGAGCCTTATGTGCACGAGGCCGCGGACGCCGCGCCGGTGGCCACGACCCTGCGGGTGCCGTCGGGGGTGGTGGCCTCCGAGCTGGTGGCGCGGGCCCTGGCGGGCGACCCGGCGTTGCCGCTGGCCGCCGGTGGGGGTGCGCTGGCCAAGGAGATGATCCGGGTCAACCACTACGGGGCCGACGCCACACCGGGTGCGGTGCGGGGGTCCCTGGCGGCACTGGGCGCCGCGCTGACCGAAGCGGGCGTGGCCGTGGACGTGGCGGCGGCCGGCCGGGCGGTGGACGCCGCCTGGCGTTAGGTGGCCGGGGGCTGCGCCCCCCGTATTTCCTCCCGGCACGACGGACCCGCCGACATTCTGCGTGAACGAATCGACGGAACCACGGGAATACGAATTCAATTTAGTTTCACAATTCCCGCCAATTCTTCGGACGATAGCTTCCCGTCTTCTTCTGCCCGCTTTTTGCAAAGCTAAACGGGGAAGTTTTCCGGCACGTTTCCGGCGGTTTCCGTGCTGTGACAGACCCCACACCAGAATACTTTTGTCCGAATATGGTGTGGGGCAATTCAGGCATTTCGCATAGCCCACTGCGCAGCACAGCGACGGCGCCCGTGCATTTCCGAATTCGCCTCGCTAAATTCGTGCCGCATGACTGCCGCACCAGCAGACCTGCTCATCGACCGACCGGCGATGACCGACGGAGCCGCGCTCTGGCGTCTCGCCAAGGACTCGAAAACCCTCGACCTGAACTCCTCGTACAGCTATCTGCTGTGGTGTCGGGACTTCGCCGGCACCTCCGCGGTGGCGCGCGGTGCGGGCGGGGAGCCGGTCGGATTCGTCACCGGCTACGTGCGGCCGGACCGCCCGCGCACCCTGCTCGTCTGGCAGGTGGCGGTGGACGTCGCCCACCGCGGCCTCGGCGTCGCCGCGACGCTGCTGGACGGGCTGACCGCACGGCTCACCGCGGAGCGCGGCATCACCGACGTCGAGACGACCATCACCCCCGGCAACACCGCCTCCGAGCGCCTGTTCACCTCGTTCGCCGCCCGGCACGGCGCGCGGGTCACGCGTGAGGTGCTGTTCCCCGCCGACCTGTTCCCGGACGGCCCGCACGACCCGGAAGTCCTGTACCGCATCGGCCCGCTGACCGACTTCACCGCCCACTGAGGAGCGATTCACCGTGACCATCACCCAGCCCGACCTCAGCGTCTTCGAGACCCTCGAGTCCGAGGTGCGCAGCTACTGCCGCGGCTGGCCCACCGTCTTCGACCGCGCGCAGGGCAGCCGGATGTACGACGAGGACGGACACGCGTACCTCGACTTCTTCGCCGGTGCCGGCTCACTCAACTACGGCCACAACAATCCCGTACTGAAACGGGCGTTGATCGACTACCTGTCACGGGACGGGGTCACCCACGGCCTGGACATGTCGACCACGGCCAAGCGGTCCTTCCTGCAGGCCTTCCAGGACCTGGTGCTGCGCCCGCGCGACCTGCCGTACAAGGTCATGTTCCCGGGGCCGACGGGCACCAACGCCGTGGAGTCGGCGCTGAAGCTGGCCCGGAAGGTGAAGGGCCGGGAGGCGATCGTGTCGTTCACGAACGCCTTCCACGGGATGTCCCTGGGCTCCCTCGCCGTCACCGGCAACGCCTTCAAGCGGGCCGGCGCCGGCATCCCGCTGGTGCACGGCACCCCGATGCCGTTCGACAACTACTTCGACGGCACGGTCCCGGACTTCCTGTGGTTCGAGCGGCTGCTGGAGGACCAGGGCTCCGGCCTCAACAAGCCGGCCGCCGTCATCGTGGAGACCGTGCAGGGCGAGGGCGGCATCAACGTCGCCCGGCCCGAATGGCTGCGCGCGCTCAAGGAGTTGTGCGAGCGGCAGGACATGCTGCTGATCGTCGACGACATCCAGATGGGCTGCGGTCGCACGGGCGCCTTCTTCTCCTTCGAGGAGGCGGGGATCACCCCGGACATCGTCACCGTGTCCAAGTCGATCAGCGGGTACGGGCTGCCGATGTCGTTGTGCCTGTTCAAGCCCGAGCTGGACGTCTGGGAGCCCGGCGAGCACAACGGCACCTTCCGCGGCAACAACCCCGCGTTCGTCACGGCCACCGCGGCCCTGGAGACGTACTGGACCGACGGCTCGGCCATGGAGAAGCAGACGCGCACCCGCGGCGAGCAGGTCGAGCAGGCCCTGATCTCCATCACCGAGGAGAACCTGGCCGATGTGCGGGAGTACCGCGGACGCGGGCTCGTGTGGGGCCTGGAGTTCCACGCGAAGGACCGGGCCTCGAAGGTCGCCCGGCGCGCCTTCGAGCTGGGGCTGCTCATCGAGACGTCCGGCCCGGAGGGCGAGGTCGTCAAGCTGCTGCCCGCCCTGACCGTCACCCCCGACGAGCTGGACGAGGGCCTGAGCGTCCTCGCGCGGGCCGTCCGCGAGACCGTCTGACCAGTTCCCTACTGCCAGGAGGAAGAACAGCACCGTGATCGTCCGATCGTTCAAGGACATCGAAGGCACCGACCGGCACGTCAAGGCGAAGTCCGGCACCTGGGAGAGCAAGCGGATCGTCCTCGCCAAGGAGCGGGTCGGCTTCTCCCTGCACGAGACCATCCTGTACGCCGGGACCCAGACGTCGATGTGGTACGCCAACCACGTCGAGGCCGTCGTCTGCACCCAGGGCGAGGCCGAACTGACCGACCACGAGGCCGGGAAGACGTACACGATCACCCCCGGCACCATGTACCTCCTCGACGGGCACGAGCGGCACACGCTGCGCGTCAAGGAGGACTTCCACTGCATCTGCGTGTTCAACCCGCCCGTGACCGGCCGGGAGGACCACGACGACAACGGCGTCTACCCGCTGCTCACCGAGCCCGAGGAGGTGTGAGAGCCCATGACCACGGCCACTGTGAAGGACCTCTACCCGACCCGCGGCACCACCGAGGTGACCGTCCCCCGCCAGGACCCGGTCGTCTGGGGCGCCCCGGACACCCCGGGCCCGATCCCGACCGCCGATCTCCAGGCGTACGAGCGGGACGGCTTCCTCGCCGTCGACCAGCTGATCACCCCGGACGAGGTCGAGGTGTACCGGCGTGAGCTGGACCGGCTGGTCACCGACCCGGCGATCCGCGCCGACGAGCGCTCCATCGTCGAGCCGAAGTCGAAGGAGATCCGCTCGGTCTTCGAGGTGCACCGGATCAGCGAGGTGTTCGCGAACCTGGTGCGCGATCCGCGGGTGGTCGGCCGGGCCCGGCAGATCCTCGGCTCGGACGTGTACGTCCACCAGTCACGGATCAACGTCAAGCCGGGATTCGGCGCGAGCGGCTTCTACTGGCACTCGGACTTCGAGACCTGGCACGCCGAGGACGGCCTGCCGAACATGCGCACGGTGTCCGTCTCGATCGCGCTGACCGAGAACCTCGACACCAACGGCGGGCTGATGATCATGCCGGGCTCGCACAGGACGTTCCTGGGCTGTGCCGGGGCCACGCCCGAGGACAACTACAAGAAGTCGCTGCAGATGCAGGACGCGGGCACGCCGTCCGACGAGGCGCTGACCGAGCTGGCGAGCGCGCACGGCATCCGCCTGTTCACCGGAAAGGCCGGCTCGGCGACCTGGTTCGACTGCAACTGCATGCACGGCTCCGGCGACAACATCACGCCGTACCCGCGCAGCAACGTCTTCATCGTGTTCAACAGCGTGGAGAACACGGCGGTGGAGCCGTTCGCGGCGCCGGTGCGCCGGCCGGAGTTCATCGGGGCGCGGGACTTCACGCCGGTGAGGTAGCCGCCCGAGACCACCGGGCCGGGGCCTCCTCCTGTGGGACGGGAGGCCCCGGCCCGGTCATGTCAGCCGGACAGCGCCTCCAGCAGGCGGTCGACGTCCGCCGCCGTGTTGTAGAGGTGGAAGGCCGCGCGCAGGTTGCCCGCGCGGTTGGAGACCTCGATGCCCGCCTCGCTCAGCCCGGGTTGCCGGGAGCCGAGCCCGGGCACCGAGACGATCGCCGAGCCCGGTGCGGGCACCGGCTCGTGGCCGAGGTCGGCGAGTCCCGCCCGGAACCGGTCGGCGAGGGCCACGTCGTGCGCGTGGATCGCCGCGACGCCGAGTTCCTCCACGAGGTCGAGAGACCGGCGCAGGCCCGCGAAGGTGAACAGCGCGTGGGTGAGGTCGAACCGCCGTGCGGAACGGGCGAGTTCCTGGACCGGTCCGTAACAGCTGTCCCACGGCTTCTCGGCCGCCACCCAGCCCGCGAGCACCGGCGTCAGCCCGCCGAAGTCCTCGGGGACCGTGAGGAAGGCCGCACCGTGCGGGCCGAGCAGCCACTTGAAGGCGACGCTGGCGGTGTAGTCATAGGCGTCCGCGTCCATCGGCAGCCAGCCCGCGGCCTGGGAGAAGTCGACGTAGGTGCGCGCGCCGTGGGCGCGGGCGGCCTCGCGCAGGGCGGGCAGGTCGGCGACCCGGCCGTCGGCGGACTGGGCCGCGCTGACCGCGACGAGCGCCGTGCCCGGGCGGACGGACTCGGCGATCCGCTCCAGCGGGACCGTACGGACCTTGAGGTCGCCCCGGACGTGGAACGGGTTGAGCACGGAGGTGAAGTCGTCCTCGGCGGTCAGGACCTCGGCGCCGGCGGGCAGCGCGGCGGCGATCACGCCGGTGTGCGCGGCGACCGAGGCGCCCGCCGCCACGCGGCCGGCCGGAACGCCCGCCAGCCGCGCGTACGCGGCCCGGCAGCTCTCCACGTCCTCGTACAGCGGGGTCAGCGGCCGGCCCTCGGCCCGCAGCAGCGCCGCCTCGTGCAGGGCGGCGACGGTGCGGGCGGGCAGCAGGCCGTTGCTCGCGGTGTTGAGGTAGGTGCTCTTCGGGGTGAACTCGGCGCGGACGAGGCTCTCGAACGTCTCCGTGGTGTTCATGGGACCACTGTGCGGCCCGCTGAAGTCCCCGTCCATCGCGAATTTTTACATGGTTCCGCTCAGGGATCCTTATACGTCCGCGCCGACCTGCGCTTTTCAGCCCTGCTGCGGGACCGCGCACCCGTCCGGCCCACAGGCCGTCCCGTCCCCCTGGTCCCCCTGGGTGACCAGCTTCAGCGGGGAGCGCTCGCCCCAGGCCTGGGTCAGCGCCTGGGTGAAGACCTCGGCGGGCTGGGCGCCGGAGACGCCGTAGGTGCGGTCGAGGACGAAGAACGGCACGCCGTTCGCGCCGAGCTCGGCGGCCTCGCGCTCGTCGGCGCGGACCTCGTCGGCGTAGGCGTCCGGGTCGGCGAGCACCTTCCGGACCTGGCCGGCGTCGAGTCCGGCCTCGACGGCCAGCTCCACCAGGCGTTCGTCGCCCTCGGTGAAGACGGACCGCTCCTCGGCGAAGTTGGCCCGGTACAGGATCTGGATCAGCGCGTCCTGCCTGCCGTGCTCCTTGGCGAAGTGCAGCAGGCGGTGCATGTCGAAGGTGTTGCCGTGGTCGCGGTCCCGGGTGCGGTAGTCCAGGCCCTCGGCGGCGGCCTGGGCGCCCAGGTTGTCCTCGCCGGCCTGGGCCTGCGCCTGGCTCATGCCGTACTTCCTGGTCAGCATGGTGATCACCGGCTGCACATCGCCCTTGGGGCGGCCCGGGTCCAGCTCGAAGGAGCGGTGCACGACCTCGACCTCGTCGCGGTGCGGGAAGGCAGCCAGCGCCTTCTCGAAGCGGGCCTTGCCCACGTAGCACCAGGGGCAGGCGATGTCGCTCCAGATCTCGACGCGCATTCTTCGGCTCTCTCCAGCTCGTCCGGGCACGGGGACTCTCCCCGGCGACCAGTACGTGAACCTTCAATCAGCGCGTTCCATTCCCCGGTCACCGAGGTCACGCCACCGCCTGCGGGCCGGTGGGGTGCCGGCTGAACTGGGCGCGGTAGGCGCTCGGGGTGAGACCGGTGCGGCGGACCAGGTGGGCGCGGAGCGAGTCGGCGGTGCCGAGCCCGCAGGCGGCGGCCACCTGGTCCATGGGCAGGGTGGTGGTCTCCAGGAGTTCCTTGGCGCGCTCGATGCGCTGGTGCAGCAGCCACTGCAGCGGGCTGACCCCGCTCTCGGCGTGGAAGCGCCGGGTGAGGGTGCGCACCGAGACGCCCGCGTGCCGGGCCAGGTCGGTGAGGGTGAGTGGCTTGTCCAGGTTGCGCATGGCCCAGCCGCGGGTGTCGGCGCAGGCGGTGCCGCGCTCGGGCGGCAGCGGGGTCTGGGTGAACTGGGTCTGGCCGCCGGGGCGGACCGGGGCCACCAGGGCGAGCCGGGCGACCTCGTTGGCGACGGCGGCGCCGTAGTCGGTGCGGATGAGGTGCAGGCACAGGTCGATGCCGGCCGCGTAGCCGGAGGAGGTCAGGAACTGGCCGTCCTGGGCGTAGAG
Organism: Streptomyces sp. NPDC048521; assembly: GCF_043199855.1. Taxonomy (NCBI): domain Bacteria; kingdom Bacillati; phylum Actinomycetota; class Actinomycetes; order Kitasatosporales; family Streptomycetaceae; genus Streptomyces; species Streptomyces sp. NPDC048521. The sequence continues at coordinate 91,379 of NZ_JBICWR010000007.1, forward strand.
GACATCGCCCTGGACCTCGACGTCGGGGTGCCGGCGGCGCAGTTCCTCTGCGTGCGCCCAGTAGGTGGTGGCCTTGCGGCCCTTGAGCAGACCGGCCTCGGCGAGCGAGAAGGCACCGGTGCAGATGGAGGCGATGCGCACCCCCGCGTCGGCGACCTCGCGGAGCGCGTCCAGCACCCGCGGGTCCGGTGCGGAGGGCCGGCCGGTGCCCGCCACGATCACCGTGTCCGCGTCCCGCAGCGCCTCCAGTCCGTGCGGCACATGCAGGTCGAGGCTCCCGGTGGTGGGCACGGGCCCGGGGTCGGGCGCGCAGATCACCACCTCGTAGCCGGGCCGTCCGCCGACCTCGACCTTGTCGAAGAGCAGCTCGGGGATGGCGAGGTTGAACATCGACACGGGCGGCGACGCGACGACCGCGACACGGAGCATGGCCAGAACCTCCGGGTGCATGGCATTCAGGCCACTACTGTAGGCCGGGAACGATCCGCAGGATGGGAGCATGCCAACGAACGAGACCCTCGACGAACCTGAAGTGGGCTCGGAAAGCCGGGAGTCGGGGTCCCCGCACCGGCCGGCCCGTACCCTGACGGCCGCCCTGCTGGGCTTCGCGCTGATCACCCTCGACGCCTCCGTGGTGAACGTGGCCCTGCCGGCCATCGACTCCTCGCTCGGCGGCGGGATGTCCGGACTGCAGTGGGTGGTGGACGCCTACACCCTCGCCTTCGCCGCCCTGATGCTCTCCACGGGCGCCTTCTCCGACCGGGCCGGGGCGAGCCGGGCGTACGCCCTCGGCACCACCGTCTTCACACTCGCCTCGGCGGCCTGCGGCCTGGCGCCGACCCTCCCGGCGCTGATCGGGGCGCGCGTGGTGCAGGGCGTGGCGGCGGCCGTCGTCCTGCCCGCCTCGCTGTCCCTGGTCCGGCAGGCGTACACCGATCCGGCCCAACGGGCGAAGGCGGTGGCGCTGTGGGCGGCCGGCGGCTCGGTCGCGGTGGCACTGGGCCCGGTGGCGGGCGGTGCGCTGACCACGGCGTGGGACTGGCGGGGGATCTTCTTCATCAACCTGCCGCTGGGCGCTATCGCCCTGGCCCTGCTGCTGCGCACGCCGCGCTCCGAGCGCCGGCCGGCGCCGCTGGACCTGCCGGGCCAGCTGACGGCCGTGATCACGCTGACGTGCGTGACGTTCGCGGTCATCGAGGGCGGTGCGACGGGCCTGGCGGCCTTCGTCGTGGCGGTGGCGGCCGCCGTCCTGTTCGTACGGATCGAGGGACGGCGGTCGCACCCGGTCGTCCCGATCGGGCTGTTCCGGGACCGGGCGGTACGGGCGGCCGTGGCGACCGGGGCGGCGTGCAGCGTCGCCTTCTACGGCGGGGTGTTCCTCTTCTCCCTCTTCTTCCAGCAGGTGCAGGGCCGTTCGGCGCTGTACACCGGACTGCTGTTCCTGCCGATGTCCGGGCTGATCGCGGTGACCAACGTGGTGTCCGGAAAGCTCGCCGGCCGCTACGGACCGCGCCTGCCGATGCTGGTCGGCCAGGCCGTGGCCGTGGCCGGCCTGCTGGGCCTGCTGTCCGTCGGTTCTGGCACGCCCGCCCCGGTGGTGGCGGTCCTGCTCGTCCCGATGGCCCTGGGCTGCGCGCTGACCGTCCCGCCGCTGACGGCCGTGATGATGGACGCCGTGCCGGCCGAGCGGGCGGGGCTGGCGGCCGGAGTGCTGAACGCGGCACGGCAGGTGGCCGGCGGACTCGGGATCGCGGTGTTCGGCGCGCTGGTGGACGGCGGTTTCGACACCGGGATGCGGGCGAGCCTGGTGCTGGGCGCGGCCCTGTTCGTCCTGACCTTCGTCCTCAGCTGCCGTCTCGCAGGTCGCTCGGCCAGTCGGCCCTGAACTCGATGTGGTCGTAGGTGACCACGCAGCCCTCCCCCAGCGGTGACTGGGTCATGAACCCGACCAGCGCGGCACCGGTCTCCTTCTCCTCGCCCAGGGTGAAGAGCCGGACGAAGGTCCAGCGCGCGCCGTCCCGGGAGGCGTGGAAGGCGAAGGCCCGACCGGTCCGGCTGATCCGCAGCCACACCGAACCCCCGTCCACCGTGAAGGAGTTGGCGTCGTCGGAGTGTCCCCGGGTGACCACCGTGCAGACGGTGGGCACATCCGGGGAGTACTCCAGACAGAGCTTGGCCCAGGCCCGCTCGCCGACGTGGACGTACAGGACTCCGGCGTCGAAGGCGGCACGGAACCCCACCGTGACCCGCGCGATCAACTGGAAGTCCCCTTCGGGCGCCCCGAGCAGCCGGGGCGCGTCGGAGGCGGGTTCCAGCGCCTCCCCGGTGGGCGTGACGAACCGATCCTGCCGGGGTCCCGCCCACCCGGTCAGCACACCGTCCTCGTAGGCCCAGTGCCCGTCCGGCCCGTACGTCCGGAGGGGGAAGGGCAGTTCGGGAAGTTCCACGTCCATCGACCCATCCTCGCAGGACCCGCACCTACCCAAGGGGGCGGGGGAGCTGCGCGCGCGGCCACCACCGGCCCGCAGCCGCCGACACACCCCCACCGCCTGCCGCGCTACCGCTCCAGGACCCCGTTGAACCGCCTGGGGAGCCCCAGCGGATTCTCGTCGCGCAGTTCCTGCGGCAGCAGTGCCGCGGGCGCGTTCTGGTAGGCGACCGGCCGCAGCCACCGCTCGACAGCCGTACCGCCCACAGACGTGGACGTGGAGGTCGTCGCGGGATACGGCCCGCCGTGGTGCTGGGCCGGCGCCACGGCCACCCCCGTCGGCCAGCCGTTCACCAGCACACGCCCGGCCAGCGGGGTGAGTTCGGCGAGGATGTCCGCGCCCCGGCCCTCACCGGCCGCCTCCTCGGAGGACAGCTGCACCGTCGCCGTCAGGTTGCCCGGCAGCCGTGACAGCACCGCCGTCGCCTCACCCTCGTCGTCGTAGCGGACCACCACGGTGACCGGCCCGAAGCACTCCTCCAGCAGCAGGTCGTACGCCCCCTCCTCGGCCAGCCGGCTCGCCGGCACCGTCAGGAACCCGGGGCTGACCGTGTGCTCGCCGCCCGCGCCCGGGGTCACCGGGGACTCCACGCCCTCCAGGCCGGCGCGCTCCCGCACCCCGGCGATGAAGTTGTCCCGCATACGGTGGTCGAGCAGGACCCCGGCGTCGGTGTCGCTGACCGCGTCGGTCAGCGACTTCACCAGCCGGTCGCCGCCCGCGCCGGACGGCACCAGCACCAGCCCCGGCTTGACGCAGAACTGGCCGGTGCCGAGGGTCATCGATCCGGCGAGCCCGCCGCCGATCTCCTCCGCCCGCTCGGCCGCTGCCGCCTCGGTGACCAGCACCGGGTTCAGCGAGCCCAGCTCACCGTGGAACGGGATCGGCACCGGACGCGCGGCGGCCGCGTCGAAGAGGGCCCGCCCGCCCCGTACGGAACCGGTGAAGCCCGCCGCGGCGACCAGCGGGTGCTTGATCAGCTCGACGCCCGCCTCGAAGCCGTGCACGAGCCCGACGACGGCCTCGGGGATGTCGTGGTGGGCGGCGGCCCGGCGCAGCACCTTGGCGACCAGCTCCGACAGCGCGGGGTGGTCGGGGTGGGCCTTGACGACGACGGGGCAGCCCGCGGCCAGCGCGCTCGCGGTGTCGCCGCCGGCGACGGAGAAGGCGAAGGGGAAGTTGGAGGCGGAGTAGACGGCGACGACGCCGAGCGGGACCTTGTAACGGCGCAGGTCCGGGACGGGCGGGGTCGCGGTGTCGTCGGGGTGGTTGATGATGACGTCGAGGAAGGCGCCCTCGTCGACGATGTCCGCGAAGGCGCGCAACTGGTAGGAGGTACGCGCGAGTTCCCCGGTCAGCCGGACCGGACCGAGCGCGGTCTCGGCGTCGGCGGTCTCGACCAGGCCGTCCTTGGCCGCGTCCAGGCCGTCGGCGGCCGAGCGCAGGAACGCGGAGCGGACCGCGCGGTCCGCGAGGGCGCCACGGACGGCGTGGGCCGCCCGTACCGCCGCGTCCACCTCCTGGGCTGTGGCCTCCACCGCAACCTGTTCACGCTGCTTCCCGGTGCGCGGGTCGACACTCCAGACTGGTGCTGCTGCCACCGCGGGTCCCTCCCAGTGATGCCGCAATATGTCGGTCACCCATCAGTCGCGTTCGATATACTGAACACTGTCTCTGATGATGAATTCGCTGCTCGGAGACTATATATCTGGGTCCTCAAATATCCAGGTCCTGGGCGAACGAAGGGGTCAAGGGCGATGACGGCAGGCGACACAGGCGGCGGGGCGCAGGTCAAGTCCGCGGTACGGACCGTTGAACTGCTGGAGTACTTCGCCGGCCGGCCCGGTATGCACTCGCTCGCGGCGGTCCAGGAGGCCGTGGGGTACCCCAAGTCCAGCCTGTACATGCTGCTGCGCACGCTGGTGGAGCTGGGCTGGGTGGAGACGGACGCGACCGGCACCCGGTACGGCATCGGGGTGCGGGCGCTGCTCGTGGGCACCTCGTACATCGACGGCGACGAGGTGGTGGCCGCCGCGCGTCCGACCCTGGACCGGCTGTCCGACGACACCACGGAGACCATCCACCTGGCCCGGCTCGACGGCACCAACGTCGTCTACCTGGCCACCCGCCAGTCCCAGCACTACCTGCGCCCCTTCACCCGCGTCGGGCGCCGGCTCCCGGCCCACTCCACCTCGCTCGGCAAGGCGATCCTCGCCACCTATACCGACGAGCAGGTGCGCAAGCTGCTGCCGGAGACCCTGCCGGCCCTCACCGAGCACACGATCACCGACCGCGAGAAGCTCATCGAGGAGCTGGACCAGATCCGCGAGCAGGGCTTCGCGGTCGACCGCGAGGAGAACACGCTGGGCCTGCGCTGCTTCGGCGTGGCCATCCCGTACCGCACGCCCGCCCGCGACGCCATCAGCTGCTCGGTCCCGGTGGCCCGGCTGACCCCCGCCCACGAGCAGCTGATCAAGGACGCGCTGTTCGACGCACGGGACCGGCTGACGCTGGCGACGCGGAGACTGTGAGGGCGGGCGTAGGCTCGGGTCCGTGGAGATCGCGCTGCGCGCCGTACAGGACAGTGACCTGCCGGTGTTCTTCCGGCAGATGACCGATCCGGAGGCTGTCCGGATGGCCGCGTTCGGCCCTGAGGGCCTGTACGACCGGGAGGCCTTCGCGGCCTACTGGCAGCGCCTGCGGAGCTCCTCCGACGTGCTGCGCACGGTTCTGGCCGACGGAGTCGTGGCCGGCAACGCGGCGGTCTACGGTGTGGCCGGCGAGCGCGAGGTGACGTACTGGATCGACCGCGCGTACTGGGGCCGGGGCGTGGCGACGGCCGCCTTGCGGGCCCTGCTCGCGGAGGTGCCCGAACGGCCGCTGTACGCGCGGGCGGCGGCCGACAACGCCGCCTCGCTGCGCGTGCTGGGCAAGTGCGGGTTCCGCGAGTCGGTCCGGGCCCGGGGCTACGCGAACGCGCGGGGCCGGGAGATCGAGGAGGTCGTCCTGATCCTGGAGGCCTGAGTCCTCCGAGGGTCCTCCCCGGAACAGCACCCGGCGCGTACGAGGCCGGTTTCCTGAGCACTCGATGAGAAAGCCGGGCGTTCGGGAACGATCGCCCCCGTTTCGCTCGTCTTCCGAACGGGATGAACAAGACGATCAGGCGGGCGTCCGTCTTCGCGCTGCTGCTCGTGCTCGCTCTGCTGGTCAGGGCGACATGGGTGCAGTTCTACGACGGCAAGGCCCTCGCGGACGACAAGGACAACCGGCGCAACGCGATCGAGACGTACTCGCGGCCGCTCGGGAACATCATCGTGGCCGGGAACGCGATCACCGGCTCGGCGCGGACGAAGGGCGGCGACCTCGCGTACAAGCGGACGTACAAGGACGGCACGCTGTACGCGGCGGTGACCGGCTACGCCTCGCAGGCCTACGCGCCCACCCAGCTGGAGGGCATCTACACGGACCTGCTCAACGGCACGGACCCCCGGCTGAAGAGCGTGATGGACACCCTCACGGGCCGGCGTGCCGATCCGGGCAACGTGCTCACGACGATCGACCCGGCCGTGCAGAAGGCGGCGTACCGCGCGCTCGGTGGCAACAAGGGCGGGGCCGTCGCGATCGACCCCAGGACCGGCAAGATCCTCGCGGCGGTGTCGACGCCGTCCTACGACCCCTCCTCGCTGACCGACGCCAACACGGCCGGGACGGCCTGGAAGGCGCTCAACGCGGACAAGGACAAGCCGCTCACCAACCGCGCGCTGCGTCAGCCGCTGCCGCCGGGCTCGACGTTCAAGCTGGTCGTGGCGGCGGCAGCGCTGGAGGACGGGCTGTACGAGAACGTGGACGAGCCCACCGACAGCCCGGATCCCTACATCATGCCGGGCACGGTGCGCGAGCTGCCGAACGAGAGCAAGTCGGCGCCGTGCGAGAACGCCTCGATCCGGGTCGCCCTGCGGTACTCGTGCAACAACGTCTTCGGTCATATGGCCGTCCAGCTGGGGCAGGACAAGGTCAAGGCCATGGCCGAGAAGTTCGGCTTCGACAACCAGGAACAGGACGTGCCGGTGCGGGCCTACGCCAGCGTGTACCCCTCCGGCATGGACGAGGCGCAGACCGCGCTGTCCGGCATCGGCCAGTTCGACGTCACCGCGACCCCGCTCCAGATGGCCATGGTGTCCGCCGCCATAGCCAACGGCGGCAAGCTGGTCTCGCCGCATATGGTGTCGCAGATCACCGACAGCGGCGGTGAGGTGCTGAAGGACTACGACGACAGCGCGGACACCCAGCGGATCGTCAGCTCCTCGACCGCCGAGCAACTGCGGTCGGCCATGGAGACGGTGGTCAAGGACGGAACGGGCACGAACGCGCTGATCGACGGGGTGACCGTCGGCGGCAAGACCGGTACCGCCCAGCATGGCGAGAACAACAGCAAGACGCCGTACGCCTGGTTCACCTCGTACGGCAAGTCCGACAGCAGCGGCAAGGAGATCGCCGTCGCGGTGATGGTCGAACAGTCGGACGCGGCGCGTTCGGAGGTCAGCGGCAACGGGCTGGCGGCGCCGGTGGCGCGGGCGATGATGGAAGCGGCGCTGAAGGGCTGAGGGTGGCTGCGCGGCCAGGTGTGACGCCGGGTGCGGCCCGGCGGGGGCTGGTCGCGCGGTGCCCCGCGCCGCTTCGGGGCGCGCCGCCCTTCCCGATGCTCAGACGCCCAGAATCTGCTCCACCGGATCGATCGCGAAGTACACCAGGAACAGCGCCGAGACCCCCCACAGCAACCAGTTGACCTCCTTGGCCTTGCCCAGGACCGTCTTGACGACGACGTAGGACACGAAGCCCGCGCCGATGCCGTCGGTGATGGAGTACGTGAACGGCATCGCGGCGATGGTGAGGAACGCCGGGACGGCGATCTCGTACCTGTCCCAGTCGATGTGCTTGACGTGGGTCATCATCAGGAAGCCCACCGCGATCAGCGCGGGCGCCGCCGCCTGCAGCGGGACGATGGTGAGCAGCGGGGTGAGGAAGAGGGCGAGGCCGAAGAGGCCGCCGGTGACGAGGTTGGCGAAGCCGGTGCGAGCGCCCTCGCCGACGCCGGCCGCGGACTCGATGTAGGCGGTGTTGGAGGAGGCGGAGCCCAGACCGCCGGCGACGGCGGCGGCCCCGTCGATGAACAGGACGCGGCCGATGCCGGGCACCTGCCCCTTGTCGTCCAGCAGTCCGGCCTCGGCGGTGATGCCGACGATGGTGCCCATGGCGTCGAAGAAGTCCGACAGGATCAGGGTGAAGACGAGCAGGACGGCGGTGAGCACGCCGGCCTCGGCGAAGCCGCCGAACAGGCTGAGGTGACCGACGAGCCCGAAGTCCGGGGCCGCGACGATCTCGTCCGGGACCTTGGGGGTGGTCAGGCCCCAGCTCTTGATGTCGGCGACGGCGTCGATGACGATCGCGACGACGGTCATCGTCACGATGCTGATGAGGAGCGCGCCCTTCACCTTGCGGGCGAGCAGCGCGATGGTGAGCAGCACGCCGAGACAGAAGACGAGGACGGGCCAGCCGGTGAGGCGCCCGACGGCGCCGAGTTGCACGGGCACGGTGGTGTGCGCGGCGTCCGGGACACGGCTGACGAACCCGGCGTCGACGAAGCCGATGAAGGCGATGAACAGGCCGATGCCGACGCCGATCGCCTGCTTCAGCTGCTGCGGGATCGCGTTCATGATCGCTTTTCGCAGGCCGGTGAGGACCAGGAGGCAGATGACCAGGCCCTCGAGGACGACCAGGCCCATCGCGTCCGACCAGCTCATCAGCGGGGCGAGTTGGAAGGCGACGACGGCGTTGAGGCCGAGGCCGGCGGCGATCGCGAGCGGGAGGTTGCCGCCGACGCCCATGACGACCGTCATCACGCAGGCCACCAGCGCGGTGGCGGTGACGAGTTGCCCGGTGTCGAGGGAGTGGCCGAACTTGTCCTTGGCGCTGCCCAGGATGATCGGATTCAGGACGAGGATGTAGGCCATGGTGAAGAACGTGGCGAAGCCGCCGCGTATCTCCCGGCCGAAGCTGGATCCCCGTTCGGAGATCCTGAAGTACCGGTCGACGCCGTTGCGGGCGGGTGGCGCGGCGCTCGGACGCTGATCCACCTTCTGCGTCTCGGACATGGTCCCACTCCTCGGTGCCTGACGATCGTGCGCGGATGCTGGCTGGATTGTTCCCTCGTCCCACCTGTTTCAGGTTTTCCCCGTGTTACGGAATCGGGTTCGAGCTTCCATACGGCGTTCGATCCACCGCTGATACAGTTCCGCACCTCGCCCTGGTGCACGGTTGTCCGATGTCGGGGAATCGCGCCCGGCTCGCCCATCTGTTGACCGGCGACGCCGATGCCACCGACGACCTGGCGGCGGACGCGCTGCAGGCGCTGTGGGGCGGGCCAGTGGGTCTTCGCCGGGCAGTACCACCACGAGCGCGGCGGCCGGGACGCCGCGGACGACGGCTACACCATGACGGGTACGGCCGACGGCGACGCGTACGCGGTGACCGGCGGCTTCGCCCCGCACGGCGGCAGCGGCACGACTCGTGAGCCGGGACCTCGACCGGGCCCTCAACCGAGGCTGAGCAGCACGACGGCGGCGGCCGCCCCCGCCAGGCCGGCCGCCTGTGTCCGGGTCACCTTCTCGTGCAGGACGGCGAGCCCGAGGATCGTCGGCACGGCCGGGTACAGGGAGGCCAGGACGACCGCGACGGCGAGGATCTGCTGCCGGGTCGACCAGAGGTAGAGGATCAGGCCGAGCGCCGCTCCCGCGCCGATCAGGACGGCCTGGGCGAGGCGACCGGCGGGCTGCCGGAAGCGGGCGGCGTGCCGCCCGGCGCTCGGCAGCAGAAGGAGGACGGCGGCGAGCCGGCCGGCCGCCACGGGCCACAGACCGCTCGCCGGATCCGCCTGGGCGAGCCCCAGATACTGGACGGCCACCCCCAGGCTCGCCGCCAGGCCGTCCGTCGACCGCCGCCCCGAGGCCGCCGGACCGTCCGCCGTTCGCGACCCCGGGGCCGCCGGGCCGTCGTGTCCCGTTCCACCCCCGGAGACCAGCCACAGGGCGGGCACGGTGACGCCGATGCCCAGCCAGGCCGGCGGGCTCGGCCGGTCGTGCAGGAAGAGCACACCGCACACGACGGACAGGGCCACCCCGGTGACGGCGCTCACGGGTACGACGACGGTCATGGCACCCCGGCTCAGGCCGCGGTTGAGGAAGTGCATGGCCGCGGCGCTGCCGGCACCGGACAGCGCTCCCCACAGCACGTCCGCGGGCCGCACCGCCGCCGCGGGTGTCAGCAGGGCGAGCGTGACGGCGAAGAGCAGGCCGCCCACCTGCCCGAGGAAGGTGACCACGGCGAAGTGCACCCGGCGGGACAGCACCCCGCCGGCGAAGTCGACGAGGCCGTAACAGGCGGCGGAAGCCAGCGCGAGGAATGCACCCATCCGCTCCAGGTGCCCGGCGCCGTCGAGAGGTTGCCGCGCGCGCACGAAAACCACCGAAACTCCCGGCTGCCGTCACCCGCGCAGCGCTCGACGGCCCGTGCTCTCCACCGACCATGAGCAGCCGGCCCCCGCCACGGCCGGGTGCTGCCGGTGACGGGGGCCGCGTACCGGCGACTGCTCGCCGCCGGCCCGGAAGTGCTCAGCTGACGAAGTACGTCGGGTTCGGCAGCTTGTAGGTACGGTCGGCGTGGCCGCCGTCCAGGTCCGAGTACTGGTCGCCGAAGTTGGCGATGATCTCGTACCCGAGGTCGTCCTCGATGTGCTCGCGGGTTCCCGACTTGTACTGCACGGTCGTGCAGTTCCAGGTGCCCGGGGTGGCGCAGTCGCTCAGGTAGGCCGGCGGGTCGGCCTTGTCCTTGAGGAACATGTGGGCGGCGTCGAGGTTCACATCGGCGCCGACCTTCTTCAGGTTCTCCACGGCGGCGGAGCGCTGCGCCTCGCTGAGACCGGAGTTGTAGAAGACCTCGACGCCCTTGGACTCGGCGTACCGGACCAGCTCGGGGCTGCCGAAGACGGCGGGGCGGTCGGCGCGGTTCACGTAGTCGGCCCACGTGGTGGCGTTGTACGTGTAGTTGTAGCGCTTCTCGTAGTCAAGGCTGAGCAGCAGGGTGTCGTCGATGTCGAAGACGACGGCCGGCTTCTCACCGTGACGGTGCGCCTTGTCGGCCGCCTTGTCGATGAAGCTGCGGGCGTCGGCGTCGATACGCGCCAGGTCCTTGGCGTACGGGCTGTCCGGGGACGCCTGGTAGACGCCGTTGCTGTCGGTGGTGGTGCCGTAGTAGGTGTCGATGTCCTTCACCAACAGCCCGATGTTGTAGGGCTCGTGGGTGGAGTTCGCCGTCGACTGGCCGGCGGTGGCCGCGCCCGCGCCGTACAGCGCGGCCCCGGCGAGGGCGCAGGCGGCGCCGACGGCGGCCGCTCCGAGGGACTTCCGCATGAATTCTCCGGATCTGGTGGATGGAAGTGATGTACCAGGTCACGCACTGTCTACGCGCATCACAACCGCACCGCGAGGCCTGTTATCCGATCGATACGCGTGCCGTGTTTCAGGCGCGGCTCGTACCGGCCCGGAGCATTGCCCTGCCCTGACTCGGACATGGCGTTCCCTTGACCCGGTCCCCCTGGGGCCGGAACTGCTACCGCGGACGGGCGAGTTCACCTACGGGTGACACCAAGGTCCCCGGCAAGGCGCCGGACACCAGGCCGGCGAGACCGGCCGCGGCTCCGCCGAGCGGCGTACGTCCGCGGAGCATCACCACCCCTTCCGCGGGTCCCAGTCTCCGAGGTAGGCCTCCCTGGTCGCCGACCCGGCCTGTTCGTCGGGGAGTTGGGGCCGGTTCTCGGCGACCGTGACGACTGCGCCGGGACCGGTGTTACGGTACTCGGCGAACCGATGGTTCTGCCAGGGGTGGGCGGTCGACATGTCGGTGTAGGGCGCGACGGCGTCGATGCCCGGGCCGAGCCAGGTGTCGCGGACGGTGAGCATCGGGCGGGCGGTGGGGTCGGAGCTGGGCACCCAGGGCCGGGCCAGTTTGTAGGCGGCGTCCGGTGCCTCGCTGGTGACGCGGCTGCGCGTGACCAGGTAGCCCCGCGGGTTGGCGACGGCCGTGGAGGGCGCGAAGACGAAGCCGTAGGGCGCCGCGGCCAGGTCCGTCCGGTCCAGGGTGTGGAAGTGGCAGTGCTCGTACACCGCCGTGGCCCGGCCGAAGACGAAGTCGACGTCCCCCTCCACGTAGCAGTGGGCGAAGTACTGGCGGGCGAAGGTGCCGAGGGCCGTGGAGTAGGCGTACAGGGTGTCCTGGTGGCCGAGGAAGCGGCAGTGCAGGAAGGCGCTGCGGTCGCCCTGCACCTTCAGGGCGACGGCCTGGGTGCCGCTGATGTCGGGGTGGTCGGCGCGCAGCCAGTCGTTGGCGAAGGTGATCCGGTGGGCGGTGAAGCCGTCGGCCTGCACGGTCGTGGTGGCCGAGCCGGAGGTGCCGTGGGTGCCGCCGCCGGGCTTGGGGGTGCCGGCCGCGTTGTCGTGGACGATCACGACGCCCCGGGGGTCCTCGCAGGCGCCGATCCAGGTCATCTCCTGGCGGCTGACGTCGACGGCGACCGTCTCCCGGTAGGTACCGGGGGCGAGGACCAGCGTCCGGCCGGTGCCGGTGGCGGCGGCCACGGCGGCCTGCACGGAGGTGAAGTCGCCGTGGCCGCGCGGGTCGACGTACAGGGTCTGCGGGGTGAGGCGGCGGTCCGGTGACCCGTAGCGGCCGAACGGGCGCGGTCGCCCGGCGGCCCGCGCGGGGGCGGAGGCGAGGCCGAGCGCGGCGGCGGCCCCGGCGCTCGCCACGAGGAAACGCCGTCTGGTCACGGGGAGGTGGGGCGAGGGCATGGGCGTGCTCCTTCGCGGTGCGGGTCGTGGGAGAGGAGGAGGGGCCGGGGACTCGCCCCGGCCCCGTGCCGGTTCAGCACAGGCGACCGGCGCCCGCGCGGTGGGCGACGAGGCCCGGTACGGCCCGCGCGGGGTCGACCTCGGCGCGCAGGGCGGGCGTCCAGCCGGCACCGGACTGGAGGATCTCTTGGGGCACCTCGGCGTTGTGGACGGCGATCAGATCGGTCGGCACGCCGTTGACGTAGTTGTCGTCGGCGGTGACCGGCGCCTCCTTCCACTTCTTCAGGACGGAGCCGGCCTTCACCCCGTCCGGCAGTGTGAAGGCGTTGTGCTGGGCGACGAGTCGGGACTCCATGCCGATGCCGTAGCTGTAGGAGTAGCCCTCGCCGGCGACGAAGTGGTTGTTGTAGGAGTCCACCTGTCCGAAGCGGACGCGGGGTGCGCGCTCGACCAGGTCGCGGAACAGGTTGTGGTGGAAGGTGACCTTCAGGTGCCCACGGTCCACGGCGGCCGTCGAGGCGCTGTCGCTGTTGCCGATCAGGATCGTCTTGTCGTGGTCCTCGAAGACGTTCCAGGAGGCGGTGACGTAGTCCGCGCCCTTGACGATGTCGAGTTCGCCGTCGTGCTGCTGGAAGATGCGCCCGAAGTGGTGCGGCAGGGTGCTGTCGGGGTGGTCGCCGTCGGTGAAGGTGTTGTGGTCCATCCACACGTGCGTCGAGCCGTGGACGACGGCGCTGTCGTACTCGGAGTTCCAGTTGCCGTCGGCGGTGTCGGTCGGGTCCCACTGCGGGAAGCAGTCCAGGGGGCTCTCGAAGCTCAGGTTGCGGACGATGACGTTGTCGACGCCTTTGATCTGCAGGCTGGCGCCCTTGAAGCCGGCGTCCTTCCCGATGCCGACGATGGTGGTGCCGGCCGGGACGTTCGCCTTGATGAAGGCGTCCTGGCGGGCGGCGGAGGCGCGACGCAGGCCCTCGGGGCTGTCGTCTGGCTCGGCGTCGAGGGTCTTGGTACGGCCCCACACCGCCGGGTCGTAGGTCTGCAGGTAGGTGGCGAAGTCGTACCCGGGCACGGCGAAGGAGTCGCACCCCGGCCCGTCGGCGTCGATCGTCCCCTTCACTCTGATGATCCTCGGGGCGCTGCCGCCGTCCGCGAGGGCGGCCTTGAACTGCTCCCAGGTGGTGACGGTGTAGACGTGCGCGGAGTCGGCGGCGGCACCGCCGGTCGTTCCGGTGCCGTAGGCGGCCCAGCCGTCCTTCGCGGGCAGCACCTGCCGGTCGAGGCCGGTTCGGTGGGCGGAGTGCGCGAAGGCGGTGCCGGTTACGGCGAGGACGAGGGCCGTACCGCCCACGAGGGCACCTATGACACGGCCATGACATATCTGTGTACGCACTGTGCGGCTCTCCTCATGCAGAAGGTCAGGATTCCGGGGCGGGCGGCCAGGTGATCCAGGACGTCGGGACGTCCTCGTGCAGCCGTACGACGTCATGCCGGGCCGGCAGCCGGGTGCGCAGCAACTCCCGCGCGACCAGCCGGGCCACCGCGATGGCGCCCGGCGGATTGAAGTGCGTGTTGTCCTGCTCCGTGGCGGTCCAGTTGAAGTAGGTCTTCGTCTCCTCCACCCCGAGCAGCTGCCACAACGCGAGCGACAGCGCCTCGACGTCGAGCAGCGCGACCCCTTCCTCCTTCGCCAGCGCCCGCATGGCGGCCGGGTAGTCACCATGGGTCGGCACGGCGTTGCCCTCGGCGTCGAACCGGCGCCGCTCCACCGGGGTGGCGAGCACGGGCCGCGCCCCGCGCGCCCGGGCACCGTCGAGGTACAGCCGCAGAAAGTCCTGGTACGTCGTCCAGGGCTCGGTGTACCGGGCGGGATCGGTGGCCTTCTCGTCGTTGTGCGCGAACTGGATCAGCAGGAGGTCCCCGGGCCGGATCACGCAGAGGACGCCGTCGAGCCGCCCTTCCTCCACGAAGCTCTTCGAACTGCGCCCGTTGACGGCATGGTTGGCGACGGCGACCTCCTTCCGCAGAAAGAAGGGGAGCGCCGTTCCCCATCCGGTCTCGGGAGCCGCGTCGGCGTATTTCTGCGCGGCGGTGGAGTCACCGGCGATGTAGAGCGTCCGGGAACGCCGGGCGGCTTGCGCGGTACCGGTGGCGGCGAGAGCGAGCGGAGCGGCGACCGCGGCGGCCAACCCGACTTGTCTACGCGTAAGGGACACGATCTGTGCCTTTCGAGCGCCGAGATCGATCCAGGGCGCGGGGAGCCGCGCGACCGGCCACCACCGGACCCGCAGCGCCCCGCGCACCCGAACCACGGGAGTTCTCAGTGGTTCTTCTTCCAGTCGGCCTGCGCCGTGTTCAGCTGGTCCGCGAGCGTGTCCAGGAAGTCCTTCGCGCTCAGCTTCCCGAGCAGCACCTTCTGGAAGTTCGGCTCGTTGTCGGACTTGGAGATCGTGTTCCAGTCCGGCAGGTAGTACGGCAGTTGCACGATCTTCGTGTTGCCCCCGTTGAGCGCCTCGGCCGCCAGCTTGGTCGGCTCGGCCGACTGGATCCAGGCGTCCTCGGCCGCGTCCGTGTTCGCCGGCACCTGCCCCGCCGACTCGTTGAACTTGGAGTTCTCCGCGGCGGAGACGGCGAACTCGATGAACTTCCAGGCGGCGGCCTTGTTCTTGCCCGACTTGAACAGGCTCAGCCCGTCCACCGGGTTGGACACCTGCACCCGGGTGCCGTCGTCCAGGGTGGGGTTGGGGATGCCCCGGAACTTCTCCTTGCCCAGCGCCTTCAGATGGTCCTGGTAGGACCCGAGGTTGTGGCTCAGCATGCCGATGGTGCCGCTGTCCCACTGCGCGACCATCTTGGTGAAGTCGTTGTTGACGTCGGCGGACGGGGTGTTTTTCTTGTACAGCGCGACGTACTTCTCCAGCGCGGCAACGTTCTTCGGATCGTTGACGGTGGTCTTGTCGCCGTTCCAGAACGAGGTGATGCCGGTCTGGCCGTACACCGCGTCGAGGGCCGGGGCGATGGACCCCTCGCCGCCGCGGATGGTGAAGCCGAACTCGTTCTTGCCCGTGTTCGTCAGCTTGTCGGCGGCCTCGTAGAACGTCGACCAGGTGGTCGGCGCGTCCAGGCCGGCCTTCTTGAACAGATCGGTCCGGTACCAGAGCGTGCCGTTGTTGGCCGAGGTCGGCACCTGGTACAGGGTGTCCCCACCACCGGCCGCCTTGCTCACGTCGAGCAGGTTCCGACTCAGCTTGCCGTTCAGCGGACTCTTCTCCAGCCGGGAGTCCAGGGGCTCCAGCGCGCCCTGTGCGGCGACCTCGGCGAGCATCGCGGTGCCCACGCCGCCCACGTCGGGCAGGCCGCCGCCCTGGATCGCGGTGTCGTACTTGGACTGGGCGCTCGCCGCCGGGATGCCGACGTACCTGACCTTGATGTCCGGGTACTTCTGCTCGAAGTCGGCGATGATCCGCTTCCAGATGTCGGTGCGGACACCGCCGTTGTTGTCCCAGAAGGTGATCGTGCCCTTGCCGGAGCCCTCGCCCCCCTTGTCCCCCGCGCCGCCGCTGCCGTCGTCGCCGCAGGCGGTGGCGGCCAGCGCGAGGACGGAGCCCAGGGCGACGGCCGTGACGGCGCGCCTGCTTCTCGGAATGCTGCTCTTCATCGGTCGGCTCTCTTCTTCTGGATCCAACGGAGTGGTGGAGCTGTGGGCAAGCGCTTGCCCGGCAGGTGCGCCGGAGGCCTTCCCACACGTGTGCGGGGAGGGTCACCCAGGGCCGATGCGGAACCGGGTGAAGGTCGCCGCCCCGGCCTGCCCCGGTCCCTCGGGCGCGACGGCGAACAGGCCGAGCAGGGCGCCGACCCAGCGCCAGGGGGTGGCCGCGAAGACGGGTGCGGAGGTGCGGAAGCCGTCCCCGACGTCGTACGAGAACCGGCAGCGCGCGCCGGCCCCGGCCTCGATCCGCAGCCGGGCCCGTCCCTCCGGCGCGGGACAGGGCGCGCCCGCGTCCCGCTCCCTCTCGGCGACCGCCTCCGCGAACCGGTGCACGAGGTGGACCGTCCCGTCGGCCGCACGCTCGAGGCCGATCCAGCCGAAGGCGTCCCCGAGCACCACGAGCCCCGCCCGCGCCCCCGGCTCGGTGCCGTCCAGGCGCAGCTCGACCTCGACCGTGCAGGGCAGGCCGGGCAGCCGCTGGGTGAGGACGTGGGGGAGTTTCCTCGGGTCGTGGGCGTCGGCCGAGCGGACGCAGGTCAGCCGCAGCCCGTCCCCGGAGTGCTGGGTGGCCCAGCCGTCGCCCGGGTTGGCGGTCCACTGCCACTGGCGGCCGTAGCGTCCGCCGGGGAAGTCGTCGTCGGTGGCGGGAGCGGCGGGAGGCTGCGCCGGCAGGTCCGGCTTGCGGTGTACGGCGACGGGGGCGCCCTCGTCGCCGAGGACCGGCCAGCCGTCGGCACCCCAGCGCATCGGCTGGAGGTGGACGACCCTGCCGTAGGCGCCCCGCTGCTGGAAGTGCAGGAACCAGTCCTCGCCGGCCGCGGTGCGCACCCAGCCGCCCTGGTGCGGCCCGTTGACCTCGGTGTCCTTCTGCTCCAGGACGATCCGCTCCTCGTACGGCCCGAAGAAGCCGCGCGAGCGGAAGGCGCCCTGCCAGCCGGTCTCCACTCCCCCGGCGGGCGCCAGGATCCAGAACCAGCCGTCGTGCCGGTAGAGCTTGGGTCCTTCGAGGGTGAACCAGCCGGGGATGCGGTCCCCGTCGACGATCACCTTGCCCTCGTCGAGCAGCGAGGTGCCGTCGGGGTGCATCCGGTGGCCGGTGAGCCGGTTCTTGATGCCGGAGCGGGACCTGGCCCAGGCGTGCACGAGGTAGGCGTCGCCGGTCTCGTCGTCCCACAACGGGCACGGGTCGATCAGGCCTTTGCCCGCCTTGAGCAGGTGCGGGCGGGTCCAGGGGCCGCGGACCTCGGGGGCGTTGATCTGGAAGATGCCCTGGTCGGGGTCGCCCCAGAAGATCCAGAAACGGTCGTCGTGGTGACGGATGGACGGTGCCCAGACCCCGCAGTCGTGCCGGGGTGTGCGGAACTCCTCCTCGGGTTCCAGGCGTTCGAGCGCGTGGCCGACGAGGGTCCAGCCCACGAGGTCGCGCGAGTGCAGCAACGGCAGGCCGGGGACGCGGCCGAAGCTGGAGGCGGTGAGGTAGAAGTCGTCGCCGACGCGGACGACGTCCGGGTCCGACCAGTCGGCGTTCAGGACCGGGTTCTGGTACGTCTCGTCCCTCACCGGCTCACCGCCTTCCCGACCAGCGCGGCCGCTTCCCCGCGGTCCGGACGCCCGTCGGCGACCACCGTGACCACGCGGCGCACCACGGTCGCGCCGGGCTCGACCGGCAGGCGCTGCGCGGACGCCAGCGACGACCCGACCCCGGGGTACTCGGTGGCCCGTACGAACCACGGGTCCCGTCGGGTCTCCTCGGTGGCCCCGGCGAAGACCAGCGTCCAGCCGGCCCCGGCGAGCGCGATCCAGTCGGCGCGGCTGCCGTGCACCTCGGCCTCCCCCTCGCGGTCGGCCGTGTAGACGTCCGGCACCGAGTCCTCCTTGCGGGCCCGCCAGAAGAAGCCGCCGTAGGCCGCGCCGGGGCGCCCGTTGGTGGCGGGGCTGCCGAGGGTCAGCGGGCCGGCGGAGACGTTCGTCAGGGAGAACGTGAAGTCCAGCGCCCAGGCGGTGCCGGTCAGTCCGGTGGCCGCGACCGTACGGCGCTCGCGCAGCAGCTCCTTCCCGGCGGCGACCCAGCGCAGTTCCTCCACGAAGCCGTCGGGGTCGCGCAGCTGGAAGGAGGCGTGCCGCTGGGTGCCGTGATTGTCCAGCTCGGTGGGACCCCGGCCCCGGACGAAGGTGCGCCCGCCCCAGAAGTTGTGCCCCTCGACGTCGGGGACGGCGACACCGACGCCGAGGTGGTGTGCGTGGTCGGCGGGGGCCGCCTCGGTGACCGCCGTGCCGGCCAGGGTGGTGACGGGGTGCAGATAGGGGCGCGGGGAGAGGCGGACGGGCGGCTCGGGCCGGGTGACGTACCGGCCGACCGGGCGGCCCGCCACCCGCAGGACCGGGCTGTCGTGGGAGGTCATCGCGTGCTCACCTCTTTCGGCAGGGCCCAGGCGGCGCCCAGTTCGGAGTAGAGGGCCAGGGTGTCGGCGGCGGCCGCGACCAGGCCGTCGATGCCGGGCACGACCCGGCGTTGTTCGGCGGGCAGCAGCCGCCAGGCGTGCGCGGGGAGCGGGGCCGGGTCGGGGGCGGTCCGGACGGCCTCGACGACCTTCATGAAGGCGCCGGTCTCGTCCGGCGGTACCAGCAGCCGTGCGCCGCCGGCCAGGTGCTCGACCAGGTTCTCCAGCAGGTCGGTGCGGCCGTACCCGGTCTCCTCCGGGCCGTGCCCGGCCCGCTGGACCAGCACCCGGTCCTGCTTGTACCAGAAGGTGATCCGCCCGCTCTCGCCGTGCAGCACGACGTACGGCTCCCCCGGCTCCTCGGCGCACAGGGTCGCGGCGACCGTGACCGGGCCGTGCGGGGTGCCGACCCGGACGCAGGAGGTGTCGTCGGACTCGATGTCGTTGGCGCGCAGCAGTTCGGTCTCGATGCCGGTGACGTCCTCGGCGCGGGTCGTGCCGAGCAGGGCGAGAGCGGTGGCGACGGCGTGCGCGAGGGGGTTGGTGAGGACGCCGTCGACCACGTCGACGCCGTTCAGGCGCCGCCGGCCCGCCCAGGGCGCCCGCCGGTAGTAGGCCTCGGGGCGCGCCCAGGCCCCGGCCCCGCCGACCCCGGCGAGTTCGCCGATCGCGCCCTCGGCGATCAGCCGCCGGATGGCCGGCACGGCGTGCGAGCCCAGCGACTGGAAGCCGATCTGGCAGACCACGCCGGCCTCCGCCACCCCGTCGGCCATGCGCCGGTACTCGGCGTACGACGGCGCCGGCGGCTTCTCCAGCAGGATGTGCACGCCCCGCCCGGCGGCGGTGAGGGCCAGGTCGGTGTGGGTGGGGATCGGCGTGCAGATCACGGCGACCCGGGCGCCCGTGCGGTCGAGCAGCGCACCGAGGTCGGCGGACTGCTCGGGCCTGTCCAGGCCGTCCGGGATCTCCTCGGCGGACAGCGGGGTCAGCTCGCAGATCCCGGCCAGCCGGACCAGCCCCCGGGCCTGGAGCCGGCGGATGTTGTCGAGGTGCCGGCGGCCGTGACCGCGCGCGCCCGTCAGGACGATGGGTACGCTCACGGGATCCTCCCCGCACCCGCGCCGCACGCCGTCTCCCGGTCGGCCGGCGCGGTGCTGTCGGTCCTTGCGTGCGGGGTGGGCGGCCGGCCGGTGCCCGCCGTCAGATCGCGCCCGCTGCCCGGCTGCGGGGTGGCCCGGAGCCTGCCGTGGTCGCCGGTGGCCGAGTCGCCGGCGCCGGTGAGCATCGCCTCGCCGTGGCCGGCGAGCCGGGACCGGGCGCCGGGTCGCCGGACGGGGAGGCGGTCGTAGGCGGCGCGCAGGTCGGGAGGGCGAAGGACGACCCTGCTGACGGGACGGCGTCTCATCCCTTCACCGCCCCCGCGCTGAAGCCGGTGATCAGCCACTTCTGGATGAAGGCGAACACGATCACCACGGGTACGGCCGCGACGATGCCGCCCGCGGCCAGGGCACCCAGGTCGACGCTGTCGGCGCTCATCAGGGTGTTGAGGCCGACCGGGATGGTCTGCTTGCTCTGGTCGGACAGAAACATCAGGGCGAACAGGAAGTGGTTCCAGGCGTGCACGAAGGCGAAGGAGCCGACGGCGATCAGACCGGGCCGCAGCAGCGGCAGGACGACGATCCTGAAAGCGGTGAGCCGGTTGCAGCCGTCCACCCAGGCGGCCTCCTCCAGGGAGTAGGGCACGTTCCGGATGAAGCCGCTGATCAGGATCATCGACAGCGGCAACTGGAAGACGGTCTCGGCGATGATCACACTGCCGAGGGAGTTGATCATCGACAGCTTGGCGAAGATCTGGAAGAGCGGCACCAGCAGCAGTGCGCCCGGCACGAACTGGGAGCACAGCAGGGCCAGCATGAAGCCGCGCTTGGCCCGGAAGTCGAAGCGGGCGAGCGCGTAGCCGCCGGCCAGGGCGACGAGCGTGGTCAGCACCAGGGTGGCGAGGCCGACGTAGACGCTGTTGGCGAAGTAGGTGCCGAAGCTGCGCTCGGTCCATACCTTCTGGAAGTGGTCGAAGGTCATCGGCCACGGCACGAGCGAGGTGGAGCCGGCCGGGCGGAGGGCGAAGAGGAGGATCCAGTAGAAGGGGATCAGGGTGAACAGGAGGTAGATCCCCAGGGGGAGGTAGATCTGCCAGCGCGGGACCTCGTCCCAGGCACGGCGCTTCTTGCGTGGCCGGGCGGGCTCGGACACCACACGCTCGGGCGCGGGAGCGATCTCGGTGATCACTTGGTCTCACCTCCGAACTTGCTCAGCCGCAGATAGACGATCGAGCAGAAGAGCAGGATCACGAACGCCACCGTGGTCAGGGCGGAGGCGTAGCCGAAGTTGTGGGCGTCGACGCTGGTGTTGGCGATGTAGAGCGGGAGCGTCGTGGTCTCCCCGGCCGGTCCGCCGCCCGTGAGGGTGTAGAGCAGGTCGACGTTGTTGAACTCCCACACCGCGCGCAGCAGCGTGGACAGGACGATCGCGTCCTTCAGGTGGGGCAGGGTGATGTGCCAGAACTGCTTGAGGCGACTGGCTCCGTCGACCTCGGCCGCCTCGTACAGGTCCCTGGAGACGGACTGGAGGTCGGCGAGGATGAGGATCGCGAAGAAGGGGACGCCCCGCCAGAGATCGGCGACCACCGCCGCCGGGAAGACCGTCGAGGTGTCCGACAGCCAGCTCGTGCCGTAGGAGCCGATGCCCGCATCGGCGAGGTAACGGGTGATGCCCGTCTGGGAGTTGTAGAGCAGGACCCAGATCGCGGAGGTCAGCACGCCGGAGACGGCCCACGGGGAGAAGACGAGGGCGCGTCCGAGCGCCCGCCCGACGAAGGTCTGGTTGACGATGAGGGCCAGCGCGAGCCCGAACAGCAGTTGCAGGCCGACCTCGACCACGACCCACTGGGCGCTGAAGGTCAGCGTGTCCCAGAACTGGGGGTCGTGGGCGAAGGCCTGCGTGAAGTTGTCGAAGCCCGCGAAGCCGTTCCGCCACGGCTTGGTGGGGTTGTAGTTCTGCAGGCTGTAGTAGAAGACGCTGAGCACCGGGTAGGCGATGAAGCCCAGCATCAGCAGGGCCGCCGGGGCGATCAGCAGGTACGGCAGCCTGCGCGGGGTCGCGGAGGCACGGCGCCGCCGGGGTGGCGCGGGCGGTTTCGCCACGGCTGCGGCTTGGGCCATGACTGTTCTCCGTTCACAGTGGGGCGGATATAGGAAGCGCTTGCTACATACACATGGGTGAGCGCTTCGCTCATGTCGACGGGTCAGCCGGCGTACGGGTCCGGCACGCTGCCCGGCCGGGCCAGGAACTCGAAGTCGCAGCCGGTGTCGGCCTGCGTGATCTGCTCGTTGTAGAGGGCGCCGTAGCCCCGCTCGAACCGGGCGGGCGGCGGGGTCCACTCGGCTCGCCTGCGCGCCAGCTCCTCGTCGTCCACGTGGAGATGGAGGCCGCGGGCGTCGACGTCGAGGGTGATGAGGTCCCCGGTGCGGACCAGCGCCAGCGGGCCGCCGACGTACGACTCGGGCGCCACGTGCAGGACACAGGTGCCGTAACTCGTGCCGCTCATCCGGGCGTCGGAGATCCGGACCATGTCCCGTACGCCCTGCTTGAGCAGGTGGTCGGGGATCGGCAGCATGCCGTACTCGGGCATGCCCGGCCCGCCCTTGGGACCGGTGTTGCGCAGGACGAGCACGCTGTCGGCGGTGATGCCGAGCGAGGGGTCGTCGATGGTCCGCTGCATGGTCCTGTAGTCGTCGAAGACGACCGCGGGGCCGGTGTGCCGGAGCAGGTGGGGCTCGGCGGCGATGTGCTTGATGACGGCGCCGTCCGGGCAGAGGTTGCCCCGGAGTACGGCGACCCCGCCCTCGCGCGCGACCGGGTTGTCACGGGGCCGGATGACGTCGTCGTTGTGCACCCGGGCACCCCGCAGCTGGTCGCGCAGGGTGTCGTGCGAGACCGTCGGCCGCTCCAGGTGGAGCAGGTCGCGGATGCGGGACAGGAAGCCGGGCAGGCCGCCCGCGAAGTGGAAGTCCTCCATGAGGTAGCGCTGTCCGCCGGGGCGGACGTCGGCGAGCACGGGAACCGTGCGGGCGATGCGGTCGAAGTCGTCCAGGGTGAGCCGCACCCCGGCCCGGCCCGCCATGGCGATCAGGTGGATCACGGCGTTGGTGGAGCCGCCGAGGCCCAGGACGGTCGTCACGGCGTCCTCGAAGGCCTCGCGGGTGAGGATCTCGCTCAGCTTGCGGTCCCGGTGGACCAGTTCGACGATCGTCAGGCCCGCCTCGGCGGCCATCCGGTCGTGTCCGGAGTCCACCGCCGGGATGCTGGACGCGCCGGGCACGGTCACGCCGAGCGCCTCGGCGGCGGCCGTGAGCGTGGACGCCGTACCCATGGTCATGCAGTGGCCGGGCGAGCGGGCCAGGCCGCTCTCCAGCTCGGCCATCTCGCAGTCGCCGATGAGACCGGCCCGCTTGTCGTCCCAGTACTTCCACATGTCGGTGCCGGAGCCGAGGACCTGGTCGCGCCAGTGGCCCGGGAGCATGGGGCCGGCCGGCACGAAGACCGCCGGCAGGTCCACGGAGGCGGCGCCCATGAGCAGGGCGGGCGTGGACTTGTCGCAGCCGCCCATCAGCACCGCTCCGTCGACCGGGTACGACCGCAGCAGTTCCTCGGTCTCCATCGCGAGCAGGTTGCGGTAGAGCATCGGGGTCGGCTTCTGGAAGGTCTCGCTGAGCGTGGAGACCGGGAACTCCAGCGGGAAGCCACCGGCCTGCCACACCCCGCGCTTGACGGCCTGGGCGCGGTCGCGCAGGTGGACGTGGCAGGGGTTGATGTCGGACCAGGTGTTGAGGACGGCGATGACCGGCTTGCCGAGGTGTTCCTCGGGCAGGTAGCCGAGCTGGCGGGTGCGGGCGCGGTGGCTGAAGGAGCGCAGGCCGTCGGTGCCGTACCACTGGTGGCTCCTCAGATTCTCGGGGCTCTTGCGGGGTGCGTTCATATCGACCATCCGGCGGCGATGACGGCGACCTCGGCCCGTTCGTCCTCGGGCAGCGGCTTGCTCGGCGGGCGGACGTCCCTGCGGCACAGGCCGAGCGCGGCGAGCGCCTCCTTGACGACGGTGACGTTGTTGGCGGAGCCGTGGGCCGCGCGCAGTTCCTCGAAGCGGCGGATCTGCTCCCAGACCTTCATGGCGGCCGGATAGTCGCCGGATCGAAGGGCTTCGATCATGTTCAGCGAAACGGCCGGGGCGACGTTCACGAGCCCGGAGGTGAAGCCGGTGGCGCCCGCGGAGAAGTAGGAGGGGGCGTAGGGCTCGGCGAGACCGGCGACCCAGACGAAGCGGTCGAGGCCCGCGTCCCGCGCGAAGGCCGCGAACCGTGCGGCGTCCGGGACGGCGTACTTGACGCCGATGACGTTCGGGCAGTGGTCGGCGAGTTCGGCGAGGCGGGCGCCGGGCAACTGGGCGTTGCGCAGGTACGGCACCACGCCCAGCTCGGGGACGGCTTCGGCGATGGCGCGGTGGTAGTCGACCCAGCCGGCGGCCGAGACGTACGGGTGGACGGGCTGGTGGACCATGACCATCTGGGCGCCGAGGTCGCGGGCGTGCCGGGCGGAGGCGATCGCGGTGGGTACGTCGTGCCCGACCCCGACGAGGATCACGGCACGGTCGCCCGCCTCCTGCACGGTCCACTCGGTCACCAGGCGCCGCTCCTCGGGGCTGAGGGCGTAGAACTCGCCGGTGTTGCCGTTGGGGGTGAGGGTGCTGATCCCGCCGTCGAGCAGGCGACGCAGCAGGACCCGGTGGGTGTCCCGGTCGACGGAGCCGTCCTCGGCGAAGGGGGTCACCGGGATGGCCACCACGTCGGCCAGGGCCGCCCGCTGGGTCTCGAACGTCACGCTGCTCATTCCTGGCCTTCCTCTGGGTGGGGCTCGCTGTCCGAGGGGAACGCTCGCCGCACGAAGGACGCGATGTGGGCGTGCAGGGCGCTCGCGGCGCCGTCCGCGTCACCGTCGAGCGCGAGCCGCAGGATCTCCCGGTGCTCGGCGGCCTCCCGCTCCCAGGAGGGGTCGGCCGCCCAGGCGACGGCGGAGACGAGGGCGGCCTGGTCGCGGACCTCGTCCAGCATCCGGCCGAGCAGCGGGTTGCCGCAGGGCAGGTAGAGGGCGCGGTGGAACTCGCGGTTGGCGAGCGACCGTTCGGCGGTGTCGGTGGCGTCGTCGGCGCGGGTCAGCGCGGAGCGAGCGGCGTCGAGGGACGCGCCGCGCCGCACCGCCCGGCGCAGGGCCTCCGGCTCCAGCAGCAGCCGCACGTCGTAGACCTCGCGCGCCATGTCCGCGTCCACCATGCGCACCGTGACGCCCTTGTACTGGCTCATCACGACCAGACCGGTCCCGGCGAGCGTCTTCAGCGCCTCCCGCACCGGGGTCTTGGACACCCCGAACTGTGCGGCCAGCTCCGTCTCGACCAGGGCCTGTCCGGGCGTCAACTGCCCCGTCAGGATGCGGTGTTTGATGGCGTCCAGCACGTATTGCGTGCGGGACGGGATCGGGGTGGGCACAGAGGTCATGCGGCCCTCTCGGATCTCACATATCGCGTCTCATATATGACGTACGAAGTACGACGCGTTGAAGGTAGGAGTGGGCTCGCGTTTCGTCAATGCTTCCGGCAGAGGAAGTCGAGGTTGCCGGGGCGGGGCGGCTCGGGCGGTGCGGATGCCGCCCGCGATCGCCCGGTGCGTGGGCCGCCCGGAGACGGCGGCGGCGCGCACGGTGGCCGCCTCGCGGGTCGGTGTGGGCCCGACAGGGGGACGAGCGGCTCGCGCACGTGGGCGTCGCGGGCGATCCGGCCGGCGCCCTCCGGCGTGAGACGCACCCGCTGCGGCGGTTCGCCTTCGCGATGCTCGCCGAGGTCCGCCTCCCGGAGCACGCCGGCACGCTGCCCGGCACTCGGCGCGCAGCCCCTACGCCGCCGTCTCGTGGGCGACGGCTCGGGCGGTCAGGCGCAGGTTCCGGTGCCGGACGCCGTCGTGCAGGTCGCGGAAGCCGAGGACGCCCTCACGGAAGTCGACGTCCGGTCGCCCGAAGAAGCCGGCCGGCCGACAGGCGCAGTCCCGTGAGGCGTACACGGGATCGGCGCGGGCGGTGTCATGCCGCCGAAGGCGGAGGCGTAGGCGGCGGCCGGCGGGTCGGCGCTGTGGTCGGCGTGCAGATGCCGGATCCGGATCGCGGTGGGCCGCGCGGGGTCCGTGTGCCGCTGCGAAGCGGCGAACGTGTCCCGGGCCCCGCGTCCACCCATGCCTCGGCGCCCCCGGGGAGCGCCGGGGTCAGGGCGCGGGGAGTGTGAACACCAGGTACAGGACGGACAGCGGCGGCGTCAGCGCGACCAGGGACGCCCAGACGCGCGCCGCCGACCAGCGGCGCCTCCAGGGCAGCAGCCACGCGGTGAGCAGGGCCGTGAACGACAGCGGGCCACCGACGCCGAGCATCCCGTTGATCCAGGCCAGCGCCGTCTCCAGGGCGGCCGAGCAGTCGTCGGGGCCGCAGCTGTCCGTGGCCATGGCGGACAGTCCGCCGAAGAGGAGGGCGAGCGGGGCCAGCGGGACCATCAGGGCCGTCGCGACCGCGGGGGCCACCCAGCCCCGGGGGTCCCGCCGCTCCGCGCCGGCCGGGCCCGGGACCGTCGCGATGTGCTGTGTCGTCATGTGGCCATCGAACCGGTGCCGCCGTGCCCGGCACACCGGCCGAGGTACTCATGCCGTACCGGTTCGCCTACTCAGTGCCGCTCTCGGTGCCCTCCTGCGGCCGCCGTCCCGGGTCGCTCCTACGGCCGCCACCCCGGGTCCCGCCCGCTGAGCCCCACCGCCCGCTCCACGAGCGGCGCGCCCTCCGGGACCGGGACGACCGGGCCGAACAGGCCGCCGCCCCGGTCCGGGTCGTCGGCGGCGGCGAGGAGGAAACCGTGGGCCGATCGGAGGGCGGCCGGGTCGGGGGCGTAGTCCTGGCCGGTGGCGCGGGCCAGGTCCCAGCCGTGGATCACCAGTTCGTCGGCGACGACGGCGCCCGCGACCGCGCCCGGCAGGTCCACCCCGCCGGCCCGCGTGTCGCCGGTCCAGGCGGCCGGGTCGCGCCAGGCGTCGGCCAGTTCGTCCAGTGCCTTGGGCAGTTCCTCGCGCCAGCCGGGGCCGATGTCCGGGACGGCGGCGTTCGGGTTGGTGTCGGTCGTCGCGCCGAGGTCCTTGCGGGCCGCGTCGCGGAAGGCCACCGAGAGCATCACCAGATGGCCCAGCAGGTTCCGCACCGCGCAGTCCGGGCACGCGTGACGGCCGTCAGCTGTTCGTCGGTCACGTTCTCGGCGAGCCGCGCCACGATCCGGGTCTGCGGGCCGAGGTCCACCATGGTCATGTCCTGCTCCTTCGGGGTCGCGCTGCCCGTACGAACAGATTGACCGGCCGGACCCGCGGAACTCATCGGTGCCGCACAGGCACGCCCACGGCACACGGCCGCCGCCGGGGCACCGCGCCGCGATCACCGGGTCGCGCGGCGCGCAGCCGGACGAGGAGTCGTGGGGGGAGACCGATGACCGGCGGATCGTCGCCGCCGCGCCGCGCCCGGGACCAGGGCCCTGTCCGACGATCCGCGTCGTCGCCCGAAGGCAGACGGGAAGGGTCGGACGGCACAGCTAGGGCACCTTACCGATCCCGAGGTCCTCGCCTTAGGTCCACGATGACCAGGCATGACGACTTCCTGGACCGTGGTCCGCGTCCTGCGGGACCGCACTGCGGGGCTGTACCTCACCGGCCTGGTGGTGTCCGCCTTCGGCACCTCCTCGCTGTGGCTGGTGTCGGGGGTGTGGGTCAAGGACCTCACGGGGTCCGACGGCCTGGCCGCCCTGTGCATGGTCGCCATGTGGGCGCCCACCCTGGCGGGCCCGGCGCTGGGCACGCTCGCCGACCGCCTCCCGCGCAAGCCCCTGCTCATCACGCTGAATCTGGGGCTGGCGGCCATGCTCCTGACGCTGTTCACCGTCGACTCCCCCGGCCGCTTGTGGTTGCTGTTCACCGTCCTGTTCCTGTACGGCACCGCCGGAGTCGTCCACGACGCCGCCGAGTCGGCCCTGGTCGCCGCCGCCGTCGCCCCGGATCTCCTCGGCGACTTCAACGGGTTGCGGATGACCGTCACGGAGGGCATGAAACTCGTCGCCCCACTGACCGGGGCGGGCCTCTACGCGGTCTCCGGGGGGCCGGCCGTGGCCTGCCTGGACGCCGTCACCTTCGTCCTGGCCGCCGGGCTGTGCGCGCTGCTGCGGGTGCGCGAGGAGCGGCCCGCCCGGTCCGGCGGCGGCCGGCGGAAGCAGACCGCGGAGGGCTTCCGGCACCTGTGGGGTCACCCCGTGCTGCGCCCGCTGGTCCGGGCGGGCGGTACGACCATGCTGCTGACCGCGCTCTGCGGCGCCATGCTGTACGCCGTCGTCGACCGCCTCGGCCACGGCCCCGCCTACACCGGCGTGCTGTACGCCGTCCAGGGCGCCGGTTCGGTGGCGGTCGGGCTCGTCTCGGGGCCCGCGTTGCGCCGGCTCGGCGAGCGCCGGTTCGCTGCGGCGGGGATCGCGCTGACGGGGGTCGCCGTGGCCGCGCGGGCCGTGCCGTCGGACCCGGTGGCCCTGATGTCCAGCGCGGCGAGCGGCCTGGGCCTGCCCTGTGTGCTGATCGCCGCGTTCACCGCCGTGCAGCGCGAGACCTCCGGCCCGCTCCTCGGCCGTGCGACGGCCACCGCCCACACGCTGGTCTTCACCCCGAACGTGCTCGGCCTCGCCCTCGGGGCCGGCCTGGTCGAACTGGCCGGCCCCGGGCTGTTGTTGCCGCTGTACGGTCTCGCGCTGCTGCTGACGGCGGCCTCGCTGGCTCAGCGCGCCGACAGCGCCGCCCGCACCGCCGCGAGGTCCCCGTCCGACGCCAACCCGGCGTGATACAGCCGCAGTTCGGTCGCGCCGTGGGCACGCGCGCGTGCCGCGTCGGCCGCGAGCGTGCCGGGGCTGCCGCCCATCCCGGTGACGACCGTGAGGTTGGCGGCCAGCACCGTCCGCTCCCGGGCCTGTGCGGCGAAGGGCGCCAGCAGGTCCGTACCGCCCGTGCAGGGCACCACCACGCCGTCGGCCACGGACAGGACGTGGGCGGGGTCGACGCCCGCGTTGGCGCCGCAGTGGTAGGAGACCGGGTCGGCGTGCAGCAGGACCTGGAAGCCGTCGGGCGCGGCGGCGCGTACGGCGGCGACGGCCTCCTCCTGGAGGGTGCGGGCGGTCTCCTCGCGCCACGCGCGCGTGGCGGCCGCCGTGCCCTCGCCGAGCAGCTTCTCGGCCGTGGGCCAGCCCTCGTCGTCCGCCGCGCCCCGCCACAGCGGCTCCAGCGCGGTCCGCACGGCCGCCGCCAGTTCGTCGGCGTCGAGACCCTGTCCGCCGTAGCCCGCGCGGCAGGACGGGCAGAAGCACAGCGACATCAGGTACTGCCCGGCCTCCCCGAGGCCCACGCCGGAGGTCTTGTCGTGGGCGTGCAGGTGCTGAAGCCCGTACCAGCCGAGGGACTCCAGCTCGGTGCCGTGCGCGCCGGGGCGTACGGCGGCCTCGGCGGCCAGGTCGACCAGGTAGGCGCGCGTGGCGGGCTGGGCGATGCAGGGCGCCCATGGGTAGCGGTCCCCGTAGGCGTTGACCACCGAGGTGTCCGGATGCTCGGCGCCGAGGCGGGAGTTGTGGGCGAGGACGACCCAGGTGTGCACCTCCAGGCCGGCCTCGACGAGGGCCTCGGCGGCCTCACCGTACGCGTTGCCGGGGGCCCAGCGGCCGGCGGGGTAGGGGCGCAGGCCGCGGCCCGCCCAGCGGTCGCCCGGCGGGTAGAGGACGGCCGCGTACTCGGCGGTGACGATGCGGTGGCGGGGGTGCCGGGGGGTCAGGGCGCGGGTGGAGTGGTAGGCGGAGGCGAGGGTCACCTGCTCGACACCGAGCCCGGCGATGCGCGCGGGGGCCTCGGGGTCCCCGTCGACGTCCCAGGGATAGACGAACGCCGACGCCTTCATGCGGCCTCCTCGGGCGGCATGGGGCCGTGGTCGATCACGCGTCCTCCTCCAGCAGCGCGTATCCGCGCTCGATCAGTTGGGCGAGCTGTTTGACATGATCCTCGCCCGGCTCGTGCAGCGGGGGCCGGACCTCGCCGACGTCCAGGCCGCGCAGCCGTACGCCGGCCTTGACGAGGGAGACGGCGTAGCCCCGCCCCTGGGCGCGCAGTTCGACGAACGGGCGGTAGAAGCCGTCCAGGAGGCGGCGCACGGTGTCCTGGTCGCCCGTGTCCAGGGCGCGGTGGAAGGCGAGGGCGATCTCCGGGGCGAAGCAGAACACGGCCGAGGAGTACAGGGTGATGCCCAGGGCGCGGTAGGCGAGCTGGGTCTGCTCGGCGGTGGGCAGGCCGTTGAAGTACAGGAAGTCGCCGGCAACCTCGGTGCGCACCACGCTGACGATCCGCTGCATGAGGTCGAGGTCGCCGAGGCCGTCCTTGAGGCCGATGACCCCGTCGGTGCGGGCGAGTTCGACCACGGTCCGCGGGGTGAAGACGGCGTTGTCGCGCTGGTAGACGACGACCGGCAGGGCGGTGGCCGCGGCGACCTCCCGGTAGTGCCGCAGCAGGCCCTCCTGGCCGGCGAGCACGAGGTACGGCGGCATGGCCAGCAGGCCGTCGGCGCCCGCGCCCTCGGCGAGGCGCGCGTAGCGGACGGCGAGGGCGGTGCCGTAGCCGGCGCCGGCGACGACCGGGACGCGGCCCTCGGCCGCCTCCACGGCCACCCGGACGCAGGCCTCGAACTCCTCCGGCAGGAGCGCGTGGAACTCCCCGGTGCCGCAGCAGGCGAACACGGCGGCGGCACCGGCCGCGACGCCCCGGCGCACGTGGGTGCGGTAGGCGTCGAGGTCGAGTGAGCCGTCGGGGCCGTAGGCCGTGACGGGGAAGAAGAGCGGCCCGCTGGGATCGCGGAGCCGGGCGGCGAGAGGGGCAGGCGTCACGAGCGCTCCCAGTCGGTGCATGCTTCTGATCGTCGTCTATATTTCTGAACGATCTCACGCTACGGGCCCGTATTGGAGCGGGTCAAGCGCGCGAGCGGGCAAGACAGCGGCGGATTCCCCCGTGTCACGGCACACTTGACGAGGCGTGTCGCCACTTCCTAGCGTGTCCACGCATGTGAATGTCGTCCACGCATACGGCCGCTGACGTCAAGGAGACCGAGGATGCCCGCTCCCCGCACCGTTCTGCTCACCGGCGCCGCCGGCGGGCTCGGCACCCTGATGCGGTCCCTGCTGCCGGAGTACGGCTACGCGCTGCGGCTGTTCGACGTGCGCCCCGTCGACGGCGAGCCGGACGCGATCACCGCGGACCTCTCCGACAAGGAGGCGCTGCGCGAGGCGGTGCGGGGCGTGGACGCGATCCTCCACCTCGCGGGCATCTCCCTCGAAGCGCCGTTCGAGAAGATCCTCAGGTCGAACATCGAGGGCACCTACAACCTGTACGAGGCCGCCCGCCGGGAAGGCGTGCCCCGGATCGTCTTCGCCTCCTCCAACCACGCCGTCGGCTTCACGCCGGCCCCGGGCGCGGGCGATCCGCTCATCCCGATCGACACCCCGCGCCGCCCGGACACCTTCTACGGCCTGTCGAAGTCCTTCGGCGAGGACCTGGCCCAGTTCTACTGGGACAAGCACGGCCTGGAGACCGTATCGGTGCGCATCGGCTCCTGCTTCCCGGAGCCGACCAGCGTGCGCATGCTCTCGGTGTGGATGAGCCCGGCCGACGGCGCCCGCCTCTTCCACGCGGCCCTGACCGCCGAGAAGGTCGGCCACACGGTGGTCTACGGCTCCTCCGCCAACACGCGTCTGTGGTGGGACCTCACGACCGCCCGGGCGCTCGGCTACGAACCGCGGGACGACTCCGAGCCGTACGCCGAGAAGCTGATCGCCGAGCAGGGCGAGCTGGCCCCCGAGAACCCGGCCCACAGCCACCTCGGCGGGCACTTCGTCAGCGACCCGCCGATCTGGCCGTACTGAGCCTCGTACAGGCCCCCGGGTGGCTCCCGGCGGCCGGAAACGATCGTCCACGCGAGCGGGCGGGCACCGAACGGGCCCGCCCGCCGCCGTGTCCGGGCATCCGCCGTGCCCGATCCCACCCCGCCCCGGGCGGCCGCGCAGGTCCGCGACGGGCACGGCCCGCGCCAAGCGGGCACAAGCGGGCAGTATCGGGCCCGCAACAGACCTGGTCAGCGCCGCGCACCGGCGGTAGAACTTCCCCCATGGGCCCGAACGGGCAGTTCCACAGGGAAGTGGGTGACGACATGACCACCAGGACGGCGGAAGAACGCCGGCGGGAGATCGTGCGGGCCGCCCGCGCCACCGGCTCGGTGGACGTCACCGCGCTCGCCGCCGACCTGGGCGTGGCCAAGGAGACCATCCGGCGCGATCTGCGCGCCCTGGAGGACCACGGCCTGGTCCGCCGCACCCACGGCGGCGCCTGTCCGGTGGAGAGCGCCGGGTTCGAGACGACCCTCGCCTTCCGCGCCACCAGCCATGTGCCCGAGAAGCGCCGGATCGCCGCCGCCGCGGCCGAACTGCTCGGGGACGCCGAGACGGTCTTCGTCGACGAGGGCTTCACCCCGCAGCTCATCGCCGAGGCGCTCCCGAGGGACCGGCCCCTGACCGTGGTCACCGCGTCCCTGCCGGTCGCGGGCGCCCTCGCGGAGGCCGAGCGCATCTCGGTGCTGCTGCTCGGCGGCCGGGTCC
The DNA here is from genome assembly GCF_043199855.1 of Streptomyces sp. NPDC048521. Classification (NCBI taxonomy): domain Bacteria; kingdom Bacillati; phylum Actinomycetota; class Actinomycetes; order Kitasatosporales; family Streptomycetaceae; genus Streptomyces; species Streptomyces sp. NPDC048521. The sequence goes on from NZ_JBICWR010000007.1 coordinate 123,754, forward strand.
GCCCGGGAACGCTGGCCACCGTCGACCACTGGACGACGAAGATGCTGGCCGGCTTCGTGATCGACCTCGCCTACATCGGGGCCAACGGCATCTCCCGCGAACACGGCCTGACCACCCCCGATCCGGCGGTCAGCGAGGTGAAGGCGCAGGCCGTCCGGGCCGCCCGCCGCACGGTCTTCGCGGGCGTGCACACCAAGTTCGGCGCGGTCAGCTTCTGCCGGTTCGCCGAGATCGGCGCTCTGGAGACGATCGTGACCAGCACCCTGCTCCCGGCCGCCGAGGCCCACCGCTACTCCCTGCTGGGCCCGCAGGTCATCCGCGTCTGACCTGCCAACTCGTCCCCGTCCAGGGGCGTTCCTCACCTCCGAACACCCCTTATGCCCCTCTTTCCCATACTTCAGGAGCGATCCATGCGCACCCCGAGCCGACGGAGGCCGCGAGCCACGCTCGCCATGGCCGCCGCAGGGACGCTGCTCGCCCCGCTGCTCTCCGGCTGCTGGGCCGGTGCGGGCGGGACCGGTTCCGGCGGCGACTCCATCAACGTGCTGATGGTCAACAACCCCCAGATGACCGAGCTGCAGAAGCTGACCGCCGCGCACTTCACGAAGGACACCGGCATCAAGGTCAACTTCACGGTCCTGCCCGAGAACGACGTCCGCGACAAGATCAGCCAGGACTTCGCCAACCAGGCCGGCCAGTACGACGTGGCCACCCTGTCCAACTACGAGATACCGATCTACGCCCGCAACGGCTGGCTGCACGAGTTGGACACGTACGTCGCGAAGGACCCGTCCTACGACGAGCAGGACGTGCTCAAGCCCATGCGCCAGTCCCTCACCGGCGACGACGGCAAGCTCTACGGGCAACCTTTCTACGGCGAGTCGTCCTTCCTGATGTACCGCAAGGACGTGTTCGCGGCGGAGGGCCTGACGATGCCCGCCCGTCCCACCTGGCGGCAGGTCGCCGACCTCGCCGCGCGGGCGGACGGCGCCCGGCCCGGCATGAAGGGCATCTGCCTGCGCGGGCTGCCCGGCTGGGGCGAGCTGATGGCACCGCTGACGACGGTCGTGAACACCTTCGGCGGCACCTGGTTCGACAAGGACTGGAAGGCCCGCCTCGACTCCCCGGCCTTCGAAAAGGCGACGAAGTTCTATGTCGACCTCGTCCGCGAGCACGGCGAGTCCGGCGCCGCCCAGTCCGGCTTCGCCGAGTGCCTGAACAACATGACCCAGGGCAAGGTCGCCATGTGGTACGACGCCACCTCCGCGGCCGGACTGCTGGAGGCGGCGAAGTCCCCGGTCAAGGGCAAGCTCGGCTACGCCCCCGCGCCCGTGGAGGAGACGGAGTCCTCCGGCTGGCTCTACACCTGGGCCTGGGGCGTCCAGAAGGCCTCCCGCAACCCCGACAAGGCCTGGAAGTTCGTCTCCTGGGCGTCGGGCAAGGGGTACGAGCAGCTGGTCGGCGACACCAGCGGCTGGTCGAACGTCCCGGCCGGCAAGCGCGCCTCGACGTACACGAACGCCGCCTACCGCAAGGAGGCCGCCGCCTTCCAGGAGATGACCAAGGAGGCCATCGAGGGCGCCCGGCCGAACGACCCCGGCGTGCAGCCGCGCCCCGCCCCCGGCATCCAGTTCGTCGGCATCCCCGAGTTCACCGACCTCGGCACCAAGGTCTCCCAGGAGATCAGCGCGGCCATCGCCGGGCGCCAGTCCGTCGACGCGGCCCTGAAGAAGTCGCAAGCGCTCGCCGAGAAGATCTCCAAGGAGTACGAGGGACGATGACAGCGACGACAACGGCCCCGCTCACGGCCACGCCCGCACGGACGGTGCGCCGGCCCCCGGCCCGGCTGCGCGCCTGGGCCACCCGCGCCCCGCTGCTGCCGGCCCTCATCTTCATGATCGTGGTGACCCAGCTGCCGTTCGTGGCCACGCTGGTGATCTCCTTCTTCGACTGGAACGCCCTCTACCCCAAGGCCCGCCACTTCACCGGCCTCGACAACTACCGCCAGGTGCTCACCGACGCGGACCTGCGCCACTCGGTGTGGACGACCGTGCTGCTCACGGTGGCGGTGGTGCTGGCCAGCCTGGTGCTGGGCCTCCTCCTGGCCCTGCTGCTGGACCGGCGGTTCCGCGGCCGGGGCATCGTCCGCACCCTGCTCATCGCGCCCTTCCTGGTGGTGCCGGTGGCCGCGGCCCTGCTCTGGAAGCATGTGCTCTACAACCCCGAATACGGCCTGTTCAATGGGCTGTTGCACTATGTGGGCGGCCCCCAGCCGGACTGGATCTCCCGCACCCCGCTGCTGGCGGTCGAGGCGTCCCTCGTCTGGCAATGGACGCCGTTCATGATGCTGATCCTGCTGGCCGGGCTGCAAAGCCGGGACCAGCAGCAGATCGAGGCCGCCCGGGTCGACGGCGCGAGCGACTGGCAGACATTCCGCCATCTGACCCTGCCCCACCTGCGCCGCTACCTGGAGCTGGGCGCCCTGCTCGGGTCGATCTACATCGTCCAGAACTTCGACGCGGTCTTCACGATCACCTCCGGCGGCCTGGGCACCGCCAACCTCCCCTACACCGTCTACCAGAGCTTCTACCAGGCGCACGAGAACGGGCTCGCCTCCGCCGCGGGCGTCCTGGTGGTCATCGGCTCCATCGTCATCGCGACCTTCGCCCTGCGCGTGGTGTCGTCCCTGTTCCGCGAGGAGGTGTCCGGCGCATGAGTGTCCTGCGACGAGGCGGGCTGGGCCTGGTGGCCTGGCTGACCGGGATCGTGTTCTTCCTGCCGATCGCGTGGATGGCGCTGACGTCGTTCCACTCGGAGTCCGACGCGGCGACCAACCCGCCCTCCTTCGCGGCGTCGCTGACCCTCGACGGCTACCGCGAGTTCTTCGGCAGCGGCGGTGGAGCGAGCCCCTGGCCCGCGCTGGTCAACTCCACGGTGGCGTCGGTGGCCTCGACGCTCTGCGTCCTCCTGCTGGCCCTCCCGGCGGCCTACGCGCTGTCGATCCGGCCGGTGAAGAAGTGGACGGACGTGCTGTTCTTCTTCCTGTCCACGAAGATGCTGCCGGCCGTGGCGGGCCTGCTGCCGATCTACCTCTTCGCCAAGAACGCCGGGATGCTGGACAACATCTGGCTCCTGGTCGTCCTCTACACCTCCATGAACCTGCCGATCGCGGTGTGGATGATGCAGTCCTTCCTCGCCGAGGTACCGGTCGCGGTCATCGAGGCGGCGAGGGTGGACGGCGCCCGCCTCCCCGTCATCCTCGCGCGCGTGGTGGCCCCGATCGCCCTGCCGGGCATCGCCGCGACCGCCCTGATCTGCTTCATCTTCAGCTGGAACGAGCTGCTGTTCGCCCGGGTCCTGACGGGCGTGGTCGCCGAGACCGCCCCCGTCTTCCTGACCGGCTTCATCACCAGCCAGGGCCTGTTCCTGGCCAAGGTGTGCGCCGCGTCGCTCGTCATCTCCCTGCCGGTGCTCGCCGCGGGGTTCGCCGCCCAGGACAAACTGGTCCAGGGCCTGTCGCTGGGAGCCGTCAAATGAAGGCCGCCGTCATCGAGTCCGTGGGCCGCGCCGTCGTCACCGAGGTACCGGACCCGACGCCAGGGCCCCGCGAGGTCGTCGTCGAGGTCGCCGCGTGCGGCCTGTGCGGCACCGATCTGCACATCCTCCAGGGCGAGTTCGCGCCCAAGCTGCCGATCGTCCCCGGGCACGAGTTCGCCGGCGAGGTCGTCGGCGTCGGCACCCAGGTCACCGAGGTCGCGGTCGGCGACCGGGTGGCCGTGGACCCGTCGCTGTACTGCTACGAGTGCCGGTACTGCCGTGACGGCCACAACAACCTGTGCGAGCGGTGGGCGGCGATCGGCGTCACGACGGCGGGAGGCGCGGCGCGGTACGCGCTCGCCCCGGTCGCCAACTGCGTGAAGCTGCCCGAGCACGTGCGCACCGAGGACGCGGCCCTGGTGGAGCCGCTGTCCTGCGCGGTGCGCGGCTACGACGTCCTGCGCTCCCGCCTCGGCGCCCACGTGCTGATCTACGGCTCCGGGACCATGGGCCTGATGATGCTGGAGCTGGCCAAGCGGACCGGCGCGGCGAGCGTCGACGTGGTCGACGTGAACCCGGCCCGTCTGGAGACGGCACGCCGGCTCGGCGTCTCGGGCGCGGCGGGCGGCGCGGACGAGCTCGACCGCCCGCAGGGCTGGGACGTCGTCGTCGACGCCACCGGCAACGCGGCGGCGATCCAGGACGGCCTGGACCGGGTGGCGAAGGCGGGCACGTTCCTGCAGTTCGGGGTGGCCGACTACGCGACCCGCGTGACGATCGACCCGTACCGCATCTACAACCAGGAGATCACCATCACGGGCTCCATGGCGGTGCTGCACAGCTTCGAGCGGGCGGCCGAGCTGTTCGCGGGCGGGGTGCTGGACCCGGAGGTGTTCATCAGCGACCGGATCCCGCTGGAGCGGTACCCGCAGGCGCTGGAGCAGTTCGCGGCGGGTGTGGGGCGGAAGATCGTCGTCGTGCCGTAACCCGTTCGGCAGGTAAGGGAACGGTAAAGCGGTGTCGTTCGTTCACCCGGCATGACAGCTATGACCCCTGGCTCGAACATCCCTCTCCCCGCCACGCGCGTGACGGTGGACGTCGCCGCTCCGGTGCGGCTCGACGTGTCGGGCCTGCTGCTCACGGGCGACGGCAAAGTGCGCTCCGACGACGACTTCATCTTCTACAACCAGCCGACGGGCTCGGGCGTGACCTACCGCTCCGGCGGCGGCACGGCGCCCGACGCGATCACGGTCGACACCGCGGCCGTGCCGTCGGACATCGACAAGATCGTGGTCACGGCCAGCCCGGACGCGGCCGGCCAGACCTTCCAGGGCATCGAGCCGACGGCCACGATCCGCGACGCGGACGGCGGCGCGGTGCTGGCCACGTTCACACCGCCGCAGCTCGGCGCCGAGACCGCGCTGGTCGTCGTGGAGATCTACCGCCGGGGCGGCCAGTGGAAGGCCCGCGCCGTCGGCCAGGGGTACGCCAACGGGCTGGCCGGTATCGCGACGGACTTCGGTGTGACGGTGGAGGAGCCGGCCGCCGCCCCCGCGGCCGCGCCGCCGCAGCCGACCGCCCCGCCGGTGTCCACCCCGTCGGCTCCGCCGATGCCCCCGGCGCCGCCCGCTCCTCCCGTGCCGGGTGCCGGGAAGATCAACCTGGACAAGGGCCGGGTCAGTCTGCAGAAGAACCAGACCGTGTCCCTGGTCAAGGGCGGCCGTCCGCTGCTCTCGCGGGTGCAGATGGGTCTCGGCTGGGAGCCCGCCTTCCGCGGCAAGGACATCGACCTGGACGCCTCGGTCATCGCCTACGGGCCGCAGCGCAACCACATCGACAGCTGCTACTTCGGCAAGCTGACGATCCTGAACGGCGCGGTCAAGCACTCCGGCGACAACCTCACCGGGGAGGGCGGTGGCGATGACGAGGTCATCGTGGTCGACCTCGGCCGCCTCCCCCAGGAGGTCACGGGCCTGGTCTTCACGGTGAACTCCTTCTCCGGCCAGAAGTTCACGGAGGTCGCCAAGGCGTACTGCCGCCTCGTCGACCCGGCGACCGGCGAGGAACTCGTCCGCTTCGACCTCACGGGCGCCGAGCCGCAGACCGGCGTGATGATGGCCAAGCTCATCCGCCAGTTCTCCGGCGAGTGGGACATGACGGCCCTGGGCGACTTCGTCAAGGCCCGCACGGTCCGCAACATGGTGGACCCGGGCGCGAGGGCTCTGTAACGACCATCCGCCCCAGCGCCGCCACGGGCACCCCCACCGGTCGCGGCGGCACGCCCGTTCACCCGCGCCGCCACGGCAATCGTGCGGCTCGGGGCGGCCCGCCCGTTCACCCGTGCCGCTACGGGCAGCCCTACCGCTCGGGCGGCACGGCGGCTCGCTCTCTCCCCCGCGCCGCTGCGGGCAGTCGTGCCGCTGGGGCGGCACGGGTGGGCGCAGCGGCACCCCGCCGGCGCGGGCGAGCGGAACCCACCCCGGCCCGGCCCAGCGCCGGGTGGCCTCGGGTCAGGGTCGCAGACCCTCCGTCAGCAACGTCAGGTACCGGCGGATCTCCCCGCCCTGCCCGTCCGCCAACTCCGACGCCGTGACCACCCCGTGCGCCAGCCGCAGCACCTCGACCGGCTCCAGATCGGCCCGCAGCGCCCCCTCCGCCTGCGCCGCCCCCACCAGCCGTCTCGCCGCCCCGTTCACCGCCGTACCGCACGCCGCACCACACGCCGTCAGCGCCGCCGCCCCGCCGTCCGTGACCGCCGCCCCCAGCAGGGCCTTCATGCCCCGCAGCTGGATCGTGGCGGCGCACAGCTCGTTCAGCCACTCCATCAGCGCCTCGCCCGGCGGCAACTCCGCGGCCAGTTCGTCGGCCCGCCTCCCGAGCGCCTCGATCCGGTCCAGGTACGCGGCCTCCAGCAGCGCGTGCCGCGTCGGGAAGTGCCGGTACAGCGTGCCGGAGCCGACGCCCGCCCGCTTGGCGATCTGGTCGAGCGACGCGTTCTCCCCATGCTCGGCGAAGGCCTCCGCCGCCACCTTCAGCAGCCGCTCGTAGTTACGCCGAGCGTCCGCACGCATGGCCCTGACCTGCGTCATCCGGCAACTCCTCGCGAGCGGTGGTGGTCTGCGCATTTTATCGAGCGCTGCAGACGACGACTGACCGCCGCGATGAACCCGGATCCGGCGCGTCGGCGGGTGGCGAGAAAGCGGTCGTACGGCACGCAAACGGGCCGACGCGCGTCTCCGCCCGTCGGCCCGTCAAGTGGGACGGTGTGGCCCTCGCCTACCGCTTCTGCCGCTTCCACGGCCCCGTGATGGCCAGCATGATGCCGGGCGTCTGGATGTTGGCGTACAGGGTGCGGCCGTCGGGTGAGAAGGTGACACCGGTGAACTCGCTGTACTCGGGCTCCTCTTCGGTGCCGATGTTCAGCTCGTTGCGGGCGATGGGGTAGGTGCGGCCGCTGTCGGTGGCGCCGAACAGGTGCTGGACGCCCTCGCCGTCCTCGGCGATGACCAGGCCGCCGTACGGGGAGACGGTGATGTTGTCCGGGCCGTCGAAGTCGCCGTCCTTGGCCGGGTCGGGGTTCACGCCGAGCAGCACCTTGAGGGTCAGGGTGCGGCGCTTGGGGTCGTAGAACCAGACCTGGCCGTCGTGCTGGACGGGGCTCTCCTCGCGGGCGAAGGAGGAGACGATGTAGGCGCCGCCGTCGGCCCACCACATGCCCTCCAGCTTGCGGGCGCGGGTGATCTGGCCGGTGGTGAACTGCTTGCGCACGGAGACGGTCTTGGCGTCGCGGTCCGGGACGTCCACCCAGTCGACGCCGTAGACGGTGCCGATCCTCGTGGCGCGGGAGAGGTCGTCGACGAACTTGCCGCCGGAGTCGAAGCACTTGAAGGCCTGGAGGACGCCCGCGTCGTCGGCGAGGGTGCGCAGCTTGCCGCGGCCGTGCCGGAAGCCCTCCGGCGGGGTCCAGCGGTAGAGCAGGCCGTTGGGGCCGGAGGCGTCCTCGGTGAGGAAGAGGTGGCCGCGCTTGGGGTCGACGACGACGGCCTCGTGGGCGTAGCGGCCGAGCGCCTTGACGGGCTTGGGGTCGCGGTTGGCGCGGCGGTCCTCGGGGTCCACCTCGAAGACGTAGCCGTGGTCCTTGGTGAAGCCGTTCTTGCCGGCCTTGTCCTCGGTCTCCTCGCAGGTCAGCCAGGTGCCCCAGGGGGTGCGGCCGCCCGCGCAGTTGGTGGCGGTACCGGCGATGCCCACCCACTCGGCGACCTCGCCACCACGGCGGACCTCGACGACGGTGCAGCCGCCGGCCGCCGCGGGGTCGTAGACGAGGCCCTCGGTGAGCGGCACCGGGTGCGGCCACTGGGCGCGGGCGCCGGCCAGCTCGTGGTTGTTGACGAGGAGGGTGGTGCCGCGCGGGCCGTCGAAGGTGGCGGTGCCGTCGTGGTTGGACGGGGTGAACTCGCCGGACTCCAGCTTGGTCCTGCCGCTGTAGGTGATGACCCGGTACGCGAAGCCCGCGGGCAGGGCGAGGATGCCGTCCGGGTCGGGGATGAGCGGGCCGTAGCCGACGCCGTGGTGGCCGTGCGCCGACGCACCGTCCATGTGCTCGCTGTCGGCCTCGGTGGACGCGAGGGCGTTCGGCGCGGTGGCGAGTGCGCCGACGCTGCCCGCCAGGGCGACCCCGGCACCGGTGATCGCGGATGTTCTGGTGAAGTCCCTGCGGGTGAGCGACATGGTGTCTCCTGAGACAGGTGGGCCGGCCGTGGAGGGTGGCGGACCTCGGTTCGGCGCACACGTTCCCGCCCACTTTTGAACAGGAGTTGAACGCCGGGCTACGTCGGAGGCCCCTGTTCCATGAATCCGCACGCCAGGGGCGGGCCCAGGAGGGGCAGGGAGGAGCCGAAGGCCGCGCCCTGCCCGGAGCCGCCGAGCCGACCGCGCTGCTCCCGTCCCCGGCACCCGTCCCCAGCCGCTCAGCGGTCAGCGGTCAGGGCGGCCCGGCGGTGCCGGAGCAGGCGCCGCACACCCCCTGCGGCTCTCACCCGCCCTGCTGCGACCGCGCCTTGAACGCGGCCTTCCGGGCCTCCTTCGCCACCTTCTTGTCCGGGTGCAGCCGCCCCATCGCCTCCAGCACATCGGCCGTCGCGGGATGCTCCACCCGCCAGGCCGCCGCGAAGAACCCGCTGTGCTGCTCGGCCAGCCCCTCCACCAGCGCCTGCAGCTCCTCCGAGTTGCCCTCGGCGGCCAGCTGCGCGGCAACCGTGTCGATGGTCAGCCAGAACACCAGCTCCTGCGAGGGCGCCGGCACCCCGGCGGCTCCCCGTTCGCTCAGCCACACCCGGGCGAGTCCGCCCAGCTCGGGGTCGTCGAGCACCTCCCGCAGCGCGGGCTCTGCCTCCGCGCCCACCAGGGACAGCGCCTGCTGGCAGCGCAGCCTGCGCAGCGGGGCCCCCGCATCCGCGCCCCGTGCCGCCGCGAGCAACTCCCGTGCCGCGGCGAGCGGTTCGCGGCGGGCAAGCCACTGCTCGGTCTCGGCGCGCGCGGCGGACTGCCCGAACCCGGCCGTGCCGTCGAGCAGCGCGTCCGCGCCCTTGTCGACCAGTTCACCGACGGCCGGTGCCGCGAAGCCGGCCTCCAGCAGTCGCGCCCGCAGCCCGTAGGCGCCGAGCGGGGTGAGCCGGACCATGCCGTAGCGGGAGACGTCGCTCTCGTCGACCGGCGCGGCGGGCTCCTCCTCGGTGTCCGCCATGAGCGCCTCGTCCACCGGCTGGTACTCCACCAAGCCGATCGGCTCCAGCGTCCGGAACTGGTCGTCGAGCCGCATCATGGCGTCGGAGACCTGCTCCAGGACGTCGTTCGTGGGCTCGCCCATGTCGTCGGGCACGATCATCGACGCGGCGAGGGCGGGCAGCGGGACGGGGCCCGCGCCGGGGCCGTCCTCACTCACGGTGAGCAGGTAGAGGTTGCCGAGGACGCCGTCGAGGAACTCCGCCTCGGCCTCCGGGTCCCAGTCGAGTGACGAGAAATCGACCTCGCCGCCCTCGTCCAGCGCGTCGACCAGTCCGTCCAGGTCGGGCACGCCCGCATCCGCGATGACGGTCTCCACGGCGGCGAGCCACACGGTGAGCACATCGTGCGGGGAGCCGCCGGTGAGCAGCGCCAGGTCCGCGCCGGCCGCCACGGTCCCGCCCTGCTCGTCCACGATCTCGACCAGTCCGGCGTCCACGGCGACCCGCCAGGCCTCGCTGGCATGGGCCGCGGCGTCGTCACCGCTCAGCCCGAGCAGTTCGGCGGCGGCCGGCAGCTGCTCCTCGACGAGTCCGCCACCGGCGTCCACGCGGGTCTCGGGTCCGGCCCAGCGGGCGAGGCGGGCGGCACGGGAGAGCAACGGCGTGGACAGCGCGGCGCGCGCCAGCTCCGCTTCGGGGTGCAGCCGTACGGGCGGCAGGGGGGAGCTGTCTGACATCGGCTGGTTCTCCTCGGACCGTGAACGGGCTCAGCCGCTCAGCCTAGACGGATTTCCACCCATGCCGCCCGGTTCATCTCCCGGTCCGCGGTCGTACATGGCCGAAACCTTGACAACTCCCGCCGTCAGGCAGGAGATTGACGCGCGTAGACGTTGGGGGGACAACTGTTCACTCGGCTCTACGCGTGTCACTGAGGGCCACGAGCCCCACACGCTCCCGTTCCACCCTCGTCCCGGCGCTCACGCACGTCCCCGGAGGGAACCCTTGCCGAGCAGGTCTTCCGCGCGCCTCGCCGCGCTCACCGTCGCCGCCGTCTGCAGCGCGGCGTCCGCCGTCGTCCTGACGTCCCCCGCGCACGCCGACTCGGTGCGCGTCCACGACGTCCAGGGCACGACCCGAATATCGCCGTTCGCCGGCCAGAAGGTGACGGACGTCCCCGGCGTCGTCACGGCGACGCGCACCTACGGCTCCTCCAGGGGCTTCTGGCTCCAGGACCCGGCCCCGGACGACAACCCGGCCACCAGTGAGGGTGTGTTCGTCTTCACCAGCTCCACGCCGAAGGTCGCGGTCGGTGACTCGGTCACGGTCACCGGCACGGTCTCCGAGTACGTGCCGGGCGGCGCCTCCTCGGGCAACCAGTCGCTGACGGAGATCACCAAGCCGGTGATCACCACCGTCTCCACCGGCAACGCGGTCCCGGCCCCGGTCGCCGTCGGCGAGGACTCCGTACCGGACGCCTACGCCCCCACCGGTGACCCGGCCGCGAGCGGCTCCGTCAACGGCCTCACCCTGGACCCGTCGACGTACGCGCTGGACTACTACGAGTCCCTGGAGGGCATGAACGTCCAGGTCGCGGACGCCCGCGTGGTCACCGCGACCGACCCGTACAGCGAGCTGTGGGTCACGGTGAAGCCGCACGAGCACCAGAGCCGCCGCGGCGGCACGGTCTACGGCTCCTACGACTCCCAGAACACGGGCCGGCTGCAGATCCAGTCGCTGGGCTCGACCGCCGACTTCCCGAAGGCGAACGTCGGCGACACGCTCACCGGCCCCACCACCGGCCCGCTGGACTTCAACCAGTACGGCGGCTACACCCTCGTCGCGCGCGAGCTCGGCGCGCTGGACAGCGGCGGCCTGGAGCGCGAGACGACGCGGAAGCAGTCGGACCGCGAGCTCGCGGTGGCGACCTACAACGTCGAGAACCTCGACCCGTCGGACACCACCTTCGGCCGGCACGCCGCCGCGATCGTGAACAACCTCCAGTCGCCGGACATCGTGTCCCTGGAAGAGATCCAGGACAACAACGGCGCCAAGGACGACGGCACGGTCGACGCGAGCGAGACCGTGAGCAAGCTGATCGACGCGATCGTCGCAGCGGGCGGCCCGGCCTACGACTGGCGCGCGATCGACCCGGTCGACGACCAGGACGGCGGTGAGCCGGGCGGCAACATCCGCCAGGTGTTCCTGTTCAACCCCGAGCGGGTGTCCTTCGTGGACCGCGCGGGCGGCGACTCGACCACCGCCGTCGGCGTCACCAAGGTGCACGGCAAGGCGCAGCTGACGGTCTCGCCGGGCCGGATCGATCCGGCGAACGCGGCCTGGAGCAACAGCCGCAAGCCGCTGGCCGGCGAGTTCGTCTTCGGTGGCCGGACGGTCTTCGTGATCGCCAACCACCTCAACTCCAAGGGCGGCGACCAGGGGCTGACCGCGCAGTACCAGCCGCCGGTACGCAGCTCGGAGATCCAGCGCCACGCACAGGCGACCGCGGTGCACGCGTTCGTCAAGGACCTCCTGGACGTCCAGAAGAACGCGGACGTCATCGCGCTCGGCGACATCAACGACTTCGAGTTCTCCGGCACCGCGAAGATCCTCGAGGGGGACGGCGAGCTGTGGTCGGCGATCAAGTCGCTGCCCGGGAGCGAGCGTTACACCTACGACTACCAGGGCAACCAGCAGGTCCTGGACCAGATCCTGATCAGCCCGGCGATCCGGCGCGGCTGCGACTTCGAGTACGACAGCGTGCACATCAACTCGGAGTTCCACGACCAGATCAGCGACCACGACCCGCAGGTGCTGAGGTTCCGCCCGTAGTCCGGACGCCCGGCGGGCTCAGGACTGGCCGAACACGCCGTTCAGCCAGTCCTGCCAGGCTGTCTCGTTCGCCCGGGCGTCGGCGTCCGGCGCGAAGTCGTGCACGCTGATGCCGAGCGGGGCGCCCCAGTGGCCGCGTCCGAAGAAGCGGATGAGTGCGGTGTCGGTGCGCAGCCCGATGAAGTAGGGGTTGCGGTAGTCGAGTACGGCGTCCAGGGTCCGCCCGCCGGGTCCCTGGGCGCCGACCTTCGTGCCCGCTGCCGTGTCGTCCGCCAGGCCGAGCGCACGGCCGACGGCGGCGAGCGCCCGCGGGCTCCGCGAGGTCTCGGGCCCGTTCAGCTGGGCGAAGGTGACCGGGCGGGGCGCGAAGTGCGTGAGGTACTCGCGCAGGGTGTGCAGATAGAAGTTGGTGTGCTTGCTCGCGCCGTCGTACTGGTTGTTCCAGTCGTCCGTGAAGATGCCGCTGTGGACGTAGCGCACCCAGGCGCGGCGGCCCTCGTCGCGGGGCTCGATGGTGTAGTCCAGCTGGTTGAGCGACTGGGTCGGGAAACCGACGTCCTCGCTGCGGTTGGTGTAGCGGTGGGGCGGGTCCCAGGTGACGACGGTGGACCCGAACGGTCCCTTGCCGCCCTCCCGGGGCTCGGGCGGATCCATCGGCCACAGATAGCCGCCCGTGCCGGTGGTGACGGCCTCCCACACCTCCTCGGGCGGGACGTCGACCTCGAACTCGCGGACGATCTCGAATTCCTCGGGCATGGCGGGCTCCTGCTCAGCTCTCGATGGTGGGCCGGTCCTCGACCTTGGGATGCAGCGCGACGACGATCCGGTGGTCGCGGCCGCCCTCGGCGCCGGGGGCGTCGTACTTGCGCACCAGGGCGCTCACGCCCGCCGTCAGCTCCTGCACGAAGGCCGCACGGTCGGCGGCGGAGGCGAAGCGGACCTCGCCGTCCAGGGCGTAGGTCGCCAGCCGCTTGCGGGCCTTCGTGGCGCCGGTGATGAGCGCGCCGACGTCCCGCACGAGGCGGGCGCCGAGCGCGAGCAGCCAGCGCGCGGAGAGCTGGTCGCGGAAGCGGTCCGGGTCCGGCTGCACGGCGGGGAGGGCGGCCGGCGAGATGACGTACGACGCGGCGGTCGCGCGCATCAACCGCTCGGTGACATTGCCCTTGCGGCGCTCCCCGGCCAGCTCGACCAGTCCGTGCCGCTCCAGCGCCTTGAGGTGGTAGTTCACCTTCTGCCGGGGCAGTCCTACCCGGCCGGCCAGCATCGCCGCCGACGCCGGTTCGGCGGCCAGCTCGGCGAGCAGCCGGGCCCGTATCGGGTCGAGCGATACGGCCGCTGCCTCGGGGTCCTCGATCACGCTCACGTCCAGCATGCGACCACCCTCCCACCGAAAACTTTTCTTGTCCAGGAGGACAGAATTTTCGGTGGGAGGGTGGTGCGATGCCCCTGTGCCGCGCGCCCGCCGTCAGTGGTGGCGCTGCCTGCGCCAGGCGATGCCGGCCGTCACCGCGGCCGCGCCCAGGACGCCCACGGCCAGGACCGGCCCCGGGTGCCGCTGCGCCGCGCGCATCGCACGGCGCAGCGGCTGCGGGACACCGCCCTCCATGGACTGGCCCGCGCGTCCGGCCCGGCGCTGGACGGCGTGACCGGCATGGGCCGCCCGGTCCTGCACCACGTGCCCGGCATGGGCCGCCCGGTCCTGCACCACGTGCCCGGCACGGCCCGCCCGGTCCTGCACGGTGTGCCCCGCGTGGGTGGCGCTCGTGCGCAGCTGGACGGTCATGGCGCCGGCCTTGTCCCTCAGGTCGGCGGCCCGGGCACGGGCCCGGCCCTTCACATCGGCCCGGTCCACCAACTGCGCGACGGTCTCGCCGAGTTGGTTCCTGGTGTGTTCGATCTGCTGCCGCAGCTCGTCGGGGCCCTTGGCGCCCGAACCGTGCGGGGTCTTGTGCCTCATCGGTGTGCCCTTTCCCTGATCGCGTCGACGTCCGCCCTGACGCTGCCGAGGGTCTCCTCGGGTGTGGCCGGGGCGGCACGGCGCAGCTGGGCGCGTCCGGTCGCAGCCAGGATGCCGGCCACCGCGAAGAAGACCGCGGCCACGATCAGTGCCGCCGCCCACACGGGCAGCGCCAGGGAGAGGGCGGCGGTGGCGGCGCCGGCCAGGGTGATCAGACCGACGTATCCGACGGCGCCCGCGGCACCGAGCAGTCCGCCGCCGCGTCCGGCACGACGTCCCTTCTCGGTCAGTTCCTCCTTGGCGAGGGCGACCTCCTGGCGCAGGAGCGTGGAGAGTTGTTCGGTGGCCCGGCCGACGAGTTCGCCTGTGGAGGGGTGCCCGTCGGCCGCGGGCCGTGCGTGGGGGGTCACGGTCACGGTGTTCCGCCTCCTCTCTGTACGGAACATCCGGGTACCCGTCCCGCAGACCCTTAGCCGTGCTCCACTCCCCCGCCTCCGCGCTCGCCCAGGCGAGCCAGTTGGGCCTGGAACCAGTCCAGGCGCGCCTGCAACAGGGCCGCCTCCGCGACGAGTTCCGGCACGCCCAGCTCGCTGCCGCCCGTCAACTCGGTGGATGCGCCCGCCGTACCGCCGCCTCCGGCGACCACCCGCAGCCCGTCCCCGGCCAGCCGGGCGAACCCCGCGAGGGAGACGGAGGTACGCCCGCGCGCACAGCCCGCGCAGACGGGCACGAGAGCCCGCCAGCCGGGTCTGCCCCAGCCCGCGTCGGCCAGCCCGACCGCACCGGCACCGCAGCCGCAGGCACCCACGGTCGCCGTACGCACCCGCTGCCGGGCGTAGCGGAAGCCGCGCTCGAAGCGGATGTAGGCGCCGAGCACCGAGACCTCGAGCAGCACGGCGGCCCGGTGCTCGGCGGTGCACAGCAGGGCCTCGGCCGCCGTGCGGTCGTGGACGCAGTGGAAGCCGCAGTCGCACAGCCGCGCGGGCGGGCGGTGTCGTCGGCCGTACACGCAGGAGGCGTCGTCGAGCACCCCGTACGGCAGTGCGCCGCCCAGGGACACCCCGGTGAACCCGGCACGGGTGCCGTCCTGGGACAGCACCGGGTGGGCGATCTTGTATCCGGTCGGCGGCTCCGCCGGGTGTTCCGCCGGGAGCCGCAGTCTCATCGGGCGACCGGGGCCTCTTCGCGGTCCGGCTCGGCCGGTTCGGTGCGGGCGGTGCCCTCGGGGAGCCGCTCGGGCAGCCGTGCTTCCTCTTCGTGGACGAGTGGCCGCTCCTCGGCGACCCCGGTGGCCAGTGCCTTGCCCAGCTTCATGGCGCCTCCCATGACCTGACGTCGGTTGACCCTCCGGCCATAGTGACCCATGACGGCCGAGTTGGACACAGGAACCCCGGACACCTTAGGTGTACTTACCCATACTGTGCAGAAGAATTAAGTAGAGCTTCACAGCTGCGGTGCCGAGACTACTCCCATGACGAGCACGCACAGGCCCACCCCGCCTTTCGGCCGCACCCTCTGCGCGATGATCACGCCGTTCGCCGAGGGGGGCGCCCTCGACCTGGACGGAGCCGGGCGCCTGGCCGCTCGGCTGCTGGCTCAGGGCTGTGACGGTCTGGTCCTCAACGGCACGACGGGCGAGTCGCCGACCACCGCGGACACCGAGAAGGCGGAGCTGATCGCGGCCGTCCGGGAGGCGGTCGGTGACCGGGCCACGCTGGTCGCGGGCGTGGGCACGTCCGACACCCGGCACACGGTCGAGCTGGCCCTCGCGGCGGAGAAGGCGGGTGCCGACGGCGTCCTGGTGGTGACGCCGTACTACAGCCGGCCACCGCAGCAGGCCGTGGCCGCCCACTTCCTGGAGGTCGCCGACGCGAGCGCTCTTCCGGTGATGCTCTACGACATCCCGGGCCGCACCGGCACCCGGATCGAACCGGACACGATGATCCGCCTCGCCGAACACCCCCGGATCGTGGCCGTCAAGGACTGCGCCTACGACTTCCTCGGCACCCAGAAGGTGCTGGAGCGAACGGAGTTGGCGTACTACGCGGGCTGCGACGAGCATGTGCTCGCGCTGTACGCGGTGGGCGCTGTGGGCTGCGTGAGCACCGTCGGCAATGCCGTGCCGGCCCACATCGCGGCGATCCTGGACGCCTTCGACGCGGGCGACACCGCCCGGGCGAGGGAACTCCAGCTGAGGGTGGTGCCGTTGATCGAGGCGATGATGGGTGCGGGCCTGCCGGGCACGGTCACCGCGAAGGCCCTGCTGGCCCGCCTGGGACTGCCCGCCGGCCCGGTCCGCGCACCGCTGCTGCCCGCCGGCCGGGAGACGGCCGACGGGCTGCTGGCACTGTACGAACGACTCGCGGCGGACGCCCCGCCCGCCGTCTGATCACCGCCCGGCGCACACCGCGGACGGCCCTGCCGGCTGTGAGCGGGACGGCACGCGCGGCCGCGCACGACCCGCACGGGCCGGACCGGTCCGGCTCCCCCGCCCCGCCTGCCGCCTCCCCTGCCGTACGGTGGCCCCGTGAGCCGCCCCCTGCTGTTCCTGGACGTCGACGGCCCCCTCAACCCGTACGCGGCCCAGCCGGAACGCCGGCCCGAGGGCTACACGACGATCCGGGTGCCCCTGCACTCACGCCGCCCGCTGCGGGTCTGGCTGAATCCGGCGCACGGCCCGGCGCTGCTCGGCCTCGGCTACGACCTGTGCTGGGCGACCACCTGGATGGCCGAGGCCAACCGCTGGATCGCCCCGGTCGTCGGCCTGCCCGAGCTGCCGTACGTCGACTTCGGCACCGGCCTGTTCGCCGAGCGCCCGGACGGCGTCCACTGGAAGACGGAGGCGATCGTGGCCTACGCCGAGGGCCGCCCGTTCGCCTGGGTGGACGACGAGCAGAGCCCGGCGGACACCGTGTACGTGGCCGCCCGTCATCCCGGCCCGGCCCTGCTGCACCACGTCGATCCGCGCCGGGGGCTGCGCGAGGCCGACTTCAGGGCCCTGAGGCAGTTCGCGACCGGCACCCCCGGCCTGCCCGCATGACGAAGCGCCCCTCACCCGGGGTGCGGGGCGCTTCGGACGGGGTGCGTCAGTTGTGGCTGTGCAGGATGTCGTTCAGGCCGCCCCAGACCGCGTTGTTCGGGCGGGCCTCGACCTTGCCGGTGACCGAGTTGCGGCGGAAGAGGATGTGGGAGGCGCCGTTCAGCTCCCGGGCCTTGACGATCTCGCCGTCGGGCATGGTGACCCGGGTGCCCGCGGTGATGTACAGGCCGGCCTCGACCACGCACTCGTCGCCGAGCGCGATGCCGACGCCCGCCTCGGCGCCGATCAGACAGCGCTCGCCGATGGAGATGATCACGTTGCCGCCGCCGGACAGGGTGCCCATGGTGGAGGCGCCGCCGCCGATGTCGGAGCCGTTGCCGACCACGACACCGGCGGAGATCCGGCCCTCGACCATGGAGGTGCCGAGGGTGCCGGCGTTGAAGTTGACGAAGCCCTCGTGCATGACCGTGGTGCCCTCGGCGAGGTGCGCGCCCAGCCGGACCCGGTCGGCGTCGGCGATGCGGACGCCCTTCGGGGCGACGTAGTCCGTCATGCGCGGGAACTTGTCGATCGAGGTCACCTGCAGGTGCAGACCCTCGGCGCGGGCGTTGAGCCGCACCTTCTCGATGTCGTCCACGGCGACCGGGCCGAGCGAGGTCCAGGCGACGTTGGCGAGGTGACCGAAGATGCCGTCCAGGCTCTGGCCGTGCGGCTTGACCAGGCGGTGCGAGAGCAGGTGCAGGCGCAGGTAGACGTCGTGCGCGTCGATCGGCTTCTCGTCCAGCGAGGCGATGACCGTGCGGACCGCGACCACCTCGACACCCCGGCGGTTGTCCGGGCCGATCGCCGCGGTCGCTCCGCCGCCCAGCAGCTCCGCCGCCTGCTCGGCGGACAGCCGCTCGGTGCCGGCGGGGCCCGGCTCGGCGACCAGCTCGGGGGCCGGGAACCAGGTGTCGAGAACGGTGCCGTCGGAGGCGATCGTGGCGAGGCCGGCGGCCACGGCGCCGGTGGTGCGGGAAGCAGAGTCGGTCATGGGGAAAACCTAACGTGAGGCGGGGTGCGGGAGCGAACCGTGTCTCACGTGCCGGGCGCGGGTTCAGGGGATCACCCGAGCCAGCACCTCCCGCGCGTACTCCTCGTCGTACGAACCGCCCGTCAGCAGCACCTGCAGACAGATGCCGTCCATCAGCGCCAGGAGCGCCCGCGCCGTCACCGGATCGACCCGCGCGGCCAGCCGCTCGGCCGTCTCCTCGGTCCACTGGGCCGCGACGGGCCGCAGGGCGGGACGGCGCAGGGCCGCGAGATACAGCTCGTACTCCAGCTCGACGCCCGGCCGGCCGCCGCCCAGCCACTGTCCGAGGACCCGGGCGAGACCGGCGGCGAGGTCGCCGTCGGCGTCCTCCAGCACCCCGCTGCCGGCCAGGGCCCCGGCGAAGCCCTCGTTGGCCTGGCGGAGGGCGGCCACCAGCAGGTCGTCCAGGGTGGCGAAGTGGTACGTGGTGGAGCCGAGCGGTACGTCGGCCTCGGCGGCGACCGAGCGGTGGCTCAGCCCGGCGATGCCGTCCCGGCCGGCCACGCGGATCGCCGCGTCGATGATCCGCTGCCGCCGCTCGGGGTCGTACCGGCGGGGCATCAGTGCGTCGCTCCGCCCAGGTTCAGGACCACCACTCCGCCGACGATCAGCAGGATCCCGGCGACCTTGGCCACGCTCAGACCCTCGCCGAACAGCAGCAGACCGAGGACGGCGACGGTCGCGGTGCCCACGCCGGACCAGATCGCGTACGCCGTGCCGATCTGCACGGTCTTCAGCGTCTGGGCGAGCAGAGCGAAGGAGACGAGGTAGCCCAGAGCCGTCACGAGGGAGGGCCAGAGCCTGCTGAACCCCTCGCTGTACTTCATCGCCGTGGTGGCGGCGACCTCGGCGGCGATGGCGCCGGCGAGCAACAGGTATCCCATGTGTACGAGCGTACACAGCCGCTGTGTACAGGCGTACACAACGGCCGCGCAGCCGGGCACGACCGGGCTCCGGAGCGGAAGGCCGCGCCCGGCGGCGAGCACGTACGCGAAAGGGGCCACGGCACCTGGCCATGGCCCCTTCCACAGGGTCTGTGTCAGACGTTGAACCCGAGCGCCCGAAGCTGCTCGCGGCCGTCGTCCGTGATCTTGTCCGGGCCCCACGGCGGCATCCAGACCCAGTTGATGCGCAGCTCGTTGACGAGGCCGTCCGTGGCGGACTTGGCCTGGTCCTCGATGACGTCCGTCAGCGGGCAGGCCGCCGACGTCAGGGTCATGTCGACGGTGGCGATGTTGGCCTCGTCGATGTGGATGCCGTAGATGAGGCCGAGGTTGACGACGTCGATGCCCAGCTCGGGGTCGACGACGTCCATCAGGGCCTCGCGGAGTTCTTCCTCCGACGCCGGCTTCATCTCCACTGTGTCGCTCATGCGGTCTTCCTTTCGGCGTCGGCGCCACCCAGCGCCTGGGCCGTCGCGTCCTTCCACGCCATCCAGCTCAGGAGGGCGCACTTGACCCGGGCGGGGTACTTGGAGACACCGGCGAACGCGACCGCGTCCTCCAGGATGTCCTCCATCGCCTCGTCCGGCTCGATCCGGCCCTTGGACTGCATCAGCTCCAGGAAGGTCTCCTGGACCTTCTGCGCCTCGGCCACGTCCTTGCCGACCAGCAGCTCGTTCAGCACGGAGGCGGAGGCCTGGCTGATGGAGCAGCCCTGGCCCTCGTAGGAGACGTCCGCGATCTTCGTGCCGTCGTACTTCACGCGGAGGGTGATCTCGTCGCCGCACGTCGGGTTCACATGGTGCACCTCGGCGTCGCCATCCCTCAGACCACGCCCGTGCGGGTTCTTGTAGTGGTCCAGGATGACTTCCTGGTACATCGAATCCAGCTTCACGGTCTCAGCTCACGCCCTTCAGCCGAAGAAGTTCCGAACGTGCTCCAGCCCCTCGACCAGTGCGTCGATCTCGGCCGGCGTGGAGTACAGATAGAACGACGCTCGCGTGGTCGCAGGAATTCCGTAGCGCAGGCAGACGGGCCGCGCGCAGTGGTGGCCGACGCGGACCGCGATGCCCTGCTCGTCGAGGACCTGGCCCACGTCGTGCGGGTGGATGTCGCCGAGTGTGAAGGAGATCGCGGCTCCGCGGTCCTCGGCCGTGGTGGGGCCGATGATCCGCAGGTCCGGGACCTCGCTCAGCTTCCGCACCGCGTACTCGGTGAGCGCGTGCTCGTGGGCGAGGATCTTGTCCATGCCGATCGACTCGAGGTAGTCGATGGCCGCGCCCAGGCCGACCGCCTGGGCGATCGGGGGCGTGCCCGCCTCGAACTTGTGCGGCGCCGGGGCGTAGGTCGAGGAGTGCATCGAGACGGTCTCGATCATCTCGCCGCCGCCCAGGAAGGGGGGAAGATCCTCGAGCAGCTCCTGGCGGCCCCACAGGACACCGATGCCGGTCGGGCCGCACATCTTGTGGCCGGTGAACGCCACGAAGTCGGCCTGGAGGGCCTGCACGTCCAGCGGCATGTGCGGGGCGGCCTGCGAGGCGTCGATGCACACCAGCGCGCCGACCTCCTGCGCGCGGCGCACTATCGCCTCGACCGGGTTGACCGTGCCCAGGATGTTCGACACCAGCACGAAGGAGACGATCTTCGTCTTCTCCGTGATGATCTCGTCGATGTTGGAGAGGTCCAGGCGACCTTCGTCGTCCAGGCCGAACCACTTCAGCTTCGCGCCCGTGCGCTGCGCGAGCAGCTGCCACGGCACGATGTTGGAGTGGTGCTCCATCTCCGTGATGACGATCTCGGTCTCGTGGTCCACCCGGTAGGGCTCGTCGGCCCAGCCCAGCATGTTCGCCACGAGGTTCAGCGACTCCGAGGCGTTCTTGGTGAAGATCACCTCGTCGCGGCTCGGCGCGTTGATGAACGCGGCGACCTTGTCGCGCGCGCCCTCGTACAGCGCCGTGGCCTCCTCGGCGAGCACATGCACACCGCGGTGGACGTTGGCGTTGTAGCGCTCGTAGTACTCGCTCAGGGCGTCCAGTACCTGGCGCGGCTTCTGGGAGGTCGCCGCGTTGTCCAGGTACACGAGCTTCTTGTCGTCGTGGACCAGACGGTCCAGGACGGGGAAGTCCTTGCGGATCGCCTCGGTGTCGAGGAGGCCCGGCAGCTGTGTCACGCGGATGCGCCACCCTTCGTGTATGCCTCGTAGCCCTCGTCCTCCAGCTTGTCGGCGAGCTCGGCGCCGCCGGACTCGACGATGCGGCCGGCCGAGAAGACGTGGACGAAGTCGGGCTTGATGTAGCGCAGGATGCGCGTGTAGTGCGTGATCAGCAGGGTGCCGACCTCGCCGGTCTCGCGGATGCGGTTGACGCCCTCGGAGACGATGCGGAGCGCGTCGACGTCCAGGCCGGAGTCGGTCTCGTCCAGGATCGCGACCTTCGGCTTGAGCAGCTCGAGCTGGAGGATCTCGTGGCGCTTCTTCTCACCGCCGGAGAAGCCCTCGTTGACGTTGCGCTCGGCGAAGGACGGGTCCATGTGGAGGCGCTCCATGGCCTCCTTGACCTCCTTCACCCAGGTGCGCAGCTTGGGGGCCTCGCCGCGGATGGCGGTGGCGGAGGTGCGCAGGAAGTTGGAGACCGAGACGCCGGGAACCTCGACCGGGTACTGCATCGCCAGGAACAGGCCCGCGCGGGCACGCTCGTCGACGGACATCTCCAGGACGTCCTCGCCGTCGAGCAGCACGGTGCCGCTGGTGATCGTGTACTTCGGGTGACCCGCGAGGGAGTAGGCGAGGGTCGACTTGCCGGAGCCGTTGGGGCCCATGATGGCGTGCGTCTCGCCCTGCTTCACGGTGAGGTCGACGCCCTTGAGGATCTCCTTCGTGGCGTTGTCGGCCTCGACGGTGACGTGCAGGTCTCGGATTTCAAGCGTTGCCATGGGTGCCTCAGGACTCCTGGGTGAGGGAGACGAGAACGTCGTCCCCTTCGATCTTTACGGGGTAAACGGGGACGGGGCGCGTCGCGGGGAGGCCGGACGGCTTGCCGGTGCGGAGGTCGAAGGAGGAGCCGTGCAGCCAGCACTCGATCTGACAGTCCTCCACCTCGCCCTCGGAGAGGGAGACGTTCGCGTGGGAGCAGATGTCGTGGATGGCGAACACCTCGCCCTCGGTCTTCACGACCGAGACCGGCGTGCCGTCGAGTTCCACCCGCTTCGGGGTGTCCTCCGCCAGCTCACTCAGCCCACAGGCGCGTACGAAGGTCATGCGACCGAAGCCTCCAGCTCCTCCGCGATCTTGGCGAGCAGGCGCTCCTCGATGTCCGCGACACCGATCTGCTGGACCAGCTCTGCGAAGAAGCCGCGGACCACCAGACGGCGGGCCTCGTGCTCCGGGATGCCGCGGGCCATCAGGTAGAAGAGCTGCTCGTCGTCGAAGCGGCCGGTGGCGGAGGCGTGGCCGGCGCCGACGATCTCGCCGGTCTCGATCTCCAGGTTCGGAACCGAGTCGACGCGCGCGCCGTCCGTGAGGACCAGGTTGCGGTTCATCTCGTAGGTGTCCGTGCCCTCGGCCTTGGCCTCGATGAGCACGTCACCGATCCAGACCGCGTGCGCCCCGTCGCCCTGGAGCGCGCCCTTGTAGGCGACGTTCGACTTGCAGTGCGCGGCGTTGTGGGTGACCAGGAGGCGGTGCTCCTGGTGCTGCCCGGCGTCGGTGAAGTACAGGCCGTACAGCTCGGCCTCGCCGCCGGTGCCGGCGTACTCCACGCGCGGGTGCAGCCGGACCACGTCGCCGCCGAAGGTCACGACCACGGACTTGAAGGAGGCGTCCCGGCCGACCAGCGCGTTGTGCTGGGCGACGTGGACTGCCTTGTCGTCCCAGTCCTGGACGGAGACGACGGTCAGCTTGGCACCGTCACCGAGCAGGTACTCCACGTTGGCGGCGAGCACCGCGTCACCGGTGTGGTCGATGACGACGACGGCCTCGGCGAAGGCGCCCAGCTCGATCACCTGGTGGCCGAAGGCGGTGCCGCCCTGGCCGTGCACGGCGATGCGGATCGGCTCGGTGAGGACGGTGTCCTTCGGGACGGTCACGACCGAGGCCTTGTCGAAGGCGGAGTACGCCTGTGCGGCGACCCGGTCCACGGGGGTGCCCGCCTTGCCGAGCCGCGCGTCGTCGCGGCCGACGGTCTCGACGACGACGCCCTCGGGGGCCTGCACGTCGACCTTCACACCGCCGCCGTTCGCGACCGCGGTGCCGTCGTGGAGTCCGCGCAGCCGCTCCAGCGGGGTGAACCGCCACTCCTCCTCGCGGCCGTGCGGGACCGGGAAGTCCGCCACGTCGAAGGACGGGGGCGCGCTCATGCGGGAGACGACGGTCGACTCCGCGGCGACCGCGATCGAGCCGGCGGTGGTGGAACCCACCGGGATGTTCTGGGCCTCAGCCATGGCTGTCGTAGTGCTCTCTTTCCTGAGTAAGACGTCTGCTGGCGATGGGGGCGGTCTTAACCGACCGCGCCCTCCATCTGCAGCTCGATCAGCCGGTTGAGCTCCAGCGCGTACTCCATGGGCAGTTCCTTGGCGATCGGCTCGACGAAGCCGCGCACGATCATCGCCATCGCCTCGTCCTCGGACAGGCCGCGGCTCATCAGGTAGAAGAGCTGGTCCTCGGAGACCTTGGAGACGGTGGCCTCGTGGCCCATGGACACGTCGTCCTCGCGGACGTCCACGTACGGGTACGTGTCCGACCGGGAGATGGTGTCGACCAGCAGCGCGTCGCACAGCACGTTCGACTTCGACCCGGCGGCGCCCTCGCCGATCTCGATCAGACCGCGGTAGGAGGTACGACCGCCGCCGCGCGCGACCGACTTCGAGACGATGTTGGACGACGTGTTCGGCGCCATGTGGACCATCTTGGCGCCGGCGTCCTGGTGCTGGCCCTCGCCCGCGAAGGCGATGGACAGGGTCTCGCCCTTGGCGTGCTCGCCCATCAGGTAGACGGCCGGGTACTTCATCGTCACCTTGGAGCCGATGTTGCCGTCGATCCACTCCATGGTCGCGCCCTCGTAGGCCACGGCGCGCTTGGTGACCAGGTTGTAGACGTTGTTCGACCAGTTCTGGATGGTCGTGTAGCGGCAGCGGGCGTTCTTCTTGACGATGATCTCGACCACGGCGCTGTGCAGCGAGTCCGACTTGTAGATCGGGGCGGTGCAGCCCTCGACGTAGTGCACGTAGGCACCCTCGTCGACGATGATCAGGGTCCGCTCGAACTGGCCCATGTTCTCCGTGTTGATGCGGAAGTAGGCCTGGAGCGGGATCTCGACGTGCACGCCCTTCGGCACGTAGATGAAGGAGCCGCCGGACCACACGGCCGTGTTCAGCGAGGCGAACTTGTTGTCACCGGCCGGGATGACCGTGCCGAAGTACTCCTTGAAGAGTTCCGGGTGCTCCTTCAGGGCGGTGTCGGTGTCGAGGAAGATGACGCCCTGCTCCTCCAGGTCCTCGCGGATCTGGTGGTAGACGACCTCCGACTCGTACTGGGCGGCGACACCGGCGACGAGGCGCTGCTTCTCGGCCTCCGGGATGCCCAGCTTGTCGTAGGTGTTCTTGATGTCCTCGGGCAGGTCCTCCCAGGACTCCGCCTGCTTCTCCGTGGAGCGCACGAAGTACTTGATGTTGTCGAAGTCGATGCCCGACAGGTCCGAGCCCCAGTTCGGCATGGGCTTCTTCTCGAAGAGCTTCAGGCCCTTGAGACGCAGCTTCGTCATCCACTCCGGCTCGGACTTCTTGCCCGAGATGTCGCGGACGACGTCCTCGTTCAGGCCACGGCGCGCGGACGCACCGGCCACGTCGGAGTCGGCCCAGCCGTATTCGTACTTGCCCAGGCCCTCGAGTTCGGGGTGAGCAGTCTCCGTGGGGAGAGTCATGCGGGGTTCCTCCCGGCCGTGCTTGCAGGTGCGTCAGTGGAAATCTTGGGGATGAACGTCGTGCAGACGCCGTCGCCGTGCGCGATGGTCGCCAGTCGCTGGACGTGGGTGCCCAGCAGCTCGGCGAAGATCTCCGTCTCCGCCTCGCACAGCTGCGGGAACTGTTCGGCGACATGGGCGACCGGGCAGTGGTGCTGGCAGAGCTGCTCGCCGACCGGTGCGCTGCGCGCCGTAGCAGCGTACCCGTCGGCGCTCAAGGCCTTGGCCAGCGCTTCGGCGCGCTTGTCGGGGCTCACGCTCTCGATCGCCTCGCGGTACGCGCCTGCCTGGGCGGCGATCCGGGCGCGGGCGAAGGCGGCGACCGCCTCCGGCCCGCCCTCGCGCTCGGCGATCCAGCGCAGGGCGTCCGCGGCCAGCTTGTCGTACGACTGGTCGAAGGCGTCCCGGCCGCAGTCGGTGAGCGCGAAGACCTTCGCGGGACGGCCCCGCGTGCGCGTGCCGTACACCCGCTGCTCGCGGGCCGCGACGACGTCGTCGGCGACCAGCGCGTCCAGGTGGCGCCGTACGGCCGCCTGGGTGAGTCCCAGCCGGCCGGCGAGTTCGGCGACGGTCGACGGGCCGTGGTCCAGGATCGACCGCGCGACCCGGTTGCGCGTCGAGCGATCCGAGCGCATCCCAGCCGCGAGTTCCTCCTGCGGGGTCCCCACCGGGGTCTCCCGAGCCTCGCCGACGTTTTTCACAACGCCATTGTTGCGTAATTCCTCAGAGCCTGACAAGCGCCGTTCGGATCACCGGTCGGTGCCCTGCGTCACTTAGGTATACCTAATCCGACCCGCGGAAACGATCTTCTGATCGAACGTCGCCGACGCCTCGCAGGGCAAATCGGTGGCGCTCCGCGACCCCTTCGGGAAGACTCCCGAACCATGCCCACGCCCCCTCCGACCGGCCCTCTTGTCACTCGGGACACCGTCGCCGCACAGCTGCGCCTGCTCGGTGTCGAGACCGGCGAGACCCTCCTCGTGCACTCCTCGCTCCGTTCCCTCGGCTGGGTCAACGGAGGCGCCGTCGCGGTCGTCCAGGGCATCCTCGACGCGCTCGGCCCGTCGGGCACGCTCGTCGTCCCCACCCAGTCGGCCCACCTGTCCGACCCGGCGCTGTGGAGCAGGCCGCCGGTCCCCGAGGAGTGGTGGGACCGCATCCGGGCCACCATGCCCCCGTACGACCCGCTGACCACCCCCTCGCGCGGAGTCGGCGTGCTCCCCGAGACCGTGCGGACCTGGCCCGGCGCCCTGCGCAGCGCCCATCCGCAGACCTCCTTCGCCGCCCTCGGCCCGCACGCGCGGGAGATCACCGAGGGCCACGCGCCCGACTGCCGGCTCGGCGAGCGCAGCCCGCTGGCCCGGCTGGAGAAGCTGGGCGCCCGGGTGCTGCTGCTCGGCGCGGGCTACGACGCCTGCACCAGCTTCCACCTGGCCGAGTACCGGACACCGGCGCCACGCGTCGAGGTCGGACGGCCGGCGCCCGACGGCGGCTGGGAGACGGTCGTCGAGGTCTCCCTCAGCTCCGACCGCTTCGACGAGCTGGGACACGACTTCGAACGGGACCGGCCCGTCGTACGCGGCAGGGTCGGCGCGGCGGACGTACGCCTGTTCCCGGTGGCGGACGCGGTGGCCTACGCCGAGCGGTGGCTGCCGCTGCACCGTCCCCGTGAGGAGGAGTTCCCGCACCCGCCCACCTGAACGGCAAGCGGTCTCCCTAGACTCTGGAGCCATGCGAAGTGAGCCCGTGGTCCAGGTCCAGGCCCTGGTGAAGCGGTACGGCACGAAGACCGCGGTGGACGGCCTCGACCTGGTGGCCAGGGCGGGAGTGACCGCCGTACTCGGCCCCAACGGGGCGGGGAAGACCACCACGGTCGAGACCTGCGAGGGGTACCGGAAGCCGGATTCCGGCACGGTGCGCGTCCTGGGCCTCGACCCGGTCCGGCAGTCGGCCGAGCTGCGGCCCCGTATCGGGGTGATGCTCCAGTCCGGGGGCGTGTACTCGGGCGCCAGAGCGGACGAGATGCTGCGCCATGTCGCCAGGCTGCACGCGCACCCGCTGGACGTGGACGCGCTGATCGAGCGCCTCGGGCTCGGCTCCTGCGGCCGGACCGGCTACCGGCGGCTGTCCGGCGGCCAGCAGCAGCGGCTGGCGCTCGCCATGGCCGTCGTGGGCCGCCCTGAGCTGGTGTTCCTGGACGAGCCGACGGCCGGCCTCGATCCGCAGGCCCGCCGGGCCACCTGGGACCTGGTGCGGGACCTGCGCGCCGACGGCGTCTCGGTCATCCTCACCACGCACTACATGGAAGAGGCCGAGCAGCTCGCCGACGACGTCGCGATCATCGACGGCGGCCGGGTCATCGCCCAGGGCTCCCCCGAGGAGCTGTGCAAGGGCGGCGCCGAGAACACCCTGCGCTTCACCGGCCGTCCCGGCCTCGACGTGGGCTCGCTGCTCAAGGCGCTCCCGGCCGACTGCACGGCCGCCGAGCTGACCCCGGGCGCCTACCGGGTCGTCGGCAAGGTCGACCCGCAACTGCTCGCCACGGTGACCTCGTGGTGTGCCCAGAACGGGGTGATGCCGGACCGGATCTCGGTGGAACGGCACACCCTGGAGGACGTCTTCCTGGAGCTGACCGGCAAGGAGCTGCGCTCATGACCACCGCGGGCACCTACACCCCGAAGCCGGGTGCGGCCCCCCTGTCCCGCATGATCGCGGCGCAGGCGGCGCTGGAGACGAAGATGCTGCTGCGCAACGGCGAGCAGCTGCTGCTGACGGTCGTCATCCCGACCCTGCTGCTGGCGCTCTTCAGCTCCGTGGACATCGTCGACACCGGCGAGGGCGAGGCGGTCGACTTCCTCGCGCCGGGCATCCTGGCGCTCGCCGTGATGTCGACGGCGTTCACCGGGCAGGCGATCGCGACCGGCTTCGAGCGCCGCTACGGCGTCCTCAAGCGGCTCGCGTCCTCCCCGCTCCCCCGCTGGGCCCTGATGACCGCGAAGACGGCGTCCGTGCTGGTCACCGAGATCCTCCAGGTGATCCTGCTGACGGTGATCGCCTTCGCGCTGGGCTGGTCCCCGCACGGCAACCCCGCCGCGGTGCTGCTCCTGCTGATCCTCGGCACGGCCGCGTTCTCCGGGCTCGGCCTGCTGATGGCGGGCACCCTGAAGGCGGAGGCGACGCTGGCCGCCGCCAACCTGGTCTTCCTGCTGCTGCTCGTCGGCGGCGGGGTGATCGTGCCGCTGGAGAAGTTCGGCTCGGCCGGGCAGCACGTTCTCGGCCTGCTGCCGATCTCGGCGCTGTCGGACGGTCTGCGGGACGTGCTCCAGCACGGCGCCGGGATGCCCTGGGGCGACCTGGGGATCCTCGCCGTGTGGGCGGTGCTCGGGCTGGCGGCCGCGGGGAAGTTCTTCCGCTGGGAATGACCTTCCTCAGCGCGCGGGAGTGACCTTTCTCAACGCACCGGGAGCCGACCCTCGTGAACGCGTGCACAAGCGGCGGCCTACGATGGTGCGCGTGCCAAAGCTGAACCGCGCCGACGCCCAGGCGGCCCTGCGCAACCCGCTCGCCTTCATCGCCGAACGCTGGACCCCGGATCCCCGGACCGTCCAGCGGGCGGCCCTCGCCGCGCTCGCCATGTCGGTGGTCATCGTCGTCACCGGCGGCGCCGTCCGGCTGACCGGCTCGGGCCTCGGCTGCCCGACCTGGCCCACCTGCACCGACGACTCGCTGACCACGACCCGGGCCATGGGCTTCCACGGGGTCATCGAGTTCGGCAACCGCATGCTGACGTACGTGCTGTGCGCGGCCGTCGGCTGGGCGATCGTCGCGGCCCGCTCCCAGAAGCCCTGGCGGCGCAGCCTGATCCGGCTGGGCTGGGCGCAGTTCTGGGTCGTCATGGGCAACGCGGTGCTCGGCGGCATCGTGGTGCTGGTCGGCCTCAATCCGTACACGGTCGCCGCGCACTTCCTGCTCTCCACGGCGCTGATCGCCGTCGCGACGGTGATGTGGCAGCGCACCCGCGAGGGCGACGCCGCCCCGCGTCCGCTGGTCGGCAAGGCGGTGCAGCAGCTGGTGTGGTTCCTGGTGGCCGCGTCCGTGCTGCTCATCGCCGTCGGCACGGTGGTGACGGGGGCCGGACCGCACGCGGGTGACTCCAGCGAGGTCGACCGGATCCCCATCGACTGGGAGACCGTGGCCAAGCTGCACGCGGTGCTCGCCTGGATCGTGGTCACGCTGACGTTCGCGCTGTGGTTCGTGCTGAAGGCGGTGGACGCGCCCCGGGGGCCGCTGGCGCGGACGCGGGAGCTGTTCGTGGTCCTGCTCGCCCAGGGCGTGATCGGTTACGTGCAGTACTTCACGCACCTGCCCGAGGTCCTGGTCGGCCTCCACATGCTCGGCTCGTGCCTGATCTGGATCGGCACGCTGCGCGTCCTGCTGGCGCTGCGCGAGCGCCCGGAGCCCGCCCCGGACCTGCCCGGTCCCTCGGCCGGGGTGACGGTCGGCACCCGCGCGTGACTCACCCGTACCGGGTGACCAGCGCGTCGATCGCCGGGCCGAGGTAGGCGCGGGTCAGCCCGGCCCGGCGGGCGAGCCGGCCGTCGGCGGCCGGAACGGGGTCCGCCGGGTTTCCGTAGCGCCGTCGTGCGATGTCCGCGACGACCTCGGCCGGGGCGCCCAGCGCGGACAGCTCGCCGAGCGCCTGCCGCTTGGAGACCAGCCGTCCGTCGCGCAGGGTCACGGTGGCCCGGGCGAAGGTCAGCATCCCCAGGTCGACCCAGGCGTCCTGCCGCCACAGCCGGGCCTTGTCCACGGCCGGCCGCCAGAAGTCCCGCTGATCCTGGACGACGAAGTCATGGAGCTGCCGGTCGGGTACCGGCGGGAGCAGCCGGGCGGGCGCCTGCCCGTGCAGCACCCGGCCGAACGCGTGCAGCTCGCGCCGGGTGACGGGGGTGACCGGGCGGCGCATCGCGCGTCCGTGCGCCCAGGTCGGGTGCGAGCGTTCCGGGTCGTCCAGGGTGGCCGGGGCGAGGTAGCTGCAGTGGAGTTTCGCGGCGAGCGGCTGGGTGCGCAGCCGCCGGTGCAGCGTCACCAGGCGCCGTACGGTCCTCAGGGCCGGCGGTTCGGGCAGCACCGCGATCAGGTCCAGATCGCTGCGGCCCTCCTGGTAGTCGCCTCCGGCCAGGGAGCCGTGCGCCCAGACGGCGAGCGGGCTCAGCTCCGACAGTGCGTGCAGGAAGCGGGCGAGGAGCGCGTCGGTCGGCATCGCACCAGTCTGGACAGCGCCGGACGCACCGTACAGACCTCAGCGCAGCCCGTAGACCCGTCGCGCGTTGTCCGCCGCGATCAGCCGGGCCACTCGCTGGGCGTCCTCCAGGGACCACGCGCCCTCGGCCACCCAGGTGCCCAGGACGCGGCCCAGCGCCTCGCGGAAGAGGCGGGCGCCCACGACGTGCAGCTCGGGCAGACCGTGGGCGCCGGTGGAGAAGAGGATCTTGCCGAAGGGGGCCAGCTCCAGGGTCTCCGCGAGGACCGTGGCCGCGCGGGCGCCGGTACGCACGAGCGCGGCGCCCGAGTCGGCGTAGACGTGCGAGAAGACACCGGCCAGGTGGGCGGCGTGGCGGTGGTACGGGTAGCCGTGCAGCAGGATCAGGTCGGTGCCGAGGCCGGCCGTGGCCCGCACGAAGTCGGTCAGCAGCACCGGGTCGGTGCGGTCGATGCGGGAACCGGGCTCGCCGATTCCGGCGTGCAGTTGCAGCGGCCGACCGGAGGCGACCGCGATCCACAGCAGGTGCCTGAGCAGCACGGGGTCTGTCAGCGGGCCGCCGACCCGGCGCCCGGCCAGCCAGCGGGCCGCCGCGCCCCGCACCTCGCCCGGCCCCGGTGGCTCGGGTGCGAGGGCCAGGCCGTGTCTGAGGCCCGCGACGGAGGTGAAGGCCACCGCGTTCGCGGCGGCGCCGTGCACGGACTCGGCGAGGTTGGCCAGGAAGGACTCGACGGTGCCGGAGGTGTCGGCGACCTGCTCGGCCAGCGGCTCCAGACGGACGATCTCGCGCGCGTCGGCGTCGCCGTCGCAGGCCATCTCGGCGGGGCCGGTGAGGTCGCCGGGCAGGCCCGTGTCGACGAGGTAGGTGGTGATCCCGCTGCCCCGCAGCAGCCTGCGGCCCGCTTCCAGGACCCCCAGTTCCCGGCGCCGGGCCAGATAGCGGGCGGGCGGGCAGTGCGGTTCCAGGCCGAGCAGGGGTGGGCACCAGCGCCGCACGGCGAAACCGGTCTGGGTGTCGAAGAGGGTGGTGCCCGGGGCCGGTGGTCCCTCGGTGCGGGCGAGTTGGGCCTCGAACGTGCCGAGGCCCAGTTCGGTGCGCAGCACTCCGTGGCAGTACTGGTCCACGAGGGACGGCGTTTCGATCATCCGGGACTCCCCGTGGGACGCGTGCTGCCTTACACGTCCTAACGGGTGAACGGGGTTCGAGGTCGCGGCCTGTCGGGGACCTCAGGTCGTCCGGCGGCTGCGGGTCCTGCCGCCGTGTCGCGCAGTTCCCCGCGGCCCTTCCCGGGCGTGCTGGTCAGCCGATCTGCATGCCCGCCATCCGCTTCCACTCGTACGGGCCCGTCGCGACCTTCGCCGCGAACTCGCCGTCGAACGACTCGTGGACGGTGATGCCGGACTTCTCCACCGCCTGCTCGGCGATGGCGTACGTGGGCGCCACCAGGTCGCCCCAGCCGCCGTCCTGGCCGACGAGCACGATGCGGGCACCGCGCTCACCGATGTGGGCCACCTGGCCCTCGGCGCCGCCGTGGGCCTTGGAGAAGGCGCTGATCTGGTGGGCGAGCCGGGTCACCTTGCGCTCGGCCTTCGGGTCAACCTGCTGCGTGTCTGCCATGACCAGGATGCTACTCACGGGTAGATCAGCTGGCGAGGGCAGGGCCCTGTGATGTGGGTGTCAGCGCAGGAAGGGGTCCACCGCGACCGCGACGAACAGGATCGACACATAGGTGATCGACCAGTGGAAGAGGCGCATCTCCTTCAGCTTCGCCCCGGTCACCTCGGCCTTCGCCCGGTTCTGCAGCCCGTGCGCCTCCCAGAGCCAGAAGCCGCCGGCCGCGAGGGCGACCACCGTGTAGAACCAGCCGGTGTAGCCGAGCGGGGTCAGCAGCAGGGAGACGGCGACCATCACCCAGCTGTAGATGACGATCTGCCGGGCGACGACCTTGTTGGAGGCGATGACGGGCAGCATCGGCACGCCCACGCGCGCGTAGTCCTCCCTGACCTTCATGGACAGCGGCCAGTAGTGCGGCGGCGTCCAGAAGAACATGACGAGGAAGAGGACGATCGGCGCCCAGGACATCGAGTTCGTGACCGAGGACCAGCCGATCAGGACGGGCAGGCAGCCCGCGATGCCGCCCCACACGATGTTCTGCGACGTACGCCGCTTGAGGATCATCGTGTAGACGACGACGTAGAAGAGGAGCGCTCCGAGCGACAGCCAGGCACTCAGCCAGTTGACGGTGAAACCGAACAGCAGCGTCGAGACGACCGCGAGGGTGATGCCGAAGGCCAGGCACTCGCGCGGGCTGACCATGCCGGTCACCAGCGGCCGCTGCGAGGTGCGGTCCATCAGCGCGTCGATGTCCCGGTCGATGTACATGTTCAGCGCGTTGGCGCCGCCCGCGGAGAGGTAGCCGCCGATGCAGGTGAGCAGGACCAGCTTCAGGTCGGGCACACCCTGCTGCGCCAGGAACATCACCGGAACGGTGGTGATGAGCAGCAGCTCGATGATCCGGGGCTTGGTCAGCGCGACGAACGCCTTGACACGGGCCCCGAACGGCCGATGAACCGGGCCCTGGCTCGCACCGAGCACCCCCGCTGGACGGGATTCGACGGCCGTCACGCACACCCCTGACAGAGACATCCCAGCAAGCCTCCCCGTGTGAAGTCCGGGTAAAGGCTCGCGCGTACCACGCCACTTTAGACGTTGCCCATACCCCGGCCTTCGCGGGGGTGGGGTCGTGTTGACGCACGCCCCATAAGAGGGGGTCCGGCACTCGATTGAGCGCTCAGATGGCCGGCGCCGTATTCATGTGCCACATGCCTTTCCCGGCCAGTCGGGAGGCGGATCGCACCGACTCCCGGCAGTCTGGAAACACTCGAAAAAACGCACGTCCTTACGGGGGTAGGCTCGACAGCGGCCGGCGGGCAGAAGCACGCCGGCGGCCGGGTGGGGGCATACCCCGAAGACCGGCGACCGACATGTGGAGAGGAGCCCTGACCCAGGGTGAGCACCAAGCCGACCACCACAGACCTTGAGTGGACCGACCTGGACCAGCGGGCCGTGGACACCGCCCGCGTCCTGGCCGCCGACGCCGTACAGAAGGTCGGCAACGGCCATCCCGGTACGGCGATGAGCCTGGCCCCGGCCGCCTACACCCTCTTCCAGAAGGTGATGCGGCACGACCCGGCCGACCCGGAGTGGGTCGGGCGCGACCGCTTCGTGCTGTCCGCCGGGCACTCGTCCCTGACCCTCTACACGCAGCTCTACCTGGCCGGTTTCGGTCTGGAGCTGGAGGATCTGGAGTCCTTCCGGACCTGGGGCTCCAAGACCCCCGGGCACCCGGAGTACGGGCACACCAAGGGCGTCGAGACCACCACCGGCCCGCTGGGCCAGGGCGTGGCCAACGCGGTGGGCATGGCGATGGCCGCCCGCTACGAGCGCGGCCTGTTCGACCCGAACGCCCCGCAGGGCGAGTCCCCCTTCGACCACTTCGTCTACTGCATCGCCGGTGACGGCTGCCTCCAGGAGGGCATCTCCGCCGAGGCGTCCTCGCTGGCCGGCCACCAGAAGCTCGGCAATCTGATCCTGCTGTGGGACGACAACCACATCTCGATCGAGGGCGACACCGAGACGGCGGTCTCCGAGGACACCGTCAAGCGGTACGAGGCCTACGGCTGGCACGTCCAGCGCGTGGAGGCCAAGGAGAACGGCGACCTGGACCCGGCGGCGATCTTCGCCGCGATCCAGGAGGCCAAGGCGGTCACCGACCGGCCGTCCTTCATCGCGATGCGCTCGATCATCGCCTGGCCCGCCCCGAACGCGCAGAACACCGAGGCCGCGCACGGCTCGGCGCTGGGTGACGAGGAGGTCGCGGCCACCAAGCGCGTCCTCGGCTTCGACCCGGAGCGCACCTTCGAGGTCTCCGACGAGGTCATCGCCCACACCCGCCGGGCGCTCGACCGCGGCCGCCAGTTCAAGGCGGAGTGGGAGAAGTCCTTCCAGGAGTGGCGGAACAACAACGCCGAGCGTGCCGCCGACTTCGACCGCATCAGCAAGGGCGAGCTGCCCACCGGCTGGGAGGAGAAGCTCCCGGTCTTCGAGCCGGGCAAGGCCGTCGCCACGCGTGCCGCCTCCGGCAAGGTGCTGCAGGCACTGGGTGCGGTCATCCCCGAGCTGTGGGGCGGCTCCGCCGACCTCGCCGGGTCGAACAACACCACGATCGACAAGAACAGCTCGTTCCTCCCCGAGGGCAACCCGCTGCCCGAGGCCAACCCGTACGGCCGCACGATCCACTTCGGCATCCGCGAGCACTCCATGGGCGCGGAGCTGAACGGCATCACGCTGCACGGCAACACCCGCGTCTACGGCGGCACCTTCCTCGTCTTCTCCGACTACATGCGCAACGCGGTGCGGCTGTCGGCCCTGATGCACCTGCCGGTGACGTACGTGTGGACGCACGACTCCATCGGTCTCGGTGAGGACGGCCCCACCCACCAGCCGGTCGAGCACCTGGCCTCGCTGCGCGCCATCCCGGGGCTGAACATCGTCCGCCCGGCGGACGCCAACGAGACCGCGATCGCCTGGCGCGAGATCCTCAAGCGCTGGACCAAGGAGTTCGGCAAGGGCCAGCCGCACGGCCTGGCGCTGACCCGCCAGGGCGTACCGGCCTACGAGCCGAACGAGGACGCGGCCCGTGGTGGCTACGTGCTGTTCGAGGCCGAGGGCGGCGAGCCGCAGGTCCTCCTGATCGCCACCGGTTCCGAGGTGCACGTGGCCGTGGAGGCGCGTGAGCAGCTCCAGGCCCAGGGCGTGCCCACCCGCGTGGTGTCGATGCCGTGCGTGGAGTGGTTCGAGCAGCAGGACCAGGGGTACCGGGAATCCGTGCTGCCGCCGTCCGTCAAGGCCCGTGTCGCCGTGGAGGCGGGCGTCGGCCTGACCTGGCACAAGTACGTGGGGGACGCCGGCCGCATCGTTTCCCTGGAGCACTTCGGTGCTTCCGCCGACGCCAAGGTGCTCTTCCGCGAGTTCGGCTTCACCGCCGAGAACGTGGCCGCCAAGGCCCGGGAATCCCTGACCGCCGCCCAGCGCTGACGCTCATATACGACACGTAGGAGATGTAATTCCATGACAGACGCACTCAAGCGCCTCTCCGAAGAAGGCGTCGCGATCTGGCTGGACGACCTGTCGCGCAAGCGGATCACGTCCGGCAACCTCGCCGAGATGATCGACCAGCAGCACGTCGTGGGCGTCACCACCAACCCGACGATCTTCCAGAAGGCGATCTCCCAGGGCGACGGCTACGACCAGCAGCTGTCGGACCTCGCCGCCCGCAAGGTCACCGTCGAAGAGGCCATCCGCATGATCACCACGGCGGACGTCCGCGACGCCGCCGACATCCTGCGCCCCGTCTTCGACGCCACCGGAGGCAAGGACGGCCGGGTCTCCATCGAGGTCGACCCGCGCCTCGCGCACAACGAGAAGGCGACGGTCGCCGAGGCCAGGCAGCTGGCCTGGCTGGTCGACCGCCCGAACACCCTCATCAAGATCCCGGCCACCCGTGCGGGCCTGCCGGCGATCACCGAGACGATCGGCCACGGCATCAGCGTCAACGTCACGCTGATCTTCTCCCTGGAGCGCTACCGCGCCGTCATGGACGCGTACCTCTCCGGCCTGGAGAAGGCCAAGGAGCGCGGCCTGGACCTCTCCAAGATCCACTCGGTGGCGTCCTTCTTCGTGTCCCGTGTGGACTCCGAGATCGACAAGCGCCTGGACGCGATCGGCACCGACGAGGCCAAGGCGCTGCGCGGCAAGGCCGCCGTCGCCAACGCGCGTCTCGCCTACCAGGCGTACGAGGAGGTCTTCTCCTCCGACCGCTGGAGCGCGCTGGAGAACGCCGGCGCCAACAAGCAGCGTCCGCTGTGGGCGTCGACCGGTGTGAAGGACCCGGCGTACCCGGCCACCCTCTACGTCGACGGGCTCGTCGCCCCGAACACGGTCAACACCATGCCGGAGGCCACGCTGGAGGCCACCGAGGCCCAGGCCGAGATCACCGGCAATACCATCGCCGGCACCTACGAGCAGGCGCGCGCCGACCTCGACGCGCTGGAGAACCTCGGCATCTCGTACGACGACGTGGTCCAGGTGCTGGAGGACGAGGGCGTCGACAAGTTCGAGGCGTCCTGGAACGACCTGCTGAAGTCGACCCAGGCGGAGCTCGAGCGCCTTGCCCCCTCGGAGGGCTGACTTGTCACCCGTTTCCGGTTCCGGAGCGAACCCGCTTCGTGACCCGGCCGACCGACGGCTCCCGCGTATCGCGGGGCCGTCGGGCCTGGTCATCTTCGGTGTCACGGGCGATCTGTCCCGCAAGAAGCTGATGCCCGCGGTGTACGACCTCGCCAACCGGGGTCTGCTGCCGCCGGGCTTCTCGCTGGTGGGCTTCGCCCGCCGCGACTGGGAGCACGAGGACTTCGCCGAGGTCGTGCACGACGCGGTCAAGGAGCACTCGCGCACACCGTTCCGCGAGGAGGTCTGGCAGCAGCTCATCCAGGGGATGCGCTTCGTCCAGGGCACCTTCGACGACGACGAGGCCTTCGAGCGGCTGCGCGCCACCATCGAGGAGCTGGACAAGGCACAGGGCACGGGCGGCAACTTCGCCTTCTACCTGTCGGTGCCGCCGCGCTCCTTCCCCGTGGTCATCCAGCAGCTGAAGAAGCACGGTCTGGCCGACCAGTCGGGCGGTTCCTGGCGGCGCGCGGTGATCGAGAAGCCGTTCGGCCACGACCTGAAGTCGGCCGAGGAGCTGAACAAGGTCGTGCACGAGGTGTTCGAGCCGGACCAGGTGTTCCGCATCGACCACTACCTCGGCAAGGAGACCGTCCAGAACATCCTGGCGCTGCGTTTCGCCAACACGATGTTCGAGCCGATCTGGAACCGGTCCTTCGTGGACCACGTGCAGATCACCATGGCCGAGGACATCGGCATCGGCGGCCGCGCCGGCTACTACGACGGCATCGGCGCCGCCCGTGACGTCATCCAGAACCATCTCCTGCAGCTGCTCGCGCTGACCGCGATGGAGGAGCCCGCCTCCTTCGGCGCGGACGCGCTGGCCGCGGAGAAGACCAAGGTGCTCGGTGCCGTCCGGCTGCCGAAGGACCTCG
Organism: Streptomyces sp. NPDC048521; assembly: GCF_043199855.1. Classification (NCBI taxonomy): domain Bacteria; kingdom Bacillati; phylum Actinomycetota; class Actinomycetes; order Kitasatosporales; family Streptomycetaceae; genus Streptomyces; species Streptomyces sp. NPDC048521. The sequence goes on from NZ_JBICWR010000007.1 coordinate 161,234, forward strand.
GCCGCGACACCGTGCGCGGTCAGTACGCGGCCGGCTGGCAGGGCGGCGAGAAGGTCACCGGCTACCTCGAAGAGGACGGCATCGACCCGAAGTCGAAGACCGACACCTTCGCCGCGGTCAAGCTGGAGATCGACAACCGCCGCTGGGCGGGCGTCCCCTTCTACCTGCGCACCGGCAAGCGTCTGGGCCGGCGCGTGACGGAGATCGCGGTCGTCTTCCAGCGTGCCCCGCACTCCCCCTTCGACCACACGGCGACGGAGGAACTGGGCCAGAACGCGATCGTCATCCGCGTCCAGCCGGACGAGGGCATCACGGTCCGCTTCGGCTCCAAGGTGCCGGGCACCTCGATGGAGATCCGGGACGTCTCCATGGACTTCGCCTACGGCGAGTCCTTCACGGAGTCGAGCCCGGAGGCGTACGAGCGCCTGATCCTGGACGTGCTGCTCGGCGACGCCAACCTCTTCCCGCGCACGGAGGAGGTCGAGCTGTCCTGGGAGATCCTCGACCCGATCGAGGAGTACTGGGACACGCACGGCAGGCCCGCGCAGTACCCGTCGGGCACCTGGGGTCCGGCCGAGGCGGACGAGATGCTCGCACGAGACGGACGGAGCTGGCGCCGGCCATGAAGATAGACCTGACCGACACCACCGCCGGCGAGATCAACAAGGCGCTCGTCAAGGGACGCCGCGCCATCGGCACCCCCGCCGTCGGCATGGTCCTCACCCTCGTCATCGTCACCGACGAGGAGAACGCCTACGACGCCCTGAAGGCGGCCAACGACGCCTCGCGCGAGCACCCCTCGCGCACACTGGTGGTCATCAAGCGGGTCTCGCGCACCCCGCGCGACCGCACCTCCTCGCGTCTGGACGCCGAGGTCCGGGTGGGCGCGGACGCGGGCACCGGCGAGACGGTCGTGCTCCGCATGTACGGCGAGGTCGTCGACCACGCCGACTCGGTCGTCCTGCCGCTGCTGCTGCCGGACGCGCCGGTCGTCGTCTGGTGGCCGGTGAACGCCCCGCTGGATCCGGCGAAGGACCCGCTGGGCGCGCTCGCCCAGCGCCGGGTCACCGACACCTATGCCGCCGAGCAGCCGGTGCGGGAGCTGTCCGCCCGTGCCGAGGCCTACACCCCCGGCGACACCGACCTGTCCTGGACCCGGATCACGCCGTGGCGCTCGATGCTCGCGGCGGCCCTGGACCAGGTCACCTGCGAGGTGCGGGCCGTGGAGGTGGAGGGCGAGGAGTTCAACCCGAGTTGCGAGCTGCTGGCGATGTGGCTGGCGGACCGGCTGGACGTCCCCGTCAAACGCTCCCTCTCCTCCGGTCCGGGTCTCACGGCCGTGCGCATGGAGACCAGTTGCGGTCCGATCACCCTGGACCGGGCGGACGGCTCGCTGGCCACGCTCACCATCGAGGGCCAGCCGGCCCGCGCGGTGGCGCTCAAGCGGCGGGACACCGCCGAGCTGATCGCGGAGGAACTGCGCCGGCTGGACCCGGACGACACCTACGCGTCGGCGCTGCGCTACGGCGTGGAGCGGCTGAACTCCGTTCCCGAGCAGTCCTCGAAGGATGCGGCCGAGTCCGCCGCCGAGCCGGTCGCCGAGCCGGAGCCGGTCGAGGAGGCCGCGAAGGCGCCCGCGAAGAAGGCCGCTGCCAAGACCGCGAAGAAGGCACCGGCGAGGAAGGCGGCGGCGAAGTGAGCACTCCGCAGCTGGTCGTCCACCACGACAAGGAACTGATGGCACAGGCCGCCGCGGCCCGCCTGATCACGAAGATCGTGGACGCGCAGGCCTCCCGGGGCAGCGCGTCCGTGGTCCTCACCGGCGGCCGCAACGGCAACGGCCTGCTGGCCGCGCTGGCCGCGGCGCCCGCCCGGGACGCCATCGACTGGGGCCGTCTCGACCTGTGGTGGGGTGACGAGCGCTACCTCCCCGAGGACGACCCCGAGCGCAATGTCACGCAGGCCCGCGAGGCCCTGCTGGACTCCGTACCGCTGGACCCGGAGCGCGTGCACGCCATGCCCGCCTCCGACGGCCCGTACGGCGCGGACGTCGAGGCCGCGGCGGAGGCGTACGCGACGGAGCTGGCGAAGGCGGCCGGGCCGGAGAACCACGGCCCGGTGCCGACCTTCGACGTCCTGATGCTGGGCGTCGGCCCGGACACCCATGTGGCCTCGCTCTTCCCGGAGTTGCCGGCCGTGCGGGAGACCGAGCGCACGGTGGTCGGCGTGCACGGTGCGCCCAAGCCGCCGCCGACCCGGATCTCCCTGACCCTGCCGGCGATCCGCGCGGCCCGTGAGGTCTGGCTCCTCGCGGCCGGTGAGGACAAGGCGGAGGCCGTGGCCATCGCCCTGTCGGGTGCGGGCGAGATCCAGGCCCCGGCGGCGGGCGCGTACGGCCGCGCCCGCACCCTGTGGCTGCTGGACGCGGCGGCGGCTTCGCAGCTGCCGCGGTCGCTGTATCCGCCGGCTTCGCCGTGACGAACCCGCCACCGTGACGAACGGGGGCGGCGGGGGATGACTCCCTTGCCGCCCCCGTCGCGTCGGTGACTCCCCCTCAGTCAGGCTCTTCACATTTTCCGCACCATACGTACATGTACTGGTCATCTTTTGTGTAAGCTCCTGGCCGCACCATTCGCATCATCGAGGGGGGACCTCATGCGCATACGCTTCGCGCTGGCCACCGCTGTCACCGCCGGAACGCTCGCCGTCGTCGTCGCGAGCCCGGCCCAGGCCACCGAATACTCCTCCGCCCTGAAGATCAAGGGCGCCCAGTACGACGCACCGGGGCGGGACTCCAACAACTGCCGTACCGGCAACAGCAAGAGCGAGTACGTGACGATCAAGAACTACTCGCGGACCGCGACCGTCAACCTCAAGGGCTACGTGGTCAAGGACACCACCAGCAGCAACCGGTTCACCTTCACCGCCAACCACTACCTCCAGCCCGGCGACTACGTGCAGCTGCGCGGGGGTCACGGCACCGACTCGGACGCCAAGAACGTCGTCTACCGCCAGAACTGCAACTTCATCTGGAACAACGACAAGGACACGATCTACCTGTACAAGCCGTCCGGTTCCCACGCGGACACCCACGCCTACACCAAGTCCCGCGACGACCGGGACGGCAACGGCTACATCACCTTCCACGGCTGACGTTACCGAAGGCGGCCGGGTTCCCGGCCGCCTCTGCGGGGGTCACGCGGGGTCGGTCACTTGACCGAACCGGCCATCACGCCCTGGACGAAGTGCCGTTGGAAGGCGAAGAACACGACGACCGGCACGATCAGGGACAGGAAGGCCCCCGGGGCGAGGACGTCGATGTTGCTGCCGAACTGACGGATCTGCGACTGGAGTTCGACGGTGAGCGGCTGGGACGAGCTGTCGGCGAAGAGCAGCGCGACCAGCATGTCGTTCCAGACCCAGAGGAACTGGAAGATGGCCAGCGAGGCGATGGCCGGACGGCCCACGGGCAGCACGAGACGCGTGAAGATGCGCCATTCGCTGCCGCCGTCCATCCGTGCCGCCTCCAGCATCTCCTTCGGTATCTCCGCGAAGTAGTTGCGGAGCAGGAACACGGCGAACGGCAGTCCGTACGCCACGTGGAAGAGGACGACACCGGGGATCGTGCCGAACAGGCCCAGCCGGCCGAAGAGTTTGGCCACCGGCAGCAGGCCGATCTGCACCGGCACCACCAGCAGGGCCACCACCAGCAGGAAGAGCGGCTCCCGGAACGGGAAGTCCAGCCAGGCGAAGGCGTATCCGGCGAGGGCCGCGATGACGACGACCAGGGTGGTCGCCGGCACCGAGATCAGCACGGTGTTCCAGAAGGCCTGGGTGATGCCGGAGTTCTTCAGCAGCGCCGAGTAGTTGTCGAAGGACAGCTGGCCGGGGCTGGCCAGGGCCGTCCACCAGCCGCCCTTCGCGGTGTCCTGGGCCGAGCGCAGAGAGGACAGGAACAGTCCCGCCAGCGGGGTCAGCCAGACCAGGCCGATCACCACCAGGAAGGCCTGCACCAGGCCGCTGCCCAGGCCCCGCCTGATCACGTTCATCGCTGACTCCTCATCGCTGACCTCATCGCTGACTGCTTCGGAAACGGCGGACGTTGAACACCATCGCGGGGATCACCAGGAGCAGCAGGAGCACACCGAGGGCGCTGCCGAGGCCCTGGTTGTTGCCGCCGCCGAAGGAGACGAGCCACATCTGGGTCGCGAGGACGGTGGCGTCCTCCTGCACCGGTCCGGGCGCGATGATGTAGACCAGGTCGAAGACCTTCATCACGTTGATCACGAGGGTCACGAAGACCACGGTGAGCACGGGCGCGAGCAGCGGGACGGTGATCCGGCGGAAGATCTGCCACTCGTTCGCGCCGTCCATCCGCGCCGCCTCCAGCGTGTCCCGGGGGAGCGTGGCGAGGCCCGCGCCGATCAGCACCATCGCGAAGCCCGTCCAGATCCAGAGGTAGGCGCCGATGATCGCCGGTGTGACGAGGGCCGGCCCGAGCCAGGAGATCCCCTGGTACGGCGCGGCGAAGTTGGCGGCGGGCAGCTTCACCGTGTACGAGCCGTCGTCGAGCCCGGAGAAGCGGAAGGAGCCGTCACCGGCGGTCGTCGTGCTCGCGACCGTCCTCCCGTCCCGGACCGCCTCGACCTTCATGCCGGGCAGCCCGCTCTCCCGCCGGTCGACCCTGCCCTGCTTGCCTCCGCCGCCGGGGGTGAAGTCCAGGTAGACGACACCGCGCAGCTCGTCGGGGGCGGTCTTCGCCGCGGCCGCCGGGAACGCCGGGGAGGCGTTGCCGGGCAGGTCCTTGGGCAGGACGCCGACCATGGGCAGCGTCACCGAGCGGCCCGTCGCCGCGGTCGTGCCGTAGGAGCCGTCCCGGTCCTGGGTCAGCAGGCCCTGGCGGCCGCGGGCCGTCGGGTACGTCGACGTCCCCGTGAAGGCGTCGTGCACGGAGACCACGGCCGCGTTGAGGACACCCTTGTCCGGGTCCTCGTCGTAGGCGAGCCGGAAGATGATGCCGGCGGCGAGGAAGGACACCGCCATCGGCATGAAGAGGAGCAGCTTGAACGCCGTGGCCCAGCGGACCTTCTCCACCAGCACGGCCAGGATCAGGCCGAGGCCGGTGAGCAGGGCCGGGGCCACGACGACCCAGATGGTGGTGTTGCGGATGGCCTTCAGCGTGGCCGGGTCCCGGAACATCTCGGCGTAGTTGTCGCCGCCGACGAACCGGGTGCCGGAGGCGTCGAAGAAGCTGCGGCCGACGGAGAACAGCACCGGGTAGACGACGAGCGCGCCGAGCAGGAGCAGCGCGGGGAAGACGAAGAGCAGGGCGATCAGCCGGGCGCGCCGCCGGCCGCGGCGCCCGCGCGCCACGCCGGCGGCCCGCGGGGCCGCCTGCTGTTTCAGGAGTGTGCTGGCGGTCATGGTGCTGCCGCTCAGCCTCGGTAGGCCTTGGCCGCCGCGGCTTCGAGCTCGGCCGCGGTCCCCTTCGGGTCCGACGGGTCGCGCAGGAAGTCCTGGAGCAGCTTCCACTCGCCGGTGCCCTTGGTGCCGCCGAAGGCCGCCGGAGCCTGGTCGGACATGTCGAAGCGGACCGAGTCCCCGGCCCCGACGAGGGACTTGGCGGTGGCGCGGGTGACGTCGTCCCCGTACTGGGCGAGGTCGAGCTTCTTGTTCGGCGACAGGAAGCCGCCCGCCTTCGCCCACACGGCCGCCGCTTCGGGAGTGGCCAGGTACTCCAGGAGCTTCATGCCGGCCTTGGCGTTCTTGGCGTCCTTGAGGACGACCGCCGCGTCACCGCCGCTGACGACCGGTGCCGTACCGCCGTCGACCGCGGGGAAGGGGAAGAAGTTTGCGTCCTTGCCGATGGTCCTGCCGAACTGGTCGTGGGCGACCCCGGCGACGAAGTCGCCCTCGTAGACCATGCCGGCCTCGGGCTTGGGCCCGAACACCTTCTCCACCGAGCCCGGGAAGTCGGTGTTCAGGGCCCCCTTCTGACCGCCCGCGATCAGCTGCTTGTCCTTGAAGAGCTTGCCGAGGGTGGTGAGCGCCTTGACGACCGAAGCGTCCGTCCACTTGAGCTTGTGCGCGGCGAGGGCGTCGTACTTCTCGGGTCCGGCCTGGGAGAGGTAGACGTTCTCGAACCAGTCGGTGAGCGTCCAGCCGTCCTGTCCGGCCACGGCGAAGGCGGCGAGGCCGGAGTCGGAGACGGTGTGCCCGGCGGTCAGCAGCTCGTCGTACGTCTTCGGCGGCTCGATCCCGGCCTGGGTGAGCGCCTCGGGGCTGTACCAGACGGTGGACTTGTGGGCGGCCTTGAAGTAGAGGCCGTAGAGGGTGCCGTCGACGCTGCCGTACTTCTTCCACACGGGCGCGTAGTCGGCGTCGATGGTCTGCTGGGCGGTCCCCGAGAGCGGCTTGAGCCAGCCCTTCTTCGCGAACTGCTGGAGCACGCCGACCTGCGGGACCATCACGACGTCGGGTGCGTTGCCGCCCTCGATCTTGCTTCCGACGACCGTGGAGACGTTGTCACCGGTGGAGACGAACTGGGTCTTGGCGCCGGTCTTCTCGGCGAACGCGTCCAGCACCTTCTGGAAGTTCTTCTGCTCGCTGCCGGACCAGACGCCGGCCACGGTGACCGTCTGGCCGCTGAGCGCCTTGTCACCGCCGCCCGCGGAGACCGGGCCGCCGCCACCGCAGGCGGTGGCACCGAGAGCCAGGGCGAGCGCGGTGCAGCTGGTGAGCAGGGTGGTACGTCGACGCATCATCGTTGATGTCCCTTCAGGGGGATGGGAGTGGACGGATCGGGTCAGAGGTCGTTCAGCCACCAGGCCGCCGTGGAGCCGGGCAGGACGCCGGCCGGGCAGGGGCCGCTGGAGAGCAGGGGGGTGCCGGGGACCGGCGCGGGCGTGGGGGCCGTACCGAAGTTGACGGCGCAGACCAGGCCGTCGCCGCGGACGAAGCCGAGGACTCCCGGCGGGGTGTCCAGCCAGCGCAGCGTGCCCTCGCCCAACTGGGGCAGGGAGTGGCGCAGTTGCAGTCCGTCGCGGTACAGGTGCCAGAAGGAGCGGGTGTCGGCGAGCGCGCGCTCGGTGACGTACTCGGCGAAGTACTCCGGCTGCGGCAGCCACGGCTTGGCTCCCTCGGTGCCTGAGGTGAAGCCGAACGGGGACGCCTGCCCGGACCAGGGCAGCGGCACCCGGCAGCCGTCGCGGATGCGGGCGCGGCTGCCCGTGCGGTGGAAGATGGGGTCGGTGAGCACGTCGTCGGGCAGGTCGACGACCTCGGGCAGGCCCAGTTCCTCGCCCTGGTAGATGTACGCGGCTCCGGGCAGCGCCAGCATCAGCAGCGCGGCGGCGCGGGCGCGGGCGGCGCCGAGGCCGCTGCCCTCGGTGGCGGGTTCGCCGTAGCGGGTGACGGTGCGGACCTGGTCGTGGTTGTTGAGGACCCAGGTCACGGTCGAGCCGGTGCCGGCTATGTCCTGCATGGCCTCGGAGATGACCTTGCGGAAGGCGTCCGGGTCCCAGGGGGCGCCGAGCAGGTCGAAGAAGAAGGCCTGGTGGAGTTCGTCGGGGCGGACGTAGAGGGCGTGTTCGCGGGCGGTGGGGACGGAGACCTCGCCGACGAGGAGGCGTTCCCGGCCGTCGCGTTCGGTGTACTCCTCGCAGGTGGCACGCCACTGCCGCCACACGTCGTGCACCTCGGGCTGGTTCCAGGCCAGCGGGTTGACCGAGTCGCGGGTGCGGGCGTCGGCCTCGGGGTCGTCCGAGTCGGGCAGCCCCGGGTGCTTGTACAGGCCGGCCGCCACATCGATCCGGAAGCCGTCCACGCCCCGGTCCAGCCAGAAGCGCAGGATGCGGTCGAACTCGGCGGGGATCTCGGGGTTGCGCCAGTTCCAGTCGGGCTGCTCGGGCGTGAACATGTGCAGGTACCACTGGCCCGGGCGGCCGTCGGACTCCGTGACCCGGGTCCAGGCCGGGCCGCCGAACATGGCGTGCCAGTTGTTGGGCGGCTCGCTGCCGTCGGGGCCGCGGCCGTCGGCGAAGTGGAAGCGGGCGCGGGCCGGGCTGCCGGGCGCGCTGTCCAGCGCCTCGCGGAACCACGGGTGCTCGCTGGAGCAGTGGTTGGGGACGATGTCGAGCAGCACCTTGATGCCGAGCCGCCGGGCGGCCGCCATCAGCAGGTCGAACTCGGCGAGGTCACCGAAGACCGGGTCCACGCCGCGGTAGTCGGCCACGTCGTAGCCGTGGTCGTGCTGCGGCGAGGGGTAGAACGGGCTCAGCCAGATGCCGTCGACGCCGAGCTTCTTCAGGTACGGAAGCCCGGCGCGGACGCCGGCCAGATCGCCGATGCCGTCGCCGGTGCTGTCCAGGAAGCTGCGGACGTACACCTGGTAGATCACCGCGTCGCGCCACCAATGATGCCTGTTCAACCCTGTGGACCTGTCTCTGAAGGGGGGCTGTTATGCATGCATGTTAGGTAGGCGTCGCGCGAGGGTGTCAATGAGATGAACAGAGGCTACCGGCCAGTTCACCGTGCAAAACGGGGCACTTCACGCCAAGAAGAACGCAGTCGTGATGGCGGCGTTACTTAACAAGTAACTAGCGACGGGCGATGGCGTCCAGCTCGCGCGCCAGCCGGCGCACGGCCTGCCCGGGCGTCTGGCGCCCGGTGAGCGCGTCCTGGACGACCGCCTGCACCACCAGGCTGACCTGGTCGTAGTGCGCGCTCTTGGGGCGCGGTGCGGCGGTCAGGACGGCGGTGCGCAGGGTCGGCAGATAGGGGAACCGCCGTACGAGCGCGCGGTCTTCGTACAGCGCGGCGCGTACGGGCGGCAGCGCGCCCCGGGTGAGCACCTGGCGCTGGACGGGCTCGCTGGTGAGGTAGGCGATCAGACGCGCGGCGGAGTCGGGGTGCCGGGCATGGCTGTTGACCGCGAGGTTGGAACCGCCGAGGACGCTCGTCCCGGGTCCGTCGGGCCCGGGCAGCGGTACGGCGCCGATCCTCCCGGCGACCGCGGACCCCTTGGCGGAGGCGACGGCGTAGGCGTAGGGCCAGTTGCGCAGGAAGAGCAGCTTCCCGTCCTGGAACGCCTGCTTGGACTCCTCCTCCTTGTACGTGAGCGCCTGTCTCGGGATCCAGCCCTCGCGGATGCCGCGGGCGAGGAAGCCGATGCCCTCGCGGGCGGCGGCCGAGTCGACGGTGACGCGGGTGCCCTCGGCGCCGAGGATCGTGCCGCCCGCCGAGTAGACGGCCTCGGCCGCGTTCACGGTGAGGCCCTCGTACGGCAGGAACTGGCCCGCGTAGCCGCCCAGTCCGTACTTCGGCGCGACGGTCTTCGCATCGTGCTCCAGCTCGGCCCAGGTGCGCGGCGGGGGCACGCCCTCCTCGGCGAGGACGTCCTTGCGGTACAGGAGGAGTCCGGCGTTGGTGACGTACGGGACGGCGTACAGGCGTCCGTCGTAGGTGGCCGTGTCCACGACCGGGGGCAGGAAGCTCCGCAGCGGGAAGCGGTCGCGGGGCAGCGGGCGGATCCAGCCGGCTGCCGCGAACTCCGAGGTCCAGTTGACGTCGATGTTCAGGACGTCGAAGCGGCCGCGGTCGCCGCCGCGCAGGTCGGTGGTCATCTGCGCGTGGGTCTCGTCCGCGGAGTCCGGCAGCTCGACCAGCGTGACCTTCTCACCGGGGTGGGTGCGGTTCCAGCCCTCGAGGAGCGGTCCGAGATAGCCGGTGAGATCGCCGGCGGTGGCCAGGGTGAGGGGGCCGCGGCCGGAGGCGCCCGCCTCGTCGGCCCGCGCGCCGGAGGCGACGTAGCCGGCCATGACCACGACGAGAACGAGGAGGCCCCTACCGGCGGCGCGTATCCACCGCATAGGTTCCTCCCTGAACACGTACACAGGCTCCGGGCGCCCTCGCCGGGAGTCAGAGGCCATGTATACCTGTTAGGTATGGGCGATACTAGGGCCTGGAGCACATTGAGCAGACAGGAGGACAGCACGCGTGCGCCTGCCCCTCCTGGCACTCCTCGCCCGCGGCCCGGCCCACGGCTACGAGCTGAAGCAGGACCTTGAGCAACTGCTGGGCTCCGCGTACCCTCAGCCGAACGTCGGCCAGATCTACGTCACCCTCGGCCGCCTCGAGAAGTCGGGACTGATCGAGGGCGAGGACGTCGAGCAGTCCAGCCGACCCAACAAGAAGGTCTACCACCTCACCGACGCCGGGCGGGAAGCGCTGCACGCCTGGTTCGAGGAGACCGAGGACGAGCCGCGGGTGCGGGACGAGTTCTTCATGAAACTCGCCGTCGCCCCGCAGACCGGTCTCGCCGACCAGATCGCCCTCATCAACAGGCAGCGGCGCCAGTACCTCAACACCATGCGCAACCTGTCGAAACTGGCCGCGGCCGAGAACCGGGACAACAGAATCGCCCATCTGCTCATCGAGGGCGCGATGCTGCACCTGCAGGCCGACCTCGACTGGCTGGAGCGGTGCCAGGAGGAACTGGAGGAGCTGGAATGAGCGACGGCTCTGCCGCTCCCCTGCTGCGCGCCGAGGGACTGGTGAAGACCCACCACGGCGAGGGCGCGCCCGCGTGTGCCGTGCGCGGGGTCGACCTCGCGGTGGCGCGGGGCGAGTTCGTGGCGATCACCGGCCCGTCCGGTGCGGGGAAGTCGACGCTGCTGCATCTGCTGGGCGGGCTGCAGCGGCCGGACGAGGGCAGCATCTGGCTCGACGGGCGGTGCACGGACTCCTTCAGCGAGGCCCGCTGGGCCGTGGAGCGGCGCAAGGCCATCGGGATCGTCTTCCAGTTCTTCAACCTGGTGTCGAACCTGTCCGTCGCCGACAACGTCGAGCTGCCCGCCCTGCTGGCCGGCGTCCCGCCGAAGAAGGCCCGCGGCGAGCGCGAGGCCCTCCTCACCGAGCTGGGCCTGCAGGGCAAGGAACGCAGCATGCCCGGCGAGCTGTCCGGTGGCGAGCAGCAGCGGGTCGCGCTGGCCCGGGCCCTGGTCAACCACCCGCCGCTGCTGCTCGCGGACGAGCCCGCCGGCAGCCTCGACAGCAAGGGCACCCGCGAGGTGATGCGGCTGCTGTCCCGCTTCCACGGGCGCGGCCAGACCATCGTGCTGGTCACCCATGACGCCCGGCTGGCGAGCGCCGCGGACCGGGTGATCAGCTTCTTCGACGGCCGCATAGCCGACGACGCCGCCCTGGACGGCGCGCCCTCGCGCCGCGCCGGCGCCGCCGGTGTGCTGGAGCTGAGGGACTGATGGCACGGCTGAAGACACAGCTGCCGGCTCAACCGACGGCAGGGCCGGTGGCTCAGCCGGCAACACGGGTGGTCATTCAACCGGCGCTACGGCCGGTGGCTCAGCCGGTAGCACGGCCGGCGGGGCATCCGGCTGTGGCGGCGGGGCGTGCGGCCGCGGAGCATGCGGCCGGTGCCGTGGCGGGGCATGCGGCGGCGGCCGGTGCCGTGGCGGGGTCTTGCGGGACGAGGGGCTGAGGCACGTGCGGGCCACTCTGCGCTGGGCGCACTCCGATCTGCGGACGCATCGCGGCGAGGCGCTGTTCCTGGTGCTGGCCACCGCCGGCATCGTCGCCTCCCTGCTGCTGGCCACCGCCCTGTTCGGCTATGCCACGAACCCCTGGCAGCGGGTCTTCACCCAGGCGCGCGGAGCCCACGTATGGATCCACACCGTCCCGTCGGCGGACGCCCGCGAGCTCGCCCGGCTGGACGGCGTCGAGGCGGTGGCCGGCCCCTACGCCACCGAGTCCGCCACCGTCTCCGCACGCGGCACCCGCGCCTCCGTGGAGCTGCGCGGCACCCCGCGCCTGCCCTCCGTCGGCCGCCCGCTGCTCACCGCCGGGCACTGGCTGGACCCGGCCGAGCCGGACGGCGTGGTGCTGGAGAGCGGCCTGGCACGGGCCCTGCTGGCCGAGCCCGGTGACACCCTCACGCTGCCCGGCACCGCCCGCACCCTCACCGTCGAGGGCATCGCCGAGAGCGCCGAACCCCACTACAGCCCGGGTGAGCAGCCGGGACTGGTGTGGGCCCTGCCGTCCGCCGTGCGCGCCCCCGGCGGCCAGGTGACCGGGCTGCGGCTGGGCGATCCGGCCGACACGGACTACGCGGTGCAGCGCGCCGTCACCGTGCTGGGCGCGGGCGCCGTCGGCGAGGTCTCCACCTGGCAGCAGGCGCGTTCCGAGGCACAGGGCGACAACCGGCTGCTGGGTCAGGTGCTGGGGTTGTTCGGTCTGGGCGCCCTGATCGCCGCGGGGTTCGCGGTGCACGGGGCGATCGCCACCCGCATCCGTGGGCATCTGCGGGACCTCTCGGTGCTCAAGGCGATCGGCTTCACGCCCGGCCAGGTGGTGCGGGTCTTCCTGCTCCAGCACCTCGCGTACGCCCTGCTCGGCTCGGTGGTGGCGGCGGCGCTGACCGAGGCCCTGGGGCGCCGGGTCCCCGGCCGGCTCGGGGACGCCGTGGGCGTGTGGCAGGGGCTGCCCGGGCACACCCTGGCGTTGTGCGCGGTGCCCGTGGGGACGGTGCTGTTCATCGGCCTGACCACGGGGCTCGCGGCCTGGCGGGCGGGCCGGGTGCCGCCGGTTCCGGTGCCGCGTCCGTCGGCCACGGCGGGCGGGCGGCTCACCGGCCTGGCCCGGCGGGCGCTGGGGCTGCGGCTGCCGGCCGCGCTGGTCCTCGGCTGCCACAAGGCGTTCGCGGGACGCGGCCGGTCCCTGGCGTCCGTGGCCCGGTTGACGCTGCCACTGGTCCTGATCGTGGTGGCGCTCAGCGCGTGGACGACGATCGACCGCTTCCACAGCAGCCCCGAGCGGGTGGGCCTGCCGACCGCGCTGACGGTCCGCTCGGACGACGCCGCGGACCCGGCCGACGTGCGGAGCCTGCTGACCCGTGACTCCCGGGTCACCGCCGCCTACCCGGGTGTCGAGGTGGCCGCGCTGGTCCCCGGCCAGACCGGCACCATCGCCCTGCGCGGTATCGGCACCCGCGGCGAGCCCTACCCGTACGCGCTCGCCGAGGGCCGGGCCGCGCGCGGACCGGACGAGGCGGTGGCCGGCCAGGGCCTGCTGGACCTGCTGGACGCCCGGGTCGGCGACTGGGTGCGGATGACAGTGGGCGACCGGCCGCAGATCCTGCACATCGTCGGACGCAGCATCGAACCGCAGAACGCCGGCCGGGTGGTGACGACCTCCCTGGACACCCTCCGCGAGAACGACCCCGGGCTGTCCCCCGCCTTCTACGAGCTGCGCCTGCGGCCCGGCGCCGATGCGCACCGCGTGGCCGCCGCACTCACCGCGGCCGGCCAGGGCCGCCTGGACGTGCACCCCGTGACCAACCCCGCCGACGGGCTGTCCTCGCTGCGCGCGGTCGTCGCCGGGCTGATCGCCGTCCTGGCCCTCATCGGCCTGGTCGAACTGCTCACCGCGATCGGCGGCAGCGTCCGTGAGGGCGAGCGGGACGTGCTGGCGCTCCGGGCGATCGGCATGTCCCCGCGGCAGATCACCGCGATCACCGTCACGGCGATGAGCTGCACGGCCCTGGCCGCGGCCGTCGCCGGTACGGCGCTGGGCCTGCCGCTGGCCCGCCGGCTGATCGACGCCCAGGGCAGCTCCAGCGGCCTCGGCGCCGGGATCGCCCAGTCCCCCTCGCCCGGGCCGCTGCTCCTGCTGGGCGCGGCGGCCGTGCTGGGCGCGGCGGCACTGGCCGCGCTGCCCGCGTCCCGCGCGGCGCGCAGACGCCTCGCGGACACGCTGAGCGCGGTGGCCTGAGCCGGCGGCCCGGCCTCCCGCCGCGGCCACCGCGGTGAGTCCCCGCGCCTCGTGCGTGCCGCCCCTGGATCAGCGGGACCTCGGGGATCGGCGAAGAGGACGCACAGGTACGGTCACCGCGGCGGCCGCCGGGCGGACCTGGTCGCGGGTCAGCCGCGGCCGCGCAGCTCCCGGTACTTGGCGACCAGCGCCTTGGTCGACGCGTCCAGGCCGGGTACCTCGGCGCCCTCGGTCAGGGCGGGCTCGACCCGCTTGGCGAGGACCTTGCCGAGTTCCACGCCCCACTGGTCGAAGGAGTCGATGTTCCAGACCGCGCCCTGCACGAACACCTTGTGCTCGTAGAGGGCGATCAGCTGGCCGAGCACGGACGGGGTGAGTTCCCTGGCCAGGATGGTCGTCGTCGGCCGGTTGCCCGGGAAGGTCTTGTGCGGGACCAGCTCGTCCGGCACCCCTTCCGCGCGGACCTCCTCGGAGGTCTTGCCGAAGGCGAGCGCCTGGGTCTGGGCGAAGAAGTTGGCCATCAACAGGTCGTGCTGGGCCTTGAGTTCACCGCTCAGCTCGGCGACCGGCTCGGCGAAGCCGATGAAGTCCGCCGGGATCAGCTTGGTGCCCTGGTGGATCAACTGGTAGTAGGCGTGCTGTCCGTTGGTGCCGGGCGTGCCCCAGACGATCGGGCCGGTCTGCCAGTCGACCTGCTTGCCGTCGCGTGCCACGTACTTGCCGTTGGACTCCATGTCCAGCTGCTGCAGGTACGCGGTGAACTTGGACAGGTAGTGGCTGTAGGGCAGGACGGCGTGCGACTGGGCGTCGTGGAAGTTGTCGTACCAGATGCCCAACAGGCCCAGCAGCAAGGGCACGTTGGCCTCGGCGGGCGCGGTGCGGAAGTGGTCGTCGACCAGGCGGAACCCGTCCAGCATCTCCCGGAAGCGGTCAGGACCGATCGCGATCATCAGGGAGAGGCCGATCGCCGAGTCGTACGAGTACCGGCCGCCGACCCAGTCCCAGAACTCGAACATGTTGGCCGTGTCGATGCCGAACCCGGCGACCTTCTCGGCGTTGGTCGACAGGGCCACGAAGTGCTTGGCCACGGCGGACTCGTCACCGAGCGCGTCCAGCACCCACGTGCGGGCGGAGGTCGCGTTGGTGATCGTCTCGATGGTGGTGAAGGTCTTGGAGGCGATGATGAACAGCGTCTCGGCCGGGTCCAGGTCACGGGTGGCCTCGTGCAGGTCGGCGCCATCCACGTTGGAGACGAAACGGACCGTCAGTTCGCGGTCGGTGAAGCTGCGCAGTACCTCGTAGGCCATCGCGGGGCCCAGGTCGGAGCCGCCGATGCCGACGTTGATCACGTTCTTGATGCGCTTGCCGGTGTGGCCGGTCCACTCGCCCGAGCGGACCCGGTCGGCGAAGCCGGCCATCTTGTCGAGGACCGCGTGCACCTTCGGCACCACGTTCTCGCCGTCGACCTCGATCACGGCGTCCCGCGGGGCACGCAGCGCGGTGTGCAGCACGGCCCGGTCCTCGGTGACGTTGATCTTCTCGCCGCGGAACATGGCGTCCCTGAGGCCGAACACGTCGGTCGCGGCGGCCAGCTCGCGCAGCAGCCGCAGCGTCTCGTCGGTGACCAGATGCTTGGCATAGTCGACGTACAGGTCACCGACCTGGAGCGTGTATGCGTCGCCGCGCCGCGGATCGGCGGCGAACAGGTCCCTGAGATGGGTGTCGGCCAGCTCCTCCCGGTGCTTGGCGAGAGCGGTCCATTCGGGCGTCTGATTGAGCCTGGTACGGCCGTCTGCGTTCATTTCCGACTTCAGCCTTCTTTCCTGCACCTGTCCTGCTGCGTACCTTGCCCCGCTGCCCTCCCAACCTAATTGATCAGCCCGCACGACGAGCGGTGGCGGCGCTGTCCTGGTGGACACCAACAGATACGTCCGGCTTGCCTGCCGGTATCAGCGCGGTGACGGACAGGACGAAGAAGGCGGCGGCGAGCAGGGGCGGGGTGCCGGCGCCCCAGGCGGTGGCCGCGGCGCCGCCGAGCAGTGCGCCCAGGGGTGCCCCGGCGACCGCGAGGGTGCGGAACGCGGCGGCCACCCGGCCCACCATCCCGGCGGGGGTGCGCTGCTGCATCAGCGTCGTGGTGTTCACGTTCCACACCATGCCCATGACGCCGAACACCGCCATGGCGGCCACCAGGGCGGGCAGACTGCGCACGGTGCCCATGACGACCAGCGCGCCGGTCTGCACCGTTCCGGCGAGCAGGACGGCCCGGGTGCGCCCCAGCCGGGTGACCAGCCGTCCGTTCACGGCGGCTCCGGCCAGGCTGCCGACCGTGTAGGCCGTGGTCGCCGCCGCGTACCCGCCGGTGCCGCCGTGCAGCGGGCCCGTGATCAGGACCACCAGGGTGGCGACCAGGGCGCCGACGCCGATGTTGCACAGGGCGGTGGCGGCGCACAGGTTACGCAGGGCCCCGTCGCGCCACAGGGCGCGCAGCCCGCCGACGATCTCCTGGCGCAGGGTGCTGCCCGCCGGTCTCGGCTCCCGCCCGGGCGCGCCCGTGCGCAGGGAGGCGACCAGGGCGGCCGCCAGCAGGAAGGTGGCCGCGTCGGCCGCGAACGGCGCGGCCGTTCCGGCGCCGAGCAGCAGCGGCACCGCCGGTGCCCCGAGCAGACCGCCCGCGACCCGCTGCCCGGTCATGAGGCGGGCGTTGGCGCTCCCGAGGGCTTCAGGGCCCACCAGGGCGGGCAGCAGGGCCGTGGCGGCGTTGTCGAAAAGGGTCTCCAGCGCGGTCAGCGTGAAGGCCAGGGCGATGAGCAGGGCGATCGAGGCGTGCCCGAGGGCCACGGCGGCCGCGAAACCGGCGACGAGCAGCGCTCGTACCGCATCCACCGTCCACATCGCGCGCCGCTGGTCGACGCGGTCGGCGACCGCTCCGCCGAACAGGCCGAAGACGATCCAGGGCAGATGACCGCAGGCGGTCACGGAGGCGATGAGCAGGGGCCGGTCGGTCAGCGAGGCCGCGAGCAGCGGCAGCGCGGCTCTGCGCAGCGCGTCACCGAAGCTGGACAGCACGGCGGCGCTCCACAGCCGCCCGAAGCCACCGCCCCACGCGGGCGCACACCGCTCCCCCGTCCCGACCGCCGTCACAACTCCCCCTCCGGTTCCCGCGTTCACGAAAACCGTAGAGGGCACCACTGACAATCGGTCGGCCCCGAGGGGCGGATACGGCTCCGGCCAGGCGCCCGCAGGCACCCGGCCGGTGAGAAGTCCTAGATCTCGCCCCGCAGTTTGGCGAGCGCCTCGGCGAGGATCGCCTCGCCGTCCGCGTCGCTGCGCCGCTCCCGTACGTACGCGAGGTGCGTCTTGTACGGCTCCGTGCGCGGCGGGTCCGGCGGGTTGTCCCGGTCCTGACCGGCCGGGAAGCCGCAGCGCGGGCAGTCCCAGGTGTCGGGAACCTGAGCGTCGCTGGCGAAGCTCGGCTGCGTCTCATGCCCGTTGGAGCACCAGAAGGAGATGCGCAGACGCGGCGCGGACTCGCCGCGCTCGGCCTCGCCCATCGGCCCCGCCCCGACCCGGCTTCCTCGGATCGCGTTGCCACTTGCCACGGTCGTAACTCCCTGCGTGATGGTGCCGCGAAGCGAGTCGGCGTTCCGCTTCGCTGCGAGCGCCTCAGTCTACGTAAGGCCCAACGCGCGTCCAGTGATTGGAGTTACAGCCCCCACACGTAGACGCAAGCCCCATGATAGGCCGCGCTCCGGAGCGCGTACCGAACATGGGGCCTTCCGTACGGAATGTGCGTGATGTACGTGCCGTTCGGGCGTCAGCTGTTCGTCTTCATCAGCATGGCGAGGACGATGATGCACGCGAACCACAGAAGGCCGATCACGATGGTGATCCGGTCGAGGTTGCGCTCGGCGACCGAGGAGCCGCCGACGGACGACGCCATGCCACCACCGAACATGTCGGAGAGGCCGCCACCCTTCCCCTTGTGCATCAGCACCAGCAGCATCAGCAGCAGGCTGAAGACGATCAGGGCGATCGAGAACCCCAAAACCACGGCTGGACCAACTTCCTCGGATACGGATGGACGACGGGGGCGCAGCACGTCGGCTGTGCCCCCGCCAGGGTACGACGGATCGTGTCTAGCGCATACTCACTGGTCGCGGAAGCGCACGATCTTGACGAACTCGTCGGCGTCCAGCGAGGCGCCGCCGACCAGGGCACCGTCGATGTCGGCCTTGGCCATGATCTCGGCGACGTTGCCCGACTTCACGGAGCCGCCGTACTGGATGCGGACCTTGTCGGCCACGTCCTGGGAGTACAGCTCGGCGATCTTGCCGCGGATGGCGGCGCAGACCTCCTGGGCGTCATCGGCGCCGCAGACCTTGCCGGTGCCGATGGCCCACACGGGCTCGTAGGCGATCACGATGGACTCGGCCTGCTCGGCCGGAAGGTCCTTCAGGCCCCCCTCGACCTGGGCGAGGGTGTGGCTGACGTGGTCGCCCGCCTCGCGGACGTCCAGTTCCTCGCCGACGCACAGGATCGGGGTGAGACCGTGCTTGTAGGCGGCCTTGACCTTGGCGTTGACCACCTCGTCGGTCTCGTTGTGGTACTGGCGCCGCTCGGAGTGACCGATCACCACGAACGTGCACTTCAGCTTGGCCAGCATCGGCCCGGAGATCTCGCCGGTGTAGGCGCCGGAGTCGTACTGCGAGATGTCCTGGGCGCCGTACTTGATCCGGAGCTTGTCGCCGTCGACCAGGGTCTGCACGGAGCGCAGGTCGGTGAAGGGCGGCAGGACGGCGACCTCGACGGCCTCGTAGTCCTTGTCGGCCAGGGCGAAGGCGAGCTTCTGGACGTGCGCGATGGCCTCGAGGTGGTTGAGGTTCATCTTCCAGTTGCCCGCCATCAGCGGCGTGCGCGTGCTCATCAGGGTCAGTCCTCCAGTGCGGCGAGGCCGGGGAGCGTCTTGCCCTCGAGGTATTCGAGGGAGGCGCCGCCACCGGTCGAGATGTGGCCGAATGCGTTCTCGTCGAAGCCGAGCGTACGCACGGCCGCTGCGGAGTCACCGCCGCCGACGACGGTGAAGCCGTGCGAGTCGACGAGGGCCTGGGCGACCGCCTTGGTGCCCTCGGCGTAGTCGGGGTGCTCGAAGACGCCCATGGGACCGTTCCAGAAGACGGTCTCGGCGTCGGCGAGCTTCGAGGCGTACAGCTCTCGGGTCTTCGGGCCGATGTCCAGGCCCTCCTGGTCGGCGGGGATCTTGTCCGCGTCGACCACGGTGTTCTCGGTCGGCGCCTTGGCCTTCAGGTCCGGGAACTCCCGGGACACCACGACGTCGACGGGGAGTACCAGCTCCACGCCCTGCTTCTCGGCGCGCTCCATGTACTCCTCGACGACCGGGACCTGGTCCTCCTGGAGGAGGGAGATGCCGACCTCGTAGCCCTTGGCCTTGAGGAAGGTGTACGCCATGCCGCCGCCGATGAGCAGGCGGTCGGCCTTGCCGAGCAGCTGGTCGATGACGGCGAGCTTGTCGGAGACCTTGGCGCCGCCGAGCGCGACGACGTAGGGGCGCTTGACGTCCTCGGTGAGCTTCTTCAGGACGCCGACCTCGGTGGCGATGAGGTAGCCGGCGTAGTGCGGCAGCCGGGCCGGGAGGTCGTAGACGGAGGCGTGCTTGCGATGCACGGCGCCGAAGCCGTCACCGACGTAGACGTCGGCGAGGGCGGCCAGCCGGTCGGCGAACTCGCCCCGCTCGGTGTCGTCCTTCGAGGTCTCGCCGGGGTTGAAGCGCAGGTTCTCGATGACCGCGACCTGGCCGGGCTGGAGGCCGTCGACGGCGTCGTGGGCGGCGGGGCCGACGGTGTCCTGGGCGAAGGCGACCGGGGCGCCGAGCAGTTCACCGAGGCGCTCGGCGGCGGGCAGCAGCGAGAAGGCGAGGTCCGGGGCGCCCTTGGGGCGGCCCAGGTGCGAGGCGACGATCACCTTGGCGCCCGCCTCGGCGAGGGCCTTGACGGTGGGCAGGACGGCGCGGATGCGGCCGTCGTCGGTGATCGTCCCGTCGGCCAGCGGCACGTTGAGGTCGGCGCGGACGAAGACCCGCTTGCCGCTCACGCCGTCGGCGAGAAGTTCGTCGATCGTCTTCATGGGGTGGACTCCTGAGGAGGGCTCGTGGTGCACCTGATCGTAAAAGGACGTGGTCCGTACGTGGGACAGGGCCCGGACAGCGCGACGGTGCGCTGCCCGAGCCCTGCTCTCACTTCAAGGTCCTGCTTCGGCGATCAGAGCTGGTTGCCGACGAAGACCGTCAGGTCGACGAGGCGGTTGGAGTAGCCCCACTCGTTGTCGTACCAACCGATGACCTTCACGTTCTTGCCCTCCTGGACCATGGTCAGGGAGGAGTCGAAGGTGCAGGACGCCGGGGAGTTGACGATGTCGGAGGAGACGATCGGGTCCTCGGTGTACTCGAGGAGGCCCTTCAGCTCGCCCTCGGCGGCCTTCTGGAAGGCCGCGTTGATCTCTTCCTTGGTGACCTCGCGGGACAGCTCGAGGACGAGGTCGGTGACCGAGCCGGTCGGGACCGGGACGCGCATGGCGATGCCGTCCAGCTTGCCCTTGAGCTGCGGGAGGACCAGGGCGGTGGCCTTGGCGGCACCGGTGGTGGTCGGGATGATGTTCTCGGCGGCGGCGCGGGCGCGGCGCAGGTCCTTGTGCGGGAAGTCGAGGATGCGCTGGTCGTTCGTGTACGCGTGCACCGTGGTCATCAGACCCTTGACGATGCCGAAGTTCTCGTCGAGGACCTTCGCCATCGGGGCCACACAGTTGGTGGTGCAGGAGGCGTTGGAGATGACGTTGTGCTGCGCCGGGTCGTACTTGTCCTGGTTGACGCCCATCACGATGGTGATGTCCTCGTCCTTGGCCGGAGCCGAGATGAGGACCTTCTTGGCGCCGCCGGCGAGGTGCTTGGCGGCGTCCTCGCGCTTGGTGAAGATGCCGGTCGACTCGATGACGATGTCGACGCCCAGCTCGCCCCACGGGATGTCGGCCGGGTTGCGCTCGGAGAGCACCTTGATGGTGTGGCCGTCGACGGTGATGGTGTCGGCGGTGTGGGAGACCTCCTGCTTGAGGCGGCCCAGGATCGTGTCGTACTTGAGCAGGTGCGCCGTGGTCGCGGTGTCACCCAGGTCGTTGACAGCCACAACCTCGATGTCTGCACCCTGCTCCAGCAGCGCGCGGAAGTAGTTACGGCCGATACGGCCGAAGCCGTTGATGCCTACGCGGATCGTCACGAACCGATCTCCTCGTTGGTACGCCGGCCATGCGGTGCCGGCGAGCTGTATTTGGGATGTCCCCGACCACCCCCGACCCTACCTCTCTGAGGCCCCCGAGGTGACATCGAGATGCCGCATAGAGGGCAGGCGGTCCGTACCCGCCAGTAGGGGTACGGACCACCAGGGATCGACAGTGGCTTCACTCGTATTTGTTACGGAATGCGTCCCCTTATCGACGCCGTTGTCACTCGTTCGTGAGCGGGTCGGCTCACCTGTCGACTACCCGTTGCGTGCACCGTTGAGAGGGGGTTCCGCTCACCTGTCGAGTGAGGCGAACGCCTTCCTCAGCAAGGCGGCCCGATCGGCCGCCGACAGCACCTGTTCGAGGCCGAAACCGAGCAGCACCGTGTCGTCCGTGGCGACCGCTCCGTACGTCTGGAACAGGGTTCCGGTGCGCGCCCAGTCCTTCAGGACCGCCGGGCTGCCCGCGGGCGGCCCGGCCGGCTTCCAGGCGCCCAAGGACGACTCGAAGCCCTCGGTCTCCTTCACCGTGCCGCCGACGACCAGAGAGGCGTCGTCGACGAGGACGCCGTGCCCGCCGCTGCCCGGGTCGGTGACGTAGCTGATCGAGACCTCCACCGACTTCCCGGCATAGGCGCTCAGGTCGAAGCCGACCTGCTGCCAGCCGGTCGAGCTGCCGGTGAGGCTGTTCCACGAGCCGGTGCTGCCGGTCCCGGTGCACGCGTTGCCCGACAGCGTCAGATAGTGCTCGAGCCACGGGTGCTCGCCGATCAGGAACCCGGCCCCGCACTCGGCCGGCACGGCCGTCCTCGTGGCGCCCGAGACCTCCGGCAGGGTCGTCCAGTCGTCGGCGCCCACGGTGTGCGCCTCGACCACCGCGTGGTCGTAACCGGGTTCGGTGTCCCACAGCAGCCGGGCGCTCAGGGCCGGCTTGCCGGCGGCGCCGACGCCCGTGAGGTCGATCGTGCGCGTCAGGCGCTTGTAGGCGTCGTCGGTGTGCACCGCGGCGGCCATGGCGGAGCCGGCGTACGGCCCGTACGGGTTGACGGTGCCGGCGAACCGGCCCGCGCCGGCGCTCTCGAACTGCGGGTACGTGGACGACGGCAGCTCGTCGGAGGTGACGCCGTAGGTGCCGGCCTCGTCGAGCGGATTGCCGGGCGCGTCGCCGAGGGCACCGGTGAAGCCGTCGAGGGCAGCGGAGCCGGTGAAGCCGGTGGCTCCCTCGGTCGACGTACGGCTGTAGGCGCCCAGGTAGTACTGGCTGAAGTCGTCCGACGGAGTGCCGTCGCCGAGATCGACGCTGCCGCCGGCCAGCTCGCCGGCCTCGATCAGCCTGCCACCCTCGTTGAGGTAGGCGCGCAGCTGGAGCTGGGTGGGGTTGGCGGGACCGTTCGCTCCGGAGTAGTGCACCACCGTCCGGAAGTACCTCAGCACGCCGAGCGCGTCCGGCACGCCCTGAGTGGCCACGTCCCACACGATCGCCCGGTGCCCGGCCGCCTTCAGCGCGTCCACGTACGTCCGCGCCTGCGTGGCGGCCGTGCCCTCCTCGGCGACCACGAGGGTGTCCGCCCCGGGCCGCTCGGCGACGGTGTAGGTGAAGTGGCCGCCGGTGACCTTCTTGCCGGTCTTCGTCTCACCGGTGAACCACACCTCGACCTTGTCGCCCGGCGCGCCGTCCCGCACCTCGGCCCGGTACTCGTCGAAGTAGAGGTCGTCCTCACCGCCGTAGGTCTCCCCGCCCTTCCAGGGCTTCAGCGCCTGGTCGCGCGTACGGCCGCCGTTGACGCGGTACTTCAGCTCCTTGTCCCGGATCGCCTTGCGGACGACGACCGAGACCTCCTGGTCCGCGCCCCGGGAGTACGACGTGGAGAACGCGGCCGGGGTGAAGTCGGCGGCGCTCAGGCCGACCGAGGAGGCCGGCTTGTCCGGGTGTACGGCGGTCTCGGCTACGGAGAGCGCGAACGGGATGTTCTTCTCGAACTCCTGCTGGATCAGCTTCTCGTCGTCGGGGAAGTTGAAGACCGACTGGCAGTCCGCGGGCCTCCAGGCGTCGTTCGGGTCGATGTCCGACGCGGTCTGGCAGGTCGACATCTCGGGGGTGAACATCGCCATGCCGTTGACGTTCGACGCGTGGCCGTCCGCCTCGCCGTTGGTGGTGTACAGCTCCGAGGAGACCTGCGGGTGGTAGCCCGGGACGGCCGAGTTGCCGGGGGTGCCGGCGAGCGCCTTGTACAGCACGTCGTCCGGGGTCGGGGTCGCCACCTGCCAGCCGACGCCGTAGAGGAGGAGTTCGGCGGCGGAGTGGTAGTTGATGCCGTAGGTGAAGCCGATGCGCTTCTCGAAGGCGTCCAGCGCCCGGGTCTCGGGCTCGGACGCGGGGCTCGCGCCGCGGTAGGTCTGGCTGGTGGGGTTGGGGGACGAACCCTCGTCGTCGTAGCCCCACTTGTAGGCGAAGTTGCGGTTGAGGTCGACGCCGTCGCCCGTGCTGATGGCGCCGTCGCCGTTGACGTCCCGCAGGTTCTTGCGCCACAGGCGGGTGCCGGAGTCCTGGAAGGTGTAGTCGTAGCCGTCGGGATTGGCCGAGAGCACGAACCACAACTCGGTCGAGTCGACGATCTTCCGCACGCGCTTGTCGGTCTTGTAGTGGTCAAGGTAGTGGTGCAGCAGCCGCCGGGTCATCTCCGGCGTGATCCACTCGCGCGCGTGCTGGTTGGACAGGTACAGCACGGACGGCTTGGAGCCGTCCTTCGACTTCTTCGCGTTCTTGGTCAGTTTGAGCGCGAGGATGTCCTGGCCGTTGATGGTCCTGCCGATGGACTCGACCTTGGTGAGGCCGGGGTTGGCCCGGGCGGTGCGCAGGATCTCCTCCTTCAGGCCGCCGCTGCCGCCGTAGGGCCGGAACACGCCCTGGGAGGCGTCCTGGACGCGCCCCTCGGCCTTGGCGGACAGCGTGTGCGCGGTGAGGTGGACGCCCTGGTTCTTGAGCTTTCGGGCCTGCTTGTCGGTGAGGTAGACCTCGACGGTGGTCTTCCCGTCCCCGGTCACCCGCTCGCCGAGTTCGTGGCCGTCCTGTCCGGCCTTGAGGAGCAGGGGTACCTGCTGCTTCGTGACCTCGGCGCGGAAGACCTTGACCTCGTCGGGGTCGGACGCGGCCGCGGTTGGGCTCTGTGCCTGGGCGATGGGCGCAAGGCTCGCTCCCGCGACGAGAAGCGCGCCGACAGCGAGGATCGATCTCGCTCTGTGTCTCATGAACCCCCCTACCGGTGGTTCGCCACAGCGGCGAACAGGTTGCCAGGCTCATGTCACTCCATGATCGAGTCAAGGGCGCCTCATGGACACGCAAAAGCCGGTGCCGACCACCCGAACGGCGGTCGGCACCGGCCAGTTGACGCTCCGTCCGGTCAGCCGGCCAGGTTGTCCGCCAGCTCCTCGCTGAGGTTGGCCTCCGTGCCCGGGATGCCCAGATCGGCGGCGCGCTTGTCGGCCATCGCCAGCAGACGGCGGATCCGGCCCGCGACGGCGTCCTTCGTCAGGGGCGGGTCGGCGAGCGCGCCCAGCTCCTCCAGGGAGGCCTGCTTGTGCTCCATGCGCAGGCGCCCGGCGGCGGCGAGGTGCTCGGGGACCTCCTCGCCGAGGATCTCCAGTGCACGCTGCACCCGTGCACCGGCGGCCACCGCGGCGCGGGCCGAACGGCGGAGGTTGGCGTCGTCGAAGTTGGCGAGCCGGTTGGCCGTGGCCCGCACCTCGCGGCGCATCCGGCGCTCCTCCCAGGCCAGCACGGACTCATGGGCGCCGAGCCGGGTCAGCAGCGCGCCGATCGCGTCACCGTCCCGGACGACCACCCGGTCCACACCGCGCACCTCACGGGCCTTCGCGGCGATCGACAGCCGGCGGGCGGCACCGACCAGCGCGAGCGCGGCCTCGGGGCCGGGGCAGGTCACCTCCAGGGAGGAGGAACGACCCGGCTCGGTCAGCGAGCCGTGCGCCAGGAAGGCTCCACGCCAGGCCGCCTCCGCGTCACACGTGGCCCCGGAGACCACCTGCGGGGGCAGTCCGCGGATCGGCCGGCCCCGGCCGTCCACCAGGCCCGTCTGCCGGGCCAGCTGGTCACCGCCGGCGACGACCCGCACGACGTACCGCGAGCCGCGGCGCAGCCCACCGGGTGCCATCACGATCAGCTCGGAGCTGTGGCCGAAGATCTCCAGGATGTCCCGCTTCAGACGGCGGGCCGCCATCGCGGTGTCCAGCTCCGCCTCGATCACGATGCGCCCACTCACCAGGTGGAGGCCGCCGGCGAACCGCAGAATGGCGGAGACCTCCGCCTTCCTGCAGCAGGTCCGGGTGACGGGGAGCCGGGAGATCTCGTCCTTCACCGCTGCCGTCATCGCCATGGGCCGATCCTTCCATGCATCCGAAAAATACGGTCGTACGCGGCGGCCAACAGCTCCGGGTCGTGCCGGGGGCTTCCGTCGGTCCGGGCCACGGGCGCCAGCTCGACCGCGGCTCCCAGCCGC
Source organism: Streptomyces sp. NPDC048521 (assembly GCF_043199855.1). NCBI lineage: Bacteria > Bacillati > Actinomycetota > Actinomycetes > Kitasatosporales > Streptomycetaceae > Streptomyces > Streptomyces sp. NPDC048521. The sequence continues at coordinate 186,822 of NZ_JBICWR010000007.1, forward strand.
TTGGCGGCCTCGGTGAGCGAGTCGCGGTCGGGCACGGCGGCCTCGTCGGCCAGCACCACGTCCAGGGCGAGTTTAGGGGCGTGTCGCCCCAAAACCTCCAAATGACGCTGCGGTGAGAAGCCTTCGGTTTCTCCCGGCTGCGGAGCGAGGTTCAGGGACAGGACCTTGCGCGCCTTGGTCTCGGTGAGGGCGTCCAGCAGCTCGGGGACGAGCAGGTGCGGGATGACCGAGGAGAACCAGGAGCCGGGGCCGAGTACCACCCAGTCCGCGTCCAGGACGGCGGCGACGGCCTCCGGGACGGCGGGCGGGTCGTGCGGCACGAGATGCACCGACTGCACCTCGCCGGGCGTGAGGGCGACGGTCGCCTGTCCGCGCACGGTGTCCACGTCGTCCGGGCGCTCCGGGTCGTGTCCCTTGACCAGGGCCTGCAGCTCCAGCGGTACGGCGGACATGGGCAGCACGCGCCCGTGCGCGCCGAGCAGCTTGCCGACCAGGTCCAGGGCCTGGACGTGGTCGCCCAGTTGCTCCCACAGGGCGACGATCAGCAGGTTCCCCACCGCGTGGTCGTGCAGGTCGCCCTGGGTCTGGAAGCGGTGCTGGATGACCCGGGCCCAGGTCTGGCCCCAGTCGTCGTCGCCGCACAGCGCGGCCAGCGCCTTGCGCAGATCGCCGGGCGGCAGCACGCCCAGCTCGTCGCGCAGCCGACCGCTGGAGCCGCCGTCGTCGGCCACGGTGACGACGGCGGTGAGATCGCCGGTGATCCGGCGCAGCGCGGCGAGCGAGGCGGAGAGCCCCATGCCGCCACCGAGGGCGACGACCTTGGGCTGGGCGCCCCGGCGGCGGGCGCGGCCGCCACGGGCCTCGGCGGACCGGGCGGACCGGGCCTCGGCCATGGCACGGCTCGCGCGGCTCGCGCGGCCCTCCGGCACCACCCGGCGCAGCCTGCCCAGCCGCGGTGTACGTTCCGTCATTCCCGTCCCATGTCCCGGTGTACGACCACCGTCTCCACGCCCTCGGCCGCGAGGCGCGCGGCGAGCTTCTCCGACATCGCGACCGAGCGGTGCTTGCCGCCGGTACAGCCGATGGCGATGGTCACATACCGCTTGCCCTCGCGCCGGTAGCCGGCCGCGACGAGCCGCAGCAGCTCGGCGTACCGGTCGAGGAACTCCTTGGCGCCGGGCCGGTTGAAGACGTAGGCGGCGACCTCCTCGTTGAGGCCGGTGTAGGGGCGCAGCTCCGGGACCCAGTGCGGGTTGGGCAGGAACCGCATGTCCGCCACGAGGTCGGCGTCGACCGGGAGGCCGTACTTGAAGCCGAAGGACATCACGGTCGCCCGCAGCTCGGGCTCCTCCTCGCCGGCGAACTGGGCGTCCATCTTGGCGCGCAGCTCGTGCACGTTGAGGCTGGAGGTGTCGATCACCAGGTCGGCGTCCCCGCGCAGCTCGCGCAGCAGCTCCCGCTCGGCGGCGATGCCGTCCACGATGCGGCCGTCGCCCTGCAGCGGGTGCGGCCGGCGCACCGACTCGAAGCGGCGCACCAGGGCCTCGTCGGAGGACTCCAGGAAGACGATCCGCCGGGTGACGTTCTTCGCCTCCAGGTCCGCGAGGGACTCGCGCAGATTGTCGAAGAAGCGGCGGCCGCGTACGTCCACGACGACCGCGATCCGCGCCACGTTGCCCTGGGAGCGGGCGCCCAGCTCCACCATGGTGGGGATGAGCGCGGGCGGGAGGTTGTCCACGACGAACCAGCCGAGGTCCTCCAGACACTTCGCGGCCGTCGACCGGCCCGCTCCGGACATGCCGGAGATGATCACCAGCTCGGGGATGGCCGCCTCGGGTACCCCGGCTGTCTCGCTGCCCGTACTCACCTGTGCTCCGTTGTCCTGGCCCGTGTCCTGGCCGGCGTCGTGCCGGACGGCATCGTCGCCCGTGTCGCCGTGCGTCTGATCTCGCCGCGCTGTGGGCTGTGCGTCGTGCTCGGTCATGTCTCCTGCCCCCGTCGTTCGTCCGGGACGCCCGCGGTCACGGGCTCCCCCGAGGTACCCCCCGTCGTATCGGGTTCCTCGTCGTCAATGATCTCTCCGGTCGCCGTGTTCACTGCGGGTGCGGCCGGGGTCGCCCGGGCGAGGGCCGCGGCGATGGTCTCGGCCGTCTTCCGGCCTATTCCGGGCACTTCCTGGATCTGCTCGATCGTGGCGGACCGCAGCTTCTTCACCGAGCCGAAGTGCTTGACGAGCGCCTGTTTGCGAGTCTCGCCGAGCCCGGGGACGTCGTCCAGCGGGCCGGCCCGGAAGCGCTTGGCGCGCTTGGTGCGCTGGTAGGTGATCGCGAAGCGGTGGGCCTCGTCACGGACGCGCTGGAGCATGTAGAGACCCTCGCTGGTGCGCGGCAGGACCACCGGGTCGTCCTCGCCGGGCACCCAGACCTCCTCCAGGCGCTTGGCGAGACCGCAGACGGCGATGTCGTCGATGCCCAGCTCGTCCAGGGCGCGCCGGGCCGCCGCGACCTGCGGCTGACCGCCGTCGACGACGACGAGCTGGGGCGGGTAGGCGAACTTCTTGGGGCGGCCGTCGTCGTCCTTGAGGGCGCCGGTGATCCCGTCGTCCTGGGGGCCGCCGGTCATCGCGTCCGGACCGGCGAGCGTGCCGTCGCCGTCACCGTCGGTGAGGGCGTCCGCCGGGTCCGTCCCGTCGGTCCACTCCCCCGTCCTCTCCTTCTCGGCGAGGTAGCGCCTGAAGCGGCGGGTGATCACCTCGTGCATGGAGCGGACGTCGTCCTGCCCGGCGAAGCCCTTGATCTGGAAGCGCCGGTACTCGCTCTTGCGCTGCAGGCCGTCCTCGAAGACGACCATGGAGGCGACCACGTCGTCACCCTGGAGGTGCGAGATGTCGTAGCACTCGATCCGGAGCGGGGCGCTGTCCAGGTCGAGGGCCTCGGCGATCTCTTCCAGCGCACGCGAGCGCGTGGTCAGGTCGGAGGCGCGCTTGGTCTTGTGCAGGGCGAGAGCCTGCTGGGCGTTGCGCTGCACGGTCTCCATCAGCGCCTTCTTGTCGCCCCGCTGCGGGATGCGCAGCGAGACGTTCGCCCCGCGGCGGCCGGTCAGCCACTCCTGGACCGGCTCGACCGGCTCGGGCAGCGCCGGGACCAGGACCTCCTTGGGGACCGCGTCCCCGGTCTCCTCGCCGTACAGCTGCTGCAGGGCGTGCTCGACCAGGGCGCCGGTGGTGACCTCCTCCACCTTGTCGGTCACCCAGCCGCGCTGGCCGCGCACCCGGCCGCCGCGCACGTGGAAGATCTGCACGGCCGCCTCCAGCTCGTCCTCGGCGACGGCGATGAGGTCGGCGTCGGTCGCGTCGGCGAGCACGACCGCGTTCTTCTCCATGGCCTTCTTCAAGGCCTCGATGTCGTCGCGCAGGCGGGCGGCCCGCTCGTACTCCATCTCCTCGGCCGCCTCCATCATCTGCTTCTCCAGACGGCGGAGGTAGGTACCGGTGCGGCCCGCCATGAAGTCGCAGAACTCCTCGGCGAGGTCCTGGTGGTCCTCGGGGGTGATGCGGCCGACGCAGGGGGCGGAGCACTTGCCGATGTAGCCGAGCAGGCAGGGGCGGCCGGTGCGGGCGGCGTTCTTGAAGACGCCGGCCGAGCAGGTGCGCACCGGGAAGACGCGCAGCAGCAGGTCGACGGTGTCCCGGATGGCCCACGCGTGCGCGTACGGCCCGAAGTACCGGACGCCCTTCTTCTTGTGACCGCGCATCACCTGCACCCGCGGGAACTCCTCGTTCATCGTCACCGCGAGGTACGGGTAGCTCTTGTCGTCGCGGTACTTGACGTTGAACCGGGGGTCGTACTCCTTGATCCAGGAGTACTCCAGCTGCAGCGCCTCGACCTCCGTGGACACCACGGTCCACTCCACGGACGCGGCGGTGGTCACCATCGTCCGGGTGCGCGGGTGCAGGTTCGCCAGGTCCTGGAAGTAGTTCGCCAGGCGCTGACGCAGGCTCTTCGCCTTTCCGACGTAGATCACCCGGCGGTGCTCGTCACGGAACCTGTACACCCCCGGAGAGTCCGGGATCTCACCCGGCCTGGGGCGGTAGCTGGAGGGGTCGGCCATGTCTCACACCCTACTGGCGAGCACCGACACAGCGTCGGGCCTGTGGACAACGCCCGGACCCTGCGGTACCCGCCGGGCGCCGTGAGCGGTCCTGGGCTGAAGGTGGACGGCCACGCCCGTCCCCGATCGTCCGGGTCCGGGTCCGCGGCCCGCCCGGCCGCCGGCCCCGGCCCCGGCCCCGCTCACGGTCGACCCCGACCGGCACGTTCCGGCCATGCCCGCCTCGGCCGCCGTCCGTACCGCCCTCGTGGCGGCCCCGCGCGCACGGCCCCGAGAGGCCCGCGCCGCCCGCGTCGCCCGCCCGCGTGGGGGCACGCTCCGGCCAGGAGTGTGCCACGGCCGAGTCAGAGGTGTTGTCGGGGTCTGGTCAACACGCTTCAATGCACGGGAACTCGGGGCCGGGCACGCACGCGGACGGGCGCGGCGTGCGCAGCTACGGGCGTCCACAACGCCCACGGGGGTGGCCCCGCACCCCCGCGCAGACGGTCTGACCAGCCGTGTGACACCTCACAGAAAGGCCCCTCGGCATGCGGCATGCCACAGAGCACGCGGACGTCCCTACCGCGGAACTGGACACGGCCCTGCGGGGCGGCCCCTTCCACGTCGCGCTGCGCGCCGCGATCGCCGCACGCGGGCTGCCGCTCCAGCGCGTCCAGCACCATCTGTCGCGGCACGGGGTCAAGGTCGGCGTGACCAGCCTGAGTTACTGGCAGCAGGGTGCACGCCGCCCGCAACGCCCGGAGTCACTGCGCGCGGTGCGGGCGCTGGAGGAGATCCTCCAGCTGCCGGACGAGTCACTGATCCGGTTGCTCACCGAGTCCGACGGGCGCGCGGGGGCCGGCCGTCCGGCGGGCCGCTCGTACCGCTCCCTGGTCGAGGCCTCGGACGTCGTGGACCGGCTCCGCGGCGAGCTGGGCTGGTCCCTCGACGGCGGACTGCACACCCTGGGCCACCACGAACACGTCCGCATCGGCGCCCGGCGCGAGCTGGCGGGACGCGAGGCCCACCACATCGTGCGGGCCCACCGCGACGGCGCCGACCGTTTCGTCGCCGTGCACCACGGTGACCCCGGCAGCAGCCCCCGCGACATGCGGGTGCGGGCCCTGGAGAACTGCCGCACGGGTCGTGTCCATTGGGACCAGGACACCGGCGTGCTGGTGGCCGAGCTGCTCTTCGGCACCCGCCTGCGCTCCGGCGACACCTTTCTCTTCCGGTACGGCATCGACGACGCGACGGCCGGGACCTCCGGCGAGTACCTCCACCGTTTCGGCTTCCCCGGCGGTCAGTACGCCCTCCAGGTGCGCTTCGACGCGGCCGCGCTGCCGGCGCGCTGCCACCGCTTCACCCAGCAGTCGCCGGCGGCACCGCGCAGCGGCCGGCAGGACCTGCCCGTCACGTGGTCGCACCACTGCGTCCACGTGGTCGAGCCGCGGATACGCCCGGGCATCGTGGGCATCGCCTGGGACTGGGAGTGAGCGGCCCCCGACACCTCCGGTCAGGCGGCGGGACCGGCGACGATCCGGCCGTTCGCGGCCTTCACCGACAGTTCGGTCAAGGGCTCGGTGGCCGGTGCCTGGACCACTTCGCCCGTCACGGCGTCGAACTGGCTGCCGTGGCAGGGGCAGATCAGGGTCGTCCCCTGCAGCTTGTTGATCGCGCAGCCCGCGTGCGTGCAGACGGTGCTGTACGCCTTCAGGGTGCCGTCTCCGTCACGGCTGACCACCACGTTGTGGTCGCGGTAGAGCTTGGCACCGCCCTTCGAGATCTCGTTCTCGGCGCCGAGGTCGACCGGCGCGGTGGGGGTGGCCGCAGCGGAGTCGCCGTCGCCGGGAGCCGAGCACGCGGCCAGGCCGAGCCCGGCGACCGGGGCCACGGCGGCTCCTCGAAGGACAGTGCGGCGGCTGGTGGACGGTCGGGCGGGCATCTGGGACTCCACAGGTCAAGGGGTGTGCGGGGCGACGATACCCGGACAGACGGACCGGTCCGGGGGCGGGGCGGGGTTCAGGCGGGGGCCGGGAGTCGACGGGGGTGGGCGGGTGATGAGTGACGTAAACGCTTGCGCAAGCGTTTACGCGAGGGCGGTCGATGGGGTACCTTCCCGGCCGGAAGGCCCGTACGTGACCGGGGACGGTTCAGCCGGCGAAGTGGACCCGAGCGTGGCCGAGCCAGTCCGTCCGGCCGAGCAGAGCGGCCCAGATGCCCCAGGGAGGGGACAGACAGATGCCCACCATGGCGGACGTCGCCCGGTGCGCCGGAGTCTCCGTGGCGACCGTCTCTCACGTGCTCAACGGCACGCGCCCGGTGCTGCCGCACACCCGCCAGGCCGTGCTGGACGCCGTCGACGCCCTCGGTTACACGCCCAACACCCTGGCCCGCTCCCTGGTGACCTCCCGCACCCGCTCCATCGGCCTCGCGGTATCGGCGATCAGCAACCCGTATTTCACGGAGATCCTCCAGGGCGTCGAGGCCGCCGCTCTGGAAGCGGGGTACAGCCTGCTCATCGCCGATCCGCACGACGATCCCCAGCACGAGCGCAAGGTCGTACAGCTCCTCCACGAGCGCCGGGTGGACGGCATGATCGTCGCCCCTTCCGCGCAGCCGCACGAGCTCGTCGGCTACCTGCGCCGCCACGCCGTACCGACGGTGTTCCTGGACCGGGTGATCGACGCGCGCGGGCTGCACGCGGCCGCGGCGGACGGTGGAGCGGGCGCCGGCGGTGCAGCGGGCGCCGCGGCCGGAGGGGATGCCGGCCCTGCCGCGGGCGCGCCGGCCTTCGATCAGGTCTGTGCCGAGAGCGCCGAACCGACGGCCCGGCTCGTCGCTCATCTCGCCGGGCTGGGCCACCGCCGGATCGGCCTGGTGGCGGGCCTGCCGGGGCTCAGCACGACCAGTGAGCGCATCACCGGTTACCGGACCGGTCTGGCCGCCGCCGGCCTCGGGTACGACGACCGGCTCGTCGTGTCCGGCAATTCCGAGTCCACCGGTGCCGACCAGGCCACGTCCGCGCTGCTCGCCCTGCCCGATCCGCCCACGGCACTCGTCACCGCCAACAACGCGATGACCATCGGCGCCCTGCGCGCGCTGCGCCGACAGGGTGTGTCCGTGCCGGACGACATCGCCCTGTGCTGTTTCGACGACTTCGCCTGGGCCGACCTGTTCTCGCCCCGGCTCACCGCCGTCGCCCAGCCCAGTACGGAACTCGGCGCCACGGCCGTCCGGGTTCTCCTGGACCGCCTGGCCGACCCTGACCGGCCGGCCCAGAGCGTGCGGCTGCCGAGCGCGTTCGTGCACCGCACCTCGTGCGGGTGCCCGGAGGAGCAGGCCAGGTTCGAAGAGGCCTGGCCGACCGCATCATCCACGCTGTCCGAGAAGGGAACCGCCTCGTGATCGTCGTCGCCGGAGAGGCATTGATCGACCTGGTACCGCAGGGCCCTGGCGCCCTCGCGGACCTGAAGCCGGCGCTCGGCGGCGGCCCGTACAACACCGCCTTGGCCCTCGGCCGGCTCGGCTCCCCCACCGCCTTCTGCTCCCGGACCTCGTCCGACGCCTTCGGCGAGGCCCTGCTCGACGGGCTGCGGCGGGCCGGGGTCGACGTGTCCTCAGTGGCACGCGGACCGGAGCCCACGACCCTTGCCGTGGCCACGATCGATGCCGGTGGCTCGGCGGCGTACTCCTTCTACGTCGACGGCACCGCCGACCGCCTGTTCACCGCCCCGGCCGCTCTCCCCGCCCACACGCGCGCGGTGTCCTTCGGCACCTGCTCGCTCGTCCTGGAACCGGGGGCGAGCGCCTATGAGGAGCTGATGCGGACGGCGGCCGGGCAGGGGCTGTTCACGGCGCTGGACCCCAATATCCGGGCGGGGCTGATCCCGGACGCGGACGCCTACAGGGCGCGTTTCAAGAGCTGGCTGCCCTCGGTGACGCTGCTGAAGCTCTCCGCCGAGGACGCCGCGTGGTTGGGTGGCACTCCCAGCGAGTGGCTGGCCGCGGGGCCGTCGGCCGTGGTGGTCACCCGGGGCGGCGACGGCCTGACCGTGTTCACCCGGGACGGAGGGGAGCACTCCGTGCCGGGAGAGAAGGTCGACGTCGTGGACACCATCGGCGCCGGTGACACGGTGAACGCGGCCTTGCTGCACGGTCTGGCCGCCCAGGACGCGCTCTCTGCGCGAGCGCTCGCGGCCCTCGGGACGGAGGGGTGGACGCGGTTGCTGCGCTTCGCGGCATGCGCGGCGGCGATCACCTGCTCGCGGGCGGGAGCCGAGCCGCCGTACGCGGCCGAGCTGGGTGAGTGGTGAGCGGTCCGATTTCCCTGTGGTCTTGTCAAGGTGCGGCCGGTCTCGTGGTCGGAGGGCCTGCCGAACCGCCGGGCCGGGCTGTCTGACAGTGGAACGGACGGCGCCCCGCGGGGAGTTCCCGCGGGGCGCCGTTCTTTGATGTTGTGTCAGGCACGGGCTTGCGGCCCGGTGCCCGTCAGGGCCGGTCGTCTCAGGCCTTGCGGGCCCGTGTCGTCTTCTTGGCGGGCGTCGCCTTCTTCGTGGCCGCGGCGGCCTTCCTCGTCGCCGTGCTGTCGGCCTTGGCCGTCACCGTCTTCTTCGCCGCCGACCTCGCCGCGGCCGTCTTCCTCGCCGTCGTGCCACGCGGCGCCTTCACGGGCTCCGCGTCGCTGATGCGGTCGGCGCCGAGGATCTCGCGCAGGAACTTGCCGGTGTGGCTCGCCGGGACCCCGGCGACCTCCTCGGGTGTGCCCTCGGCGACCACCAGGCCACCGCCGGCACCGCCCTCCGGACCCATGTCCACGATCCAGTCGGCGGTCTTGATCACGTCGAGGTTGTGCTCGATGACGATGACCGTGTTGCCCTTGTCGACCAGGCCGCCGAGGACCGTCAGCAGCTTGCTGATGTCCTCGAAGTGCAGACCGGTGGTCGGCTCGTCCAGGACGTAGACCGTGCGTCCGGTGGACCGCTTCTGCAGTTCGCTGGCGAGCTTCACACGCTGGGCCTCGCCGCCGGACAGGGTGGTCGCGGACTGGCCGAGGCGGACGTAGCCGAGGCCGACGTCCTTCAGCGTCCGCAGGTGCCGGGAGATGGCCGGGACGGCCTCGAAGAAGTCGGTGGCCTCCTCGATCGGCATGTTCAGCACGTCGGCGATGGACTTGCCCTTGTAGTGGACCTCCAGGGTCTCCCGGTTGTACCGGGCACCGTGGCAGACCTCGCACGGGACGTAGACGTCCGGGAGGAAGTTCATCTCGATCTTGATCGTGCCGTCGCCCGCGCAGTTCTCGCAGCGACCGCCCTTGACGTTGAAGGAGAAGCGGCCGGGCTGGTAGCCGCGGACCTTCGCCTCGGTGGTCTCGGCGAACAGCTTGCGGATGTGGTCGAAGACACCCGTGTAGGTCGCCGGGTTGGACCGCGGGGTGCGGCCGATCGGCGACTGGTCGACGTGGACGACCTTGTCGACCAGGTCGTCGCCGTCCACGCGCGTGTGCCGCCCGGGGACGTTCCGCGCGCCGTTCAGCTCGCGGGCCAGGTGGGTGTACAGGATGTCGTTGACCAGGGTCGACTTGCCGGAGCCGGAGACGCCCGTCACAGCCGTGAACACGCCCAGCGGGAAGGAGACGTCGATGTCCTGGAGGTTGTTCTCGCGGGCGCCGTGCACGGTGAGCTGCCGGGACGGATCGCGGGGACGGCGTACGTCCGGGAGCGGGATCGACCTGCGGCCCGAGAGGTAGGCACCGGTCTGCGACTCGGTGTTGGCGAGCAACTCCTTCAGGGAGCCGCTGTGCACGACCTTGCCGCCGTGCTCACCGGCGCCGGGACCGATGTCCACGACCCAGTCGGCGACCTTGATGGTGTCCTCGTCGTGCTCCACCACGATGAGCGTGTTGCCCATGTCGCGCAGGCGGACCAAGGTCTCGATCAGCCGGTGGTTGTCCCGCTGGTGCAGGCCGATGGACGGCTCGTCCAGCACGTACAGGACGCCGACGAGACCGGAGCCGATCTGCGTGGCCAGCCGGATGCGCTGGGCCTCGCCGCCGGAGAGGGTGCCGGCCGCGCGGTTCAGCGAGAGGTAGTCCAGGCCGACGTCGACCAGGAAGCGCAGCCGCTCGTTGACCTCCTTGAGCACCCGCTCGGCGATCTTCTTGTCGCGGGCGTTGAGCTTCAGCTCACCCAGGAAGTCCGCGCAGTCGCTGATCGACATGGCGGAGACCTCGGCGATCGACTTCTCCATGATCGTGACCGCGAGGACGATCGGCTTCAGGCGCGTGCCCTCACAGGAGGGGCAGGGCACCTCGCGCATGTAGCCCTCGAAGCGCTCGCGGCTGGCGTCGCTCTCGGCCTCGCTGTGCCGGCGCTTGACGAAGGGCACCGCGCCCTCGAAGGGCGTGGTGTACACGCGCTCACGGCCGTACCGGTTGCGGTACCGCACCTCGATCTGGGTCTTGTGGCCGTAGAGCAGGGCCTTCTTGGCGCGCTGGGGCAGGCCCGCGAAGGGGATGTCTGTGCGGAAACCCAGCGCGTCGGCGAGGGCGCCGATCAGGCGGCCGAAGTAGTCCTTGGTGTGCCCGTGCGACCAGGGGTGGATGGCGCCCTCGTCCAGGGACTTGTCCTCGTCCGGGACGATCAGCTCCGGGTCGACCTCCATGCGGGTGCCGATGCCGGTGCACTCGGGGCAGGCGCCGAAGGGCGAGTTGAAGGAGAAGGAGCGGGGCTCCAGCTCCTCGAAGGACAGGTCGTCGTACGGGCAGTACAGGTGCTCCGAGTACATGCGCTCGCGCTCGGGGTCGTCCTCGGGGAGGTCGACGAAGTCGAGCACCACCATGCCACCGGACAGGCCGAGGGCGGTCTCCACGGAGTCGGTGAGGCGCCGCTTGGCGGAGTCCTTCACCGTGAGGCGGTCCACGACCACCTCGATGGTGTGCTTCTCCTGCTTCTTCAGCGTGGGCGGGTCGGAGAGCTGGACGGTCTGGCCGTCCACACGCGCGCGGGAGTAGCCCTTGGTCTGCAGGTCGGCGAAGAGGTCGACGAACTCGCCCTTGCGCTCGCGCACCAGCGGCGACAGCACCTGGAAGCGGCTCCCCTCCGGCAGCTCCAGGACCCTGTCCACGATGGCCTGCGGCGACTGGCGCGAGATCGGGCGGCCGCACTCGGGGCAGTGCGGCTTGCCGATGCGCGCGAAGAGCAGACGCAGGTAGTCGTAGACCTCGGTGATGGTGCCGACCGTCGAGCGCGGGTTGCGCGAGGTCGACTTCTGGTCGATGGAGACCGCCGGGGACAGGCCCTCGATGAAGTCCACATCCGGCTTGTCCATCTGGCCGAGGAACTGCCGCGCGTACGAGGAGAGCGACTCCACGTAGCGGCGCTGGCCCTCGGCGAAGATCGTGTCGAAAGCCAGGGAGGACTTGCCCGACCCGGACAGACCCGTGAAGACGATGAGCGAGTCACGCGGCAGGTCGAGCGAGACATTCTTCAGGTTGTGCTCGCGCGCGCCACGGACGATGAGACGGTCGGCCACGCCGGTCCGCACCTTTCTTGAGAGAAGTGACAGGGGCGGGGCCCCCGTGCTTCTTCAGACTAGGGGGAGCCACTGACAACGCCGGTCGGATTGCCCGGTTGCATAACAACCCCCGGCCCTCCAGCATGCCCGACGCCGCTCTCGACCATATAGCACGCGCATTCGATTTACGGACGAGCTTCACCACCTTCACCCGAAGGTGCGGCGGGGCTAGGGTCAGCACCATGATTGATCACGCTCATGACCTGGCATGTGTACGTGACGCGACCGAACGGCTCCTCACCGCGGTCGCCGAAGTGGACAACGCCTCGCTCGCCGAGCCGTCACGGCTTCCCGGCTGGAGCCGGGGACACGTCGTCGCCCACCTCGCCCGCAACGCGGACGCTCTCGTGAACGTCCTGCAGGGCCGTCCCATGTACGCGAGCGCCGAGGTGCGCGACGCCGACATCGAGCGCGACGCCCCGCGCCCCCTCGACGTCCAGCTCGCCGACCTGCGCGAGAGCGGGGCCCGCTTCCAGGCGGCGGGAGACGCGCCCGCGGACTGGACGCGCACGGTCGAGCTGCGCAACGGGGTCACCGACTCCGCGTCCCGGGTGCCGTTCCGGCGGTGGGCCGAGGTGGAGCTGCACCACGTCGACCTCGGCATCGGATACGAGCTGGAGGACCTTCCGGACGAGTTCACGGAGCGGGAGATCGACTTCCTCGCACAGCGGTTCTCCGGGCGCTCCGACATCCCGGCGACCCGCGTCACGGACGGCACGCACGCGTGGCGCACCGGTCGTACGGCGGACGAGCCCGAGGTCACGGTCAGCGGTCCGGCGGCGCAGCTGCTGGGCTGGCTCGCCGGCCGCCGCGACGGTGGGGCGCTGAAGGCGCGGGGCGGGACGCTCCCGAAGCTGCCCCCGCTGTAGCGCGACGACCGTCCGCCAGGCGTCCCCGGCTATAGGCTGATCACCATGACGTACACCGGAGAGGTCCAGGTCGGCGGACCGGCGGACGTGCACGAGCTGAAAGACCTGATGATCACCAAGATCGCGGTCGGCCCGATGGACAACAACGCCTATCTGCTGCGCTGCCGGGCCACCGACGAGCAGCTTCTGATCGACGCCGCCAACGAGGCGGAGACGCTCCTCGGCATGATCGGTGACGACGGCATCGCGTCCGTCGTCACCACGCACCAGCACGGCGACCACTGGCAGGCGCTCGCCGCGGTCGTCGCCGGCACGGGCGCGCGTACCTACGCCGGCCGCGAGGACGCCCCCGGCATTCCGGTGCCGACGGACGTACTCGTCGACGACGGCGACGTCATCAGGGTGGGGCGCGTGGAACTCACCGCGCGCCACCTCGTCGGGCACACCCCTGGGTCGATCGCGCTGGTCTACGACGACCCGCACGGCCATCCGCACGTCTTCACCGGCGACTGCCTCTTCCCTGGCGGCGTCGGCAACACGCGCAAGGACCCGAAGGCGTTCGCCAGCCTGATCCACGACGTGGAGACGAAGCTCTTCGCCGTGCTGCCGGACGAGACCTGGGTCTACCCCGGCCACGGCAACGACACCTCGCTGGGCGCGGAGCGGCCGCATCTGCCGGAGTGGCACGCGCGCGGGTGGTGAAGGCTCAAGCGCCGTCGGGGGCTTGTACGTACGTGACTGCGGGTTCGTCGTGGCCTGTCGCGCGGTTGTCCGCGCACCCATGCGAACACGGGGAGCCCGAGAAATGGCCGACCGGGAGCGCCGGGCGCACGCCTCACGCCTGCGCCCGGCGCGTACCTCCTCGCGCGCGCCCCGTGTGAACGCTTCGCACGCGCCCCGTGTGAACGCTTCGCACGCGCCCGGCCCCCGTGCGCACTCCCGCAGGAGGGTGTCGCGCGGTCAACTGGTAGCAGCCCCGCACAGGATGACGGCTCCTGCGCGGTATGGGCCGCCGGCCTTCCCACCCCGCCCTCGGCCGGCGGCCCAGGCCGGGGCGCGTGCCACAGCCGGTGTTCACACGACCGCAACGCCCGTTCCCACCATGCGGACAAGTACCGGCGTGACCTCGACAAACGCGGCGTTCGCTGCCACTCTCCCGCCATGCATCCTGCCCCTCGCACCCTGCGCCGCGCGGTAGCCGCCGCCACCATAGCCCTGCTCGCCGCCGCTGCCGGCTGTGCTCCGCAGCCCGAGGAGAAGGCGTCGGCCGCCCCGTCCGGGTCGACCGAGAAGAGCTGCGTCCAGGGCACGTTGGCCACCAAGACGTCCGGAAAACTGACGATCGCGACCGACGAGCCGGCCTACGAGCCGTGGTTCAAGGACGACAAGCCCGCCAACGGCAAGGGCTTCGAGTCGGCGGTCGCCTACGCCGTGGCGAAGCGACTGGGGTACGACAAGAGCGCCGTCGTGTGGCAGAGCGTGCCGTTCAACAAGGCGTTCGCCCCTGGCGCGAAGACCTTCGACTTCGACATCAACCAGGTGTCGATCAGCGCCGAGCGCAAGAAGGCCGTGGACTTCTCCTCCGGGTACTACGACGTGCGTCAGGCCGTCATCGCGCTCAAGGGCGGCAAGGCCGCCCAGGCGACGAGCGTCGCGGACCTGAAGAACCTCAAGCTGGGCGCACAGGTCGGCACGACGAGCCTCGCCTACATCACCGACGTGGTGAAGCCGAAGCAGGAGGTTGCCGCCTACGCCAAGAACGACCAGGCCAAGTCGGCGCTGAAGAACGGTCAGGTGGACGCTGTTGTCACCGACCTGCCGACCGCGTTCTACATCACCGCGGCCGAGGTGACGGACGCGAAGATCGTCGGCCAGTTCGAGAACCAGGGCGGTACGCCCGAGCAGTTCGGGCTGGTACTGGACAAGGGCAGCCCGCTCACCTCGTGCGTGACCGGTGCCGTCGACGCCCTGCGCAAGGACGGCACCCTGGCGAAGCTCGAGAAGCAGTGGCTCTCGGACGCCGTCGACGCCCCGGTGCTCAAGTGACGGTCACCAAGGGCGAGTCGGCGCGGGACGGGGCGGACGGCGAGGGCGACATGACGGGCGACGCCGGTGACGGCGCCGACGACGGCTACGTGCCCTCCGAGCGGCGGCTGGAGCGCGAGCGTCACGAACGCGCGCGTGCCCGCCGTGCCACGGCCGTCGCCGCGCTGTCGACGCTCGTGACGGCCGTCGTGCTCTACCTGGTCGTCGTCAACGCGCCGGGCTGGCCGCGCACCAAGGAGACCTTCTTCAGCGCGCAGTACGCGCGCGAGGCGCTCCCGAAGGTCCTTCAAGGGCTGTGGCTGAACGTCCGCCTGCTCCTCGTCTGCGGCGCCGCCGTCCTGGTCCTCGGCATGCTGATCGCCGTCGCACGGACCCTGCGCGGCCCGGTGTTCTTCCCGCTGCGCGTGCTGGCGGCGGCGTACACCGACTTCTTCCGCGGCCTGCCGCTGATCATCAACCTGATGATCGTGGTCCTGGGCGTGCCCGCGCTGCGCCTGCAGGGCGTCACGGTCGATCCGGTGCTGCTCGGCGGTACGGCGCTGACCCTGACGTACTCGGCCTACGTGGCGGAGGTGTTCCGGGCCGGCATCGAGTCCATCCACCCCTCCCAGCGAGCGGCGGCACGCTCGCTGGGCCTGACGAACCGGCAGGCCCTGCGCTACGTGGTGCTGCCGCAGGCGGTGCGCCGACAGGTCCCGCCGCTGCTCAACGACCTGGTGTCGCTGCAGAAGGACACCGGCCTGGTGTCGATCGGCGGCGCGGTGGACGCCGTACGGGCGGCCGACATCATCGTGGGCCGCAGTCTGAACTACACGCCGTACATCGTCGCGGGGCTGGTGTTCGTGGCGCTGACCATCCCGATGACCCGCTTCACGGACTGGGTGACGGCCCGGATGGACCGGCAGCGGGCCCAGGGAGGATCCCTATGAGCGACGCACCTGTCCTGCGTCTGGAGTCGGTCCGCAAGACCTTCGGCGGTTCCGTCGTGCTGCGGGACGTCGATCTCGAGGTCGCCCCGCACACGGTGACCGCGCTGATCGGTGCCTCCGGCTCGGGCAAGTCCACACTGCTGCGCTGCGCCAACCTCCTGGAGGAGATCGACGACGGCGCGATCTGGCTGGACGGCGAGGAGATCACCGATCCCCGGGTCGACCAGGACGCGGTACGGCGCCGGATCGGCGTGGTCTTCCAGGCGTACAACCTCTTCCCGCACATGACCGTGCTGGACAACATCACGCTCGCCCCGCGCCGGGTGCACGGCGTCTCGCGCGCCGAGGCCGAGGAGCGGGCCAGGGGGCTGCTGGAGCGCCTCGGACTCGCCGGGAAGGCGGACGCCTACCCGGACCGTCTCAGCGGCGGCCAGCAGCAGCGTGTGGCGATCGTACGGGCCCTCGCCGTGCGGCCCCGGCTGTTGCTGCTGGACGAGATCACGGCCGCACTCGACCCCGAACTCGTGGGCGAGGTACTGGACGTGGTCCGGGGCCTGAAGGACGAGGGCATGACCATGATGCTCGCCACGCACGAGATGGGGTTCGCCCGGGACGTCGCCGACCAGGTTTGTTTTCTGGACGGTGGCGTCGTACGGGAGCGTGGCACCGCCGAGCAGGTCTTCGGCGACCCGCAGCAGGAGCGCACGCGGCGCTTCCTGCGGCGGATCGTGGAGGCCGGCCGCCTGTAGGAGCCAGGGGGCTACGCGTCGGCCTGTGCCGTCCCCACCAGAGCGGCGACCCGCTCGACGCCGAACACGTAGCCCTGCACCCCGCAGCCGGCGATCACGCCGTCGGCGCGCAGCGAGACATAGGAGTGGTGCCGGAACGCCTCGCGCTGGTGGATGTTGGAGATGTGCACCTCCAGCACGGGCATTCCGTCGCAGGTGTTGAGTGCGTCCAGAATCGCGACCGACGTGTGCGAGTAGGCGCCGGGATTGATGACGATGCCGCAGTGGCCCAGGCGTGCCTCGTGGATCCAGTCGACGAGTTCGCCCTCGTGGTTGGACTGCCGGAAGTCCACCGTGCCGCCGTGCGCGGCCGCCGCCTTGGCGCACAGTGCCTCTACGTCGGCCAGCGTGTCCCTGCCGTAGATCTCGGGCTGACGCTGGCCGAGCAGGTTCAGGTTGGGCCCGTTGAGGATCATGATCGGGGCGTTGGCCAGGGTGCGGGGCACGGTTCCTCCGGTCCGTTCGGGGCGGTGCGTCGACGACCGCTGCTCGCACCCGGTCTATCACGCCGGCCGGAGCGGGCGACGGGCCTCGCGCGCCGCCTGCTCGGCGCACGCTCCGGCACCGGTGATCACCACCGCGCGCCCCCGTAACCGGTGATCACTGCGGGTGGTTGACGCGGCATGCACGATGTACGCGCCGTGAGCGCACCGTCCATGTCGCGGCTCGCCGCCGCCTCCCTCGTCGGGACCGCGATCGAGTTCTACGACTTCTTCGTCTACGGGACCGCGGCGGCCCTGGTGCTGGGGCCGCTGTTCTTCCCGACCTTCTCGCCGGTGGCGGGGACGCTGGCGGCGTTCGCGACGTTCGGGGTGGGCTTCGTGGCCCGACCACTGGGCTCGGTGGTGTTCGGGCACCTGGGCGACCGGCGCGGACGGCGGCCGGTGATGGTCATCTCGCTGCTGCTGACCGGCGCCTCGACGGTCGCGGTCGGCTGCGTGCCGTCGTACGGGACGCTCGGTGTCGCCGCGCCCGTGCTGCTGCTCGTCCTGCGTTTTCTGCAGGGGCTGGGGCTCGGCGGGGAGTGGGGCGGGGCCGTGCTGCTGACCGCAGAGCACGCACCCGCCGGGCGGCGCGCACTGTGGTCGTGCTTTCCCCAAGTGGGGCCCGCGGTCGGCTTCGTGCTCGCCAACGGGGTGATGCTCGCGCTGTCGGCGGCGTTGACGGACGCGGAGTTCGCGCAGTGGGGGTGGCGCGTGCCGTTCTGGGCGGCCGGAGTGCTGGCGCTGGCAGGGCTGTGGCTGCGCTCGTCGCTCACCGAGAGTCCTCGGTTCCTTGAGATCGACGACCACGCGCGCGTGCCGCTCGTCGAGGTCGTACGGCACCACGGGCGGCTGGTGCTGCTGACCGCCGGGGCGTTGGCCGCCGGCTACGCGGTGTTCTACGCGGTGACGACCTGGTCGCTGGCGTACGCCACGGAACGGCTCGGCGTCAGCCGGACCGTCATGCTGACCTGCGTCATGGCCGCGGTACTGGTGAAGGGAGCGCTTACGCCCGTCATGGCGCTGTTGGGCGACCGGTACGGGCGCCGGCCGATGTGTCTGGCGGGCTGCGCCGCCTGTGCCCTGTGGATGCTGCCCATGGTGGCGCTGCTGGCCACCGGGGAGCCGCTGCTGATGTTCCTCGGCATCCTGGGCGCGCTGCTCGCCTTCGTCACCATGTTCGCGGTGATCGCCGCCTACTTGCCGGAGCTGTACGAGGCGCGGGTGCGCTGCACGGGGGCGGCGGTCGGCTACAACCTCGGCGGTGTTGTCGGCGGCGCGCTCACCCCGATCGTGGCCACGGCGCTCGCGGAACACGGCGGGCGCGTCCCATGGGGCGTCGGCGCGTATCTGACGGGCGTGGCACTGCTCAGCCTGGGGTGCTTCGCGCTGCTGCCGGAGACACGGCCGGTCCCCGTGCCGGCGGTGGAGCCGGCCACGGGATGAACCCGGTGGCGCCGGCGCCGGGCCCCTGTCTTGGTCGACAAGTCGACCCGCCGCGGTCTAGGGGTTGATCGCCAGTTCCAGGTAGGCGGCGAACAGCACCAGGTGGACGCCTCCCTGGAGGGGGGTGGCCCGTCCCGGCACGACCGTCAGGGAGGCGACCACGACGGTGAGCGCGAGCAGCAGCATGTGCGTCGAGCCGAGGCCGAGGACGAGCGGTCCGGACAGCCAGACGGAGGCGAGCGCCACGGCCGGGATGGTCAGGCCGATGCTGGCCATGGCGGAGCCCAGCGCCAGGTTGAGGCTGGTCTGCACCCGGTCGCGGCGCGCGGAGCGCAGCGCGGCGATCGTCTCGGGTAGCAGGACGAGCAGGGCGATGACCACACCGACGACGGCCTGGTGCAGTCCCGCCGCCGCCACGCCCGACTCGATGGTGGGCGACACGCTCTTGGCCAGCCCGACCACGCCGATCAGGGCCAGCCCGAGCAGGCCGAGGCTGATCCTGGCGGTGCGCACCGACGGGGGCGCGGCATGGTCGTCGCCGGTGATGACGTCCCCCTGCCGGGTGATCGGCAGGAAGTAGTCCCGGTGGCGCACGGTCTGGGTGGCCACGAACAGGCCGTAGAGGATCAGCGAGGACACCGCGGCGAACGTCAGCTGGACCGTGGAGAACTCGGGTCCGGGCTTGCTGGTGGTGAAGGTCGGCAGGACCAGGCTGAGCGTGGCCAGCGTCGCCACGGTCGCCAGGGCGGCGCCGGTGCCCTCCGGGTTGAAGACCGCGGTGCCGTGCCGCAGGGAGGCGACGAGCAGACAGATTCCGACGATGCCGTTGCAGGTGATCATCACGGCGGCGAAGACGGTGTCGCGTGCCAGAGTGGAACTCTTGTCACCACCGTCGGCCATGAGCGTGACGATGAGAGCCACCTCGATGATCGTGACGGCAATGGCGAGCACCAGGGAGCCGAAGGGCTCCCCGACCCGGTGGGCGACCACCTCGGCGTGGTGCACGGCCGCCAGGACGGAGCCGGCCAGTACGAGGGTCACCAGGGCGACGATCGCGCCGGGCAGGTCACGGCCCCAGGTGAAGACCAGCAGGACGACGGCGAGAACCGGCACGAGGATCGTCCATTGCCGGGTGAGCGACCGCCGAGTGATCATGCCGCGATGGTTGCAGAGACGTACATGGTTCGCATTCCGTTCTTTTCGGATACCTCTCATCCTTCCCGGGGGGTGGCCCGACGCCGGCGCACCGGGCCCCCGTCGTCCGTCCGGTGGGGTCAGACGTCGACACTGTCCTTCGGAGCGCCCTCGCCGCCCGTGCGTTCCGCCTCGGCGGCCGCCTGCTTCCTGGTGGCCATCAAACTGGTGATCGTGGTGACGACCAGGACGGCGCAGATGACGCCGAGCGAGACCGGGATGCTGATCTCGGGGACATGGACACCGGACTCGTGCAGCGCGTGCAGCACCAGTTTGACGCCGATGAAGCCGAGGATGATCGACAGGCCGTAGGAGAGGTGGACCAGCTTCTTCAGCAGACCGCCGATGAGGAAGTACAGCTGACGCAGGCCCATCAGGGCGAAGGCGTTGGCGGTGAAGACGATGTACGGGTCCTGGGTCAGGCCGAAGATCGCGGGTATGGAGTCCAGGGCGAACAGGACGTCCGTGGTGCCGATGGCGAGCATCACGACCAGCATCGGGGTCATGACCCGCTTGCCGTTCTGCTGGATCCACAGCTTGGTGCCGTGGTACCGGTCGGCCACGCCGAACTTGCGCTCCGCGGCCTTCAGCAGCTTGTTCTCCTCGTACTCCTCGTCCTCCTCCTCGGCGCGGGCCTCCTGGATGAGCT
Organism: Streptomyces sp. NPDC048521; assembly: GCF_043199855.1. NCBI lineage: Bacteria > Bacillati > Actinomycetota > Actinomycetes > Kitasatosporales > Streptomycetaceae > Streptomyces > Streptomyces sp. NPDC048521. Next base: position 206,889 of record NZ_JBICWR010000007.1, read on the forward strand.
TCCAGGCGGTCCAGATCAGGAAGGCGCCGAACAGGTAGAACACCCAGGAGAAGCTGGCGAGGATCGCGGCTCCCGCGGCGATGAAGACGGCCCGCAGGACCAGGGCTATGAGGACGCCGACGAGCAGCACACGCTGCTGGTACCGGGTGGGTACCGCGAACTTCGCCATGATGAGGACGAAGACGAAGAGGTTGTCGACGCTCAGCGACTTCTCGGTGATGAAGCCGGCGAAGAACTCACCGGCCGGCTGTCCGCCGCCGAAGACGAGGAGACCGAGGCCGAAGAGCCCGGCCAGGGCGATCCAGACGCCGGTCCAGATTCCGGCTTCCTTGATCGACACCTCATGGGGCTTGCGCCCGATGAAGAAGTCGACGGCGATCAGGGCGGCGAGACCCAGGATGGTCAGGACCCACAGGGTCATGGAGACTTCCACTGCACCTCCGGCATTACGTAACGGCAAACACATGGCGTTGTCACTGCCGGAGGTCTCTTCCACCCGCGCGGGGCCGACGCCCCGGGACCGGAGCCGGTCCGTACTGACGGGTGCGCCGCAGTCAGGGAGTACTCCCCTCCGCACGGAAAACAGTACCCCAATCACCAAGGAACGGTAAAGAGCTAAGTAAAAGAAAGACCAAATACCCTGCTCAGAAGCGCTTTACCTGTGCTTGGCCTGGCCCCTTGCCACCTCGGCGAGCACCTGCTGAAGGACCTGGCTCCCGGCCGGCACGATCGAAGGCTCGTACGTCCAGGCATGGCCGACCCAGGGGTCGGCGAGGTGGTCGTCGGACACGGGGGTGAGTCGCATCAGCGAACGCCACAGCGGGTCGAGCAGGGGGCCGTAGGCGGCGGCGTCCTGCCGATCCGCGACCATCAGCAGGTGGACGCCGACGGCCGGACCCTCGTCGGCGAGGTACCGCAGCCGGGTCACCGCACGGTCGTCGAATCCGTGCGGGAAGTCGTTGACGATCAGGAGCTGCTGCGCGGTGTCGACATCGGCCGGCAGCGACGCGGCGGCGCCGGCCCGCATCGCCATCTGCACCAGGTCGACCCGCCGGGTGAGCCTCTCCAGCACCTCCGTCACCCCCGCCGCCCCGGTCGCGGGCGGAGCGGCGAGCACCCCGGCCCCCGTCAGCGGCAGAAATGCCCTCGTCCCGGCACCGGCAGGGTCGATGACGTGCACGGCGAACTCCCCCGCCGGGTGCACGGCGAGCAGCCGGGCCGCGAGCGCGACGGCCGCGGCCATGGCCAGGTGCCGCAGTTCGACGGAGTCCGGGAAGGAGTCGTCGAGCGCTGCCGTCGGACCGCTGTCGATCCACAGGCCCCGCTCCAGCGGCAGCCTGACCAGCATCGGGATCCGCAGCGGCGCGCTTTCGGGAAGGTGGAGATCGCCGAGCCGGAGAGCCATCGGCGGCTCGGCAGGCACGCGGTAGCCATGCCAGACGGGGCTGTCCCAGCCGGCGTACGCGGGCGGGAGCGCGGGCTCGACCACCTCCGCCTCGGCGGTGAGCTGGGCGAGGTCGCGGTCGAGGGCCGCGCGCGCCTGGTCGACCAGCTGGGTCCGGCGCGCGTACGCCGCCTCCCGCGCGGCGTCTGCTGAGGTACCGAGCCGGCCCCGGGGGTCGGCGAGGGCCTGGTCGACTTCCTTCTCCATGCGGGAATCGGCGAAGTCCACGGCGCCGCGATAGGCGGCCGTGGTCCGGGCCAGGTCCTCGAACATGCCCCACACCTGGTTGTACAGCCGTTCCTCCATCGACCAGCCCGCTGCGTCGCCGGCGACGGGCTGGGCGGGCTGCCCGTCGGCCGCCGGGGCTGCGGAGGGCGGAGGCGGGGGCGGGCTGCTGTGGCGGCGGTGGGGGTGTGTGTAGTCGACCGGACCGCCGAGTCCCTGCGGTGGGGGTTCGGCGCCGGGGGCCTCGACCTCATACGGGTTCCGGCCGTCGCGCGCCGAGGGCTGCGGATCGTACGAGGGGGCCGCCTCGGTCGTCCCGGGCGCGGAGGGAACCGGCCCGGAGGCGTCGTGCGCCGCGGGGGCCTGAGGCGCAGGGGCGCGGTCCTGTGGTGCGGGTGCCGGGACGGCGCGGGACAGGCTCTGGGCTGCCGCCTCCTGGACGGCGGCCGCGAGCCCACCGGCCTCGCGCAGCCCCTGGTCGGCGAGGAGCGCGGGGAGACCGCCCGCGTAGCCCTGGCCCATCGCGCGTACCTTCCAGGCGCTCTGTCGGCGGTAGAACTCCAGGGCGATCACGGCGGCCTCGGCGTCCAGCCCGGTGAGGGTGTAGGAGGCCAGCTCGGTGCCGTCGGGGCCCTCGACCGCGGTGTGCGGTGCGGGCACGGCACCGAACCGGAGCGGCCCCCCGGTCCCGGCGGGCAGGGCGAGGAACACGTCGACGCGGTGCACGGCCTCGGGCAGGGCGGCGAGGTCGACGGCCAGGCGGTGTTCGGCGGTGGCCTGCCGCGACACCTCGACGCCGGGCAGTGCGGGGGCGCCGGGGTGGGCCACCCACTGGGGGCCGTGCACCGTGCCGTTCTCGTCGCCGAGTGCGGCCCCGGCCAGGACCGGCGCTCCGGCCGAGATCCGGATCGTCAGCCGGACCTGGGACAGCGGGTGGTTCTGCCCCCTCACCAGCTCGGCCGTCATCGCCGTCGCCCCCTGTGTCGTGTTGTCGTGCGCCCGCCCGTCGCACGGGCGGTCCGGTCCCGGTCCTACAGGTGCGGCAGGATCGCCGGCATCAGGTCCTGGAAGGTGCGGCCGTTGGCCGGGGTGCCCAGGGCGGTCATGGTCCAGCCGGAGCCCGCCCGGTGCACCTTGGCCATGATCTGGGCGGTGTACTGGCCACCGCCGGCCAGCGTGTAGCGGGCGAGTTCCTGGCCGTTGGTCTCGTCCACGAGGCGGCAGAACGCGTTCTCCACCTCCTGGAAGGTCTGGCCCGTGAAGGAGTTCACGGTGAAGACGATCTGGTCGATGTGGACCGGAACGCGCTGCAGGTCCACCAGGATCGCCTCGTCGTCCCCGCCCTGGCCGACGCCACCGACGAGGTTGTCGCCGGTGTGGCGCACGGAACCGTCGTCGCTCACCAGGTGGCGGAAGAAGACCACGTCGACCGGCTGCTTCTCGGCGAAGAGGACGGCCGAGGCGTCCAGGTCGATCTCGCGGGTGCGGGAGCCGAACAGGCCGCGCCGCTTCGCCGCCTGCCAGCCGAGCCCCATGCGGACCGCGGTCAGGGTTGCCCCGTCCTTCTTCTCCAGGCTGATGGCCTGACCCTTGGTCAAGTTGACGGACACGGCTGGTTCCCCTCTCGACGTCCCCTGTTGCCGCGCACTTGCGGTTGTCCAGAACCCTACGCAGCGGCACCGACGGTGCCGAACCCCGGCCCGCGCTTTGTGTCGGTGTTGCAACACTTGGCGCATATGCCGAGGTCCGGCAGGGTGGCGGTGGGCTCAGGCGAGGCCCGCCTCGCGCATCTGGCGCAGTTCCTTCTTCATCTCGGAGACCTCGTCGCGCAGCCGGGCGGCGATCTCGAACTGCAGCTCCGCGGCAGCGGCGCGCATGCGCTCCGTCATCTCCTCGATCTGCTCGGCGAGTTCTGCCGCCGGGCGGTCCGTGGGCACCGCGGCCCCCGCCTTGCCCTTGGCGGACTTGGTCGCCTTGGCGCCCTTCGCGCCCTTGGCCGCCTTGTCGCCGAGCGACGGTACGGGAGCCTTGGCACCCTTTCCGTCCCTGAGGTTGCGGTAGCCGGAGCCGAGCAGCTGTTCGGTGTCGACCTGTTCGCGGGCGATCTGCGCGACGATGTCGTTGATCTTCTTGCGCAGCGGCTGCGGGTCGATGCCGTTGGCCTTGTTGTAGGCGACCTGCTTCTCCCGGCGGCGGTTGGTCTCCTCGATGGCCTTCTCCATCGCCGGGGTGATCTTGTCGGCGTACATGTGGACCTGGCCGGAGACATTGCGCGCCGCTCGGCCGATGGTCTGGATCAGCGAGGTCCCGGAGCGCAGGAAGCCCTCCTTGTCGGCGTCGAGGATGGCCACCAGGGACACCTCGGGCAGGTCGAGGCCCTCACGCAGCAGGTTGATGCCGACCAGGACGTCGAACTCTCCGGAGCGCAGCTCGCGCAGCAGCTCGACGCGGCGCAGGGTGTCGACGTCGCTGTGCAGGTAGCGCACCTGGATACCGAGTTCCAGGAAGTAGTCGGTGAGGTCCTCGGCCATCTTCTTGGTGAGCGTGGTGACCAGGACGCGCTCGTCCTTCTCGGTGCGCTTGCGGATCTCGTGCACCAGGTCGTCGATCTGGCCCTCCGTGGGCTTGACGACGACCTCCGGGTCGACCAGGCCGGTGGGACGGATGATCTGCTCCACCACGCCGTCACCGCGCGACAGTTCGTAGGTGCCCGGCGTCGCCGACAGATAGACGGTCTGCCCGATGCGCTCCTGGAACTCCTCCCACTTCAGCGGGCGGTTGTCCAGGGCCGAGGGCAGCCGGAAGCCGTGGTCGACCAGGGTGCGTTTGCGGGAGGCGTCGCCCTCGTACATGGCGCCGATCTGCGGGACCGTGACGTGCGACTCGTCGATGACGAGCAGGAAGTCGTCCGGGAAGTAGTCCAGCAGGGTGTTGGGCGGGGAGCCGGGCAAGCGGCCGTCGAAGTGCATCGAGTAGTTCTCCACACCGGAGCAGGTGCCGATCTGGCGGAGCATCTCGATGTCGTACGTGGTGCGCATCCTCAGGCGCTGGGCCTCCAGCAGCTTGCCCTGCTTCTCCAGCTCGGCAAGGCGCTCCCCCAGCTCCTTCTCGATGTCGTTGACGGCCCGCTCCATGCGTTCGGGCCCCGCGACGTAGTGGGAGGCGGGGAAGACGTACAGGTGCTGGTCGTCGCTGATGATCTCGCCGGTGAGCGGGTGGAGCGTGGACAGCGCCTCGATCTCGTCGCCGAACATCTCGATGCGGACGGCCAGCTCCTCGTAGACCGGGAAGATCTCGATGGTGTCGCCGCGGACCCGGAAGGTGCCCCGGCTGAAGGCCATGTCGTTGCGCGTGTACTGGATGTCGACGAAGCGGCGCAGCAGTTCGTCGCGGTCGATCTCGTCGCCGACCCGCAGGGGGACCATCCGGTCGACGTACTCCTGTGGGGTGCCGAGGCCGTAGATGCAGGAGACCGAGGCGACCACGATCACGTCACGGCGGGTGAGCAGCGAGTTCGTCGCCGAGTGGCGCAGGCGCTCGACCTCCTCGTTGATCGAGGAGTCCTTCTCGATGTAGGTGTCCGACTGCGGGACGTACGCCTCGGGCTGGTAGTAGTCGTAGTACGAGACGAAGTACTCGACCGCGTTGTTCGGCAGGAGTTCGCGGAACTCGTTGGCCAGCTGGGCGGCCAGCGTCTTGTTCGGCGCCATCACGAGGGTGGGGCGCTGGAGTTTCTCGATCATCCACGCCGTGGTGGCGGACTTGCCGGTGCCGGTCGCGCCCAGCAGGACGACGTCCTTCTCACCGGCCTCGATGCGCTTGGCCAGCTCGGCGATGGCCGCCGGCTGGTCGCCGCTGGGCTGGTAGGAGCTGACGACCTCGAAGGGCGCCACCGTGCGTTCGATGTGGGAAACGGGCCGCATGTCATCAACCGTACGACCCCGCACTGACAACGGGCCCGGATCAGCGGTTCTGCGGGGTGCGGGAGCCGTGGTGCTCGGGCCGGCGGACCGGCTCGCGGTCCTCGTGGAGGGCGGGACGGCGGCCGGGGTGGGCGGCGACGGCGGCGGCCGGGACGCCCGGTTTGTGCTCGACCGACGTGCGGGCCGGCCGGCCCCCGACCATCAGCGGATCGAAGATCACGACAACGCCGGCGAGGAGCAGGAAGGCGAGCGGGCCGATCAGCATCGGCGCGAGCACGGACGCCCCCGGGCTGCCCCCGGCGGTGTGGGAGGCGCCGTCGAGCCGGACGCTGAGGGCTGCCATGCCGGTGTAGTGCATGCCGCTGACCGCGAGGCCCATGACGAGGCTCGCACCCACGCTCCACAGGAAGCCCCGGACGCGCCCGGCGGCCCACAGGGCGGCGGTGGCCGCCACGACCGCTATGACGACGGAGGCGGCCACGGTGAGCGTGTTGTACGTGAACCGGCCGCTGAAGTGCATGCCGGCCATGCCGAGGTAGTGCATCGAGGCGACGCCCAGACCGGTGATCGTGCCGCCCGTGAACAGGGCGGTGCCGGAGGCGCCGCGGTAGCCGACGATGAAGATCCCGATGCCGACCATGACGATGGCGAGGGCGAGGCTCGCATAGGTGATCGGCTTGTCGTAGTGGATCGACGTCTGCCGAATGGTGAAGCCCATCATCGCGACGAAGTGCATGGTCCATATGCCGGAGCCGATCGCGGCGGCGCCGAGGGCCAGCCAGGCGGGGCGCCGGGAGTGCGTGACCAGCAGGGAACGGGTGGTGCAGCGCAGGCCGAGGGCACTGCCGAGGCAGGCCATCACATAGGCCACCAGTGGGGTGACGGCCCCGTAGCTGAATCCGTCGACCGTGCCTTGCATGCGCGGCTGCCCTTCCGCCTTCTTGCGTCCCGGAATATCTGCGATGTGCCCCCGTCCCAGGACCGCGCGGGCGGTCAGGGTTGTCGCAGAAAGTATGACCCCCACCGGAATGGTCGAACGATTTTCCGGCAAAGAAACACGGCCTTGCCGCACTTGTGCGGCCCTGGTGAGCGGACTTGGACGCCTCCGTTCCATGTGTGGCCATCGTGCGCCTGGGTGATGTTCACCCTCTGCTGTCACTCTGGTGCTGTCCGTATTCTCTCGACGCGAGGAGTCTGCATGCACGCGCGCGTAGCTTTCGCCGCGGCCGCCGCGGTCCTGGGGGCGGCGGCGACCCTGCTGAGCCCCACCTCCGGCGCCCTGGCCGGTGAGATCAGCGAGGTGGCCGCTGTCGGCACGCCCACGGTGATCGCCCACCGGGGGGCCTCCGCCTACGCTCCCGAGAACACGCTCGCCTCCATCGACAAGGCGGCGAAGCTGGGCTTCTCCTGGGTCGAGAACGACGTCCAGCGGACGAAGGACGGCGAGCTGGTCGTCATCCACGACGACAGTCTGCGGCGCACCACGAACGTCGAGGACCTCTTCCCCGGCCGGGCACCGTGGAAGGTGAAGGACTTCACCGCCGCCGAGATCGCGCGGCTGGACGCGGGCAGCTGGTTCTCCCCCGCGTACGCGGGTACGCGCGTGCCGACGCTGAGGCAGTACATGCGCCGGGTCGAGCGCAACCGCGAGAACCTCCTGCTGGAGATCAAGAACCCGGACCTGTACCCGGGCATCGAGCGGCAGACCCTCAAGCTGCTCCGCACTGCGGGCTGGCTGGACCGCGGCCACCAGGGCCGGCTCATCGTGCAGAGCTTCAGCGCCGACAGCGTGCGGACGGTCCATGAACTGCAGCCCGCGGTCACCACCGGCTACCTCGGTACGCCCACGGTGGCGCAGCTGCAGCAGTACGCCGGATTCGCCGATCTGATCAATCCCTCGTACGGGACGCTCTCCCAGGGGTACGTCTCGGCCGTGCATGCCTTCGACGGGCCGCACGGCAGGCCGCTCGGGGTGTTCGCGTGGACGGTGGACGACGCGGCCACCGCCCGCGAGGTCGCCGATTACGGCGTCGACGGGATCATCAGCAACAAGCCCGACGTGGTGCGGTCGGCGGTGGACTCGGACTGAGCCGGACGGGCGTTGTCAGTGGCGGGTCGTACCGTGGGCGCATGGACAGCCTTGCGCAGGATGAGCAGCGGGTCGTGTGGGCCGTCGTCGGCAGCGACGTCGGCCCGTTGATGCTGGCGGCGACCCGTGACGGCCTGGTCAACGTCGTCTTCCACGCCACGGACGCGGTGCGCGACCGGGCCCTGGAGCGGCTGGCGGCCCGGCTGGGCGGCGAGCCCGTGGAGGACCCGGACTCGCCGCTGCTGGCCGAGGCGATAGGTCAGCTGCGGGCGTACTTCGCGGGCCGGCGGCACGACTTCGACCTGCCGCTGGACTGGTCGCTGATCTCCGGGTTCAACCGGCAGGTGCTGCGTGAGCTGGCGTCCGGGGTGCCGTACGGCACCGTGGTGGGGTACGGCGATCTGGCCGGGCGGGTCGGGCAGCCCGGCGGGGCGCAGGCGGTCGGCGCGGCGATGGGCGCCAATCCACTGCCGGTGGTCGTGCCGTGCCACCGGGTGGTGGAGAGCGACGGCGGCATCGGCGGGTTCGGGGGCGGCCTGGAGGCCAAGCGGAAGCTGCTCGCGCTGGAGGGCGTTCTGCCCGAACCGCTGTTCTGAGGGGCCGGAGCCGGCTACTCGTCGTAGTGCCGGGCCTCGAAGACGTTGCCGTCGGGATCCCGGAAGTAGAAGTTGCGCGTGGCCTCGCCGCGGGCGCCGAACGCGTCGTGGCCGATGTCGCTCAGGGGGACGCCGTGCTCCTGCAGGCGGGTGCGCAGGGCGTCGAAGGCGTCGGCCGGCAGGGACAGGCAGACATGGTTGACGGGGCGGCCCGCGCTGTCGGCCGAGCCGGGCAGCATCCTCATGCGGTCGGCGACGCTGTGCGGGGCGAGGTCGAGGATCGTCTCCTCGTTGACGCGTACGGAGGGAAACGTCACCTTGCCCTCGGCGAACTCGGCCACTCTCAGGGGCTCCAGGCCGACGGCCTCCTCGTAGAAGCCGGCGGCGGCGACCGGATCGGCCACCCACAGGACCACATGGTCGAGGCGTGCGCTCATGCTCGTCATGCCACCAGGCTGGTGGTGTCGCCCACAGGCCGCAAGCGTTTAGCGGGGGCCGGTGCCCGCCAGAGATGAGGAAGGACCGACGGACAGGAGGCGGACGCGTGGTGCTGGTGGTGTCGGAAGAAGTCCGGGAGGCGATCGACGCGCGGCGGCCGGTGGTGGCCCTGGAGTCCACGATCATCGCGCACGGCCTGCCGCGCCCACGCAATCTGCAGGTGGCGCTGGAGCTGGAGGAGGCGGTGCGGCGGGAGGGCGCCGTCCCGGCCACCGTCGCCGTGCTCGACGGACATCCCCGGGTCGGCCTGGACAAGGAGCAGCTGGAGCGGGTCGCGAACGAGGAGGGCATCCGCAAGCTGGGCCACCGTGACCTGCCCCTCGCCGTGGCGGCGGGGGCGAGCGGGGCGACCACGGTGTCGGCGACCGCACAGCTGGCCGCGCTGGCGGGCGTCCGCGTGTTCGCGACGGGCGGTCTGGGCGGGGTGCACCGGGAGTGGACGGTGACGCAGGACGAGTCGGCCGACCTCGGGCTGCTGGCGCGCACGCGGATCACGGTGGTGTGCGCGGGCGTGAAGTCGATCCTGGACGTGCCGGCGACCCTGCAGCGGCTGGAGACGCTGGGCGTGGCCGTCGCCGGGTACGGCACGGACCGCTTCCCCGGCTTCTATCTGTCCGACTCGGGCCATCCGGTCGACTGGACGCTGAGCAGCGCGGAGCAGGTCGCCGACGTCATGCGGGCGCAGGACGCGCTCGGCGCGGCCGAGTCGGCGCTGATCGTCGCCAATCCCGTACCGGAGGCGGAACAGCTCGATCCCGAGTTGCACGCACGCGTGCTCGCCGACGCGCTCACCGCCTGTGCGGAGCGGGGCATCACCGGACAGGCGGTGACCCCGTTCCTGCTGGACTACCTGGTCCGGCACACGGACGGCGCCTCCCTGAGCGCCAATCTGGCGGCCGTGCGCGGCAACGTACGGCTGGCGGCACGGATCGCCGCGGCGTGGGCCAGGGGATGACCGCGGGGCGCCGGGACGGGGCGCTGCTGGTCGTCGGGGACGTGGTCACGGATGTGGTCGCCCGGCATCGGGGGCCACTCGCGGCCGGCACGGATACGGCCGCCGTGATCCGGACGCTGCCGGGCGGCGCGGGCGCCAACGTGGCCTGCTGGGCCGCCCACGCGGGCTGTGCGGACGTACGGCTGCTGGGGCGGGTGGGCGCGGACGCGGCCGCGTGGCACGAGCGGGAGCTGGTGGCGGCGGGGGTGCGGCCCCGGCTGGTGGTCGATCCGGAGGCGGCGACCGGGACGGTGATCTGCCTCGTCGACACGGGTGCGGCGGCCGAGCGCACGTTCCTCACGGACAGTGGGGCGTCTTTGCGGCTCGAGCCCGCCGACTGGTCGGACGCGTTGCTGGACGGGGTGGCCCGGCTGCATCTGTCGGGCTATCTGTTGTTCACGGAGTCGAGCCGGGCGCTCGCCGAGACGGCGCTCGCCGCGGCACGCGCGCGTGGTGTACCGGTGAGCCTGGATCCGGCGTCGGCGGGCTTCCTGGTGGAGCTGGGTGTGGACCGTTTCCTGGCGTTCGCGGAGGGGCTGGACGTGCTGCTGCCCAGCCGGGACGAGGCATGTCTGCTGACGGGGCTGTCGGACCCGGCGGACGCGGCGGCCAAGTTGAGCCGTCTCGTGCCGCTTGTGGTGGCCAAGGCGGGTGCGGACGGGGCGCTGGTGGCCCGTTCCGGCGTTGTGGGCGCGCGGGTTCCGGCCCCGTCGGCGACTCCGCAGGACACCACGGGCGCCGGCGACGCCTTCACCGGCGCGTTCCTCGCCGCCCTGGCCTCGGGCGCGGACCCGGAGGAAGCGGCGGCACTCGGATGCCGGGCGGGGGCGGAGGCGGTGCTACGGGTGGGCGGAAGACCGCCGCATCCGGGGCGCGGCGGCTAGCGCGGGACCGCGCGCACGCCTCCGCGGGCTGGCCGACACGGCGCCCGCAGTGACAGCCGAGCGGACGGACGACCGCTGAGCACACCTTCCGGCCGAACGCCCGCGCACTGACATCGCGAGCGGACGGACGACGGCTGTCTACGCCTTCCTGCCCCACGCGGAGATCATGGGGGCGGTGGCCAAATCCATGTCACCGGCCTCGACGTTGGCCAGGTGCCGGTCGATCTCCTCGTCGGTGGCGAGCCCGGCGGCGACGAGCCGGTCACGGATCTGACGGACCGTCGCGGCCTCCAGCGCGGTGCAGGCGGGTGAGGTGACGGGGAAGTACGCGTCGGCCTCCACCTCGTGCAGCCCGGCCTCGCGGAGCAGCCGCGGGAGCTTGCGGCCGTACGACAGGTCGGCGCCGCGTTCGGCGAGCAGTGAGCGGAAGCCCTGGCGAAGCCGGTTGGCGAGCCGCTGCTCCGGGCCGTACTCGTCGGGACAGATCAGGGGCTGGAGGGCGGGGTCGGCGTCCTCGATCAGCAGCCGTCCGCCGGGCCGCAGAGCCTGGACCATGGAGCGCAACGCCCTTTCCCGGTCCGGGACGTGGACCAGGACGAGCCGGGCGTGGACCAGGTCGAATCCCTCCTCCGGCGGTTGTCCGGTGCCCACGTCGTGGACGCGGACGTCCACCGTCGGACCGGCCGCGGGGGCGAGCCGCGTGGTGTCGATGTCGGTGGCGACGACCTTGCCGGTGGGGCCCACCTTCGTCGCGAGCCAGGACACCACGGAGGTGCCGCCGGCCCCCACTTCCCAACAGCGCCAGCCGGGCGCGATGCCGAGCCCTTCGATGTGCCGGAACGTCGTGGGATCGAAGAGGGCGGCGAAGGCGTCGAAGCGTCGGCCGGCCTCGCTCTGTCGGTTGTCCAGGAGGTACCCGTCGGATCGCGTCATGCCGCGATCATCCCAGTCACCCGGCTTGTCCGGCTCGACCGGCTGTCCGTTCGCGAGCGGCAGCCCGAGGATCCAGCCCTCCTTTCGCGGGCGGGAGCCAGAGATGAGTGTCGGTTCGATGCTGTGTCCACAGGCGGGAACCAAGCGGAACTCTGCGTTCCCACAGGCTTGCCCACGCAACGCCCCTCGGCTGGCAGACTTGCCGGGCAAGGCGCGGAAGCGTTGCACGAGGAGATCCACACGAGGAGATCCAGATGTCCATGGCAGGGAATCTGCGGAAGGTCACGGGGCTGGACAGGGTCGGCGGCCTGCGCAAGGTGGCGCGGCTGGCCAGGCGGCGGCCGCGGGTGGACCTGAGTCATCCCGCCAGGTCACCGCTGGGCTCGTCGGTGGTGAACTGCGTGATGTACCAGGACGGCGTGCGCGTACCGGAGTGCGCCGATCTGGTGGATGCCGTGCGTCTGGTGCGCAAGAGGGGCGAGGGGTTCGTCTGGCTCGGGCTGCACGAGCCGACTGCCCGCGAGTTCGGGGGCATCGCCGAGCTGTTCGATCTGCATCCCCTGGCGGTGGAGGACGCGGTCGAGGCACACCAGCGCCCGAAGCTGGAGCACTACGGGGACACGCTGTTCGCGGTCTTCAAGACCGTCTGCTACGTGGAGCACGAACAGCTGACGGCGACCAGCGAGGTGGTGGACACCGGCGAGATCATGGTGTTCGTCGGTGAGGACTTCGTCATCACGGTGCGCCACGGCCGGCACGGCTCGCTGGGGCCCCTGCGCGAGGAGTTGGAGGCGGATCCGGGGCAGCTCGCCAAGGGGCCGGCGGCGGTGCTGCACGCGATCGCGGACCACGTCGTCGACGACTACCTGAGCGTGACGGACGCGGTGCAGGCCGACATCGACCAGGTCGAGACGGACGTGTTCTCGGAGAACGGCGCACGGCTCGACCCGGGCCGCATCTACCAGATGAAGCGCGAACTGCTGGAGCTGAAGCGGGCGGTAGTGCCGCTGGGCCGGCCGGTGGAGGACTTGGCCACCCGGCCCATACGGGTCGTGGCCCCGGAGATACAGACCTATTTCCGGGACGTGCTCGACCACCTGATACGGGCCAAGGAGCAGATCGCCGCGTTCGACGAGTTGCTCAACTCCATCCTGCAGGCGCACCTCGCGCAGGTGACCGTCGCGCAGAACGAGGACATGCGGAAGATCACGGCGTGGGCCGCGGTGATCGCCGTGCCGACGATGGTGTGCGGTGTGTACGGCATGAACTTCGACCACATGCCGGAGCTGCACTGGCGGTTCGGCTATCCGCTGGTCATGGCCGTGATGGCGGGGGCGTGCGTGGCGCTGCACCGGGGCTTCCGGCGCAACGGCTGGCTCTGACGAGCGTCGTTGCCGCCGGTTCGCCGGTCCTCGCCGGCTGCGTCGGTGGCCACGCCGAGACGGACACGACCTACTCCGGAACGATCCAGATGATCACCCGGCTCTCGTCCTCCTTCTCCGTCGGCGGGTCGATTCCGAAGTACTTGTGCGACAGCTCCTACGGCAAGAGCACGGTGTCCCCGCGCATACGAAAGGGTTGCGCTGGATCGCGGTGCAGAGGGATCCCTGGACCGATTCCTGGATCAACCGCCCCAGGCGGGATGGCGTGGGTCATCGGCGCGCACCAGGACGTCCGCCGTCCCGGCCGGGTCCGTCTCGGACTCGTAGCGCTCGAAAGCGGGGAGCGTCCAGTGGTCGGCCTCGGGGGTCCGACGGCGCAGGGCGCCCGCGGAGAGGAGGACGTGCACGGTCAGGTCGAACGGGAACCAGTGGCGCAACAGGAGGGGACCATGGAACAACAGGATCCCGCCGGGCGGGAGTTGGACGTAGAGGCTGCGGGTGGCCCGGTCGGTGGCCGGATCCCACAGGTCGGGCAGGACCCGCCCGCTGCCTCCGGGGTCGAGCGGGCCGAAGACCTCGCGCCACAAGGCGCCGGTGTCGAACCATCCGCTGTAGTACGACTCCGCATCCCGCCGCCCGTGTTCGAGGCGCAGCGAGGCAGGACGCAGGAAACCCTCGGCGCCGACCACGAGCGAGGGCCGGCCACGCAGACGCAGCGCCTCGCCGACTCGCTCGGCGAGGTCTCCTGGACGGGCGGCCGGCGCTCCGTCGAAGCCGACGCGCGGCCAGGCGCCTCCGTCGGCCGGCGCCAGCTCGGTCAGCCGGTCGGCCAGCAGTTCGGCGAGCCGGTCCCAGGTGATCGCTTCGAGTCGCACAGGGCCCATGATGCCGGGTGGACCGAGCGCCCGGTGCTGGTGGCCGCCACGAGAGGGGGCACCCGGAGACGGCGGCGGTACGGCGGGACCGTGCCGGAGGCCTCCCGGAGACGGTGGTGGCGGCGCGTCCGGACCGATGCCCACACCCTCTCGAAGACGGCTGCGGCGGTACGCCAGGACCGATGCCCACGCCCTCCCGAAAACAGCGACGGCGGCGGTGTGACCGGACCGATGCCCACACCCTCCCGAAGACGGCGGCGGCGGTGTGACGGGACCGCGTCGGCACCCTCCCGAAGGCTGCCGTGACGGTGCCCCGGAAGCCGATCCCAAGTTCTTCGTGAGCGCGGCCGACGTGCTGCTGGACGGGCGGGCCGCGGACGAAGCGGGACGGCTCGTCGCGGGGGGCTGGCTGTGCACCTGCCGGGCGCGGAGGGACGGCCCGTGAGGGACGCCCGGGGGCGTTCCCGGCCGGGATCCGGTTCATCGCGCCGGCGCACACCGCCGGGCCGCACTGGCTGCGGGAACGCGGGGACGCGCCCGTCGACTGGGTGACGTCCACACCCGCCCGGACGGGACGGTACGGCGGGGGCGGGGAGCGGCTGTGTGCCGGCGCCGGAGGCGACGGTGCCGGCGGCGAGCCGTGGTTGTCGTACGCCGATCTCGCGGTGGCGGTTGGTGGACGAGGTCCAGGTACCGGTGCGGCACCGTACGCGGGTGTCGGTGTTCGACTTCCGGTGAGGGCCGGCGTCTTGCGGGCCGGGTGTGGGAGGGCGGGCGGTGACGGGAAAGTACCGCGTATGGCGCTTCCCTCAACTCCTCACTCCCCCGGTCGGCTTGTCGCCATCCAGCCTCTGAAACACAAGCGGTGTGCCGGTTGCCGGCGTGGTCCGCTGCCGTTGCTCGTGCTGGAGGACGGGGCACCGCACTGCCTGGACTGCGCCGATCTCGGGCACCTGGTGTTCCTGCCGCGCGGCGACACCGCGCTGACCCGCAGATCGCGGGAGGAGAGCACGCTGTCGGTGGTCGTCGTCCGGTTCAACCGGCGCAAGAGCCGCTACGAACGGCAGGGCGTCCTCGTGGAGGAGGCGGCGCTGGCCCGGGCCGAGGAACGCTGCCTGGCGGACGCGGAGGCCCGGCGTCGGCGGCGGGCGCGGGACGCGCGGCGCCGGGCGGTGGAGGACGAGCGGTTCGTGGCGGCGTTCGCCGCGGAGATCCTCCGGCTGTTTCCCGGCTGCCCGGCCGAGCGGGCCCGGGCCGTCGCCGCGCACGCGTCCGTGCGGGGCAGCGGGCGGGTCGGGCGCAGCGCGGCCGGGCGGGCGCTGTCCGAGGGGGCGGTGATCTCGGCGGTCGTGGCGGCCGTACGGCATGTGGACACGCCGTACAACCAGCTGCTGATGAGCGGGGTGTCGCGCTACGAGGCACGGCGCCGGATCGCCCCGTCCGTGCAGAGCGTGCTGCGGGCGTGGCAGGGCGCCGGGGAGGACGTCGGCTGACGGGGGCCGCCCTGTGACGCCGCTTCCTCTGGACGCTCGCGTATGCCATGGCGTCCCTCGGCCATGGCCGGTCGCGCGTCCGGGGCATTGACTGGAGGTGAGGTGAGGCCGGGTCCTGGCCCGGGTGGAACGAGAAGAGGGCGTGGAGATGATCGACGGGCCGTTCTTCGTACTGGTCGTGCTGGGAATCCTCGGGACGGGGCTGGTGGCCGGTGTCTTCTGCGGATTCTCGACCTTCGTGATGCGGGGCCTGGCGGCGCTGCCGCCCGCGCAGGGTGTCGCGGCGACGAACGCGATCAACGGGGCCGCGGTGCGGCCCGCCTTCATGGCGGTGTTCACCGGTTCGGCGGTGCTGAGCGCATTGATCGGGGTGGTGACGTTCGTGGTGTGGCCGGACGACGGCAGGATGGAGCTGCTGCTGGGCAGCGTGCTGCATCTGTTCGGCTCGTTCGGGCTGACGCTCGTCGCGAACGTGCCCCGCAACGACAGGCTGGCCCGGCTGACCGCGGGTGCCCCGGAGGCGGCCGTGTACTGGCCGGCGTATGTGCGCGAGTGGACGTTGTGGAACCACGTCCGCACCGTCGCCTCCGCGGCGGCCGCCCTCGTCTACGTCCTCGCGCTCACATGATGGCCCGTCCGCATCGGTCTTACGGTGGTCGTGCCCTGACCCTCCGCGGTCCTCCCTCCCCCCGCCGTGACCCGCCAGAAAGCGCTGTCCGTCGCTCTGCGCGGTTGCCGACGGGGACGTATCGTGGCCGCAGGAGTGCCGCCCGATGGCGCACGGCCCGTCGTACACCCGGTGCCTTTCGGTACCCGTACGCGAGGAAGACGACCATGGCCGATCCCAAGGGGTTCATGACCACGCCGCGCCAGGAGTGGCCGCGGCGGCCCGTCGAGGAGCGGGTGCGGGACTGGGACGAGGTGTACGTCCCCGGAGCGCTGCTGCCCATCATCAGCAAGCAGGCCGACCGCTGCATGGACTGCGGCATCCCGTTCTGCCACGACGCCTGTCCACTCGGCAATCTCATCCCCGAGTGGAACGACCTGGTCTCGCGGGAGGACTGGCGGGCCGCGAGCGACCGACTGCACGCCACCAACAACTTCCCCGAGTTCACCGGGCGGCTGTGCCCGGCACCGTGCGAGGCGGGATGCGTGCTGGCGATCAACCAGCCGGCCGTCACCATCAAGAACGTCGAGTGCGCCATCGCCGACCGGGCGTGGGAGGAAGGTTTCACCCCCGCGCGGCCTCCCGAACGGCTGTCCGGGAAGACGGTCGCCGTCATCGGCTCCGGGCCCACCGGGCTCGCCGCGGCACAGCAGCTGACCCGGGCCGGGCACACGGTCGCCGTGTTCGAGAAGGACGACCGGATCGGCGGGCTCATGCGGTACGGCATCCCCCAGTTCAAGATGGAGAAGCGGCATCTGGAGCGCCGGATCGAGCAGATGCGGGCCGAGGGGACGAAGTTCCGTCCGTCGACGGCGGTCGGACGGGACGTGGCGGCGGAGGATCTGCGCGCGCGGTACGACGCGGTGGTGCTCGCCACGGGGGCGACGGCGTGGCGGGAACTTCCGGTGCCGGGTCGGGAGTTGAACGGGATACACCAGGCGATGGAATATCTGCCGCTGGCCAATCGGGTGTGTGAGGGGGATCTGGAGGTTTCACCGCTGTCCGCGGCCGGCAAGCACGTCGTGATCGTCGGCGGCGGGGACACCGGGGCGGACTGTCTGGGGACGGCGGTGCGCGAGGGGGCCGCGTCCGTGACCCAGCTGGACATCTACGCACAGCCGGACACCGAGCGCGACGAGGACACCGAGCCGTGGCCGACGTACCCGAAGATCTACCGCTTGTCGGCCGCGCACCAGGAGGCGCGGGATCTGCGTACGGCACCGGCGGCGGACGCGGACGCACGGCTGTTCGCGGCGTCCACGCTCCGCTTCACCGGCGACGACGGCGGACACGTACGGGGGCTGCGCCTCGTGGAGGTCGACCAGCGGCGGCAGCCGGTGCCGGGCACCGAGCGGATGCTCCCCGCCGACCTGGTGCTGCTCGCGCTCGGGTTCTCCGGACCCGACCAGGAGGACGGGCTGGTCGCGCAGTTGGGGCTGGCGCTCCAGCCGCGCGGCACGATCGCCCGGGACGACGGCTTCGCGACCAACGTGCCCGGGGTGTTCGCCGCCGGGGATGCGGCGCGCGGGCAGTCGCTCATCGTGTGGGCGATCGCGGAGGGACGGGCGGTGGCCGCGGCCGTCGACCGGTATCTCACGGGAAGTTCACGGCTGCCGGCACCGGTCACTCCGAGGGATCGGCCGATGAGGGTGTGAGAGCGGGTGTGAGAGCGGCAGCGCGGTCCTGGCTGCGGCCGGTTCCGCACCGAGGGGCTTCCGCGCTGGTGGGCGCTGCGGAATGAGGTGGCACCGGGGCACCTTGCCGCCGTTGTCGCCACAGGTGGTGGGTTCGCCCCTTCGTCGCCGAGAAAGCCGACCGGCCGGGCGACCGGAGCCCGGAGAACACGAGGCCGGCCGGCCCGCGTGGCCGAGCGGATCGCGAGCACGAGCAGGGTGTCGACGGCGGCGGTCAGCGCCGAGCGGGCGAGGCGGGTGTTTCACGGAGCACCACGGTGCAAGCGGTGCGCACCTTCGTCGGCCGTTCCCGCCCGGTCGCACCGCGAACGCGCGGGTCAGCCGCGCCTCTCGTCCGTCCCCGCCACCTTGCCCGTCGCCAGGGCCACCCGGTTCCAGGTGTTGATGGCGAGGATCAGAGCGAGGACGTGGGCCAGTTCCTCCTCCTCGAAGTGGGCGGCGGCCTCGGCGTAGACGGCGTCGGGGACGCCCGCGTCGGCGACCAGGGTCACCGCCTCCGTCAGCGCGAGGGCCGCCTGCTCCTTCGGCGTGAAGAAGTGGCGGGCCTCCCGCCAGACGGCGACCAGATGGAGCCGGTCCTCGCTCTCTCCGGCCTTGCGGGCGTCGCTGGTGTGCATGTGCAGGCAGTAGGCGCAGTGGTTGAGGTGCGAGGCCCGGATCTGGATCAGCTCGACCAGTGCGGGGTCGAGGCCCGTGCGGGCGGCGGCATCGAAGCCGATGAGGGCGCGGAAGACCTTGGGAGCGGTCTTCGCGAGGTCCAGGCGGGCCCTGGCGGCCTCGGCGGTGGCGATCCCGGAGGCGGTGTCGACAGTCGTGGCGGCCGGGAAAGTTGCGGTCGTGTTCGTCGTCATGTCTTCAATCTAGGGTGGGGAAAGACCGACGATAGGGTGCATTTCCATGACGGAATCATGGGTCAATTCCGCCGAGCGGATCGGTGCCGATCTGCACCTGGAGCTGTCGGGACCGGGCGGGCGGCGGGCGGCGCTGACCCGGGCGCTGCGGGAGGCCGTGCGCAGCGGACGCCTCGCTCCGGGCACCCGGCTGCCGCCGTACCGGTCGCTCGCGGCCGACCTGGGCGTCGCGCGCAACACGGTGGCGGACGCGTACGCGGAACTGGTGGCGGAGGGCTGGCTGACCGCTCGGCAGGGCTCGGGGACGCGGGTCGCGATGGGGCTGCCTTCCACGCCTTCCGGGCAGTCGGGGAGGAGGAAACCGCCGCGACAGGCTGTACGGACGCCGGTGAAGACACCTCCACGCGCGCATGGGCCGCGGCACGATCTGCGGCAGGGTGCGCCGGATGCGTCGTCGTTCCCGCGTACGGCCTGGTCGGCCTCGTACCGGCGGGCGCTGCAGGCGGCGCCGAGCGAGGCGTTCGGGCCGGGGGATCCGGCCGAGCGCAGGGAGTTGCGGGAGGCGCTGACGGAATACCTGGCACGCGCGCGGGGAGTGCGTACCGAGCCGGACCGGATCGTCGTCTGCTCGGGGTTCGCGCACGCGCTGCGGTTGCTGTTCGGGGAAGGTACGGGCGGGGTGCTACGCGGTCCGCTGGGCGTGGAGGCCTACGGGCTGGACTTCCACCGGGGGCTGCTCGCGACGGCCGGAGTACGGACGGTGCCGCTGCCGCTGGACGAGCACGGCGCGCGGGTGGAGGTCCTCGGGCGGGAGCGGGCCGTGCTGCTCACACCGGCGCACCAGTTCCCGACCGGCGGCCCGCTGCATCCGGAACGCCGTGCCGCGGTGATCGACTGGGCCCGGGCGCGGGGGGCGGTGGTGCTGGAGGACGACTACGACGGCGAGTTCCGGTACGACCGCCGGCCCGTCGGCGCACTCCAGGGTCTCGATCCGGAGCGGGTGATCTACATCGGCTCGGTCAGCAAGAGCCTGTCACCAGCGCTGCGGCTGGGCTGGATGGTCCTGCCGGAGCGCTATGTCGGGCCCGTGCTCGCGGCGAAGGGCGAGCGGGAGGCATGGGCGAGCGTGCCGGACCAGCTCGCGCTGGCCGACTTCGTGGTCTCGGGGTCGTACGACCGTCATGTGCGGCGGATGCGGCAGCGGTACCGGGGTCGCCGCGACCGGCTCGTCGCCGCGTTCGCCGCGCACGCGCCGCACATCGAGGTGACGGGGATCGCGGCCGGTCTGCACGCGGTGCTGCGCCTGCCGCCCGGCACCGAGCGGTCCACGGTGAAGGCCGCCACGTGGCAGGGCGTCGGCCTGGACGGCCTCGCCGCGTTCCGGCATCCGCAGTCGCCCACGACGGCTGGTGAGGGCCTGGTGGTGGGATACGCGGCCGCCGCCGAACACACCTACGAGGCAGCGCTGGAGGCGCTGTGCGGGGTGCTGCCGCCTGAGTGACGGCGCAGGCGGCGGGTGGAGCGACGGAGCCGAGGAAGAGTCGGGACGGCGAAGCGACGGGAGTCAGGGAAGGCTCGGGACGGCGGAGGCGGCGGGGAGGAGGAGCGGCGCGACAGCGGACGAGATGCTTCGGAGGTGGGGGTCGGTGGCGGTGACGGTGACCGTGCGGGTGTCCTCAGGTGTCGCAGGTGTCCTCGGCAGCCGCATGCCGCCGGACCTACCCCGCGCAGCGATGACCGTGCAGGTGTCGCACGGGGCCGGCAGCCGCATGCCGCCGGAGGCCTATCGCTTGCGTGCCACCGCCCCGTACCCCGGAATGACGCCGTCGTCCTGCCCCGGCACCGGCTCGCCCAGTTCCGGATGCCACTTGTGGACGACCTCGACGCCGGGGTCGACCAGGTCGAGGCCGTCGAAGAAGCGGGCGAACTCCGCGTGGGAGCGCAGGGCGAGGGTGACGCCGGCCGCCTTGAGCTTCTCGACGGCGGCCGCCGACTCCTCCGGGGTGAAGTCGGCCGTGGCGTGGGTCATCATCAGGTAGCTGCCGGAGGGCAGTGGGGACAGCAGCCGGCGGACGAGTTCGTGCGCGCCGTCCTCGTCGGGGATGAAGTGCAGCAGGGCGACCAGGGAGAGGGCCACCGGCCGGTCGAGGTCCAGGATCTGCCGGGCCGCCGTGAGGATCGCGCCCGGGTCGCGCACGTCGGCCTGCAGATACTCGGTCGTGCCCTCGGGCGTGCTGCGCAGCAGGGCGGCCGCGTGGGCCAGCACGATCGGGGCGCTGTCGCAGTAGACCACCCGGGCGTCGGGGGCGACCTGCTGGGCGATCTGGTGCAGGTTCGGTTCGGTCGGTATGCCGGTGCCGATGTCCAGGAACTGCCGTACGCCCTGCTGGGCCAGCCAGCGCGTGGCGCGGTGCATGAACGCGCGGTTGACCCGGGCCATCACCGGCACCCGGGGGTCGAGGGTCAGCATCTGCCGGCCCATCGCCTCGTCGACGGGGTAGTTGTCCTTGCCGCCGAGATACCAGTCGTACATCCGCGCGGGATGCGGCTTGCCGGTGTCGATCTCGATGGCTGTCGGGTCCTGCCCTGTCATGCGGCACTCCGTAGGCGTCGGACACGTTGCATGGTCAAGTCACTGTCACGGTAAGGAACTTGCGCAAGATACAAAAATCCGTCGACTCGGCGCGGCCGCACCTTCGGCGGGTTCAGGACAGCAGGAAGTCGGCCTCCCCCGCCTTGGCGCCTTCGATGAACGCGGTCATCTCGTCCGTGGTGTAGATCAGTGCCGGCCCGTCCGGGTCGGTCGACTGGCGTACGGCGATCCGGCCGTCGGCCAGCTTCATCGCCTCCAGGCAGTTGCCGCCGTTGCCGCCGCTCCAGGGCTTGTGCCACCCCTCGCTGCCCAGCTCCCGCGCGGGCATGCCGTTGTAGACGTGTCCGCGCGGCGTGATGCGATCCATTTACAGCTCCTTGCGGAGATCCCGGAGGATCTCCTTCGTGCGTTGTGCCGTAGCGGCCTGCGCCGCCATGCGGTCCATGACCTCCAGGTGGGTCGCCACCTCGGCGCGCGCGTCCAGATAGACGGCGCCGGTCAGGTACTCGCTGTAGACCATGTCCGGCAGTTCTGACATGGCAAATCGGAACAGCACGAAGGGCCCGTACGTCCCCGGGTGCGGCCCGTTGGCGAACGGAGCGACCTGGAGCGTCACATGGGGCAGCTTCGTGGCCTCGAGCAACTTGTCGATCTGCGCACGCATCACCTCCGGGCCGCCGACCGGGCGGCGCAGGGCGGTCTCGTCCATCACCGCCCAGAAGCGCGGGGCGTCGGGGCGGGTGAGCAGTTCCTGGCGTTGCATGCGCAGGGCGACATGGCGCTCGATCTCGTCCGGGCTCGTCTGGCCGATGGCACCGGACTTGAGCACCCCGCGCGCGTAGTCCTCGGTCTGCAGCAGGCCGGGGACGAAGTGCGGCTCGTAGGAGCGGATGAGGCCGGCCGCGCCCTCGAGGCTGACGTACATCGAGAACCAGCCCGGCAGGATGTCGTGGAACCGCTGCCACCAGCCGGGTCTGTTGGCCTCCTCGGCCAGTTGTACGAAGACCTCGGCCTCGTCGTCGGGAACGCCGTAGGCCTTCAACAGCAGTTGCAGGTACGGGATCTTGAGGGCGACCTCGGCCATCTCCATGCGGCGGACGGTGGCGGGGGCGACGCGCAGGACGCGGGCGGCCTCCTCACGCTTGAGTCCGGCGCGCTCCCGCAGGTCCAGCAGGCGCCGGCCGAGGACGACCTGACCCACGGTCGGCGCGGACCGCGGTTCGCTCACGTCCCACCTCCACCGAAAGCTCCACCGAAAGTTTCCTGACAGCCCTGCGGCGCCATTCGAAGACTCATTCGAAGACCGGGTCGGATCTCCGATGACCCCAATTGGCGCCGCGCGACGTGCTGTTGCGAGCAGTGTGCCACGGCCTCTGACCGAGTCACACAGCACTCTGCATTTTTCATAGTGACACTTGCCAAGTGTTCACGGCGGGGAGATAGTGGCAAGCGTGATTCCGTCCGCGCCCTTAGGAACAGACGCCGCCGCAGACCGTCCTGGTCTCGGTGCCGCGACGGGAGCAACCCCTTCGGGGGACGCTGCCCGGCGCCGGTTCCGCTTCGAGCTGGCCGCACATCCGGGTTCCGTCGCCCAGGCCAGACGCCTTGCGCATGCCCGGCTGACCGGCTGGGCCGTGTGCGCGGACACCTGCGACAACGCGGCCCTGGTCATATCCGAGCTGGTCACCAACGCGATCGTGCACACCGCGAGCAGCCGCGTCGTGTGCGAACTGCACGACCACGACGACACGGTGCGCATAGCCGTACGCGACGAGGGCTGTGCCCCCGGTGAACCTCATCCGTCCCCGCAGCGGCCCGATGAGGAACACGGGAGGGGACTGTTTCTCGTCGACGCCCTGTGCCGGTCCTGGGGTGCGCAGGAACACGGTTCCGGGCTGCTGGTCTGGGCCGAGCTGGCCCGCCGTGCGGACGCGGCCCAGGACACCGACGAGCCGCGCAACGATCTTGGCTGGGGCGCCCGCCCCAAGCCGGACCGCCCGGACGACTCCGGCGACGACGACCCGGCCGAGGCCCACCGCAGGCTCCCCGAGCAGCACCGGCCCCGCACCGCGGCCGAGCCCCTGCGGCACACTCCGTCCCAGCCTCAGCACCGCACCCCGGCCCAGCCCCAGCACCGGGTCCAGGAGCAGCACGCAACCGGAGAACGGCCGTGACCGGCACCGGCGCCTCCGACCGGTACGGCGGGACCGACCCCGGCCAGTACGGCGCTCCCGGCCCCGACCGGTACGACGCCACCGGCTCCCGCCGGTACGAGGCGACCGGTTCCGCGCCGGGTCGGCCCTCCGGCCCCGAGGGGCCGATCGGGCTGGACACCCTCGTGCGGCTGCAGCGCCGCCGACCGGCTCCGGACGCGGTGCGCCGACTGCCGATGCCGGAGGGCATGACGGCCCCGCTCGGCTACGACGCCGTGGCCGTACCCGACCGCCTCGGCCCCCTCGTCGTACCGCGGCTGCCCCGGCTGGGATGTGTGTACGCCGACGGTACACATTGGTGGTGGATCGTTCCGGCGGACTCGGACTACGCCCTGCGCTGGCCGTCCCCCGCCCAGTACGCCTCCGGCGCCCAGGTCACCGGTACCGCCCGGCTCATCCACTGCCCCGAGGGCACGGTCCCGTACACCCCGCCGATCCCCCTGTATCTCTCCCTGTGCCGGGTGACCGGGACGAATCCGGACTGGTCGAGGGCGGTATCGGCGTAAGGGCCGCGGCTGTCTGAGCCGTGGGGCACCTGCCGCGACCGGTACCCCGACGCGAGAACGACACGGCGCACCGCAGCACCTCCACCGGCCTCGGCGCACGAATCACGACGGCCGCATCGGAGGCATCGGACGCCTCCCATCGGCCGTGCCGCCGGCACCGGGCGCACCGCACGCCCTTTCCCCCCTCGCAGCTTCCATCCCCCCGCCGGCTCGCCGGCCCGGCTGCCCCGGCCCCCGGTCCGTCCGTCCCCAGCCCCCTCCGGCCACCCGCCGCCCCGCCCCCGCCCCACGACAGCGCCCCCTCCGCGCCCCCCTTACGTCCTCTCGCGCCCTGCCCAGGCAGCGCGCGCGCCCGCGATAGTGGCCGTTCCGTCACGGTCCGGGAGGTCAAGGTGAGGAAGAAACGGGGGCCTGCCGAGCCCGCGGTGTCGGAGTCGGAGCGGCTGCTGTTCGGCGGGCCGCTGCGGTACGACACGGGCTGGAACAAGCACGCGGACGCCTTCTTGCAGTTGAACTTCCGCGCGATGGTGGTCCGGCTGCCCGGCATGCTGGTCTCCAGCCTCCGACTGGCCCGGCAGGCCGACCCGCGGGCCGCGTGGATCGTGCTGGCCGCCGAGATGGGCCGGGGCGCCGCCCAGGCGGTGAGCCTGCTGGCCGTGAACAGCGCGCTCGGAAACCTGCTCACCGGCCCTGACATCGCACAGCGCCTGCACGCGGCCGCGCCCGCCCTGGTCGTCGTGGCCGCCGTGATGCTGGTGGCCGCGCTGCTGCGGGCCGCCTCCGTCTACGCCACCGGGCGGCTGGAGCCCAAGGTGGAACGGGTGGCGACCGAGCTGTATCTGGAGCGCGCGGCGAACGTGGAACTGGCCGCGATCGAGGACCATGCCTTCCACAAGCTGCTGGACACGGCGCAGTACGGCGCCCGGTCCGCCCGGCGCATGATCGGGTACGGCACCCAGGTGATCAACGCCATGATCTCGCTGGTCGCGGCGGCGGGCGTGCTGACCGTGCTGCACCCGGCGCTGCTGCCGCTGCTGGTCACCATGACCCTGCCCAGCGCCTGGAGCGCGCTGACCAACGCCCGGCGGCACTACGAGTCGTTCCACACCTGGGTGCAGCACGCCCGTGCCGGGCAGCTGCTCAGCAGCCTGCTCACCGAGCCGGGCGCCGCCCCGGAGATCCGGGTGCACGGGATGGGCCCGTTCCTGCTGCGGCACTTCCGGGCCATGTCGGAGACGGCGGAGGCGGAACAGGCCCGGCTGTCCCGGCTGGCCGCCCGGACCGGTCTGATCGCGGCGGCCTGGACGGGCCTCGCCACGCTCGCGACGTACGCCACGCTGGGCGCGCTGCTGCTGGGCGGCGCGATGGCCCTGTCCGTCGCCGGTACGGCGGTGCTCGCGATCCGTACGGGCGCGGCGAGCTTGGACACCCTCGTGCTGCAGATCAACCAACTGCACGAGGAGGCCCTGTTCGTGGGCGACCTGGAACGGCTGTACGTCGAGGCGGCCGCCCGGGCCATCCCGGCGGGCGGGGAGGCCCTTCCGGAGAACCCGCGGGAGATCCGGTTCGAGAACGTCACCTTCAGCTATCCGGGCGACGCGACCCGGCCCGCCCTGGACGATGTCACCCTCACGCTTCCCCTGGGCCGGATCATCGCACTCGTCGGCGAGAACGGCTCGGGCAAGACGACACTGGTCAAGCTGCTCGCGGGCCTGTACACACCGGACCGGGGCCGGATCCTGTGGGACGGGGTCGACGCCGGGCGGGCCGACCGGCGGCTGCTCGCCGAGCGCGTCGCGATGGTGGCGCAGGACTTCAAGAGATGGCCGTTCACCGCCCGGGTGAACGTGGCCGTCGGCCGCTCGGCCGCGCCGATGACCGAGGAGCGGCTGGCGGCGTCGATCGCCGACGCGGGCGCCGAGCAGGTGGTCGCGGATCTGCCGCACGGTCTGGACACGCTGCTGGCCCGCAACTTCAGCGGCGGGCACGAGCTGTCCGGCGGCCAGTGGCAGCGGCTCGGCATCGCGCGCGCCGC
Organism: Streptomyces sp. NPDC048521; assembly: GCF_043199855.1. Lineage (NCBI taxonomy): Bacteria > Bacillati > Actinomycetota > Actinomycetes > Kitasatosporales > Streptomycetaceae > Streptomyces > Streptomyces sp. NPDC048521. The sequence goes on from NZ_JBICWR010000007.1 coordinate 232,784, forward strand.
GTACCGGCGCGGGCACATCCTGATCGTGGACGAGCCGACCGCGGCGCTGGACGCGCGGGCCGAGCTGGAGGTGTTCGAGAAGATCCGGGCGCTGGCCGGCAGCGGGCAGACGGTCGTCCTGATCACCCACCGGCTGGCCTCGGTCCGGCACGCCGACCTGGTGCACGTGCTGGAGCACGGGCGGCTGGTGGAGTCCGGCACCCCGGAGGAACTGCTGACGAGGGGTGGTGTCTACGCAGAGTTGTACGCGCTCCAGGCGCGGCAGTTCACCGCGAAGATCCCGGCGCCGAAACCGGCCTGACCCGGCAACAGCGGCTTGCCTTCCTGACTGGGCTCGGCAGCGCGGTCTGGCCCGGCCCGGCGACTTCCGGCCTGAACCGGCTCGGCGGCGTCCTGACCCGGTCCCGCGGGGGTCGGCCGTCTCACTCGGCGGCGTCGCCCCCGCGCACGATCACCAGGAACGTGTCCGTCGCCAGGTCCATGACGACCTCGGCGGGCAGGCCTTCCAGACGCCGCGCGTGCGCGAATTCCTCCGCTGGCCGGGATCCGCGCGGACCACCGGCGGGAAAGCGTTCGAGCACTGTTCGCCCGTTCACCATCTCGCACCTCCAGAAGCGTCGTAACTGTAGGAGTTAACGCCTTGGAGGAGGGAAACGCCTCGCTCAGTGACGGGACTGAGACATTGTCGACACGCGTTCGGCGCGGACGGTGAGGATCCGTTCACGTCGTGACACGAAACGCACCCTGGGTGTCAGTATTCGTACTCGTCGTGAAGGCGGAGGTGATCGCTGCCCGTGGGGCTGGGGCCGAGCGCGGTCAGGTCGAGGAGGCCGGCGATGGTGCCGAGTCCGTCCAGCCCGTCGTCGTACACCGAGTAGGTGTGGAAGACCCGGTCGTGGTCGCGCAGGAAGCAGCTGAGGCCCGGCCGCTCGACCGGTTCCCCACCGGATTCGACGGTGGCCTCGAAGTCGCGGTTGAAGTCGCTGTGACTGGAGGAGTACCAGGGCACCGCCCAGCCCATCCGTGCCTTGAACGGCAGGACGCGGGTGAACGGCGCCCGGGAGACGGCCGCGAACGAGGTGTTCCGGGCCCTCAGGTGGGCGAGGTGGCCGACCTGGTCCAGGAAGGCCGCGCAGCAGGGGCAGCCGGCCTCCCACTCCGGCGCGAACATGAAGTGGTGGACGACGAGCTGAGCCCGTCCCTCGAAGAGGTCGAGGAGGGTGGCCTTCCCGTCGCCGCCCTCGAAGACGTACTCCGGGTCGACCTCGACCATGGGCAGCCTCCGCCGCTCGGCGCCCAGCACCTCGCGCGCCCGTCTGACCGCCTCCTCCTTGCGCAGCAACTCCTCGCGCGCCGCGCGCCACTGCTCGCGCGAGACGATCTCCGGAAGCGACATGGGCCCTCCTGTCCGACGGTCGGTTCGGGGTGGTGACCGTCATCGGATACGGAACTCATCGCTGCGCGCGGAGAATTTTTTCCGACACTTTTTCCGCCGCTCCGTGAGGAGTTCCGGTTCCCGCACCAGCACGCGGCCGTCCACGATGGTGGTGCGGACGTCGGCCGAGCGGGCGCTGTGCACGAGGGTGGCGGCGAGGCCGTGGACGGGCCGGGTGTGCGGGCCGCTGAGGTCGACCAGGACGATGTCGGCGCGGCGGCCGGGGGCGAGGCTGCCGGCGCTCGCGCCGAGACCGACCGCGCGGGCACTCTGCAGCCGGAGACGCTCACGATGATCCGGGTGGTGGGCGGCGCAGGGGAACGCCTGGACCGCTGCGCGGTGCGGCACGGGACCGCCGGCACCCGCTACGCCGCCGCGGGCAGCGGCACCGGCACCCCCTGCAGCCGCAACTCCCCCAGCGCCTTCTCCAGTTGACGGACATGCCGGGCAGTGAGCCGTCCGGTGTCGTCGAGGTGGACGGCGCAGGCCGTGGTCGTGTCCACGAGCCGTTCCAGGGCGTCCGCGACGGTGTCCGTGCCCTCGGTGTGCCGAGCGAGCGCGGGCAGTTCCGCGGCGGCGAGCGCGATGGCGGTACGGGCCTCGGCGAGGGTGCGGTAGGCCTCCCGGCGCAGCGCCCACCGCTCGGCACGGTCACCGGACTCGCCGAGGACGTGCAGGAGATAGGCGTGCGCGGCGTCCCCGGCCGCGGCGAGCCGGGCCCGTACCCCGCCGCCGTGCTGGCCCGGCATCGGCAGATGCCCGACGACCAGCACGAGCGCGCAGGCCAGCAGCGTCTCGCCGATCCGGCTGACGGAGGCCTGCGGCTCCCCGCCGACCATGACCAGGGCAAGGACCAGGACCGTGACGACAGCGGTCAGGGCGGCGAAGTGCCGGGTGGCGACCGGGACGAGCGCTCCGCACACCGCGACCAGTGCGATCAGTCCCGCCGGCCGGGGCAGCAGCGCGGCGAGGCCGGTGAAGACCAGGGCGCCCAGCACGGTTCCGGCGGCCCGGCACAGCACCCGGGAGGCGAGCGGCCCGAGGTCGGGCTTGACCAGGAAGACGGCGGTGGCGGGCAGCCAGTACCAGTGCTGGTGCTGGCCGTACCAGCGGGCGTGGTGCAGCGCCTGGGCGATGGCCGCGCTGCCGCCGAAGCAGAGGGCGACCCGCAGGCCGTACTCGCGTCCACCGGCCCCGAACGCGGCCCGTACCGCTTCCTGGACGCCCCGGCGCCGGGCGACCAGCCGCCGCTGGGTCCCCTCGGCCCGGTCGAAGGCCTCGGCGGCGCGCAGCAGGGCGTCGTCGAGGGCGCGGAGCGCGGGCGCGGACCGCTGCGGCGCGGGCAGCGGGCCGGTGCCGGTGTTGCCGCGGACCGCGGCGGCGAGCCGCCGGGGCCCTTCCGCCGCCCGCGCCGTGCCGGGCTCTCCCGTCCAGTACAGGGCGGTGGCGGCCTCGGCAAGGGGCAGCGCGGCCGCGTACTGGGCGTACAGCCGGCGCTCGGCGGCGGAACTGGCGTACCGGCGCAGCCGGGGTCCGGCGAGGGCGTCCTGGGCATGGTCGAGGGCGGCGGTGAGCGCGGCCCGCCGGGCGGTGGCGTGCGCGCCGCCGACGGCGTCGAGGAGCGCGGCGATCGCGTCGTACACGTCGGCGACCGCCTTACGCTCCCCGTCGAACCGGAAGTCCCCGGCGAGCGAACCGGGTGTGGGCAGGGCGAGCCGCAGCAGGATCAACCAGCCGGCGCCGGCGAGGAAGGCGAGGGCCCGCTGCCAGCCGCTCTCGGCCGCCGGCATCCCGGCGCCGATGGCGGCGGCGACGAGCAACTGCGTTCCGGCGGCGGAGGCGACGGGCCCGACGGCACTGATGCCTCCGGCGACCAGCCCGAGCGCGGTGAGCGCAGACGTCAGCGGTACGGCCGCCATCCCCTGCCCGGCATACGTGCCCCCGAGCAGCCCGAGGGCACCGGCCAGCGCGGGCAGCCCGAGCCGCTTGACGCAGGCGCGCCGGCTCCCGGGCCGGTCGTTGATCCCGGCGAGCATCGCGGCGATGGCGGCGAGCACCCCGACGGGCGTCCGCCCACTCAGCACACCGGCGAGCAGCAGCGGCCCGGCGGCGAGCGCACCCCGGGTCACCGCGCTCCAGGGAACGGGACCGCGCTGAGCACGCAGGGCGTGAGCGAGCCAGGGCGGTGCGACAGGCCGGGACACAGGGCTCCTGTTCATACGAGGGCGGGGTGGGCCTTCGGACGACGGTGGCCGGGCGGTGTTCCCACGGGGTGCACACGGTGGTGTGCCGCGGGACGTGGTCCCACGGTGGTGCCACGGGACCTGCTTCCACGGTAGGGCGCGTTCCCCGAGCAAACGGGACGATCACGTTTCAGGGAGGTGAAAGGTGCCCGGAGGACGGGTTTCTTTATGAACGCAATGCCGGTGCGTTGATCTGTGAACGCAATGCCCTGGCGATGATCTCCTCCGCTTCGCGGACGGCAGCGACCAAGGCCTCGGGCGCGGCCCGCAGCGCACCCGTCACGGTGTCCATCCCCCGCAACCCGGCGCGCTCCAGCAACCGCTTCTCGTTCGTCACCCACTCCCCGCGTGCCGCGAGTACGGCGTGCGCGGCCTGGGTGGTGGCGGTGGCGAGGGCGCCGGCGGTCTCGGTGAGGCGACCGTGCGCGGCGTGGTTGGCCTTCGCGTAGGCCAGGGTGGCGCGCGCGGTGCCGTGCCAGTGTTCGGCGGCGGTGAGACGCAGCTTGGCCGGGTAGCCCGCCGGGCGGGGCAGGGTGCCCCTGAGGACCTGGTTGAGGGCCAGTTCGGCCACGATCAGGTAGGTGGGAATGCCGGCCAGGTGGAACAGCAGCGGCTCCACCCGGAACCTTCCTTCCGCCGCCTCCGTCAGCTCGTGCTCGACCACGTCCAGGTCCCGGTAGTGCACGTCGACCCGGCGTCCGTCGATGGTGAGCCACGCCCCGCCGTTGAAGACGCCGCCGCCCCAGCCGCCGACCTCGGACACCTCGCCCTCCCAGCCGAGGGCGCGCAGTTCGTCGGGGTCGAAGGGGCCGCGGTAGTAGACGGCCAGGTCCCAGTCGCTGTCCGGGCGGTGGGTGCCCTGGGCCCGGGAACCGCCGAGCGCCACCGCTCGGACGGTCGGGAGCGCGGCGAGGCGGTCGGCGGTGGCGGAGAGGAAGCCGGGGTCGGACGACTGGTTCATACCCTCAGCCTGCCGCAACCGCTCCGAAGTCCGCTCCTGAACGAGATCACCGAAGTACGGCGCACCCCGCGGCCTCCCTGCCGCGGACCCTGCGGAGGTGGCCGGGTGGCCGCCTGATCGACGTGTCGGCGGCCCACTCGCCGGGCCCGGGTCACGGACGGGCGCCGCAGGTCAGGGCCAGGGCCATCCTGACGGCGACCGTCCCTGGCGGAGCGGGTCGGCGGCGGTACACGCCGGCCGCCTGGGGGCCGCCCCGAAATTCGGATGCGCTCCGGGCCGGGGAGGCCGATCATCGGGAAGTCGTCCGCTGACCGTCCAGGAGCAGCTTCCATGATCCGGCGAGTGATCGCGCCCGGGCTCTTCCCGCCCCCCACGTACTCCCACGCCTCCGTCGTCGAGGCGGGCACGAAGCTCGCGTTCCTCGCGGGGGCCGTGCCGCTCGACGAGAAGGGGGACATCGTCGGTCCGGGTGATCCCGTACGGCAGGCCGAGCAGGTGATCGCCAATCTGCGCGAGCAACTGCGCGCGGTCGGCAGCGACTTGGAACATGTCCTGGTGACGGAGGTGTACGTCGTCAGCAGCGAGCCCTCGGTGCTGTCCGCGGTGTGGGACGTCGTGGAGGCCTCGGGGCTGAGCATGGGGCCGCACTCCTCCACGCTGCTCGGCGTCGCCTGCCTCGGGTACACCGGGCAGTTGGTGGAGATCACGGCGACGGCCGTGGTGCCGGACGAGGGAACACCGTGACGACAGGGGTCGTCCTCAGGCGCGCCCTGGCGGCCGACGCCCGTGCCGCCGCCGACGTCTGGCTGCGGTCGTTCGCCGCCGCGCTGCCCACGGTGGTCCGGCCGCGGACCGACGACGACGTACGGGACTACTTCCGGGACGTCGTCGTACCACTGCGGGAGATCTGGGTGGCGGAGGCGGCCGGGACCGGGATCGTCGGCCTGATGGTGCTCAACGGAGAGTTGCTGTCCCAGCTGTATCTGGAACCCGAGTGGCGGGGGCGGGGCCTCGGGGACCGGTTCGTCGCGCTGGCCAAGGAGCGCAGCCCGGGCGGGCTGACCCTGTGGACCTTCCAGGTCAACAAGCCCGCCCACCGCTTCTACGAACGGCACGGCTTCACCGCCGTCGAGTTCACCGACGGCAGCGACAACGAGGAGCGGGAGCCGGACGTCCGCTACGTCTGGCAGCCCTGAGGCATCAGCGGCACACACGACCGGCCCCGGCCCTCGGTGGTCGCCGAGGGCTCCGTCCTGTTCGAGTCGGCCCGCCGCACGGTCGCACGCACAGCGCTGACCCCGACCGAGGTCACGGCACTCTTCGAGCTGCGCGACGCGTTACGGCAGTTCCGCCGCGTCCGCCGCCGTGCGCAGCACCTCACGCAGCATCTCTGCGGTGAGCCGGCCGGTGAAGGTGTTGCGCTGGCTGACGTGGAAGCAGCCGAAGAGGTCGAGGCCCTCCAGGGCGACGCGGGTGCCGTGAGCGAAGGGTGGACGGGGGCGGGGCACGGTCCAGCCCGCCTCGGCGAACGCGGGCAGCGCGGCCTGCCAGCCGAAGGCACCGAGGACGACCGCGGCCTTCAACGTCGGGCGCAGCAGCTTCAGCTCCTGGACCAGCCAGGGGCGGCAGGTGTCACGTTCGCCGGGGGTCGGCTTGTTGGCGGGCGGGGCGCAGTGCACCGGCGCGGTGATGCGTACGCCGTACAGCTCGAGTCCGTCGTCGATGCTGACGGAGGTGGGCTGCGAGGCGAGCCCCACCTCGTGCAGCGCCTGATAGAGGACGTCCCCGGAGCGGTCACCGGTGAACATCCGCCCGGTGCGGTTGCCGCCGTGCGCGGCGGGGGCCAGCCCGATGATCACCAGCCGTGCGTCGGCCGGGCCGAAGCCGGGCACCGGCCGCCCCCAGTACGTCCAGTCGGCGAACGCGGTCCGCTTGGTCCGGGCCACCTCCTCACGCCAGTCGACCAGCCGAGGACAGGCCCGGCACTCCGCGACGCGCCGGTCGAGCCGGTCAAGGGCGCTGCTGTCGTCCATACCGCCACCGTATGCCCCGGTGACGTGGGCCGATGCGTGTGTGCGGAAGCAGGGGGCGCGCGGGAGCGGCTTGACTGCGCACCAGGCCGAGGGCCGTCACGGGAGCCAAGGGGTGCGGGGGTGCGGGCGCGGGCTGGGGGTCCAGGCGTGCCTGGAGTGCGGGCGCCGGAGGGTGCAGGGCCGGAGCGAGGCGGGGTGCAAGAGCCGGAGAGGGCGGCGGGCTGTCCTGGAGCGTACGGAGATCGGGGGCGCGGGGATCGGGGGGCGGAGTCCAGGGTGCAGTGACCGAGACAACTGGAGCGGGGGCGGGGTGCGCGGGGACCACGGGATTGCAGAGGCCTGGGCGCAGTGACCGAGACAGCTGGAGCCGGGAAGTGCGGAGCCCGGGGTGCGCGGGGGGCGCGGAAGCGCGGGGTGGGCGGCGCCCGGAAATTGCGCCCGGCTCTCCCGGCCTGGCGCGTTAAGGTCGGAACATGGCTTCCGAGGATGCGGACGAGAACGTGAACCGTGGGACCGGCGGGCCGGGCGGAACGGACCCCGCCCAGGATGCAGACGGCTCCGGCACCTCCGGCACCGACACCTCCGCCGACCAACCGCTCGATCCCAAGGTCGCCGCCGCGGTGGCCGCCGCCGAGGCCGCGGGACCGTCCAAGGGCGAGACGGTCCGGCTCGACAGCTGGATCTGGGCCGTACGTCTGATCAAGACGCGTTCCCTGGGCGCCGCCGCGTGCCGCGGCGGGCACGTGCACGTGAACGGCGAGCGCGTGAAGCCCGCCTACTCCGTGCGCGTCGGCGACGAGGTGCGCCTGCGGCACGAGGGCCGGGAACGGATCGTGATCGTCAAGCGCCTGATCCGCAAGCGGGTCGGTGCGCCCGTGGCCGCCCAGTGCTACGTCGACAACTCCCCTCCGCCCCCGCCCCGCGAGGCCTTCGCACCCGCCGGTCTCCGCGACCGAGGCACCGGGCGCCCCACCAAGCGGGACCGCCGTGAACTGGAGCGCCTCCGCAGCCTCGCCGGCCCGGCCGGCCCCGGAGGGCTCGGCGGCTTCGCCGGACTCGGCGGCCCAGGTGCACCGGGCGCGCCAGGCGGCCAAGGCAGCAGCCGTGGGTCCGGGAACACCCGTGGGTCCGGGAACCCCGGAAGCACCCGTGGGTCGGAAAGGCCGGGAGGCACCCGTGGGTCCGGTGGCCAATCCCGGGGGCGATGAGTCGACTCGCCGTCCGACATCTCCGCCCACGCCGATCGTCCCCCCTACGCCCTCCATGACCTCCTTTCCGTCACGACCGGCGCCGCAGTCGCCTACGTCGTCGGTACCGCCCTCACCCACATCCCGTCCGGTGTCAGATAGGTGTCCACCTCCAGTCCCGCCTCCGCCAGCGCCGACTCGAACTGCTCCTTCGTCAGAGGCCGGGACAGGAACGTCTGCGTCCAGACCGCATCCGGGAACACGTACTCGGCCCGGACCGAGTCCACCCCGTCTCCGACGGGCTCCGCCGACACGATCCGCACGGTGAAGCCGCTGGGGTCGACTCGCTCTCTGGGGACGTTCGTGTGGTAGTCCTCGCCCTCCCGCTGGAGGAGCACGCAGCCGCCCTCCGCAACGTGCTTGGCACAGGTGCGCAGCAGGCCCCTGCGCACCTCCTCGTCACCGGCGTGCACGAGGAACGACGCGAGCATCACCACGTCGAACGTCTCGCCCAGGTCCAGGTCCTCGATGGGGCTGCATATCGTGCGCGTCCCACGGATGCGGGCCAGCATGTCGGCGGACTCGTCCACCGCCGTGACCGTGAACCCGCGCTCCAGCAGGGGACGGGTCACTCGGCCCACTCCGCTGCCCAGCTCCAGGATGTGCGCCCCCGCCGGTACCGCCGCGGCGATGATGTCCGGCTCCTCGCCCACCGGCAGCCGCTCGTACAGCTCGACCGCGCAGCCGTCCGGGGTGATCGCACCGGGTCCCGTGCCCTCGTAGCCCTCACGCATTTCGACCGTCATGCCCGGACAACGGCCCACCGCCGCATGCCCGTTCCCGTTCGACCCTGGTTCACTCGTTCGAGTCATCAGGCTCGGAACGGGAACCATCCGTGCCCGATGTACCAGTGGCCGCCCGACCGCAGGTGGTCCCCCACCGCCCGCTCCACGGAGGTGCGGCGGGGCAGCTCGGACACTGGCAGGTCCGGGTCCCCGAACACGAACTGGACGGGCTCCGTGTCGGCCGGCTCGGTGTCCTCGCGGGCGACGCCGAACCGGTCCTGGAAGCGGACGATGTTGGAGTCCGCGGGCAGGTAGGCCTTCAACTGCGGGTCGAGCAGCCAGGAATGGCACAGTACGGCCTGCACGCGCTCCTCGGGAAAGTGCAGGGCGAAGAACTCGCGGGCCAGTGCCAGGGAGCGGTCGCAGGCGGACGGGGTCAGCGGTCCGTGGAAGTCGGGGATGTGCAGGTTCAGGCAGGGCGTGCCCGGCACCGAGTCCAGTCCGGCGGCCGCGAGCACCGGCGCCGTGCGCTGTCCGATCCGGGCCCGCTCGAACTGCAGTCGCCCCAGCTGGTACAGCTCGCCGCGGAAGTGGCGGACCAGCCAGCGCCGCGACTGCACCCCGGACCTGCCGTGCCGCCGACGGTGCGCCGTCATGTGGCGGCCCAGGTCGGCCAGGGTGCGTCGGGAGATCTCGGCGGGGATGCCACGTTCCCGGTGCTGGGCGCGGGTGTGCGGGAGCGCGGCGAGGAAGACGTACACGGGGAAGGTGTCGGTGAGATCGACCGGTGCCGAGGCGAGCAGTTCAGCGAGGTCGGGGGTGCGGCCCAGGTCCCCCGGATCACGGAACATCTCCTCGACGCACTCCTTCAGCAGCCGCAGCGTGCCCGGGTCCCCGGTCACCCTGTGCCGCAGTGCGACCAGACCGTTGATGTCCTCGTGCGGCACGGCCAGGTCGAGGAGGAGTTCCGGCAGGTCGTCGGCGTCCGGCAGCACGATGGGTCCCCCTTCGGCGAACGGCACGGCGCCGGCACCGGCGCGCGTCGCCGTCGAGCGTTGATGCACGTCGCCCTCGAAGAGTACGTTGCAAGTGAGGAGTGGTGATCCGATGCGTACGGGCAGTGAACCGGCGACCGCGCGCAGTGCACTGCGGGCGCGGTTGTGGCTGAGCGTGTGGGGACTGGTCTGGGCGATCTTCGGCACGGCGGCGTTCGCGCTCGCCGGACGCCCCGCCTGGGCGGCTGCCTGCGGGGTGCTGTGGCTGGTGGTCACCGCCGACATGGCCTTGATCCTCAGGCACATCCGGCAGGGCCCGCACTATCAGCCGGGCCGTGACATACCGCCCTACCCGCCGCCGGACGGCGGACCGCCGTACCCGGGGCCGCGCAGGCACCGGCATCCGTGACGACGATGCCGGATCGAGGCCGAGGATCCGTGAGCAGGCTCGGTCCCAGGTCAGCCGGACGACGCTCAGCCGAGGACGCGTGACGGCACTCGGTCGTCGAGAGGCTCGGCCGAGGACGGCCGGACGACGCTCAGTCGTCGAAGTGGGCAGCCTTCAGGTACTGCGGGTTCGGGTCGAGCGCGGCCGCCAGCCGGAAATGGCGTTTGGCCTGGTCCGGTCGGCCCTGGCGCTCGTAGGTGCGGGCGAGCGCGAAGTGCGCGAACGCGTTGTCCGGCTCGCGCTCCAGCACGATGGTGAACTCCAGCTCGGCAGGGCGCAGTTGAGCCGCGGCGAAGAAGGCACGCGCGCGCAGCAGACGGGCGGCGGTGTTCTCCGGATGCGCGGCGATGACTCCGTCCAGCAGCTTCACCGCGCCCCGCGGGTCCCGTGCGTTGAGCAGGTGCTCGGCGGCACGGAAGTCGATGACATGCGTCTCCGGAGTGCGTCCGGTGGAACCGCTGGTCTCGGGCACGGCACAGTCCTTCCCTCACTACCGCACTTCAACGCCCGCACAGACGCCCGTTATTCCAGGCCGCTGTCCTACGGACGTCTGCCGCCGGGCTCCTCCTCGCTCCCGCGCACCCGTCGCACCAGGTCGTCCCACACCTCTGTGACGCGTTTCCTCAGCGCGTCCAGCGGTACGTCGTTGTCGATCAGGATGTCCGCGATCTCCCGGCGCTGCTCGCGCGTCGCCTGCGCGGCCATGCGCGCGCGTGCGTCCTCCTCGGTCATGCCGCGCAGGCGGACCAGCCGGTCGAGCTGGGTCTCGGGGCTCGCGTCCACGACGACCACGACGTCGTAGAGCGGCGCGAGGCCGTTCTCGGTGAGGAGCGGGACGTCGTGGATCACCACGGCGTCATCGGCCGCGGCGGTCTCCAGCTCACGGGAGCGGGCACCGACCAGGGGGTGGACGATCGAGTTGAGGACGGCGAGCTTGGCCGGGTCGGCGAAGACGATCGAGCCGAGCCGGGGCCGGTCCAGGCTGCCGTCGGCGGTGAGGACGCCCTCGCCGAAGGCCTCGACCACGGCCGCGAGGCCGGGCGTGCCGGGCGCCACGACCTCGCGCGCGATGCGGTCCGCGTCGATCAGTACGGCCCCGTGGTCCACGAGCAGCCGCGACACCTCGCTCTTGCCGGCGCCGATGCCGCCGGTCAGCCCCACTTTCAGCATGAGCGGAAGCTTAGGCCCTGCCGCTGACAGAACCACTCCCGGCACCGGTGCGAGCGACATGGGCGGAACCCAACCCGGAACCGGCCGAGCAGAGCCGCCGACACCAGCCACCGCCAGCAGAACCCACCCCAGCACCGGCCAAGCAGAGCCGACCCCGGCACCGGACCATCCCCGCCGTTCGGCTCTCCAGGGCCTCGCCCGCCCCGCCCCCGCGCGGGACGGGCCCTAGTTGTCGCCCTCCCGCTCCGCCAGGAACCGCTCGAATTCCCGCCCGATCTCGTCGGCCGACGGGATCTCCACGGGCTCGGCGAGCATGTTGCCGCGGGACTCGGCGCCCGCCGCGGCGTCGTACTGGTGCTCCAGGCCCTGGACGAGCGCGGTGAGTTCCTCGTCGCCCTCCTGGATCTGCCGGTCGATCTCCGTCTGCGTGCGGTGCGCGTCCGTGCGCAGGGAGTGCGCGATGCCGGGCAGGACCAGTCCGGTGGCGGCCGTGATGGCCTCCAGGACGGTCAGCGCGGCGTCCGGGTACGGGGAACGCGCGATGTAGTGCGGGACGTGCGCGGCGACGCCCAGGACGTCGTGCCCGGCCTCCATGAGGCGGTACTCCATGAGCGACTCGGCGCTGCCGGGCACCTGGGCCTCCTCGAAGGGGCTGCGGTGGCCGGGGACGAGGTCGGTGCGGTTGCCGTGGGGGGTCAGGCCCACGGGGCGGGTGTGCGGGACGCCCATGGGGATGCCGTGGAAGTTCACGGACAGGCGGACGCCCAGCCGCTCCACGATCTGGCGTACGGCGGCCGCGAACCGCTCCCACTCCACGTCCGGTTCGGGACCGGACAGCAGCAGGAAGGGGGCGCCGGTGGCGTCCTGCACGAGGCGGACCTCGATGGCGGGGACCTCGTAACCGTCCCAGCGGTCCCGCTTGAAGGTCAGCAGGGGCCTGCGAGCCCGGTAGTCCACGAGCCGGTCGTGGTCGAAACGGGCCACGACCTGGTTGGGCAGTGAGTCGAGCAGCCGGTCGACGATCTGGTCGCCGGTCTCACCCGCGTCGATGTATCCGTCGAAGTGGTAGAGCATGACAAGGCCGGCCGACTCCTGGGCGAGCGCCATGTCCACCACGGCGAGGCCCTTCGGCTCCCATGCGTACAAACCCTGCGGATCAAGCACTGTGACCGCTCCTCCTCGTGTTCCTGATGGACAACGCACTGTGGGGCGTGGGCATTCCCGGGTCAGGTCGCTGATCAGGCATCTCGCGCAGCACACCTTGACGACCCGTCAGCTGGTCCGTACCTTCACGACGACGGCGTTCATATACACGTTCATCATTCATGCATGAGATCGCGCTCGTACGACAGGAAGGCACCCCCATGCGCACGCGCACGCTGCTCACCTCCCTGCTCGCCGCGACCACCGCCACCGGCGGACTGCTCCTCTCCGCCGGCCCCGCCTCCGCCGCCTCGACCATCGAGGTCGGCACCGCCGCGCAGCTGAAGACCGCGCTCGGCAGCGCGAGGCCCGGCGACACGATCCATCTGGCGGACGGCACCTACACCGGCAATTTCAAGGCGACAGCGCCGGCGACCGCCACGGCCCGCATCACCCTCACCGGCTCCCCCAAGGCGGTACTCACCGCGAGCGGCGGCTACGGCCTCCATCTGAACGGCGCCTCCTACTGGACGGTCAGCGGGCTGACCGTGACCGGCGGGCAGAAGGGCATCATGATCGACGCGGCCGACGGGGTGGTCGTGGACGGGGTCACGGTGCACGGCCTGGACATGGAGGGCGTGCACTTCCGCACCTCCAGCACGGACGGCGTGATCAGGAACTCGACGATCTACGACACCGGGAACGACGGCAGGGGCATGGGCGAGGGCGTGTACGTGGGCTCCGCGGGCACGCTCTCCGACCGCAGCGACCGCATCCGGATCCTGCACAACACGATCGGCCCGGACGTGGGCGGCGAGAGCATCGACATCAAGGAGGGCACGACCGGCGCGCAGATCATCGGGAACACCTTCGACGGCAGCGGGCTGACCGGCGCCAACTACGACGACTCCTGGGTCGACGTGAAGGGCAACGACGTCCTCGTCCAGGACAACACCGGCACGAACACCACGAACGACGGCTATCAGACCCACACCCAGCAGTCCGGCTGGGGCTGCGGCACGGTCTTCAAGGGCAACAAGTCGACTCTGACCGGCGCCACCGGCTCGACCCGGCTGGCGATCAACGTCACCAACTCCAGCGCGAGCTGCAGGACGACGGTGTACAGCAGCAACACGGTGACGGGCGGCAAGGGCCTGACCAACGTCCCGGTGACGCCCTGAGGGACACGGGGACCGCGCGCCCGGCCACCGAAGACCCGGGGCGGGACGACGACCGACCCGCCCGGAAAAACTCTGAGGGGCCGCACCTCGAAAGGTACGGCCCCTCAGCAGCTATCGGCTAAGCCTCAGCGGCAGCGCTCAGCTCTGGCCCCCGGCCAGCTTCTCGCGGAGCGCGGCCAGCGCCTCGTCCGAGGCCAGCGCACCGGAGGTGTCCGCGCCCTCGGAGGAGTACGAACCGCCGGTCGCGGCCGGAGCCGCAGCCTCGCCACCCTCGGCCGCGGCAGCGGCGTCGGCCTCGCGGGACTTGATGACCTGCTGCTGGTGCTGCTCGAAGCGGGACTGCGCCTCGGCGTACTGGCGCTCCCACTCCTCGCGCTGCTTCTCGTAGCCCGGCAGCCAGTCGTTGGTCTCCGGGTCGAAGCCCTCGGGGTAGATGTAGTTGCCCTGGTCGTCGTAGGACGCGGCCATGCCGTACAGGGTCGGGTCGAACTCGACCGAGGCCGGGTCGGCACCGAAGGACTCGTTGGCCTGCTTCAGCGAGAGGCTGATGCGACGACGCTCGAGGTCGATGTCGATGACCTTGACGAAGATCTCGTCGTTGACCTGGACGACCTGCTCCGGGATCTCCACGTGGCGCTCGGCCAGCTCGGAGATGTGGACCAGACCCTCGATGCCCTCGTCCACGCGGACGAACGCACCGAACGGAACCAGCTTCGTGACCTTGCCGGGCACGACCTGGCCGATCTGGTGGGTGCGGGCGAACTGCTGCCACGGGTCTTCCTGGGTCGCCTTCAGCGACAGGGAGACGCGCTCGCGGTCCATGTCGACGTCGAGAACCTCGACGGTGACCTCCTGGCCGACCTCGACGACCTCGGACGGGTGGTCGATGTGCTTCCAGGACAGCTCGGAGACGTGGACCAGACCGTCGACGCCACCCAGGTCCACGAAGGCACCGAAGTTGACGATCGAGGAGACCACACCGGAGCGGACCTGACCCTTCTGGAGGGTCGTGAGGAACGTCTGGCGAACCTCGGACTGGGTCTGCTCGAGCCAGGCCCGGCGGGACAGGACCACGTTGTTGCGGTTCTTGTCCAGCTCGATGATCTTGGCCTCGAGCTCCTTGCCCACGTAAGGCTGGAGGTCGCGGACGCGGCGCATCTCGACGAGGGAGGCCGGCAGGAAGCCACGGAGGCCGATGTCGAGGATGAGACCACCCTTGACGACCTCGATGACGGTACCGGTGACGATGCCGTCCTCTTCCTTGATCTTCTCGATGGTGCCCCAGGCACGCTCGTACTGGGCGCGCTTCTTCGAGAGGATCAGGCGGCCTTCCTTGTCCTCCTTCTGGAGAACAAGGGCCTCGATCTCATCGCCCACGGCGACGACCTCGTTGGGGTCGACGTCGTGCTTGATGGAGAGCTCGCGGCTCGGGATAACGCCTTCGGTCTTGTAACCGATGTCGAGCAGGACCTCGTCCCGGTCGACCTTCACGATGACGCCGTCGACGATGTCGCCGTCGTTGAAGTACTTGATCGTCTCGTCGATCGCGGCGAGGAAGGCTTCCTCGTTACCGATGTCGTTGACCGCTACCTGCGGGGTGGTGGCGGTGGTCTCGGTGCTGCTCGTCATGTGGGAAAGGGCTCCGGTACGGACATTGAAGTCGTAGGTACTGCTTACGCCGGGAGCCCGTTTCGCTCTGCAGAAGCCGGACAGCCAAGGAAGCGCCACACAAAACCACTGTGGCGCCTCGACAACCGAGGGGACATACAACAGATGCGAGCGCAGCCTGCTACGTCTGAGGTGCGCAGGCCCGCAGCGCAACTTGTAGCATACGGGGGCAGCCGGGCAGGGTCAATGCGCGAAGGCGCACACCCGGGGCAGATCGCCGCATTCCAGGCAGAAGAAACGTCCCAGGAGGCCACGCGGGCTTGTGGGATCGCTTCCGCGACCACCCCCGGCGGGTTGGACGGAAGAGTACGACGAGGGAGCCGATCATCCAAGAGCCGGAAACGCACGAGCCCGAAGGTCCCGAAGGGTTCGAACCGGAAGCCACCCGGCGTGACGCGGACGTCACGGAGAGCGCCCGGGCCAACCGGGGCTGGTGGGATCGCAACGCGGACGAGTACCAGACCGAGCACGGCACGTTCCTCGGCGACGACCGCTTCGTGTGGGGCCCGGAGGGCCTGGACGAGGTGGAGGCCGAGCTGCTGGGCCCGCCGGAGGATCTCAAGGGCAGGGACGTCCTGGAGATCGGCGCGGGTGCGGCGCAGTGCTCGCGCTGGCTGGCCGCGCAGGGAGCCCGCCCGGTCGCCCTGGACCTCTCGCACCGCCAGCTGCAGCACTCCCTGCGGATCGGCGGATCGTTTCCCCTTGTCTGTGCCGACGCCGGCGCGCTGCCCTTCACGGACGGCTCCTTCGACCTGGCGTGCTCCGCGTACGGGGCGCTGCCGTTCGTGGCCGACCCGCGGCTGGTGCTGCGCGAGGTGCGCCGGGTGCTGCGGCCGGGCGGCCGGTTCGTCTTCTCGGTGACGCATCCGATCCGCTGGGCCTTCCCGGACGAGCCGGGCCCGGAGGGCCTGTCGGTGTCCTCCTCCTACTTCGACCGCACGCCCTACGTGGAGCAGGACGAGGAGGGCCGCGCGGTCTACGTGGAGCACCACAGGACGGTCGGCGACCGGGTCCGGGACATCGTGGCCTCGGGCTTCCGGCTGGTGGACCTGGTGGAGCCGGAGTGGCCGTCGTGGAACACGTCGGAGTGGGGCGGCTGGTCCCCGCTGCGCGGGAACCTGATCCCGGGGACGGCGATCTTCGTGTGCGAGCGGGACTGAGCGCCTGCGGCACGCGCGCCTGAGGGGCGTACTCGCCGTCGTACGACACTAGGGGCGTGATCCGTTACGACGCCCTGGACGCGCTGCCCGTGCGCTCCGCCCTGCCCGCCCTGACCGACGCCCTGAAGGGGGACGGCACCGCCGTCCTCGTGGCGCCGCCCGGCACGGGCAAGACGACGCTGGTGCCGCTCGTGCTGGCGGGGCTCGTCGGCGGCGGCCACGCGCGACGGGTCGTGGTGGCCGAGCCGCGGCGGATCGCGGCGCGGGCGGCGGCCCGCCGGATGGCATGGCTGCTGGGTGAGAAGCCCGGCGGGAGCGTGGGCTTCACGGTGCGCGGCGAGCGGGCCGTCGGGCGGCACACGCGCGTGGAGGTCGTGACGACCGGTGTGCTGCTGCAGCGGCTGCAGCGCGACCAGGAGCTGGCCGGCGTCGATGTCGTCGTCCTCGACGAATGCCACGAGCGGCATCTGGACGCCGACACGGTGGCCGCGTTCCTGTGGGACGTACGGCAGGCGCTGCGGCCGGAGCTGCGACTGGTGGCCGCGTCGGCGACCACGGACGCGGAGGGCTGGGCGCGGCTGCTGGGCGGGGCGCCGGTGGTCGAGGCCGCGGGTGTCACGCATCCCGTGGAGGTGGTGTGGGCTCCGCCGGAGCGTCCGGTGCGTCCGCCGCACGGGATGCGCGTCGATCCCGCGCTGCTGGCGCATGTGGCGTCGGTGGTGCGGCGCGCACTGGCCGAGCGGGACGGGGACGTGCTGTGTTTCCTGCCCGGCGTGGGCGAGATCGCGCGCGTGGGCGGTCAGCTCGGGGGTCTGTGTGACGTCGAGGTGCTCCAGGTGCACGGGCGGGCGCCGGCCGCCGTGCAGGACGCGGTGCTGGCGCCCGGGGCGCGGCGCCGGGTGGTGCTGGCCACGTCGGTGGCGGAGTCGTCACTGACCGTGCCCGGGGTGCGGGTGGTGGTCGACTCGGGGCTCGCGCGAGAGCCGCGGGTGGACCACGCGCGCGGGCTGAGCGGCCTCACGACCGTACGGGCGTCGCGGGCGGCCGGGCGGCAGCGGGCGGGGCGGGCCGGGCGTGAGGCGCCGGGGGCGGTGTACCGGTGCTGGTCCGAGGCCGAGGACGTCCGTCTTCCGGCGTTTCCGGCGCCGGAGATCAAGGTGGCCGACCTGACCGCGTTCGCCCTCCAGGCGGCCTGCTGGGGCGATCCGGACGCCTCGGGACTGGCGTTGCTCGATCCGCCGCCGGGCGGGGCGATGGCGGCGGCGCGGGATGTCCTGTCGGCCGTCGGAGCGGTGGACTCCGTCGGGCGGGCGACGGAGGTCGGTGTGCGGTTGGCCCGGCTGGGCGTGCATCCCCGGCTGGGGCGCGCGCTGTTGGACACGGCCGGGGAGGGGGCCCCGGTTGTGGCCCTGCTCTCCGAAGAGGTGCCGCGGGAGTACGGGGATGATCTGGCCGGGGCGTTGCGGCGGGCCCGGCGTGGGGGTGACGCCTACGCGGGGCGGTGGGCTGCGGAGGTGCGGCGGCTGCGGGCCGTCTCCGCGGAGTTCTCCCATCCCCCCGCCCGTCACCGGCACCACCACTCGGAAGCGGCCGTCGAAACGGGACCGGCCACCGGGGACGCCACGCTCACCGGCCCCGTCGCCGAGCCTGCCGGAGACGGCACCCTCGGCGGACCCCCCGCCACCCCCGACAAAGACGGCACCCTCGGCGGACCCCCCACAGTCCGTTCCGGAGAGGACGGGCTCGTCGGGCTTGTCGGCGCCCTCGCCTTTCCGGAGCGGGTTGCCAGGCTGGACGGTGGGTCGTATCTGATGGCGTCCGGGACTCGGGTCGAGGTGGGGGACGGGTCGGCGCTGCGAGGGGTGCCGTGGATAGTCGTCGCCGTTGCCGACCGGCCCGCGGGCAAGGGGCACGCGCGCGTGCGGCTCGGGGCCGCGGTGCCGGAGGACGTCGCGCGCGCCGCTGCCGGGGCGCTCCTGGAGGAGCGGGACGAGGTGCGCTGGGCCGACGGGGAGGTCGTGGCCCGGCACGTGGCACGGCTGGGCGCGATCGAGCTGGCCGTACAGCCCCTGAAGGACGCCGACCCGGCCCTCGTACGGGCCGCGCTGCTCGAAGGGCTCCGGCGGGAAGGGCTCGGGCTGCTGCGCTGGTCGCCGGAGGCGGAAGGGCTGCGGCAGCGGCTGGCGTTCCTGCGCGCGCACCTCGGGGAACCATGGCCGGACGTGTCGGACGACGCGCTCCACGCGCGCGTGGACGAGTGGCTGGAGCCGGAACTGAGCAGGGCCCGGCGGCGGGCCGATCTCGGCCGGATCGACGCAGGGCAGGCGCTCGCTCGGCTGCTGCCCTGGGCGAGCGGGGATGCCGCACGGCTGGACGAGCTGGCGCCCGAACGGATCACCGTACCGAGTGGGTCCAGAATCAGGATCGACTACCGGGATGCCGAGCGGCCGGTGCTCGCCGTCAAGCTGCAGGAGATGTTCGGGCTGCGGGAGACGCCGGCTGTGGCGGGGGTGCCGCTGCTCGTGCACCTGCTCTCCCCCGCCGGGCGGCCCGCCGCCGTCACGACCGACCTCGCCTCCTTCTGGGCGGACGGCTACAAGGGCGTACGGGCGGAGCTGCGCGGGCGCTATCCGAAGCATCCGTGGCCGGAGGACCCGGCGACCGCCGAGCCCACGCGGCACACCAACGCGCGCCTCAGGCGCTGACCGGTTCGGGCCCCCGTCCGCGTGGGTGCGGGGTCCTGCGGGCGGCGGGCGCGGGCCTCCAGGCAGAGGGAAAGCGCGGCCCGACTGCTTCCTGACGGTTCGTCAGGTCGGGCACCGGGGCAGCGGGCCGTCGTGAGGAGAACAGCGGTGCACGCACGCACGAGGGCGCCCTCCCCGCCGGAGCGGTGAGGGCGCCCTGGAGTCGTGCGGCCTCAGGAAGAGGCGGACGGGCTCGGGGACGGGCTCTCCGAGGGGTCGGCGGGGGCCGCCACCGTCAACTCCACGGTGAGCGTCGCGCCGCCCGTGGTGGTGATGCGGAGCAGGAAGGTGCCGGTGGTGTCGTCCGCGTACAGCTTCGGCAGCGTGAGCAGGCCCTTGTCGTCCGTCTGGAGGCCGGTGAGGGTACGCAGGGGCTTGCCGTCGGCGTCCTTGAAGTAGGGGCCCTTGTCGTTCTCGGTGGCGTCGGTCGCGGACTTGACGAGGGTGGCGGTGGCCTCGACCTTGTCCGCGACGGCGCCCTTGTACGTCGCCTTCAGCTGGACCTGGTCGGCGAACTCGCCGCCCGGGGTGCAGGTCAGCGCGGTGTCGCTGGTGCGGGCCAGGGTGTCGGCGGCGCGCGCGGTGACGGTGGCCGTGTAGTCGACGCCCTTGACCGAACGGCCCACGACGGCCGTGGTGACCTTGAAGTCGCCGGTCTTCTCGCCCGCCTGGAGCGCCGGGGCGAGAGCGACGCCCTTGGCGTCCGTGGCGACGGTGGCCACGGTCTCGCCGCCGGTGAAGGTGGCGTCGGTGTCCCCGGTGATGGTGAACCTGATCCTGACCTTGCCGACGGACTTGCCGGCCTTGGTCTCGGCGCGGGTGCCGATCCGCTCGGTGAAGGCGTCGCCGGCCATCGCGGTGAGCTTGGGCGTGCCCGCGTCCTCCAGGTGGTCCACCGTGTCGGTGGGGGTCTGCGGGGACGTCGGCGGGACGGGCGACTTCGGCGGATTCGGGCGGGGGCTCCCCTCGTTGCCGCCGCCGGGCTGCTGGGGCTTCGGGTCCGGCTTGGGGGCCGGCTCGGTCCTCGGCGGGTGCGAGGGCTTCGGGGACTTGCCGTGCGGGGTGCTGTCGTCGCTGCGGTGCTGCGGCACCTGGCCGGTTCCGTCGGGCACGGAGTGGGTGCCCTTGCGGTAGTAGTGCAGCCAGTTCAGGACCAGGTTCAGGTAGTCCTGCGAGTTGTTGTAGCTGAGGATCGCACGGTGCAGTCCGGCCTCACTGGACATGTCCCAGTTGTTGCGGCACAGGTAGTGGCCGGCCGCGAGGGCGGCGTCGTAGACGTTGTTCGGGTCCTTCGCGCCGTCGCCGTTGCCGTCACGGCCCGCCCAGGCCCAGGTGGAGGGGATGAACTGCATGGGGCCGACGGCCTGGTCGTACGTGCTGTTGCCGTCGTACGCGCCGTGGTCGGTGTCCGGGATGAGCGCGAAGCCGTTGCCGTCGAGCTGCGGGCCGAGGATCCGGCCCAGCGTGGTGCCGGCTGCGTCGACCCGCCCGCCGCGCGCCTGCCCCGACTCGACCTTGCCGATCGCGGCGAGCAGTTGCCAGGGCAGATTGCAGCCCGGCTTGGAGGCGCGCAGTTCGGCCTCGGCCTTCTTGTAGGCGTCGAGAACCGTCGCGGGGATGCCGGCCTCGGCCTCACCCCGGGAGACGGGGGTGCCGATGTCCGGTGAGGAACTGGGGCTGGGGCTGGGGCTGTTCAGCGGTGGTAGGTCCGTGTAGTAGGGCGAGTTGCCGGTGGCGACGCCGCCGGAGGCCGTGTCGGGTACGGGCGTGGAGGCGCCGGCCGCTGTCGGTCCCCCGTGGTCCTCGCCGGTCACTCCGGGAGCCTGGGACGCGGAAAGAGCCGCGACCGCTGCCGCGGCCACGGCGGTGGTCGCCGCTCCCTTGCGCAGCCGCCTGCCGAAATGCGCCGCCATAGAGTGAACCCCTCCCCTGGACGCCGTTGCGTCCGTCTCCGTCTGTCTTCCTCGCTCTGGTGTGACGGTCGACCCGGTGCTGTGGTTGCCCCTGTTCCGCCTTTCCATGTGTGCGACGTGCGTTCGACCGTGCGCCCGGCACGGCGACGCAGGTGACCCTACGACAACTTGCTTTGCGTGGGCACTGTGCGCGCCCGGTTTTCACCTGTTGGCCGACTATCGTCGTCGTCGGCGCCGGACAGCGGTCCCGCATACTGGACGGGCCCGATCACCGGTGCCGGTGTCACGGCCGACGACCGTACGAGGGGGCCCTCTTGCCGTTCACGCTCAGCCACGCGGCGGCCGTGCTGCCCGCGATCCGCCACGACGGGACCGGCCGGGGCCGGCTGGTGCCCGCGCTGCTCGTCGCCGGCTCCTTCGCACCCGATCTGACCTTCTATGCGGCGAGTCTTGTGCCGGGCGCCATGGAATTCGGCGCGGTCACCCACTCGTTCGCCGGGGTCGCCACCGTGGACGTGCTCATCACCTGGGCGCTCGCCGGACTGTGGCTGCTCGTGCGGGAGCCGTTGGTCGCGCTGCTGCCACGGGCCCGGCAGGGCAGGCCGGCCGGTCTGCTGCGCTGCGGTACGCCACGCGCGCGCGTGCGGGCCGCTTCGGTGGTGTGGTGGTACGTCTCCGCGGTGCTGGGCGCGCTCACCCATGTGGTGTGGGACGCGTTCACCCACCACGACCGGTGGGGGACGCGGCTGATTCCGGCCATCGGGCGGGACCGGCCGGCGGGCATGCCGCTGTACTCGTGGCTGCAGTACGGCTCGTCCGTGGCCGCTGCCGTGGTGATCGCGGTCGTCCTGGTACGAGCGTTGCGGCGGGCGCCCGGCGGGGAGCCGACGGGGGTGCCGGAGCTGTCCGTGCGGGACCGGTGGGGGGCGCTGGCGGTGATCGGCGGCTGTGCGTCGGCCGGGGCGGTGCAGCGGGCGGCGCGGTGGTGGGAGCACCAGGGTGCGCCGGCGCGGCCGTGGGAGCTGGTGCCCACCCTGTGCTTCGGGGTGGGCACCGGGGTGGTCCTGGGGCTGCTGCTGTACGCGGTCGGGGTCAGGGTGTGGCGTCCGGGCCCGGTTCCGGGCGGCCCTGAGGCTGCGGGGAGTCCCGGTGGGACGGTCGGTGCGGGCCGGCGGCGGCCGGTCTCTCGGTGAGCGACGCGACGAAGACCGTGAGCGTGGGCCGGGGGCGGCGCGATCTCGGGATCAGGGTGAGCGCGAGGGCGAGATAGCCGCGGGCCAGGTCGGCCCATGGGCGCCAGTCCGGGGCGTGGTCCGCGCGGGCGGTCAGGCCGGCGAGTCTGCGCCGGAAGCCGGTGGCGGTCCTGCGTGCGGTCGCGGCCAGGTCGGCCGGGATGCGGGCGGTGCTTGCGTCGGCCGCGAGGGCCGGGACCGGCGAGGCGGGCATGGCCTGCGCCGAGGCGGTGTCCGCCCAGGCCCGGGTGACTGCCTCGGGCGTCCGGCGGTGAAGCATGCGTATACCCATGCCCGCAGTCTTGCGGCCGTGGGGGGTGGGGGGCGTTTTGGCGGGGGCCACGAGAGTGACGTCCCTCCGGGGGTTCGGCCGTCTTTGCTACCTGGGGGTCGGGGCGTTGTGCTGGTGGGTGGGGTGTGGGCTGGGCGTGCCGTAGTAGGGGCGCCGGGGGGTGGGCGACGTCGACGCCCCGCCGCCCCAGCGCCCCAGGTTGGCACCGCCGGCTAATGGGCTGCGGATTCCCAGTCGGGGCCTACGCCGACCGAGACGTCCAGGGGGGCGCGGAGCTGGACGGCGTTGGCCATTTCGCGGCGGACGATCTGCTCCGCGGCGGTCCGCTCGCCCGGGGCGATCTCCAGGACGATTTCGTCGTGGACCTGCAGGAGCATGCGGGACTTGAGGCCGGCCTCCCGCAGCGCGCTGTCCACCTTCAGCATGGCGATCTTGACGATGTCCGCCGCCGTGCCCTGGATGGGCGCGTTGAGGGCCATGCGCTCGGCCGCCTCGCGGCGCTGGCGGTTGTCGCTGTTGAGGTCGGGCAGGTAGCGGCGGCGCCCGAACAGCGTCGCCGTGTAGCCCGTCGCCCGTGCCTCGTCGACCGCTCGGCGCAGGTAGTCCCGGACGCCGCCGAAGCGCTCGAAGTACGCGTCCATCAGGGCGCGCGCCTCCGCCGCCTCGATGTTCAGCTGCTGGGACAGGCCGAACGCCGACAGGCCGTACGCCAGGCCGTACGACATCGCCTTGATCTTGCGGCGCATCTCCGCGTCCACCGCCGAGGGGTCGACGGAGAACACCTGCGCGGCCGCCGTGGTGTGCAGGTCCTCGCCGGACGTGAACGCCTGGATCAGGCCCTCGTCCTCGGAGAGGTGGGCCATCACACGCAGCTCGATCTGGCTGTAGTCCGCCGTCATCAGGGACTCGAAGCCCTCGCCGACGACGAATCCGCGGCGGATCGCCCGGCCCTCGTCCGTGCGGACCGGGATGTTCTGCAGGTTCGGGTCCGTGGAGGACAGGCGGCCGGTCGCGGCCACCGTCTGGTTGAAGGTGGTGTGGATACGGCCGTCGCCCGCGATGGTCTTGATCAGGCCCTCGACGGTGACGCGCAGCTTCGCCTGCTCACGGTGCCGGAGCATGATCACCGGCAGTTCGTTGTCGGTCTGGGTGGCCAGCCAGGCCAGGGCGTCGGCGTCGGTGGTGTAGCCGGTCTTGGTCTTCTTGGTCTTGGGCAGGGCCAGCTCGCCGAAGAGGACCTCCTGGAGCTGCTTGGGCGAGCCCAGGTTGAACTCGTGTCCGGCGGCAGCGTGCGCCTCCTTCACGGCCTGCTGCACCGCACCCGCGAACATCTGCTCCATCGCCTCGAGGTGCGCGCGGTCGGCCGCGATGCCGTGGCGCTCCATGCGGGCGAGCAGGGCGGAGGTGGGCAGCTCCATGTCCCGGAGCAGGTCGGCCGCGCCCACTTCCTGGAGGCGGCCCTCGAAGGCCTCGCCCAGGTCGAGGACGGCGCGGGCCTGGATCATCAGGGCCTCGGCCTCGGCGCCGTCGTCCGTGCCGAAGGCGAGCTGGCCGTCGGCCGCGGCGGCGGGAGCCAGCTCGCGGTGCAGGTACTCCAGGGACAGTGCGTCCAGATCGAAGGAGCGGCGGCCCGGCTTGACCAGGTAGGCGGCGAGCGCGGTGTCCATACGCACGCCCTCGACGCTCCAGCCGTGCTCGGCGAAGACGCGCATGGCGCCCTTGGCGTTGTGGAACACCTTGGGGCGGCCGGCGTCGGCCAGCCAGGCCGTGAACGCGTTCTCGTCGGCCTCGTCCAGCTCGGCGGGGTCGAACCAGGCGGCCGCTCCCCCGGCCGCGGCGAGGGCCACCTCGGCGACCGAGCCGGCGCCCAGCGCCCAGGTGTCGACGGTGGCGACGCCCAGGGTCTCCGTGCCGTGCTCGGCGAGCCAGGGGGCCAGCTCGCCGGTGGCGAGGATCTTGCCGTCCAGTTCCACGCCGTCGGTCGCGATCGGGGTGGCTTCGGCCTCCTCGCCGCCGGGGTCGACGGCGAAGAGGCGCTCGCGCAGGGACGGGTTGCGGATCTCCAGGGTGTCCAGGATCATCGCGACGGCCTTGCGGTCGTACGGGGCCCGCTCCAGGTCGGCGACCGTCCTCGGCAGCTCGACCTGCCGCTCCAGCTCGGTGAGGACGCGGTTGAGCTTGACCGACTCCAGGTGGTCGCGCAGGTTCTGCCCGGCCTTGCCCTTGACCTCCTCGACGCGCTCGACCAGCTCCGCGAACGAGCCGAACTGGTTGATCCACTTCGCGGCGGTCTTCTCGCCGACGCCGGGGATGCCGGGGAGGTTGTCGGAGGGGTCGCCGCGCAGGGCCGCGAAGTCCGGGTACTGCGCGGGCGTCAATCCGTACTTCTCGAAAACCTTCTCCGGGGTGAACCGGGTCAGCTCCGAGACGCCCTTCGTCGGGTAGAGCACGGTGGTGTGCTCGGTGACCAGCTGGAAGGAGTCGCGGTCGCCGGTGACGATCAGCACCTCGAAGCCCTCGGCCTCGGCCTGGGTGGCGAGCGTGGCGATGACGTCGTCCGCCTCGAAGCCGTCCACGGCGAAGCGCTGCGCGTGCATCGCGTCGAGCAGCTCGCCGATGAGCTCCACCTGGCCCTTGAACTCGTCGGGGGTCTTGGAGCGGTTCGCCTTGTACTCCGTGAACTGCTCGGAGCGCCAGGTCTTGCGGGAGACGTCGAAGGCCACCGCGAAGTGGGTGGGCGCCTCGTCACGCAGGGTGTTGGCCAGCATCGACGCGAAGCCGTAGATCGCGTTCGTCGGCTGGCCGGTCGCGGTCGTGAAGTTCTCCGCGGGCAGCGCGAAGAACGCGCGGTAGGCCAGCGAGTGCCCGTCCATGAGCATCAGCCGGGGACGGCTGCCGCCGGGGGTCTTGTCGGTCTGCTTCGATGCTGTCTCTGCCACGTCCCCGATCCTGCCACGCCGCACTGACAGTCCGGCCCGGGCGGTTCCCTCCCGAGGTGCGCAGGGTTGCCCGTCGGTCACTCGCCGTGGCGGAGCGTCGATGGACCGGCGCAGAACACCGCTCCCGCTTCCGGTCCGCCCACCCGGAACCGTTGTCAGTGGCCCGTGGGAGGATCGTCGTCGTACTTCTCACACGCAGTCGAAGGGGACCGTGCGATGGCGACGAAGCCGCCCAAGGGTGATCCGGTTCAGGACGCGCCGCAGGTCGCGGAGCCGGAGCACGCGGCCGCGGGACTGCCGGCCATCGGCCACACCCTGCGCATAGCCCGGCAGCAGATGGGTGTGAAGCGCACCGCGCTGACCCTGCTGCGGGTGAACCAGAAGGACGGCTTCGACTGCCCGGGCTGTGCCTGGCCCGAGCCGGACCACCGGCACACGGCGGAGTTCTGCGAGAACGGCGCGAAGGCGGTGGCGGAGGAGGCCACGCTGCGCCGGGTCACGCCGGAGTTCTTCGCCGCGCACTCCGTCGCGGACCTGGCCACCAGGAGCGGCTACTGGTTGGGCCAGCAGGGGCGGCTCACGCACCCCATGTATCTCCCCGAAGGGGGAGAGCACTACGAGCCGGTCGACTGGGAGCGCGCCTTCGACATCATCGCCGAGGAGATCGCCGCCCTCGGCTCCCCCGACGAGGCCGTCTTCTACACCTCGGGCCGCACCAGCAACGAGGCGGCGTTCCTGTACCAGCTGTTCGCGCGCGAACTGGGCACGAACAACCTGCCGGACTGCTCGAACATGTGCCACGAGTCGTCGGGCTCGGCGCTGTCCGAGACCATCGGCATCGGGAAGGGCAGCGTCCTGCTGGAGGACCTGTACCGGGCTGACCTGATCATCGTCGCCGGGCAGAACCCGGGGACGAACCACCCGCGCATGCTCTCCGCGCTGGAGAAGGCCAAGGCGAACGGCGCGCGGATCATCAGCGTCAACCCGCTGCCCGAGGCGGGCCTGGAGCGCTTCAAGAACCCGCAGACCCCGCAGGGTCTCCTCAAGGGCTCCGCCCTCACCGATCTGTTCCTGCAGATCCGCATCGGCGGCGACCAGGCGCTCTTCCGGCTCCTCAACCGGCTGATCCTGGAGACGGACGGCGCGGTCGACGAGGAGTTCGTACGCGAACACACCCATGGGTTCGAGGAGTTCGCCGCGGCCGCGCGTGCCGCCGACTGGGACGAGACGCTGACCGCGACCGGTCTCTCCCAGGAGGAGATCGAGGAAGCCCTGCGGATGGTGCTCGCCTCGGAGCGGACCATCGTCTGCTGGGCGATGGGGCTCACGCAGCACAAGCACGCGGTGCCGACCATCCGCGAGGTGGTCAACTTCCTTCTGCTGCGCGGCAACATCGGCCGTCCGGGCGCGGGCGTGTGCCCGGTGCGCGGCCATTCCAATGTGCAGGGCGACCGCACGATGGGCATCTTCGAACGGCCCGCGCCGGCCTTCCTGGACGCGCTGGAGAAGGAGTTCGGGTTCGCCCCGCCGCGCGAGCACGGCTTGGACGTCGTACGGGCCATCCGCGCGCTGCGCGACGGCGAGGCGAAGGTGTTCTTCGCGATGGGCGGCAACTTCGTCTCCGCGTCCCCCGACACCGAGGTGACCGAGGCGGCGATGCGGCGCGCGCGGCTGACCGTGCATGTGTCGACCAAGCTCAACCGCTCGCACGTCGTCACCGGCGCGCGGGCGCTGATCCTGCCCACGCTGGGGCGGACGGAACGCGATCTGCAGAGCGGCGGCGAGCAGTTCGTGACGGTCGAGGACTCCATGGGCATGGTGCACGCCTCGCGGGGGCGGCTCGCGCCGGCGAGCCCGCGGCTGAAGTCCGAGCCGGCCATCATCTGCGGCCTGGCGCGCCGGGTGCTCGGCGAGAACAGCGTCGTGCCGTGGGCGGAGTTCGAGAAGGACTACGCGACGATCCGTGACCGCATCGCGCGCGTGATCCCCGGTTTCGAGGACTTCAACGCGCGCGTGGCCCGCCCCGGCGGCTTCGCGCTGCCGCACGCCCCGCGCGACGAGCGCCGCTTCCCGACCGCCACCGGCAAGGCGAACTTCACGGCGGCGCCGGTGGAGTACCCGGAACTGCCCGAAGGCCGGCTGCTGCTGCAGACGCTGCGCTCGCACGACCAGTACAACACCACGATCTACGGGCTCGACGACCGGTACCGGGGCATCACGGGCGGGCGCCGGGTGGTGCTGGTGAACCCCGAGGACGCGCGCCGGCTCGGGGTCGCCGAGGGGTCGTACGTGGATCTGGTGAGCGAGTGGAAGGACGGGGTGGAGCGGCGGGCGCCCGGTTTCCGGGTCGTGCTCTATCCGACGGCCCGGGGCTGCGCGGCGGCGTACTACCCCGAGACGAACGTGCTCGTCCCTCTGGACGCCACAGCCGACACCAGCAACACCCCGGCCAGCAAGTCCGTCGTCGTACGTCTCGAGGACCACGTCGAGTTCCCCGTGGAGGGTCACGGGAAGGGCCGCGCCGAGGACCGGGCGGAGAGCCGTCTGGAACAATCGGCGACCGACTGAGCGTTTGCTCAGCCGCCAGACAGGCGTACGACGAACGGAGCCGGACCGATGGGCGAGCAGCAGCGAGTGAAGTTCCCGCAGGAGATCATCGACGAGTACGCAGCGCTCGGTGTCGACCTGCCCGCCCTGTTCTCGGCCGGCCACCTCGGCACGCGCATGGGTGTGCAGATCCTGGAGGCCTCGGCGGAGAAGATCGTGGCGACCATGCCGGTGGAGGGCAACACCCAGCCGTACGGCCTGCTGCACGGCGGCGCGTCCGCGGTACTGGCGGAGACGCTCGGCTCGGTCGGCTCCATGCTGCACGGCGGCAGCTCGAAGATCGCCGTCGGCGTGGACCTGAACTGCACCCACCACCGCGGCGTCCGCTCGGGCATGGTGACCGGCGTGGCCACGCCCGTGCACCGGGGCCGGTCGACTGCGACGTACGAGATCGTGATCAGCGACGAGGAGGGCCGCCGGGTGTGCACCGCCCGGCTGACCTGCCTGCTGCGGGACGCCAAGCCGGGCGACGAGGCGCACGCTCGCGGCACGGGCGTCTGACCGTTTCCCGGCGGGGCCGTCGAGCCCCGCCGGGCATGGCCGCGCGGTGTGGACCACGAAGCCGCCCTCGAAGCCCACCCGGACCCGGTGAGTTGACGGTCCGTCAGGCCCACGGCCGGGGCCGCGCCAGGTGGCAGACACCGGGCGCCGCGACGCCGGGCGCCCCTTCCGGACAGAGGCAGGCCCGGCCCCCCGGGATGGCCGCAGGCCTCCCGCGACGAAATACCGAAAAGCGACCGAAGTCGCCGAGTCCATTTCCTCAGACGTAACTCTGCGTAATGCGCACGCAATACGCATTCGCCGTTTCCCCCGTGACGCGCACCGCGCACAGCGCCTCTCCGCATCCCCGGAAGTCGCCTGCAGCAACAGAGTTGCGTAATCACCAAAACCCCGGAGACACCTGAACCGATCACGGTGAGTCCTGCGGGTTCTCACAATGTGGACGGGGCGAATCGGCCTGAATTCCTGTTTTCCCCCCACGCTGTACCGCTCTGCATTACCTCGTGTCATAACAAGAGCGTCACAGCCTTGGTCAAGCTCTCCTCCACGTTCCCCACACACGCTTAGAGTCACGGCCAGTCACCGCTCCATCGGGAGTTCGGTACCGGCGCGGCACCCGTCGTACCCCGAAGGGGGCGACCGTGCCTGCGGAAAGGATCGATTGTGCGACAGCGTTCTCTGGTGATTCTTACCTCCGTGCTGACCACCGGAGCTCTGACCCTCACCGCCTGCGGCTCCCGCGACGACGACAGCAAAGACGGCGACAGCGGCAACGTGACGGTCACGATCGGCGTTGACGCCCCGCTGACCGGCCAGAACTCCGCCACGGGTCTCGGCATCCAGTACGGCGCGCAGATCGCCGTGGACGACGCCAACAAGAACAAGACCGTCCCGGGCGTCACCTTCAAGATCAAGGCGCTGGACGACAAGGCGATTCCCGCCACCGGCCAGCAGAACGCCTCCCAGTTCGTCGCCGACAAGGACGTCCTCGGTGTCGTCGGCCCGCTCAACTCGGGTGTGGCCACGCAGATGCAGCAGACGCTCGCCGCGGCCAACCTGGTGGAGATCTCCCCCTCCAACACCGCGCCCGAGCTGACCCAGGGCAAGAACTGGCAGACCAGCAAGTCCCGCCCGTTCAAGTCCTACTTCCGCACCGCCACCACCGACGCCCTCCAGGGCGCCTTCGCCGCCGACTACGCCTACAACGGCCTCAAGAAGAAGAAGGCCTTCGTCGTCGACGACAAGCAGACCTACGGCGCGGGCCTCTCCAAGATCTTCAAGGAGCAGTTCGCCAAGCAGGGCGGCAAGGTCATCGGCACGGACCACGTCAACACCGGTGACCGTGACTTCTCCACCCTCGTCACCAAGATCAAGAACTCGGGCGCCGACATCCTCTACTACGGCGGCCAGTACGACGAGTCCCAGGTGCTGACCAAGCAGCTCAAGGACGCCGGGGCCAAGATCCCGCTGTTCGGCGGCGACGGCATGTTCACCCCGACCTTCATCAAGACCGCCGGCAAGGCGGCCGAGGGCGACCTGGTGACCTCCATCGGCGTCCCGGTCGACACCCTGCCCGCCGCCAAGGAGTTCGTGGCCACCTACAAGGCCAAGAAGTACCCCGGTGACTACGGCACTTACGGCTCGTACGCCTACGACGCCACCACGGCGATCATCAAGGCCGTCGGCCAGGTCGTGAAGGACGGCAAGGTTCCCTCCGACGGCCGCGCCAAGGTCGTCGAGGCCGTGCAGAACAGCTCCTTCGACGGCATCTCCGGCAAGATCTCGTTCGACGAGTACGGCGACACCACGAACAAGCAGCTGACCGTCTACCAGGTCACCAACGGTGAGTGGAAGTCCGTCAAGAGCGGCACCGCCAACCCGAAGTAACCACCGAACCCCTCGCACCACCAGGGCCGCGCGGCGCAGACCACCGTCACCGCGCGGCCCGCTTTCTACCGCCCCCCTTGACTCTCCCCACCACATGGAGGCCATGCGGTGAACACCCTGCCGCAGCAGCTGGCCAACGGGCTGTTCCTCGGCTCGATGTACGGGCTGATCGCCATCGGCTACACGATGGTGTACGGCATCGTCCAGCTCATCAACTTCGCCCACGGCGAGATCTTCATGACCGGAGGCTTCGGCGCGCTCACGGTCTACCTCGCCCTGCCGGACGGCATATCCATGTGGATAGCCCTGCCGGCGATGCTCATCGGCGGCGCACTGGTCGCTGTGCTCATCGCCGTCGGCGCCGAGCGCTTCGCCTACCGTCCGCTGCGCGGCGCACCACGCCTGGCGCCGTTGATCACCGCGATCGGCCTGTCACTCGCCCTGCAGCAGGCGGTCTTCAACTGGTACAACTACGGCGGCGACGCCAAGTCCGCCCGGGTCTTCCCGCAGTTGCCGTTCGGCCCGCTGCACCTGGGCTCCGTGACCGTGCAGAGCGGTGACGTCTTCCTGATCATCGCCGCCCCGGTGTGCATGGCCGTCCTCGCCTTCTTCGTCCGGCTCTCCCGCACCGGCCGCGCCATGCAGGCCACCGCCCAGGACCCGGACACCGCCCAGCTGATGGGCATCGACACCAACCGCATCATCGTCATCGCCTTCGCCATCGGCGGCTTCTTCGCGGCTGTCGCGGGCGTCTCCTACGGCCTCAAGTACGGCTCGGTCTCCTACGACATGGGCTTCATCGCCGGTCTGAAGGCGTTCACCGCGGCCGTCCTCGGCGGCATCGGCAACATCTACGGCGCCATGGTCGGCGGCCTCGTCCTCGGCCTGGCCGAGGCCATGGCCACCGCCTACATCGCCGACATCCCCGGCATGCAGCAGCTCGGCGGCGGCGGCTGGGCCGCCGTGTGGGCCTTCGTCCTCCTCATCCTCGTCCTCCTGTTCAGACCACAGGGCCTGCTCGGCGAACGCGTCGCGGACAGGGCGTGAGCAGCATGACCGAGACCACCGCCAAGACCACCGCCGCACCCGAGCACGGACCCGTCCCGCTCCCGCGGTCCGCCGCGCGGCTGCTCGTCGCCGTCGGCGCCGTCGGCACCATCGCCAGCACCTTCCTCAGCTGGACCTGGACGCCCGAGTTCCCCGGCGACCTGACCGTCTACGGCTACCCGGCGGGCCTGCAGATCCTCGCCCTCGTGGCCGGCGCCCTCACCCTGCTGTTCGCACTCACCCTGTGGGACGTGAAGGGGCTGCGCCGGCTGAACCCCGCCGACGCCACCTCGCCCGTGCTCCTGGCGGCCCTGTCGGCATTCGCCGTCTGCTGGTTCACCGGCATCGCCATCGCGGTCGACCTCGGCGGCCTGGTCAACCTCGACCCCGGCGCCTACGTGGCGATGGTGGCCTCCGCGCTTCCCGTCGTCGGCGCCCTCGCGCTGCCGCACCCCGCTCCGGGCACCGGCGTCCGCGGCTAC
This sequence comes from Streptomyces sp. NPDC048521, assembly GCF_043199855.1. Taxonomy (NCBI): domain Bacteria; kingdom Bacillati; phylum Actinomycetota; class Actinomycetes; order Kitasatosporales; family Streptomycetaceae; genus Streptomyces; species Streptomyces sp. NPDC048521. The sequence goes on from NZ_JBICWR010000007.1 coordinate 264,837, forward strand.
CTCACCAAGCCCCAGCAGCCCCGCCCCGGCAAGCTGAACCCGCTCGCCGAGCGCGGCATCATCACCGCCGGCACCGCGATCGCCCTGGTGGCCTTCACCTACGGCATCGGCATCGACAACGAGGAGAGCGAGACCTTCATCGGTTTCCTGCTCCTCGTCATCTTCGCCGCCTGGGCGCTGGTCCACACCGGCCTCGTCGACCGCTACACGACCATCTCGGCACAGCACAAGGCCTTCGCCTCGACGCTCGCCTTCGTCGCCGCCGTGATCTTCCCCTTCACCCAGAGCGACGACCACAACGCCAACGTCGGCGTGAACATCCTGATCTTCGCCACCGTCGCCCTCGGCCTGAACATCGTCGTCGGCCTCACCGGCCTGCTCGACCTCGGTTACGTCGCCTTCCTCGGCGTCGGCGCCTACGCGGCCGCGCTGGTCTCCGGCTCGGAGTACTCCCGGTTCTCCGGTGTGCACTTCCCGTTCTGGGCCGCCGCCCTCACCGGCATGGCCGCAGCACTGGTCTTCGGTGTGCTCATCGGCGCGCCGACCCTGCGGCTGCGCGGCGACTACCTGGCCATCGTCACCCTCGGCTTCGGTGAGATCTTCCGTATCACCGTCAACAACCTCGACGGCGACTCCGGACCGAACATCACCCGCGGACCCAACGGCATCACCCAGATCCCGGACCTGAACATCCTCGGGTTCAACCTGGGCGAGGCGCACGACATCGGCGGGTTCACCCTGGGCCGGTTCGCCAACTACCTGTTCCTGATGCTCATCGTCACGGCCATCGTCGTGCTCGTCTTCACCCGCGCCGCCGACTCCCGTATCGGCCGCTCCTGGATCGCCATCCGCGAGGACGAGACCGCCGCCACCGCCATGGGCATCAACGGCTTCCGGGTCAAGCTGATCGCCTTCGCCCTCGGCGCCTCCCTCGCGGGTCTCGCCGGCACCGTGATGGCCCACGTCAACTACAGCGTCAACCCGCAGCCGTACCAGTTCGCCGGTGCCGCCCCGCCCAACTCGGCCTTCCTGCTCGCCGCCGTCGTCCTCGGCGGCATGGGCACCGTCAGCGGCCCGCTGCTCGGCGCGAGCGTCCTCTACCTGGTCCCCGAGAAGCTGCAGTTCCTGCAGAACTACGAGCTGTTCGCCTTCGGTATCGCGCTGATCCTGCTGATGCGGTTCCGGCCGGAGGGCATCATCGCCAACCGCCGCCGCCAGCTGGAGTTCCACGAGACCGGCCAACTCGACGTACCGGAACAGAAGACGCTGACCGACGAACCGGCCGCCACCAAGGCAGGGGCGTAAGGAACCATGACGACACCTGTACTCGAAGCCCGCGACGTCACGATGCGCTTCGGCGGACTGACCGCCGTCCGCTCGGTCGACTTCACGGTCAACAGCGGCGAGATCGTCGGCCTGATCGGCCCGAACGGCGCCGGCAAGACCACGTTCTTCAACTGCCTCACCGGTCTGTACATCCCCACCGAGGGCACGGTCGCGTACCAGGGCCGGGTGTTGCCGCCCAAGCCGCACCTGGTGACGCAGGCGGGCATCGCCCGTACGTTCCAGAACATCCGGCTCTTCGCCAACATGACCGTGCTGGAGAACGTCCTCGTGGGCCGCCACACGCGGACCAAGGAGGGCCTGTGGTCGGCGCTGCTGCGCGGCCCCGGTTTCCGCAAGGCCGAGAAGGAGTCCGAGGCGAAGGCCATGGAACTCCTGGAGTTCGTCGGCCTCGCCGCCAAGCGCGACCACCTCGCGCGCAACCTGCCCTACGGCGAGCAGCGCAAGCTGGAGATCGCCCGGGCGCTGGCGAGCGAGCCGGGTCTGCTGCTGCTCGACGAGCCGACGGCCGGTATGAACCCGCAGGAGACCCGGACCACCGAGGAACTGGTCTTCGCCATCCGGGACAGGGGCATCGCCGTGCTCGTCATCGAGCACGACATGCGCTTCATCTTCAACCTCTGCGACCGCGTCGCGGTCCTCGTCCAGGGCGAGAAGCTCGTCGAGGGCACCTCCGAGGTCGTCCAGGCCGACGAGCGGGTCGTCGCCGCCTATCTCGGCGAGCCCTTCGAGGGCGACCCCGGGGAGGCGGAGGCCGCCGAGGCCGAGGCCGCGGAAACCGCCGCTGCGGAGAGCACCGGCGACGCGGAGAGCACCGGCGACGCGGAGAGCACCGGCGAGGAGAGCACCAGCACCACCAAGGGAGAGGCCCAGTGACCGCACTGCTGGAGGTCGAGGACCTCAGGGTCGCCTACGGCAAGATCGAGGCCGTCAAGGGCATCTCGTTCAGCGTCGAGGCCGGCCAGGTCGTCACCCTGATCGGCACCAACGGCGCCGGCAAGACGACGACGCTGCGCACGCTCTCGGGCCTGCTGAAGCCCACCTCCGGGAAGATCGTCTTCGACGGCAAGCCGCTCGCCGGCGTCCCGGCGCACAAGATCGTCTCCCTCGGGCTCGCCCACTCCCCCGAGGGCCGGCACATCTTCCCGCGCCTGACCATCGCCGAGAACCTCCAGCTCGGCGCCTTCCTCCGCAAGGACAAGGACGGCATCGAGAAGGACATCCAGCGCGCCTACGACCTCTTCCCCATCCTCGGGGAGCGCAGGAAGCAGGCCGCGGGCACCCTCTCGGGCGGTGAGCAGCAGATGCTGGCGATGGGCAGGGCGCTGATGTCCCAGCCCAAGCTGCTGATGCTGGACGAGCCCTCCATGGGCCTGTCGCCGATCATGATGCAGAAGATCATGTCGACGATCGCCGAGCTGAAGGCCCAGGGCACCACCATCCTGCTGGTCGAACAGAACGCTCAGGCGGCACTCTCGCTGGCCGACCAGGGTCATGTCATGGAGGTCGGCAACATCGTCCTGTCCGGCACCGGCCAGGACCTGCTGCACGACGAGTCCGTGCGCAAGGCGTACCTCGGCGAGGACTGACCGGGACCACGACGAGGCCCGCGCCCCCTTTCCGGGGCGCGGGCCTCGTCGTGGACAGGCGCGTTCAGCTCTTCTTCGCGGCCTTCTTCTCCTCGTTGTCCGCGATGACCGCCTCGGCGACCTGCTGCATCGACATGCGGCGGTCCATGGAGGTCTTCTGGATCCAGCGGAAGGCGGCCGGCTCGGTCAGGCCGTACTCGGTCTGCAGGATGGACTTCGCCCGGTCGACCAGCTTGCGGGTCTCCAGCCGCTGGGTGAGGTCGGCGACCTCCTGCTCCAGCTGCTTCAGCTCGGTGAAGCGGGAGACGGCCATCTCGATGGCCGGGACGACGTCGCTCTTGCTGAACGGCTTCACCAGGTAGGCCATGGCACCCGCGTCCCGGGCCCGCTCGACGAGGTCGCGCTGCGAGAAGGCGGTGAGCATCAGGACCGGCGCGATGGACTCCTCGGCGATCTTCTCGGCCGCGGAGATGCCGTCGAGCTTGGGCATCTTCACGTCCAGGATGACCAGGTCCGGCTTGTGCTCGCGAGCCAGCTCGACGGCCTGCTCACCGTCCCCGGCCTCACCGACGACGGTGTACCCCTCCTCCTCGAGCATCTCTTTGAGGTCGAGCCGGATCAGTGCCTCGTCCTCGGCGATGACGACACGGGTCGTCAGCGGAGGCACGTGCGACTTGTCGTCGTCGGGCGCGTCTACGGGCTGGGGCGACTCGGCGGTCACGGGGGCTCCTCGTTCAGGGCAGGGGTACTGCTGACAAGAGCCTACCCAGCTACGGTAAGGTGGGGTCACGGCGGGTGCCCGTCGACCTTGCTTTTCAAGGGAGCCCCGGTAGCCCAGCGGTAGAGGCAATGGTCTCAAACACCATCCAGCGTCGGTTCGAATCCGACCCGGGGTACTTTTCCTAGGAAACGAAGGTGACCTCAAAAAGTGGACGTTCATGGTTTCGTGAACATCCACTTTTTGCCGCGTGTCGCCGCACTCCTTCACCACGTGCCCGTCGCCAAGAGGGCCCCGGTGGCTCTTGTCGACGCCCACGTCGGCCCCCAGCACTGAGAAGGGCGCCCCGAGCAAGGCCCCGTCCCGTCACTTCGGACTGTCGTCCTCGCCGATGTGGTGGACGCGGACCATGTTGGTCGAGCCGGAGACGCCGGGCGGGGAGCCGGCCGTGATCACCACGACGTCACCCTTCCGGCAGCGGCCGTATTTCAGCAGCAGCTCGTCCACCTGGTCGACCATGGCGTCCGTGGAGTCCACGTGCGGACCGAGGAAGGTCTCGGCGCCCCAGGTGAGGCTGAGCTGGGAGCGGGTGGCCGGCTCGGGGGTGAAGGCGAGCAGCGGGATCGGCGAGCGGTAGCGGGAGAGCCGGCGGGCCGTGTCTCCCGACTGGGTGAACGCCACCAGGAACTTCGCGCCGAGGAAGTCGCCCATCTCGGCGGCGGCGCGGGCGACCGCGCCGCCCTGGGTGCGCGGCTTGTTCCGCTCGGTCAGCGGCGGCAGGCCGCCCGCCAGCATGTCCTCCTCGGCCGCCGCGACGATCTTCGCCATGGTGCGCACGGTCTCGATCGGGTGCTTGCCGACGCTGGTCTCGCCGGAGAGCATCACCGCGTCCGTGCCGTCGAGGACCGCGTTGGCCACGTCGGAGGCCTCGGCGCGGGTCGGGCGGGAGTTGTCGACCATCGAGTCCAGCATCTGGGTGGCGACGATGACCGGCTTGGCGTTGCGCCGGGCGAGCTTGACGGCACGCTTCTGGACGATCGGAACCTGCTCCAGCGGCATCTCCACGCCCAGGTCGCCGCGGGCGACCATGATGCCGTCGAAGGCGGCCACGATGTCGTCGATGTTCTGGACCGCCTGCGGCTTCTCGACCTTGGCGATCACCGGCAGGCGGCGGCCCTCGTCGTCCATGATGCGGTGGACGTCCTGGATGTCCCTGCCGCTGCGGACGAAGGAGAGGGCGATGACGTCGAACCCGGTGCGCAGCGCCCAGCGCAGGTCGTCCTCGTCCTTCTTCGAGAGGGCGGGGACGGAGACGGCGACGCCGGGGAGGTTCAGGCACTTGTGGTCGGAGATCACGCCGCCCTCGACCACTCGGGTGCGGACCCGGGGTCCGTCGACGGCGGTCACTTCCAGGCACACCTTGCCGTCGTCCACGAGGACGCGCTCGCCGGGGGTGACGTCGGCGGCGAGACCGGCGTACGTGGTGCCGCACTGGTGGCGGTCGCCCTCGACGCCCTCCTCCACGGTGATGGTGAAGGTGTCGCCGCGTTCAAGGAGTACCGGCCCTTCGACGAAGCGGCCGAGCCGGATCTTCGGGCCTTGAAGGTCGGCGAGGATTCCGACGCTACGGCCGGTTTCGTCGGCCGCCTTACGCACGCGCTGATAACGCTCCTCGTGTTCGGCGTGAGTGCCGTGGCTGAGATTGAAGCGGGCGACGTCCATTCCGGCCTCGACCAGTGCCTTGATCTGGTCGTACGAGTCGGTGGCGGGCCCCAATGTACAGACGATCTTTGCTCGGCGCATGGGTCGAGCCTATGCCTTACCCGCGGGTAGAGAATCGGCGCTGTATGACTACTCAACGCACTCTGGGTAAAGGGATTTGACAAGTGTTGAATTGTGCGACGGCCCGCTCCTATGAGCGATTTTCCATGGGGTCATCAGATCGCAACCTTCCGGACCTGTTGCCACGGGTCATGTTCAGGCCAGAATCTACGCGCGTCGTTCGACCACCCGAGGAGACCCAGAGATGCCGTTGAACCGCCGGAAGTTCCTGAAGAAGTCCGCTGCCACCGGGGCGGGAGTGGCGATCGCCGGTGCGGCGGCGACTCCGGCGGCCGAGGCGGCGGAGCAAAGGAAGCCGGGACATCCCGTGAAGCGGTACTCCCTGACGGTCATGGGCACCACCGACCTGCACGGTCACGTCTTCAACTGGGACTACTTCAAGGACGCGGAGTACTCCGACAAGGCCGGCAACGCGATGGGCCTGGCCCGGATCTCCACCCTGGTGGACCAGGTGCGCGAGGAGAAGGGCCGCCGCAACACACTCCTGCTGGACGCCGGTGACACCATCCAGGGCACCCCGCTGACGTACTACTACGCCAAGGTCGACCCGATCACCGCCAAGGGTGGCCCGGTGCACCCGATGGCGCAGGCGATGAACGCGATCGGGTACGACGCGGCGGCGCTCGGGAACCACGAGTTCAACTACGGCATCGAGACCCTGCGCCGGTTCGAGGACCAGCTGGACTTCCCGCTGCTCGGCGCCAACGCGGTCGACGCCAAGACGCTCAGGCCGGCCTTCCCGCCCTACTTCATCAAGACGTTCCACGTGCCCGGCGCCAAGCCGGTCAAGGTCGCCGTCCTCGGCCTGACCAACCCGGGCATCGCCATCTGGGACAAGGCCTATGTGCAGGGCAAACTCAAGTTCGAGGGCCTGGAGGAGCAGGCCGCGAAGTGGGTGCCGAGGCTCAGGTCGCTGGGCGCGGACGTGGTCGTGGTCTCCGCGCACTCGGGCACCTCGGGCACGTCGTCGTACGGCGACCAGGTGCCGTACGTGGAGAACGCGGCGGCGGACGTGGCCAAGAAGGTACCCGGCATCGACGCGATCCTGGTCGGCCACGCGCACGTGGAGATCCCGGAGCTGAAGGTCGTCAACGAGCAGACCGGCAGGACCGTCGTGCTCTCCGAGCCGCTGTGCTACGCCGAACGGCTCTCCCTCTTCGACATCGAGCTGGTGTTCAGCAAGGGGAAGTGGGAGGTGGAGTCGGTCTCCGCCTCGCTGCGCAACTCCAACACGGTCGCCGACGACCCGAAGATCACCAAGCTGCTGACCGACGAGCACCAGAAGGTCGTCGCGTACGTCAACCAGGTGGTGGGCCGGGCGACCGAGACGCTGACCACGGTCGAGGCACGGTACAAGGACGCCCCGATCATCGACCTGATCACCAAGGTCCAGGAGGACGTGGTCAAGACGGCGCTCGCGGGCACCGAGTACGCCTCGCTGCCGGTGATCGCCCAGGCCTCGCCGTTCTCCCGGACCTCCGAGATCCCGGCCGGCGAGGTGACGATCCGGGACCTGTCGAGCCTGTACGTGTACGACAACACGCTGGTCGCCAAGCTGCTGACGGGCGCTCAGGTGCGCGCGTACCTGGAGTACTCGGCGGAGTACTACGTCCAGACGGCCGCGGACGCCACGGTCGACGTCGAGAAGCTGACCAACGCCGGCGGCCGCCCGGACTACAACTACGACTACGTCTCGGGTCTGTCGTACGACATCGACATCGCCCAGCCGGCCGGGTCGCGCATCAAGAACCTGACCTTCGGCGGGGCCGCGCTGGACGACGCCCAGCAGTTCGTGCTGGCGGTGAACAACTATCGGGCCAACGGCGGCGGTGCCTTCCCGCACGTCGCCACGGCCAAGGAGCTGTGGTCGGAGTCGACGGAGATCCGCACCAGGATCGCGGAGTGGGTCACCGCGAAGGGCGTCCTGGACCCGAAGGACTTCGCGTCCGTGGACTGGAAGCTCACCCGGAACGGCACGCCGGTGTTCTAGGGCCGCCGTGGATCGGGCCTGGCCTCGCTCGTCACCTGCCCTCGACGAGTGGGGTCAGCCCCTTCGCCGGCCGTGTCTGCGGCACCCGGGGCTGGGCCTGCTCGAGTCCGAAGGTGGTGAAGGCCGTCCGGGCCGGCAGCGGGTACGGGTCCTTCCCGGTGAGCGAGTTGAGGATGGTGGCGCTGCGCCAGGCGGCGAGGCCGAGGTCGGGGGCGCCGACGCCGTGGGTGTGCAGCTCGGCGTTCTGGACGTACACCGAGCCGGTGACCGAGGGATCGAGGACGAGCCGGAACTCGTCGTCGACACGGGGGCGTTCGCTGCTGTCGCGGCGCAGATAGGGGTCGAGTCCGGCGAGGATGCGGCCGAGGGGGCGCTCGCGGTAGCCGGTGGCGAGGACGACCGCGTCGGTGGTGAGCCGCGAGCGGCTGCCCTGCTGGAGATGCTCCAGATGCAGTTCGACCTTGGTCGTGGCGATCCGGCCGGCCGTGCGGACCCGGACGCCCGGGGTGAGGACGGCGTCGGGCCAGCCACCGTACAGGGCGCGCCGGTACAGCTCGTCGTGGATGGCGGCGAGCGTGCCGGCGTCGATGCCCTTGTGCAGCTGCCACTGGGCGGCGACCAGCCGGTCGCGGACCGGCTCGGCGAGGGCGTGGAAGTAGCGGGTGTAGTCGGGCGTGAAGTGCTCCAGGCCGAGCTTGGAGTACTCCATCGGCGCGAACGCCTCGGTACGGCCGATCCAGTGCAGCTTCTCGCGGCCCACCGGGCGGTGGCGCAGCAGGTCGAGGAAGATCTCGGCGCCGGACTGTCCGGAGCCGACGACGGTGACGTGCTCGGCGGCGAGGACGGTGTCGCGGTGGGCGAGGTAGTCGGCGGCGTGCAGGACGGGCACAGCGGGCGTGTCCACCAGGGGCTTGAGGGGGTCGGGCACATGGGGCACGGTGCCGACCCCGAGGACGATGTTGCGGGTGTGGGTGCGGCCCAGGGCCTCGGCCTCGCCGTCGGCGTCGAGCTGGGTGAAGTCGACCTCGAACACATCCCGTTCGGGGTTCCAGCGGACGGCGTCGACCTGGTGGCGGAAGCGCAGCCCGGGCAGGCTCTGGGCGACCCAGCGGCAGTAGGCGTCGTACTCGGCGCGGTGGATCTGGAAGCGCTCGGCGAAGTAGAAGGGGAAGAGCCGCTCGCGGGTCCTGAGGTAGTTCAGGAAGCTCCAGGGGCTGGTGGGGTCGGCGAGGGTCACCAGATCGGCGAGGAAGGGCACTTGGATGGTGGCGCCGTCGATGAGCAGGCCCGGGTGCCAGTCGAAGCCGGGACGCTGCTCGTAGAAGACGGCGTCGAGTTCGGCGAGCGGGTGGGCGAGGGCGGCGAGCGAGAGGTTGCACGGTCCGATGCCGATGCCGACCAGATCGCGGGGGGATGTGGGCTCGTGGCGTGGGGGGATGGTCATTCGGGGGTCGTTCCTTCTACGAGTTTCAGGAGCTGGGCCAGTTCGTCGGGCCGGCTGTGGGGGTTGAGGAGGGTGGCCTTGAGCCAGAGGCGGCCGTCGAGCCGGGCGCGGCCGAGGACGGCCCGGCCCTCGTGGAGCAGCCTGCGGCGTACGGCGGCCACGGCGTCGTCGGCGGCCTCGGCGGGCCGGAACAGGACCGTGCTGATGACCGGCCGGTCGTACAGCTCGAAGCCCGGGTGCTCCTGGACGAGCGCGGCGAACTCACGGGCGCGGGCGCACACCTGGTCGACCAGGGTGCCGAGTCCGCTGCGGCCGAGGGTCTTCAGCGTGACCGCGGTCTTGAGGATGTCGGGGCGGCGGGTGGTGCGCAGGGAGCGGCCGAGCAGGTCGGGGAATCCGGCCTCGGTGTCGTCGTCGGCGTTCAGGTAGTCGGCGCGCTGGTGGAGTGCGGCGAGTTCACGGGGGCGGGCGACGGCGAGGAGGCCCGCGGCGGCCGGCTGCCAGCCGAGCTTGTGCAGGTCGAGGGTGACGGTGTGGGCGGTTTCCAGTCCGGCGAGCTTGTCGCGGTGCCGGTCGCTGAAGAGGAGGCCTCCGCCGTAGGCGGCGTCGATGTGCAGACGGGCACCGTGGGCGGTGCACAGCCCGGCGATCTCGGGCAGCGGGTCGATGAGGCCGGCGTCGGTGGTGCCGGCGGTGGCGGCGACCAGCAGGGGGCCGGACAGCGCGGTGAGCGCCTCGTGCAGGGCGGCCGGGTCGAGGGTGCCGTGCGGTGCCGGGACGACGACCGGGTCGGGCAGGCCGAGCAGCCAGGCGGCGCGCGGCAGCGAGTGGTGGGCGTTGGCACCGCAGACCAGTTGGACGCTGCCGCCGTGCGCCTCGCGGGCGAGCAGCAGGGCGAGTTGGTTGGACTCGGTGCCGCCGGTGGTGACGAGCGCGTCGGCGAGACCGGCCGCGTGGGCGAGGGCACGGGTGACCGCGGCTTCCAGGGCGGAGGCGGCCGGGGCCTGGTCCCAGGAGTCCAGGGAGGGGTTGAGGGCGCTCGCGGCCAGGTCGGCGGCGACGGCCACGGCGAGCGGCGGGCAGTGCAGATGGGCCGCGCACAGGGGGTCGGCGGGGTCGGCGGCGCCCTCGGCGAGGGTGTGCACGAGGGTCCGCAGGGCCTCGGGGTCGCCGTCGTCCGGCAGAGCGTCCCCGACGGCGTCGGCGACGCGCGCGGCGACGGCCTCCGGCCCGCCGGCGGGCAGCGGTCCGCCGCGCGCCCGGCCACCGGCCGCGAGCGCGTCGAGAACGGTGCCCAGGAGCGGCCGCAGGGCGTCGGCGCCGTCGGGGCCTGAGGCGAGAGGAGGCGGCGTGCTCATGGCTTTCCTCCGGGGCGCGAGGACGGTGTTCGGAGGCTGCTGCACGGACGTTTCTGTCCGGGGACTCCCAGCTTGTACGGAAAGAGGGCCGCGCGTCCCGGAAGCCCGGCGATCAGTACCCGAAAGTGGGTACGGCCGTGGGGGGAAAACGCGTTGGGAGGTGGCCGTGCGCGCTAACGTCGGTCGGGTGGTTGACGCGTGGATGATCGACGTGCCCGGTGAGCGGGTGCTGGTGCGCGAACTCGGCCCGGCGGACGAGGGGCCGCTGCTCACGCTGTTCGACGAGTGCGAGGACTGGTTCGTGGCGGCGACGGGGCTGCCGTCGGGGCCGGGTGATGTGCAGAGCCTGTTCTACGCGCTGCCGGAGGGCGCTGACCCGGACGACAAGGTGCTGCTGGTCGTGGAGCGGGACGGGGTGGTGGCGGGCGTGGTGGACGCCGTGCGGAACCATCCGGAGCCCGGGGCGGTGGCGGTGGGCCTGTTCCTGCTGGCGCCCTGGGCGCGCGGGCGGGGCCTCGGCCGGGCCGTGGCCGCCTCCCTGCTGGCCCGCGCCGAGGGCGCCTCGGTGGTGACGGCCACGGTCCCGCCCGGCTGGCGTTCCGGCGAAGCCTTCCTGCGCAGGCTCGGCTTCACCCTGACCTCCGACGCCGCGCCCCGCCCCGCCGACGCCGACCGCCGACCGAACCCGCGCGACGGATCCCTACGGCGGGCGACACTGCGACCCGCCGAGGCCTGGTGACGACACCGACCGGCACTACGGCCCGCCCAGGGCCGGTTCGGGGGACGGCAGCACCGGCCCGCCTGAGGCCGGTTCGGGCGGCGGGCGGTACTACGGCCCGCTAAGCCCGAATCGAGTGGCGGGGCGGTATTACGGCGCGCCCGGGGCCGGTTCGGGTAGGCGGCAGCACCGGCCCGCCCAAGGCCGACTCGGGCGGTCGGGCGGTACTACGGCCCGTAGAGGGCCGACTCGGGCGGCGGGGCGGTGCTGTCGGGGCCGGTGAGGGAGGGATCCGGTGGCGGGTTGCCGTGTGGCGGGGTGCGGTGGGGGCGGCTGGGTTCACCGAGTCGGCAGCGGCAGCCGCACCCCGGGTCGCCGGCCTACGCTCCTTGGGTCTGCCTCTCCTTCGTGTCCTCTCCCTGCTGCCCTTGCTCTCCCTGCTGCCCCTGCTCGCCGCGTACGCGGAGGGCGCGGGCGAGGTCGTCGAGGCGGTCGGCGAGGGTGCGGCGCAGGGCCGGGGTGAGGTCGGCGTCGCGCAGGCAGGCCTCGCCGAGGCGCAGGTTCTCGGCGTCCACGGCGTGCGCCGGGAAGGCCCAGCGGCCGGCGGCGACGGCGATGGCGGGGCCGCGGCGGGCGGCGAGCGCGACGGCGTCCTCGTAGAAGCGCGGCACGTACGCGCGTACCAGTTCGGCCTGTTCGGGCTGCCAGAAGCCCTGCGCGGTGGCCGTGAAGAGGTAGTTGGACAGGTCGTCGCCGGCGAACATCGCCGCCCAGGCGGCCCGCTTGGCCTCCGGTTCGGGCAGGGCGGCACGGCAGCGGGCGGCGCCCTCCTGGCCGGCGGCGCTCGGGTCGCGCTCCAGCTCGGCGGCGATGGCGGCCTCGTCGGTGGCGCCGAGCACCGCGAGCCGGCCGAGGATCCGCCAGCGCAGCTCGGGGTCGAGTTCCGGCCCGCCGGGGACCGTGCCGTCGGCGAGCCAGGCGGCGATGGTGTCGGGGTGGGCGGCCACGCCGATCAGGTGCCGGACGGCGATCAGGCGCAGGCCCGGGTGGTCGCCGTCCTCGGTGCGGCGCAGCAGGTCGCGGCAGAGGGAGGTGAGCGTGGCCAGGGCGGCCGGGCGGTCCTCGGCCCGCAGGTACTGGTCGGCGATCTGCCCGGCGGCGAAGGCGAGGACGCCCTGGGCGACGGCCAGGTCGGTCTCGCGCGGGAGGTGGGCGCGGGCCGTCTCGAGGTAGGCGGTGGGCGGGAGTTCGCCGTCGCGCACGGCGTCCCTGAGGGCGTTCCAGACGATCGCGCGGGTGAGCGGGTCGGGCAGGCCGGACAGGCTGGAGCGCAACGCCTCGAAGGAGCCGTCGTCGAAGCGGACCTTGGCGTAGGTGAGGTCGCCGTCGTTGAGCAGCAGCAGCGCGGGGCGCTTGCCGATGGGCCGCGGGGCGCTCTGCGGGACGTCGAGGCCGAGGCGCTCGCGCAGCACCAGCCGGCCCTCGTCGGCGACGTCGTGGTCGTACAGGCCGGCGGTGAGGCGGTGCGGGCGGCTGCCCGCGCGGTCGACGGTCAGCGTGCAGGTGCCGTCGGCGGAGGCGATCACGGGCGTGAGCGTGTCGACACCGGTGGTGCGCAGCCAGTCGTCGGCCCAGGCGTGCACGTCGCGGTCGGTGGCCGAGGCGAGGGAGTCGATGAAGTCGGCGAGGGTGGCGTTGCCGAACTTGTGCCGCGCGAAGTGGGTGTTGATACCGGCGAGGAAGTCCTTCTCACCGAGCCAGGCGGCCAGCTGGCGCAGCGCGGAGGCGCCCTTGGCGTAGGAGATGCCGTCGAAGTTGAGCAGCGCGGAGGCGGTGTCGTCGACGGCTTCGGGGGCGACCGGGTGGGTGGTGGGCCGCTGGTCGGCGTCGTAGCCCCAGGCCTTGCGGGTGACGCCGAACTCGGTCCAGGGGTCGGTGAACCGGGTGGCCTCCGCGGTGGTCTGGTAACCCATGTACTCGGCGAAGGACTCGTTCAGCCAGATGTCGTCCCACCACTTCAGGGTGACGAGGTCGCCGAACCACATGTGGGCCATCTCGTGCGCGATGACCATGGCGCGGGTCTGCCGCTCGGTGTCGGTGACGGCGGAGCGGTAGACGAAGTCGTCGCGGAAGGTGACCAGACCCGGGTTCTCCATGGCGCCCGCGTTGAACTCGGGGACGAACGCCTGGTCGTAGGAGTCGAAGGGGTACGGCTCGTCGAACTTCTCGTGGTAGCGGTCGAAGCACGCGCGCGTGACGTCGAGGATCTCGTCGGCGTCGGTGTCGAGGTACGGCGCGAGGGAGCGGCGGCAGTGGATGCCGAAGGGCAGTCCGCGGTGCTCGGTGCGCACCGAGTGCCAGGGGCCCGCGGCGACGGCGGCGAGGTAGGTGGAGATCAGCGGGGTGGGTGCGGCCTGCCAGACGCCGTCGCCGCGCCGCTCGGTGATGCCGTTGGCGAGGACGGTCCAGTCCTCGGGCGCCTTCACGGAGATCTCGAAGACGGCCTTCAGGTCGGGCTGGTCGAAGGCGGCGAAGACCCGCTGGACGTCGTCCATGAACATCTGCGTGTAGACGTACGTCTCGCCGTCGCTGGGGTCGGTGAAGCGGTGCATGCCCTCGCCGGTGCGGGAGTAGCGCATGACCGCGTCGACGTGCAGCTCGTGCTCGCCCGCGGTGAGGTTCTTCAGCGGCAGCCGGTTCTCGTGCAGCGTCTCCGCGTCGAGGGGCTGCCCGTCGAGCGTGACCGCGCGCAGCTCGGCGGGCTTGAGCTCGACGAACGTGTCCCCGTCGGACCGTGCGGTGAACCGGATCGCGGTGCGGGAGCCGAAGGTCTCCTCACCGGTGGTGAGGTCCAGTTCGACCGCGTAGCGGTGGACGTCGAGGAACTGTGCTCGGAGCTGCGCCTCATCGCGCGTGAGTACGGACATGCAGGCCATGCTGCCTGATGGGACCGGCAGCGCACAGGGGCGGACCGGTACAAGGCTTATGTCCGGTGTGCGCCCCCGCCTCCCGGGGGAGCCGTCCGTGGCTCAGCGCCCGTTGGTGTCCTCGGCGATGCGCTCGTGGTGACGGATCACCTCGGCGATGATGAAGTTCAGGAACTTCTCGGCGAACGCCGGGTCGAGCTTGGCGTTCTCGGCGAGGCTGCGCAGCCGCTCGATCTGCCGGGCCTCGCGCGCCGGGTCGGCGGGCGGCAGCTGGTGCACCGCCTTGAGCCTGCCGACCTGCTGGGTGGCCTTGAAACGCTCGGCGAGCATGTGGACGACGGCCGCGTCGATGTTGTCGATGCTGTCGCGCAGCCGCTCCAGTTCCTGGCGGACCTCGGGGTCCACGGCACCGCTATGGGTGTTGCTGGTGGTCATGGGCGCCCACCCTATGCGGTCGCCGGGTCCCGCCTACGGGGTGTCCGGAGAGTGGATCATCGGCGGATCGCCGGGGTCGGGAACACGGTCGCTCCAGCCGCCGGGGACACTGCGGCCCTGCTGGGCGCGGAAGCGGACGGGGGGGGAGGCCGACGCGGCGGGTGAACAGCCGGGAGAAGTAGGCGGGGTCGTCGTAGCCGACGCGGCGGGCCACGGCCGCGACGGGCAGCTCGGTGGCGGCGAGGAGTTCCTTGGCGCGGCCGAGGCGGATGCCGAGGAGGTAGTCCTTGGGGCTGCAGCCGGCGGCCCGGCGGACCGCGCCGCGCAGTTCCGCGGTGGTCATCCCGTGCCGGGCGGCGTGGTCGGCGACGCTCATCGGGGTGCAGGCGTCCCGGGCCAGCGCCTCGAGCACCTGGTCGCCGTCGGGGGCGAGGTCGGCGCGGGCGCGGCGCAGGGCGACGAGGAGTTCGTGCACGGCGGCCCCGGTCTCCACCTCCAGCAGTGGGTTGCCGCGGCGGGCGGCGCGGGCGATACGGGCGACGACCGCGCGCGGGGCGGAGGCGTCGGAGAGCGGGACGACGGGCCGTCCGGGTTCGATGTAGCCGAGTTCGGTGTATGTGGGGGTGGCGGGCCCGGCGAAGTCGACGAAGCCCTCGTCCCAGCCGGTGTCCGGATCGGGCGCGTAGTGGTGGGGCACGCCGGGGGTGAGCCAGAGGAGGGCGGGCGCGGTGACGGTCGTACGGCGACCGTCGGCGCCCTGGTACCAGCCGCCGCCCGAGCTGATCACGACGGCCACGTGGTGGTCGAGGGTGCGTGGGCCGACCGTGGGCAGCGCGCCGTGCTGGAGGCCGACCCCGAGGCAGACCAGGCCGAGGCGGTGGTGGGCGGGGCCGGGGCTGAAGAACCGCATCCAGGTGTGGTACATCGCTGCTCCTCCCGGCGTCGGCGGCGGCGGACTTTTGTCCAAGCAGCGCCGATCTTCGTCCATGGCGCGGGGGCGCCGCCAGGGGTGAGCCTGGGCGCACGAGCGAGTTCAGGGGCCGGGAGCGGGCGCATGAGTGAGGGCGGGGCCGGGCGCGTCGTGCGCGAGGCCGGGGGCGGGGGCGGGCGGATGAGTGAGTTCACGGTGGGGGAAGCGGACTTCCTGCTGGACGGGCGGCCGGTACGGCTGCTGTCCGGGGCGCTGCACTACTTCCGGGTGCACGAGGCGCAGTGGGGGCACCGGCTGGCGATGCTGCGGGCGATGGGCCTGAACTGCGTGGAGACGTACGTCCCCTGGAACCTGCACCAGCCGGGCCCGGGGCGCTTCCGGGACGTGCGGGCGATCGGCCGGTTCCTGGACGCGGTCCGTGAGGCCGGCCTGTGGGCGATCATGCGGCCGGGCCCCTACATCTGCGCCGAGTGGGAGAACGGCGGGCTCCCGGCGTGGCTGACGGGCGAGCTGGGCACACGCGCGCGTACCCGCGACGAACGCTATCTGTTCCATGTCCGCAACTGGTTCCGCCATCTGCTGCACGAGATCGTGCCCCGGCAGATCGGCCGCGGCGGCCCGGTCCTCATGGTGCAGGTGGAGAACGAGTACGGCAGCTACGGCAGCGACACCGGCTACCTGACGGAGCTGGCCGTGCTGCTGCGCGCCGAAGGGGTCACCGTCCCGCTGTTCACCTCGGACGGCCCCGAGGACCACATGCTGACCGGCGGCTCGCTGCCGGGTGTGCTCGCCACGGTCAACTTCGGCTCCCACGCGCGCGTGGCCTTCGAGACCCTGCGCCGCCACCGCCCCGGTGGCCCGCTGATGTGCATGGAGTTCTGGTGCGGCTGGTTCGACCACTGGGCCGGCGAGCACGTCGTACGGGACCCCGGCGAGGCCGCCGAGGCGCTGCGGGAGATCCTGGAGTGCGGGGCCTCGGTGAACCTCTACATGGCGCACGGCGGCACGAGTTTCGGGGGCTGGGCGGGCGCCAACCGGGGCGGCGGCGAGCTGCACGAGGGGCCGCTGGAGCCGGACGTGACGTCGTACGACTACGACGCGCCGGTGGACGAGTACGGCCGCCCGACGGAGAAGTTCTGGCGCTTCCGCGAGGTGCTGGCCGAGTACCGCACCGGCCCGCTCCCCGGACTGCCGCCGCGACCCGCCCCCTTGGATGCTCCGGCCGAGGCCGCGCTCACCGGATGGGCACCCCTGGGTGACGTGCTGGAGGCACTGGGCGGTGCGGGGACCGTGACCCCGATGCCGCCCTCCTTCGAGGATCTCGGGGTCACCCGGGGACTCGTGCGCTACACGGTGGAGGTGCCGGGGCCGCGGCGGCCGTACCCGCTGACCGTGCGCGGGCTGCGGGACCTCGCGACGGTGTACGTGGACGGCGAGCGGGCCGGGGTGCTCACCGAGGAGGAGCCGCGGCTGAAGGAGCCGGTCGCGGGCCCCGCGCGCGTGGAGTTGTGGGTGGAGTCCCTGGGGAGGGTGAACTACGGGCCCCGCTCCGGCGAGGCGAAGGGCGTCACCGGCGGCATCCTGCACGAGCGGCAGTACCTGCACGGGGTACGCGCGCGTGGACTGGACCTGGACGCGTTCGCCGGCGGTGTCGATCCGGTGCCCTTCCGTGCGCTGCCCGAGGAGGGCGCCCCGGGGCTGTACCGGGGCACGCTCACCGTCCGCGGGGCCGGGGACGCCCGGCTCGACCTGCCCGGCTGGACGCGCGGCTTCGCCTGGATCAACGGCTTCGGACTGGGCCGCTACTGGTCGGTCGGCCCCCAGCGGTCCCTGTACGTCCCCGGGCCGGTGCTGCGCGAGGGCGAGAACGAGCTGTGGCTGCTGGAGCTGCAGGAGACCGACCCGAACCGGCCGGCGCCCCGCCTGCTGCCCGTGTGACCGGCCGCCCGCCCCCGCACACCGGCCGCGTGCCCCGCCTACAGTGGAGAGGAGTTCCGGCGTCTTTGGGGGTGCGGACGTGGCGAACGGCGGACCGGTCCAGCACGGCTTCCCGCATCTGGAGACGGTGCGGGCCGCCGTCACGGCGCTGTACAAACGGCTGTCCTACGACACCGTCCAGACGTTCTCGACCAGCGTGGCCCCCGCCGACGTGGCGTTCTGCGACATCGACGACCTGCATCTGGGCGCGCAGCGGGTGGCCCGCGAGATCGTGCGGCACTTCCGGCTGCCGGACGCGCGGCTGATCGTCGGCTTCCGGGAGATGACGCACGCGGCGAACGTCGAACTGACGGCGGGCCCCGAGTACTTCGTCGAACTGAACGACCGCTTCCGCACCCATCGCCGGGACATCGGCGCCGCGCTCGCGCACGAGATCGCCCACGTCTACCTGCACCGCATGGACCTCGTCTTCCCCACCACGGCGGAGAACGAGATCCTCACGGACACGGTGACGACCTATCTGGGAGCGGGCTGGCTGCTGCTGGACGCCTTCCGTGAGGACGCGGTCTCCTCCCAGAAGCTCGGCTACCTCACCCCGGAGGAGTTCGGCTACGTCCTGGCCAAGCGGGCGCTGCTCTTCCAGGAGGACCCCTCCGTGTGGTTCACCAGCCCGCAGGCCTACACCGCCTACACCAAGGGCATGGCCCGGGCCCGCCGGGACGAGGAGCAGCCGCCGCTGACCGCGGCCGGCTGGGCGGGGCGGCGCCGGTACGCCCACGACCGCCGGCACATCTCCGGCGTCCAGCCGACAGCCCCCTACGCCTTCACCCCCGACCCCTCCGGCCACCTCCGCGTCTCCTTCCCCTGCCCGACCTGCCACCAGCGGATCAGGGTGCCTGTACGGGGGCGCGTCCGCGCGCGGTGCGGGCTGTGCCGGACGGTACTGGAGTGCGACACGTAGCCTCACGGCACCTGGCCGGAGGCTCCGCCCCCAGCCCCCGTCCTTGCCTGCCCCACCTGACTCGGCCAACCGGAAGGCCCAGGTCCAGCCTCGGCAGACCGGAACACGCGGGGCCGGGCTCGGTCGGGCTGGAGACGGGCGCCGCTGCCCTCGGGACGGATGCCGCTCGGCTTGGAGACGGGCACCACTCAGCCTGAAGACGCACCCCGCCGGCCTGGGCACGCACCCCGCTCGACCTTGGGACCGAAGCCGCTCGGCCAGGGGACGCACCCCGCTCGGCCTCGGCACGCACCCCGCTCGATCCTGGCGCACGCACCCCGCTCGGCCGGGCGCACGCCCCCCGTCCCGCCTCGCTCCTTCAGCCGGCCGAGTCGGACGGCCGGGTGGGCAAGGGGGCCGAGGGCGGAGGACAAGGGGCCCGGGGGGCGGAGACCCCCAGGGGTCCGGGGATCAGCCGAGGTGGTCCGAGACCGCCCGCCGAGGAAGCGCCGCACACAGCACCCCGCACACCACGAACGCTCCCACAACCCACGGCATCGCCTCGGCCAGCGCCCCGCTCAGCCCCTCCCCCACGGCCCCGAAGAACACCGTGCCGACCACCGCCGCCCCCAGCGCTCCCCCGAACTGCTGGGCCGTGGAGAAGATCCCGGACGCGCCACCCGCCAACTCCCCCGGTACGGCCGACAGCACCACGTTCACCAGCGGGACCACCAGCAAACCGAGCCCCGCCCCGGCGATCACCAGCCCCGGTACCAACGGCCACGCCCCCGTGTGCTCGGCGGCCGCACCGTCGACCACGGCCCACACCCAGCCGAAGCCGCCCGCCATCATCAGCGCCCCGGCACCGAGCACCAGCCGCCCGTACCTGACGGCGAGCCCGTCCGCGGCGGGCGCGGTGAGGAAACCACCGACCGAGAACGCGACCGTCACCAGCCCGGCCTGCATCGGCGTGTACCCCTCGCCGCCCTGCAGCCAGACCGCGAAGACAAGGAAGAAGCCCTGCAGACCGACGGAGAACAGCAGCTGGACCAGCACACCGACCGAGAACGCCGGGAGCCCGAAGGCGCGCGCCGGCAGCAGCGGCACGGTCCCGGGCCGGTGCCGGCGGGCCTCGTACACCCCGAGGCCGACCACGGCCACCGCGCCCGCCGCGAGGCACACCCAGCCCCACACCGGCCAGCCGTTCTGCCGACCCTGCACCAGCGGCAGCACGATCGCGACCAGTCCGCCGGCCAGGACCAGGCTGCCCCGTACGTCCGGCCGGCCCGCCGACCGTTCCCGCGTGGCCGGCACCAGCAGCAGCCCGCCCACGAACGTCGCGATCGAGACCGGCACGTTCACCAGGAACACCGAACGCCATCCCCAGCCGAACAGATCGGCGTCGGTGAGCACCCCGCCGAGCAGCAGCCCGATCGCGGAGGCGAACCCGGCGACGGCGCCGTACAGCCCGAAGGCGGCCCCGCGTTCCTTGCCCTGGAAGAGGGTGCGGAAGGAGCCGATCACCTGCGGCACCAGCACCGCCGCCAGGACGCCCTGGACCGCGCGGGCGGCGGTCAGCTGCCCTGGTGACTGCGCGATTCCGCACGCCAGACTGGCCAGCCCGAAGCCCACGGTGCCGGTGAGGAAGAGGGGGCGGCGGCCGATGCGGTCGCCGAGGTGGCCGGAGACGATCAGCGCGGCGGCGAAGCCGAGCAGGTAGGCGGAGACGACCCACTGCAGGTCGCTCGCGGAGGCGTGCAGGTCGCGGCTGATGGACGGCACCGCCACGTTGACGATCGTGCCGTCCAGCAGATCCATCAGTGCCGCGATCATCATCACGACGGCGGCGGCCCAGCGGCGCGGATGGGGTTCCGCGAGGGTCGACGGGCTCGGGGTGGCGGTCGTGGACATGAGTGGTCTCCTCGGCTCGGATTTATTTCGTTCGCCCTAACGAAAGACTTCCATCGACGCCGCGTCGACCGCAAGTCTTTAGTTCGACCGAACGAAATTTTTGTTAGCCTTGGCCCATGACCAAGGGAGACGAGAAGCCGGGCGAGGCGGCGCGCGCCGAGGTCCTGGGGCAGCTCATGGAGGTGGGACGGGCCCACAGCGCCGTGACGGTGATGTTCCACTCGGCCGTGGCCGCCAAGCAGGGGCTGAACGCGACGGAGGAGAAGACCCTCGACTACCTCCAGCGCAAGGGTCCGCTCACCGCCAAGGACCTCGCCGAGCTGACCGGGCTCGCCCCCGCCTCCGTCACCGGCCTGCTCGACCGGCTCGAGTCCAAGGGCTTCGTCCGCAGGGTCAAGCACCCGACGGACAAGCGCCGGGTGGTGGTCGAACTGAACCAGGAGAAGCTCGCCGAACTGGCCGGCTTCTTCGAGGACTGGGCGCGGGACATCGTCGAGGCCTGCGAGGAGTTCAGCACGGAGGAACTTCGCACCGTGGTGCGTTTCCTGTCGGTGATGAGCGAACGGCAGCACGCGGCAGCGACCCGCCTCACCCGCTGACCCGCACACCCGCACATCCGCCGACCGGCATGACCGAAGGCCCGTGCGCTGCGCACGGCGTGGGGGAAGCCCGAGGAGTGCCGGGACCTGTTTCTCGCGGAGGCCGTCAGACCCGGCCGAGTCCTACGATGCCCGCGGCGCGCGCGGCCGTCAGCCAGCTGGGGAACTCACCGACGAGACGGTCGTACAGCTCGTCGTCGGTGACCCGTCGCGGGTCCCGGCCGGCGTGGAAGAAGCCGGCGTTGTCCACGATCCGCTTGCCGGGCACCGCCAGCTCGTCCAGTCGGCGCAGGAACTCGAACTGCCGGCTGCCCGGGTCGCCGAAGCCGACGAACTGCCAGAACAGTGGCAGTTTCGCCGCCTTGCACAGGTAGCGTTCGGCGGCGAGCTTGTTGATCGGGCCGCCGTCGGTCTGGAAGACGACCAGGGCGGGGTCGGTGGCGCCGCTGTCGAGGTAGTGGTCGATGACGGCGTCCATCGCCAGGTGGTAGCTGGTCTTGCCCATGTGCCCCAGTCCGGCGGCGATCCGCCCGATGCGGCCCTCGTGACCGTCGAGGGCGATGTCGGTGACCGCGTCGACGTCGGTGGAGAAGAACACCACCGGCACCCGGCCGTCGTCGTCCAGGTGCGCCGACAGACCCAGCACCCGGTCGGCGAGGGCCTGCACGCTGCCGTCGGCGTAGTACGGCTTCATCGAGCCGGAGTAGTCGACCACGAGGTAGACGGCGGTCCGCAGCCCGTCCAGGCCGTGCTTGCGCAGGGACACCCCGGCCGAGCGGTAGGCGCCGACGAGCGCGGGTGCGGCTTCCTCCACCTTGCGCAGACTGATCGCTGCCATGGTCCCCCCTGGGCTGTCCGGGGGCCGAGCCTACGTGATCACGGGCCCTGCGGTCGCTGCTGTCACCGTGGTTGGATATTTTGTTCGCTGCCGCCCCCACCGGCTCTTCCCGTCCCCTTTTCTTTCTTCCGAGGAGCCGGCCGTGGCCGCCGAGTCCGCCGTGACCACCTGCTTCCGCCATCCGCAGGTGGCGTCGTACGTCCGCTGCACCCGCTGCGAGCGTTACATCTGCCCGTCCTGCATGCGTGAGGCGGCGGTCGGCCACCAGTGCGTGGAGTGCGTGAAGGAGGGTGCGCGCACGGTCCGGCAGGCGCGGACCGCGTTCGGCGGCCGGATCAGCGCGGTGCCTCTGGTGACGTACGTGCTGATCGGGCTGAACGTGCTGGCCTATCTGGCCGAGTTGGCGCGCCCGTCGGTCGAGTACCGCTTCGACATGCTCGGCACGGTGCCCGCGGGCCACCTCCCGGAGGGCGTCGCGCACGGCGAGTGGTACCGGCTGCTGACCGGCGCGTTCCTGCATCTGACGCCCGGCGAGGGCACGTTCGGCATCACGCACGTCCTGTTCAACATGATCGTGCTGTGGAACATCGGCCGAGTGGTCGAGGCCCAACTGGGCCGGGTCCGCTATCTCGCCCTGTACCTGCTGGCGGCGCTGGGCGGCTCGGTGCTGGTCCTGCTGGTGGCTCCGGAGACCCGCACGGTCGGCGCGTCCGGTGCGCTCTTCGGACTGAGCGCCGCCTACTGGGTCATGGGCCGTCGCCTCGGCCACGACATGCGGGCCGTCAACCAGTACATGGGCGGTCTGCTGCTGTGGCTGGTGATCTCCGCGTGGCTGACCTCCTGGCAGGCCCACCTCGGCGGCCTGCTGGCGGGCGGAGCCGTGACGCTGGCGTACGCGTACGCGCCCCGGGACGGCCGGCGCGTGCCGGTCCAGGCGGGGGTGTGCGTGGCGCTGACGGCTGCGCTGCTGGTCCTCGCCTGGGTCAAGGTGTCGGGTCTCACGGGAGGTGCGGCCGCATGAGGAGAGCCGGAATCCTGCTGTTCGCGGCCGTGCCGGTGGTGGTCGCGGGCGTGCTGTACGCCGTCGGTCCCGGCCAGTCGGGTTCCGCGGACGGGGGCAAGGACGTCTCGGCGGGCCGCGAGGCGCGGTCGGGGGACGACGAGGTCATCGCCGACGCCCCGCCGGGGCTGGCCGCGCCCGCGAAGAAGGAACTGGCGCAGCGGCTCGTGGCGAGCGCCGAGAACTCGACGCTGGACTGGCGGTCCGCCTACGGGTACATCGAGGACATCGGCGACGGGCAGGGCTACACCGCCGGCATCATCGGTTTCTGCACCGGCACCCATGATCTGCTCACCCTCGTGGAGCGCTACACCGAGGCCCACCCGGACAACGGCCTGGCGAGGTACCTGCCCGCCCTGCGCGAGGTCGACGGCACGGACTCGCACGAGGGCCTGGACCCGGGGTTCACCGCGGCCTGGAAGGCGGAGGCGAAGCTGCCGGCGTTCCGTGCGGCGCAGGACGAGGAGCGCGACCGCGTCTACTTCGACCCGGCCGTCCGGCTCGCCAAGCTCGACGGGCTGGGCACGCTGGGCCAGTTCGTGTACTACGACGCGATGGTCTTCCACGGGCCCGGCACCAGCCCCACCGGCTTCTACGGCCTGCGCGAGCGCGCCCTGAAGCAGGCCGACACCCCCTCCGACGGCGGCAGCGAGAAGCACTACCTCGACGTCTTCCTGGACATCCGCCGCAAGGCCATGAAGAGCAAGAGGGCCACCCTCGACACCTCCCGCATCGACACGGCCCAGCGCCGGTTCCTCCACGACGGGAACCTGGACCTGCGCACGCCGCTGGAGTGGCAGGTGTACGGGGAGACGTACAAGGTGCCCTAGGGCCGGCGGACATGCAACGACGCCTGCCCAAGCGTCCGGTCGGGGACAGGTGGGCAGGCGCCGTCTGGTGTTCCGTACGCCTTTGTACGGGACGTCTGTGGGGGAGCCGTCAGACCGCCAGGGCGCGGTCGGTCGGGCGGATCGGGGCCGGCAGGTCGCTGGCCCCGGTCAGGTAGCGGTCGACTCCGCGGGCGGCCGAGCGGCCCTCCGCGATCGCCCAGACGATGAGGGACTGGCCGCGGCCGGCGTCACCGGCGACGAACACACCCGGCACGTTGGTCTGGAAGTCGGCGTCGCGGGCGATGTTACCGCGCTCGTCCAGCTCCAGGCCGAACTGCTCCACCAGGCCGTTCTCCCGGTCGGTGCCGGTGAAGCCCATGGCGAGGGTGACGAGCTGGGCGGGGATCTTGCGCTCGGTGCCCGGCTTGGAGGTCAGCTTGCCGTCGACGAACTCGACCTCGGCCAGGTGCAGCCACTGGACGTTGCCGTCCTCGTCGCCCTCGAAGTGGGTGGTGGAGGCGGAGTAGATCCGCTCGCCGCCCTCCTCGTGGGCCGAGGTGACCTTGTAGAGGATCGGGAAGGTCGGCCAGGGCTGGTTGGTCGCGTGCCGCTCCTCGTTCGGGCGGGGCATGATCTCCAGCTGGGTGACGGAGGCCGCGCCCTGACGGTGGGCGGTGCCCACGCAGTCCGCGCCGGTGTCACCGCCACCGATGACGACGACGTGCTTGCCCTCGGCGGAAAGGGGGGCGGTCACGTAGTCGCCCTCCTGGACCTTGTTGGCGAGCGGCAGGTACTCCATCGCCTGGTAGATGCCCTTGAGTTCGCGGCCCGGCACCGGCAGGTCCCGCGCGGTCGTGGCGCCGGCGGCGATCACGACGGCGTCGTACCGCTTCTTCAGGTCGGTCGCCTTGAGGTCGCGGCCGATCTCGACACCGGTGCGGAAGCGGGTGCCCTCCGCGCGCATCTGCTCGATACGGCGGTTGATGTGCCGCTTCTCCATCTTGAACTCGGGGATGCCGTACCGGAGGAGGCCTCCGATGCGGTCCGCGCGCTCGTAGACGGCGACGGTGTGGCCGGCCCGGGTCAGCTGCTGCGCGGCGGCGAGACCGGCGGGGCCGGACCCGATGACCGCGACCGTCTTGCCGGACAGCCGCTCGGGGATCTGCGGGGCGACGTCACCGGTCTCCCACGCCTTGTCGATGATCGAGACCTCGACGTTCTTGATGGTGACCGGCGGCTGGTTGATGCCGAGCACGCACGCCGACTCGCAGGGGGCCGGGCAGAGGCGACCGGTGAACTCCGGGAAGTTGTTGGTCGCGTGCAGACGCTCCTGGGCGGCGGCCCAGTCCTCGCGGTAGGCGTAGTCGTTCCACTCGGGGATCAGGTTCCCCAGCGGACAGCCGTTGTGGCAGAACGGGATGCCGCAGTCCATGCACCGGCTGGCCTGCTTGCTGATGATCGGCAGCAGCGAGCCGGGGACGTAGACCTCGTTCCAGTCCTTGACCCGCTCGTCGACGGGGCGGGTCTTGGCGACCTCACGGCCGTGGTTCAGGAAGCCCTTCGGGTCAGCCATTGATCGCCGCCTCCATCATCTTCTCGGTGATCTCGGTCTCGGAGAGACCGGCTCGCTCGGCGGCGTCCTTGGCGGCGAGCACTGCCTTGTACGTGCTGGGGGTGATCTTGCTGAACCGCTCCGCGGCCGTGTCCCAGTCGGCGAGCAGCTTCTCGGCGACCGTCGAACCGGTCTCCTCGGCGTGGCGGCGCACCACGTCGTGCAGCCACTGCTTGTCCGCGTCGTCCAGCGCCTCGACGGACTGGACGTTGCCGACGTTGACGTTGTCGCGGTCGAGGTCGATGACGTAGGCGACACCGCCGGACATGCCCGCCGCGAAGTTGCGGCCGGTCGGGCCGAGGACGACCGCGTGACCGCCGGTCATGTACTCGCAGCCGTGGTCGCCCACGCCCTCGGAGACGACCAGGGCGCCGGAGTTGCGGACACAGAACCGCTCACCGGTGCGACCGCGCAGGAACAGCTCGCCGCCGGTGGCGCCGTAGCCGATGGTGTTGCCCGCGATGGTCGAGTACTCGGCGAGGTGGTCGGCCGCGCGGTCCGGGCGGACGACGATCCGGCCGCCGGACAGGCCCTTGCCGACGTAGTCGTTGGCGTCGCCCTCCAGGCGGAGCGTGACACCGCGCGGCAGGAACGCGCCGAAGGACTGGCCGGCGGAGCCCGTGAAGGTGATGTCGATGGTGTCGTCGGGCAGGCCCGCGCCACCGAACTTCTTCGTCACCTCGTGGCCGAGCATGGTGCCGACGGTGCGGTTGATGTTACGGATGGCGACCTGGGCGCGCACCGGCTGCGCCTCGGTCGCGTCGTTCGCGGCGAGGGCGTCGGCGGCGAGCTTGATCAGCTCGTTGTCCAGCGCCTTCTCCAGGCCGTGGTCCTGCTCGACGATCTGGTGGCGGACCGCGCCGGCGGGCAGCGACGGCACGTGGAACAGCGGCTCCAGGTCCAGGCCCTGGGCCTTCCAGTGGTCGACCGCGCGCTCGACGTCCAGCACCTCGGCGTGGCCGACGGCCTCCTCGATGGAGCGGAAGCCCAGCTCGGCGAGCAGCTCGCGGACCTCCTCGGCGATGAACCGGAAGAAGTTCACCACGTACTCGGCCTTGCCGGCGAAGCGGTCGCGCAGGGTCGGGTTCTGGGTGGCGATGCCGACCGGGCAGGTGTCCAGGTGGCAGACGCGCATCATGACGCAGCCGGAGACGACCAGCGGAGCGGTCGCGAAACCGAACTCCTCGGCGCCGAGCAGCGCGGCGATGACCACGTCACGACCGGTCTTCAGCTGGCCGTCGGTCTGGACGACGATGCGGTCGCGCAGGCCGTTGAGCAGCAGGGTCTGCTGGGTCTCGGCCAGGCCCAGCTCCCAGGGGCCGCCCGCGTGCTTCAGCGAGGTCAGCGGCGAGGCACCGGTACCGCCGTCGTGGCCGGAGATCAGTACGACGTCCGCGTGCGCCTTGGACACACCGGCCGCGACCGTGCCGACGCCGACCTCGGAGACCAGCTTGACGTGAATCCGCGCCTGCGGGTTCGCGTTCTTCAGGTCGTGGATCAGCTGGGCCAGGTCCTCGATGGAGTAGATGTCGTGGTGCGGCGGCGGGGAGATCAGGCCGACACCCGGCGTGGAGTGCCGCGTCCTGGCGACCCACGGGTAGACCTTGTGGCCGGGCAGCTGGCCGCCCTCGCCGGGCTTGGCGCCCTGGGCCATCTTGATCTGGATGTCGTCCGCGTTGACCAGGTACTCGGAGGTGACGCCGAAGCGGCCGGAGGCGACCTGCTTGATGGCGCTGCGCCGCGCGGGGTCGTACAGGCGCTCCGGGTCCTCGCCGCCCTCACCCGTGTTGGACTTGCCGCCCAGCTGGTTCATGGCGATGGCGAGGGTCTCGTGCGCCTCCTTGGAGATGGAGCCGTACGACATGGCGCCCGTCGAGAACCGCTTGACGATCTCGGAGACCGGCTCGACCTCCTCGACCGGGATCGGCCCTCGGTCGGACTTGAAGCCGAACAGGCCGCGCAGCGTCATCAGGCGCTCCGACTGCTCGTTCACCCGGTCCGTGTACTTCTTGAAGATGTCGTAGCGGCCGGTGCGCGTGGAGTGCTGGAGGCGGAAGACCGTCTCCGGGTCGAACAGGTGCGGCTCGCCCTCGCGGCGCCACTGGTACTCGCCGCCGATGTCCAGCGCGCGGTGCGCGGGAGCGATGCCGGAGGCCGGGTAGGCCTTGGCGTGGCGTGCGGCGACCTCCTGGGCGATGACGTCGATGCCGACGCCGCCGATCTTGGTGGCCGTGCCGTTGAAGTACTTCTCCACGAAGGTCTCGTCCAGGCCGACGGCCTCGAAGACCTGGGCGCCGCGGTAGGAGGCGACGGTGGAGATGCCCATCTTGGACATGACCTTCAGCACGCCCTTGCCGAGGGCGTAGATCAGGTTCTTGATGGCCTTCTCGGGCTCGAGCCCGTTGATGAAGGTGCCCGCGCGCAGCAGGTCCTCGACGGACTCCATCGCCAGGTACGGGTTGACGGCGGCGGCGCCGTAACCGATGAGCAGGGCGACGTGGTGGACCTCGCGGACGTCACCGGCCTCGACCAGCAGACCCACCTGGGTGCGCTGCTTGGTGCGGATGAGGTGGTGGTGGACGGCCGCGGTGAGCAGCAGCGACGGGATCGGCGCGTGCTCGGCGTCGGAGTGGCGGTCCGACAGGACGATCAGGCGGGCGCCGTTCTCGATCGCGGCGTCGGCCTCGGCGTAGATCTCCTCGATCCGCGCGGCCAGCGCCTCGCCGCCGCCGTGCACCCGGTACAGGCCGGAGAGGGTCGCGGCCTTGAAACCGGGCATGTCGCCGTCGGCGTTGATGTGGATGAGCTTGGCCAGCTCGTCGTTGTCGATCACCGGGAAGGGCAGGGTGACCGAGCGGCACGAGGCGGCCGTCGGCTCCAGCAGGTTGCCCTCCGGGCCCAGGGACGAGCGCAGGGAGGTGACCAGCTCCTCGCGGATCGCGTCCAGCGGCGGGTTGGTGACCTGCGCGAACAGCTGGGTGAAGTAGTCGAAGAGCAGCCGCGGGCGCTCGGACAGGGCCGCGATCGGCGAGTCCGTACCCATGGAGCCGATCGGCTCGGCACCGGTGCGGGCCATCGGCGCGAGGATGACGCGCAGCTCCTCCTCGGTGTACCCGAAGGTCTGCTGACGGCGGGTGACCGAGGCGTGGGTGTGGACGATGTGCTCGCGCTCGGGCAGGTCGCCCAGCTCGATCTCGCCGGCTTCCAGCCACTCGGCGTACGGCTTCTCGCCGGCGAGGGACGCCTTGATCTCGTCGTCCTCGATGATGCGGTGCTCGGCGGTGTCCACGAGGAACATGCGGCCGGGCTGCAGGCGGCCCTTGCGGACGACCTTGGCCGGGTCGATGTCGAGGACGCCGACCTCGGAGCCGAGGACGACGAGGCCGTCGTCGGTGACCCAGTAGCGGCCGGGGCGCAGACCGTTGCGGTCGAGGACGGCGCCGACCTGGGTGCCGTCGGTGAAGGTGACACAGGCGGGGCCGTCCCAGGGCTCCATCATCGTGGAGTGGAACTGGTAGAAGGCGCGCCGGGCCGGGTCCATGGACGCGTGGTTCTCCCACGCCTCCGGGATCATCATCAGCACGGAGTGCGGCAGCGAGCGGCCGCCGAGGTGGAGCAGCTCCAGCACCTCGTCGAAGGACGCCGAGTCGGAGGCGTCCGGCGTACACACCGGGAAGATCCGCTCGATGGCCTTCTCCTCGGAGCCGAACAGGTCGGAGACCAGCTGCGACTCGCGGGCGGTCATCCAGTTGCGGTTGCCCTTGACGGTGTTGATCTCACCGTTGTGCGCGACGAAGCGGTACGGGTGCGCGAGCGGCCACGACGGGAAGGTGTTGGTGGAGAAGCGGGAGTGGACGAGCGCGATCGCGGAGGCGAAGCGGCGGTCGGACAGGTCCGGGAAGAAGGGCTCCAGCTGGCCGGTGGTCAGCATGCCCTTGTAGACGATCGTGCGGGCTGACAGGGACGGGAAGTAGACCCCGACCTCCCGCTCGGCGCGCTTGCGCAGCACGAACGCCTTGCGGTCCAGCGCGATGCCCTCGCTGGCGCCGTCGGCGACGAAGATCTGACGGAAGACCGGCATGGTGGAGCGGGCGGTGGCGCCCAGCAGCTCCGGGGCGACCGGGACCGCACGCCAGCCGAGGACGGTGAGGCCCTCGTCGGCCGCGATCGTCTCGATGCGCGAGACGGCGTCCTCGGCGCCCTCCTCCGGCAGGAAGGCGATACCGACGGCGTAGGAACCGGCGGCGGGGAGGTCGAATCCGGCCACCTCACGGAAGAAGGCGTCCGGCACCTGCGAGAGGATGCCCGCGCCGTCGCCCGAGTCGGGCTCGGAGCCGGTGGCACCGCGGTGCTCCAGGTTGCGCAGCACGGTGAGCGCCTGCTCGACCAGCGTATGGGACGCCTCGCCGGTAAGGGTGGCGACGAAACCGACGCCACAGGCGTCGCGTTCGTTGCGGGGGTCGTACATACCCTGCGCAGCAGGGCGAGCATCCATGAACGACCAGTTCTGGCCATTCGCGGAATGCTGGGACGGCTGGCGCGGCGTACGCATCGGCTCTCCCGTCGTCGTCATGTGGCATGTGGCAAGTGCCGAGGGACGACGTTGGCCCTCTGCGTGGAGTGCAAAATTTCGTGCAGGTTACATGATGGAGCGGTTCTCGGGAACCGGATACTCCGTTCCAGCATGCGGACGCCACGGGGTCCGTGGCCGGGCGCCGCACGGGGCGGCGCGGAGCCGCGCGAGGCGGCCGACGTATGAGGGGGACCGTTGCGGACGCGATCGGTCTGATCGCCGTCCGTCGGCCCGAGGGGCGGGGGGAGCGTCGTCGGCTCACCCCGGGGGGCGCGGCAGGCGTCATTGCCCACAGCGCTTACGGCTCATGCCCGGTGGTCATGCAGTCGAAACCAGCGAGTAACGGCTACTTATGCGGCCCATCGCATAAGTACCGGCCCCGCTATCCTACGGCCGTTCCGAACAGGCTGCCCAGGGCGTACGTCACACCGGCCGCCGCACCGCCGAGCGCGAGCTGCCGCAGACCGCTGTACCACCAGGTTCGCGCGGTCACCTTGGCCACGACGGCACCGCAGCCGAAGAGTCCGGCGAGGGCGAGGAGCACGGCGGGCCACAGCACGGTCGCGCCCAGCAGGTACGGCAGCACCGGCAGCAGGGCGCCGAGCGCGAACGAGCCGAAGGACGAGACCGCGGCGACCAGCGGCGAGGGCAGGTCACCGGGGTCGATGCCCAGCTCCTCCCGAGCGTGTATCTCCAGGGCCTGCTCCGGGTCCTGGGACAGCTGGCGGGCGACCTGCCGGGCCAGGTCCGGCTCGACACCGCGGGCCACGTAGAGTGCGGCCAGCTCGTCCTCCTCGTCCTGCGGGTGCTTGCGCAGCTCACGGCGCTCGACGTCGAGTTCGGCCTCGACCAGCTCGCGCTGGGAGGCGACGGAGGTGTACTCGCCGGCCGCCATGGAGAAGGCGCCCGCGGCCAGGCCGGCGAGCCCGGTGATGACGATCGTCTGCTGGCTCACGGAACCACCGGCCACGCCGGTCATCAGGGCGAGGTTGGAGACCAGGCCGTCCATCGCACCGAAGACGGCCGGGCGCAGCCAGCCGCCGTTGACGTCGCGGTGCGTGTGGTTGTCGCGGTGCGCCTCGTGCAGCGCGGCCTCGGTGTCGATGATGGCCATGCGGCCCCCCGGATAGCTAAGCCAAAGCTAACTTTGGACGAGTTCTACTTTTTGATAACTCAGAACCTACGCCGAGAATTTCGCTGCCGCCAGCAAGGAAAGGCTGGGCTAACCTGCGGCTTTCCCTGCCATCGCTCATTCGTGCCAGTTACTGCTCAGATGTCGAGCGGGTGACTCCGGGCGCCCGGAGGCTCGCCGGGGCGCCTCCCGTGGCACACATCCGCAAAGGGTCCCCGTGGTCCCGCCGACCGAGGCCGCTCCAGGGTCCCCGTGATCCTGCTGAAGGAGGCCGCCCCATGGCATCGACCGCCTGCACTCCCCCGATCCCGGCCCCCGGTGACGCCACCGGACTCCGCGAACGGGCACGCGGCGCACTGCTCGGCCTGGCGGTCGGGGACGCGCTGGGGGCACCCGCGGAGAACCTCAGACCCTCCGAGATCCGCGCGCGCTGGGGCCGCATCACCGGGTACGTCGCCGAGAAACCGGCCGGCACGGACGACACCGAGTACGCGATCTTCTCCGGTCTCCTCCTGGCCCGGCACGGCTCGGCGCTGACCCCGGCCCATGTGGAGGCGGCCTGGCACGAGTGGATCGCGGACCGGGCCGAGGGCCCCTTCCGGGGCGCGGGCTTCAGCGAACGCGGCACCCTGGAGAACCTCCGCCGGGGGCTGGCCGCGCCCATCTCGGCCCAGCACCGCCACGCCTGGAGCGACGGGCTGGCGATGCGGGCGGCGCCCTTCGGGGTCTTCGCCGCCGGTCGCCCCGGGGAGGCGGCCCGGCTGGTGGCGATCGACGGCTCGATCAGCCACGAGGGCGAGGGCATCTACGGCGGCCAGGCGGTCGCGGCGGGCGTGGCGGCGGCGATGGCGGGAGCGCCGGTACCGGTGGTGGTCGCCTCCGCCCTCGCGGTCGTCCCGGACGACTCCTGGACGGCCCGCTCCCTGCGCCGCGCGGTGGCGGTGGCGCACCGCGGTGAGCGCGCGGTGCGCTCCGCGGTCGTCATCGGCGGCTACCCCTGGACCGACCTGGCCCCCGAGGCGGTCGCCCTCGCCTTCGGCGCGTACGCGGCGGCCGACGGCGACTTCCGCGAGGCCGTTCTGACAGCCGTCAACATGGGCCGCGACGCGGACACGACGGCGGCGGTGGCGGGCGCGCTCTGCGGTGCGGCCCAGGGCCTCACCGCGATCCCGCCGGCCTGGGCCGCCGCCATCGGTCCGGCCCGCGGCCGCTGCCTGCCGTCCATGGCGGGCCACCACATCCTGGACGTGGCGGAGCTGCTGGTACCCGGCGAGGGCGGCAAGTGGGGGGCGGACGTGATCCTGCCGGAACTCCTGCCGGAGCCCCTACGGGAGCTGCTGCCGCAGCCCGACCGGTGCCCGACACCGGGCGCCGGGCACCCCGCCCACGAGGACGCGCGGCAACAGCCACCGGACCGCGAACGCGAACGCGTACTGGCCGCACTGCAGCTCACGCAGACCACGACGGAGAAGGCACCCACCCCCACCGCCCCGGCACCCTCCCTCTCCCCCACCTCCCATCCGCCCGCCCCGGCGCCCTCCCTCCCGACCACCACCCACCAGCCCACCGCCTCGGCACCCTCCCTCCCGACCACCACCCACCAGCCCATCGCCCCGGCGCTCTCCCTCCCAACCACCACCCAGCCGCCCGTCCCGGCAACCCCTTCCCCAACCACCACCCCACAGCCCACCGCCCCCGCGCTCTCCCTCCCGACCACCGCGCAATCGACCGAGCCAAGGCCGCCCCTCCCGGCCACCTCCCAGCCGCCCGCCCCCGCGCCCTCCCTCCCGACCACCTCTCGGCCCACCGCCCCGGCCCCGCCAGGCCCATCCACCACCGCGCAATCGACCGAGCCAAGACCGCCCCTCCCGGCCACCTCCCAGCCGCCCGCCCCCGCGCCCTCCCCCTCGCCCAGTCCCCAGCCGACCGAGCGGGTCCCACCCCGTCCCCCGGCCTCCCAGCCGACCGGGCCGCTTCCAGCTCTCCCGACCATCTCCCCGCTGACCGAGCCGCCTGTGGTCGCCCTCCCCGTCACCCCCCAGCCGACCGAGCCGCCCGTAGCCGCCCTGCCCGCCACCCCCCAACCCACCGACCCACGCCCACCCCTCCCAGCCACTCCCCGGCCCACCGATCCGCCGCCACTCCTCCCGGCCACCTCCCAGCCCACCGATCCGCCCCCGCCCTTTTCGGTCACCTCCCGGCCGACCGAGTCGGGTGGTGGGTGGGTTGAGGGGCTAGAAAACAAAAGGCGGAGCCCGCTGGTGGGGGCCGGGAACTCCGGCAACGGGGACAGCGAGGGTCGGCCATGAGGGCGCGCCGTATCGAGGGCCTCCTCCTCGGCCTCGCCGCGGGAGACGCCGCCGGCTGGCCCGCCGCACGGCACCGCGCCGCCCGCATGCCGGAGTGGACCCGCCGCCTCACCCGGGAACTGGACACGTTCGCCGAGCAGAACGCGACCACCACCCTGCCGGTGCCGATCGCCCTCAACCAACCCCCCGAGCCTCTCCGCCTCGGCCCTTCCGACGACGCCGAGTGGGCCGTCTTCGCCGCCGAGGCGGTCCTGCTCGCCGGCGACGACGACGTACTCGGCGACCTCAGCCGGGAACGCCGTATGCGCGCCGCGATCGACCTCACCTGGACCGCCGTGGCCTCCGAAGTCGCCGCGGCGGCGGAACGCGCCCCGGAGATCGAGTCCGCCGTCCTCCCCCTGCGCGCCCGCATCTCCGTCCGCGCCGGCCTCGGCAACCTCGCCGCCGGTCTGCGCCCACCCGCCACCGGCCACGACAACCCGCACTACTTCGACGACGCCGCCTGCGTCCGCGCCTGCGTCCTCGCGGTCGCCCACCCGGGCGACCCCCGACGCGCCGCCGCCCTGGCCGAGTTCGACGCCCGCTACACCCAGGACGGCGACGGCGTGCACGGCGCCCGCGCGATGGCCGCGGCCCTGGCGCTGGCCCTCGCCGACGCGGACACCGGCACCTGCGTGACCGCCGCGCTCGCCGAACTCCCCGCGGACACGGAGATCGGCCGCAACACCCGCCACGCGCTCGCCCTGGCCGAGGACAGCGAGTCCGCGTTCGCCCTCGTCCCGCTGCTCGAGCACCAGATCGTCGACCACGTCTACAGCTACGGCATCGCCGCCGCCGAGACCGTCCCCGTCGCCCTCGCCCTGGCCACCGCCGCCCGCGGCCGCATCGCCGAAGCCGTACCGGCCGCCGCCTGCCTGTCCCGGGTCGCGGACTCCGCGCCCGCCCTCGCGGGGGCGCTGACCGGTGCCCTCGGCGGCGGCCCGGCCGTCCCGCAGAGCTGGCGGGACGCCTGCCGCACCCTGTCCGGCTGCGCCCTGCCCCGCCTCACCGGCACCGACCTGGTGGAACTCGCCGGACTCCTGGAAGCCGCACAACCGGCCCGTCCAGGAGGATGATTCGGGACATGACGCCCGAAGAACCCCAACAGCCCCGAGCCGCCGAAACGCCCCGCGAAACCGAAGCGCGCCGAGAGTCCGATGCGTCCCGGGAACCCACGGCACCTCGAGGTCCCGCGGAAGAAGAACGCAGCGAGCCACCCCCGCACACCCTCGACGAACGGATCACCGGCGCCCTGGTAGGAGCCGCCGTCGGCGACGCCCTCGGCGGCCCGGTCGAGGGCTACTCCCCGGACCAGATCGCCGAGCGCCACGGCGGCCGCGTCCATGGCGTCGTCGGCCCCTGGCACGGCGACGCCTGGCGCACCGCCCGCCCCATCGCCCCGTACCACAAGGGCGACGGGCACGTCACCGACGACACCTTGATGACGCACGCGCTGGTCCGGGTCTACGACCGTGTCCGTGACCACCTCGACGCGTACGCGATCGCCGACCACCTGGTCCCGGACCTGATGACCACCCCCCGCTGGATCCCGGAACTGCAGACCGAGACGCTGCCGCTGCACCGCGTCTTCCTCGCCGAGAAATGGCTGGTGGCCCGGCTCGCCTACGGCCACGTCGACCCCCGGGAGGCGGGCGTCGGCAACATCGTCAACTGCGGCGCGGCGATGTACATGGCCCCCGTCGGCCTGGTCAACGCCGCCAACCCGGCCGCCGCCTACGCCGAGGCGCTGGACCTCGCCGGTGCGCACCAGTCGTCGTACGGCCGGGAGGCGGCCGGCGTCTTCGCCGCGGCCGTGGCCGCCGCCACCGCACCGGGCGCGACCCCGGACTCGGTCGTGACCGCCTGCCTGTCCCTGGCGAAGGACGGCACCCGCACGGCGATCGAGAAGGTCTGCGAAGTCGCCGCGCGGCACCGTGACTTCGAGTCGGCGCTCGGCCCGCTGCGCGCGGCGGTGGCCCCGTACGACACGGTCGGCCCGGACTACCGCGCCCCCTCCCTCGCCGCCCGCCGCCCCTCCCGTCTGCACTCCATCGAGGAACTCCCGGTCGCCCTGGGCATGGTGCTGGTCTCCGGCGGGGACTACCGGCACGCCGTCCTGGGCTCGATCAACTACGGCCGCGACTGCGACTCGATCGCCACGATGGCCGGTGCCCTCGCGGGGGCCCTCGGCTCACCCGTTCCCGATGAGTGGTCGAAGACGGTCGCGGAGGCGAGCCGCCTGGACCTGTGGGAGCCGGCCCGCACGCTCACCACGGTCACCCGCGAGATCTTCGCCCGGGACGTACGCCGCCGACGCGCCCATGAGAGGGCGTTCGCGGCACTCGGAGGCCCGGCATGCTCCGACTGACCTGGGTCCAGCCCGAGGACCTCCTGGGCCATGAACTCCGCCAGGCCCGCCTGGACGGCCGGGAGCCGTCGAGGATCGAGGCGCGGTGGCGGGCGGCCGGCGGCATGGCCGCTCCGGAGCGGGCGGGCGCCTCACCGCAACGGGCCTCGCGCTACCTGCGCCTGCTGGCCGAGGACCTGCTGGACGAACTGGCGGACCTGCCGAGCAGGTTGGCCGAGGACGAGCCGACGGACCTGGCCGGTATCAAGGCGGTGTGCCCCGCGTGGCCTGCCCCGCCGGCGGGGGCGCAGGACCGGCCCCCCGCGCCGCCCCCTTCCCCCCTCGCCCTGGAAGCGTCCTGGCTGGGCCGGGCCATCGGCTGCCTGCTCGGCAAGCCGGTCGAGAAGCTCCCCCTCGACGGCATCCGCGCCCTGGCCCGAGCCACCGGCAACTGGCCGCTCACCACGTACTTCACCGCCAAGGGCGTCCCCCGCGACCTCCTGGACCAGTACCCCTGGAACCGCCGCTCGGCCGCGACCTCCCTCGCCGAGAACATCGACGGCATGCCCGAGGACGACGACCTGAACTACCCCCTGCTCAACCTTCTTCTCCTGCGGCGCCACGGAAAGTCCTTCACCACCACGGACGTGGCCCGGCTCTGGCTGGAGGAACTCCCGCCCGGCCGTACCTTCACCGCCGAACGCATCGCCTACCGCAACCTCCTCGGCGGCGTCGAACCCCCGCACACGGCACGCCACCGCAACCCGTTCCGCGAGTGGATCGGCGCCCTGATCCGCGCCGACGTGCACGGCTGGACCAACCCGGGCGACCCGGCCGCCGCCGCCGAACAGGCGCACCGCGACGCGGTCCTCACCCACACCGCCAACGGCGTCTACGCGGCGATGTTCACCGCCGCCGTCATCGCCACCGCCGCCACCGGAGCCCACGACGTCCACGCCTGCC
The DNA here is from genome assembly GCF_043199855.1 of Streptomyces sp. NPDC048521. Lineage (NCBI taxonomy): Bacteria > Bacillati > Actinomycetota > Actinomycetes > Kitasatosporales > Streptomycetaceae > Streptomyces > Streptomyces sp. NPDC048521. The sequence goes on from NZ_JBICWR010000007.1 coordinate 301,224, forward strand.
TCAGCGCCGGCCGCACGGTGGTCCCGCCCCGCTCCCGCCTGGCGAGGGCGATCGACCACGCCGTCCGACTGGCCGCGGCGAAGGAGCACTTCGACGAGGTCGTGGACGAACTCCACGCCACCTACGCCCCCGCCCACCACTGGGTGCACGCCCTCCCCAACACCGCCCTGATCGCCGCCGCCCTCACCCACGCGGACGGCGACTTCACCGGCTCCGTCTGCCGTGCGGTGTCCGGCGGGTGGGACACCGATTCCAACGGCGCCACGGCCGGCAGCATCGCCGGTCTCCTCGCGGGCGCGCCCACCGCGCTGCCCGACCGCTGGCGGGCCCCGCTGAAGAACCGGCTCGCCACCACGGTCGCCGACTTCCACGGCACCGGCTTCGACTCCCTCGCCCACCTCACCCACCTGGAGGCGACCCGCTCATGACCCACATCGCCGTCCTCGGCAGCACGAACATGGACCTCGTCGCCTACGTCACCAAGGCCCCGCAGCGCGGCGAGACCGTGACGGGACGGGAGTTCCGTACGATCCCCGGCGGCAAGGGCGCCAACCAGGCGATCGCCGCGGCCCGTTCCGGCGCCACCGTCTCGATGATCGGCGCGGTCGGCAACGACGCCTTCGGCGTGCGCCTGCGCGGCACCCTCGAACACTCCGGTGTGGACACCGACTCCCTGCGCACGGTCGAGGGTCCCTCCGGCACCGCACACATCGTGGTGGACGCCGAGGGCGGCAACTCCATCGTCGTCATCCCCGGCGCCAACGGCACCGTCGACCACCTCTCCCCCGGCGACGAAGGGGTGATCGCCTCCGCCGACGCCCTGCTGCTGCAGCTGGAGATCCCCCTGGCCGCGGTCGTCGCGGGCGCGGAGGCGGCCCGCCGGCACGGTGTCCGTACGGTCCTCACCCCGTCCCCCGCACAGCCACTGCCACCCGAACTCCTCGCTTCCATCGACCTGTTGGTGCCCAACGAGTACGAGGCGGTCACCCTCACCGGCCGCACCGACCCGCGCGAGGCGGCCGCCGCCCTGCTGGACCTGGTCCCTGAGGTCGTCGTCACCCTGGGCGCGACCGGCAGCCTCTACCTGGCCCGCGGCACCGAGCCGCTCGTGGTACCCGCGCCCCGGGTGACCGCCGTCGACTCCACGGGCGCGGGCGACACCTTCGTCGGTGCGCTCGTGGTGGCCCTCGCCGAGGAGAAACCGGTACGGGAGGCCCTGTCCTGGGCGGCCGCCGCGGCGGCGATCTCCGTGCAGCGGGCGGGGGCGTCGGCGTCGATGCCGTACCGCCCGGAGATCGAGGCGCAGTACAGCTCATGAGGACGACGACACACACGCCCCCGGCCCTGGACGGTCTGCGGGTGCTGGACCTCGCGACCCTGTTCGCCGGCCCGCTGGCCGCGACCCTGCTCGGCGACTTCGGCGCCGACGTGATCAAGGTGGAGCATCCCCACCGGCCCGACCCCTCCCGCGGACACGGCCCGGCCAAGGACGGCGTCGGCCTGTGGTGGAAGGTGCTCGGCCGCAACAAGCGGACCGTCACCCTCGACCTGTCCACGCCCGGCGGCCGCGCCACCCTCCTGCGGCTCGCCGCCGGCGCCGATGTGGTGATCGAGAACTTCCGCCCCGGCACCCTGGAGAAATGGGACCTCGGCTGGGACGCACTGGCCGCGGCCAACCCGCGGCTGATCCTGACCCGGGTCACCGCCTTCGGCCAGTTCGGTCCGTACGCGCACCGCCCCGGCTTCGGCACCCTGGCCGAGGCGATGAGCGGCTTCGCGGCGATCACCGGCGAGCCGGACGCGCCCCCGACGCTCCCGCCGTTCGGGCTCGCGGACTCGATCGCGGGCCTGGCGACCGCGTACGCCGTGCTCACGGCACTGGCCGCGCGGGAGCGCACCGGCACCGGACAGGTGGTCGACATGGCGATCATCGAGCCGATCCTGTCGGTCCTCGGGCCGCAGCCCACCTGGTACGACCAGCTCGGCTACGTGCAGGAACGCACCGGCAACCGGTCCGCGAACAACGCCCCGCGCAACACCTACCGCACCGCCGACGGCGCCTGGGTCGCCGTCTCCACCTCCGCGCAGTCGGTCGCCGAGCGGGTGATGCGCCTGGTGGGCCGCCCGGAGCTGACCGAGGAACCGTGGTTCGCCTCGGGCGCGGACCGCGCCGCCCACGCCGACGTGCTGGACGAGGCGGTCGGCTCCTGGATCGCCGCCCGCACCCGCGCCGAAGTCCTGGCGGCCTTCGAGAAGGCGGAGGCGGCGGTGGCCCCGGTCCAGGACGTCCGGGACGTCCTCGCGGACCCCCAGTACCAGGCCCTGGACACGGTCACCACCGTCGCCGACCCCGAGTTGGGCCCGCTGCGGATGCAGAACGTCCTCTTCCGGCTCTCCTCGACGCCCGGCGCGATCCGCTGGGCCGGCCGGCCGCACGGTGCCGACACGGACGCCGTGCTCACCGAGCTGGGCCTCGACCCGGCCGACATCGCCGCCCTGCGCGCGGAGGGCGCCCTGTGACCCCCCGGATGCCGCTCACCTGGCTCTACGTCCCCGGCGACCGTCCGCACGTGGTGACCAAGGCGCTGGCCGCGGGCGCCGACGTGGTGGTGATCGACCTGGAGGACGCGGTCGCCCCGGACCGCAAGGAGTACGCCCGCGCGGCCACGGCCGACCGCCTCCGCGCGCCCCAGCCGGTCCCGGTGCACGTCCGCGTCAACGCGCTGGACGGCCCCTGGGCGGCCGCCGACCTCACGGCACTGGCCACACTGCCGGGCGTGTCCGGGCTACGGCTTCCGAAGGTGACGTCTCCGGACCAGATCAGGCAGGTCGCCGTGGCCACCCCCCTGCCCCTGTACGCCCTGCTGGAGTCGGCCCTCGCCATCGAGCACGCCCACGCGATCGCCGGCGCCCACCCGTCCCTGCGGGGCATCTCCCTCGGAGAGGCGGACCTCCGGGCCGACCTGGGCGTACGGGCCGACGCGGGCCTCGACTGGCCGCGCTCGCGGGTGGTCGTCGCCGCCCGCGCGGCGGGGCTCGCCCCGCCGCCCCAGTCCGTGCACCCGGACATCCGCGACCTGGACGGACTCGCCGCGTCCAGCGCCCACGGCCGCGCGCTCGGCTTCCTGGGCCGCGCGGCGATCCACCCCCGGCAGCTGCCGGTCATCGAGCAGGCGTACCTCCCGACCCCGGCGGAGATCGAGCAGGCGGAAACGATCATCAAGGCAGCGGCCACGCACCAGGGCGCCCAGGCCCTCCCCGACGGCCGCTTCATCGACGCGGCGGTGGTGGCCATGGCCCGGCGCACGCTGTCCCTGGCGCGCAGGGACTGAGCCTGTTGTTCGCCGAGCCGGTGCGGCCGCCCGCCCGTACATGCCGAGGGCGCCCGGAAACCCCGGGCGCCCTCGGTGGCGTCACAGCCGGCCGTCAGCCCTTGTTCGGGGCCGACTCTGCCTCGTCCTTCGTCTCCTCGGCACCCGGCTCGGCCTGCGCGTCCGCCTCGGCGACGGATTCCGTACCGTCGGCCGAACCGCCGGAGCCGGAGACATCCGGTTCGACCACGGCCTCCCGCCCCGGCCGCTTCTTCGACGACACCACGATGTACGTCACCGCCAGCAGGAAGACGATCAGCGCGGTCCAGTCGTTGAGGCGGAGGCCCAGGATGTGGTGGGCGTCGTCCACCCGCATGTACTCGATCCAGCCACGGCCCAAGCAGTACGCGGCGACGTACAGGGCGAACGCCCGGCCGTGGCCCAGCTCGAAGCGGCGGTCGGCCCAGATGACGAGCAGGGCGACGCCGATGCACCACAGCGACTCGTAGAGGAAGGTCGGGTGGTAGTAGCCCGGCACCCGGCCGCCCTCGGAGGAGGTGATGTGCAGCGCCCACGGAACATGCGTCTCGCGGCCGTACAGCTCCTGGTTGAACCAGTTGCCCCAGCGGCCGATGGCCTGCGCGAACGCGATGCCCGGTGCCACGGCGTCGGCGTACGCGGGCATGGGGATGCCCCGGCGCCGCGCGCCGATCCACGCGCCCAGGGCACCGAGCGCGATCGCGCCCCAGATGCCCAGGCCGCCTTCCCACACCTTGAAGGCGTCCACCCAGTCACGGCCCTCGCTGAAGTACAGCTCGTAGTCCGTGATCACGTGATAGAGCCGGCCGCCGACCAGGCCGAACGGCACGGCCCAGACCGCGATGTCGGCGACCGTGCCGGACTGTCCGCCGCGGGCGATCCAGCGCTTGTTGCCGAGCCAGACGGCAACGAAGACGCCGATGATGATGCAGAAGGCGTAGCCGCGCAGCGGGATGGGGCCGAGATACAGCACCCCGTGCGACGGGCTGGGAATGTAGGCAAGTTCCATGGCAGGTCCGACGCTACCGTGCCGGGCCGGGGGGACGGCACACAGCCCGGCTACGGGTCCATAACGGGGGCGTGAGAAACGCTTACCGCTTGTCGGCCGCCTCCACCATCTGCTTGAGCTTGGCCGGGGTCATCGTCTGGTCCTGGTAGATGTTCTTGCCGTCGAGCAGGACCGTCGGCGTGCCGGTGAAACCGCCGGACTGGAAGGCCTTGTGGGACTTGGTCACCCAGCTGTTGTGGGTGCCGTCCTTGACGCACTTCTGGAAGGCGGGCGTGTCCAGGCCTTTCACCTTGCCGGCCAGCTCGATCAGCTTGGCGTCGTTGCCGAAGGCGTCGTCGGTCTCCTTGGGCTGGTTCGCGTACAGCACGTCGTGGTAGTCGCGGAACTTTCCGGCGTCCTGGGCGCAGGCCGCGGCGTTGGCCGCGCGCAGCGAGCCGCTGCCGCCGAGGTTGCCGTCGATCAGCCGGACCAGGTGGTACTCGATTCTGAGCTTGCCGGCGTCGGCCAGTTCGTGCAGCGTCGGCCGGTACGCCATCTCGAAGGCCTGGCACGCCGGGCAGCGGAAGTCCTCCCAGACGGTGAGCGTCGACTTCGCGCCGTCCTTGCCGACCGGGATCGCGAGGCTGTCCTTGCCCTGCGCGCCCGAGGGCGCCACGACCGGGCCCGCGCTGCTGCTCTTCTTGTCCTTGCCCGCGTTCGCGGCGACCACGCCGATCACCGCCGCGAGGCCGAGGACGCAGACGACGCTCGCGCCCACGATCAGCGTGCGCCGCCGCTTCTCCGCGGCCTTCTGCTTCTCGCGCTCGGCCGTCAGCCTCTCCCGGGCCGTGCGCTTTCCGTCACGGTTCTTCTCGCTCACACCCCCAGAACGAACCGGGGAGGCGCAGCGCGCCTCCCCGGCCTGAGGTCCACCCGTTCGAGTGACCGAATCTTCCGTTGTGAACGGTGAAGGATGATGAGTTCCGTTACGCCTGCCCGCGCACGCCCTTCGCCAGCTCGCCGGCCAGCTCACGGACCGCCTCGAGGCCCGAGGCGTGGTCGGGGGCGTCCAGCATCCGCTTGACGAACGCCGAGCCGACGATGACGCCGTCGGCGAAGCCGGCGACCTCGGCGGCCTGGGCCGCGTTGGAGACGCCGAGCCCGACGCAGACGGGCAGTCCGGTGCCGGTGGCGCGGGTCCGCTCGACCAGGTCCTGGGCCTGCGCGCCGACGGACTCGCGGGTGCCGGTGACACCCATGAGCGAGGCGGCGTAGACGAAGCCGCTGCCCGCCGCGGTGATCTCGGCGAGCCGCTCGTCCTTGCTGCTCGGCGCCACGACGAAGACGGTCGCGAGGCCGTGCTTCTCGGCGTGCTCCCGCCACAGGGCCGACTCCTGGACCGGCAGGTCGGGCAGGATGCAGCCCGCGCCGCCCGCCTCGGCCAGCTCGGCGGTGAAGCGCTCGACGCCGTAGCGGTCGATGGGGTTCCAGTACGTCATGACGAGCACGGGCTTGCCGGTGGCCGCGTGGGCCTCCTTGACCGTGCGCATGGCGTCCGCGATCTTGACGCCGCCGCGCAGGGCGATGTCGTCGGCGGTCTGGATGACGGGGCCGTCGAGGACGGGGTCGCTGTGCGGCAGCCCCACCTCCACGACATCCGCCCCGCCCTCGAAGACGGCCTCGATCGCCTCGATGCCACCGTCCACGGTCGGGAAGCCGGCCGGGAGGTAGGCGATGAGCGCGGACCGGCCCTCCGCCCGGGCGGCGGCGAGGGTGTCCGTCAACAGCTGGATGTTGCCGCTCACTTGGCGTCCCCCTCGATCTCGGCGGTGTCGGCTTCGTCGGCGGCCACCTCGGCGTCGGTGTCGTAGAGGTCGAAGTAGCGGGCGGCGGTGTCCATGTCCTTGTCGCCGCGGCCGGACAGGTTGACGACGATCAGGCCGTCCTTGCCCAGTTCCTTGCCCACCTCCAGGGCGCCGGCGAGGGCGTGGGCGCTCTCGATGGCCGGGATGATGCCCTCGGTGCGCGACAGCAGGCGCAGGGCCTGCATCGCCGCGTCGTCGGTGACGGCGCGGTACTCGCCGCGGCCGGAGTCCTTCAGGTAGGAGTGCTCGGGGCCGATGCCCGGGTAGTCCAGACCGGCCGAGATCGAGTACGGCTCGGTGATCTGGCCCTCCTCGTCCTGCAGGACGTAGGACCGGGAGCCGTGCAGGATGCCGGGCTCGCCCGCGGTCAGCGTGGCCGCGTGCTCCCCCGTCTCGATGCCGTGCCCCGCGGGCTCGCAGCCGATGAGCCGGACGCCCTCGTCGGGGATGAAGGCGTGGAAGAGGCCGATGGCGTTGGAGCCGCCACCGACACAGGCGATCGCGGCGTCGGGCAGCCGCCCGGCACGCTCGAGCAACTGCCGCCGCGCCTCGACCCCGATGACCCGGTGGAAGTCGCGGACCATGGCCGGGAAGGGGTGCGGTCCGGCCACGGTCCCGAACAGGTAGTGGGTGCGGTCGACGTTGGCCACCCAGTCCCGGAACGCCTCGTTGATGGCGTCCTTCAGGGTGCGGCTGCCGGACTTCACGGCGACGACCTCGGCGCCGAGCATGCGCATGCGGGCGACGTTGAGGGCCTGCCGCTGGGTGTCGATCTCGCCCATGTAGATCGTGCACTCGAGCCCGAACAGCGCGCAGGCGGTGGCGGTCGCGACACCGTGCTGACCGGCGCCGGTCTCGGCGATGACCCGCGTCTTGCCCATGCGCTTCGTGAGCAGGGCCTGGCCCAGCACGTTGTTGATCTTGTGGGAGCCGGTGTGGTTCAGGTCCTCCCGCTTGAGGAACACCCGGGCGCCACCGGCGTGTTCGGCGAACCGGGGCACCTCGGTGAGCGCGCTGGGGCGCCCGGTGTAGTTGACGAGCAGGTCGTCGAGCTCGCGCCCGAACTCGGGGTCGGCCTTCGCCTTGTCGTACTCCACGGCGACCTCGTCCACGGCGGCGACCAGCGCCTCCGGGATGAACTTGCCGCCGAACGCGCCGAAGTAGCCCTCGGCGCTGGGCACCTGGCCGCTGGGGTCAGGGATGAAGAACTCGCTGGGCATACGGATACCTCGCAGGGGCTCGGCCCCGGGTAGCTGGTCTTGGGGTACGGGGTACGCGTGCGCTGCCCTCGACGGTGCGTTCCCACCCCGCCGACCCTCACTGCCGGCAGGGCACACCGCTGTTCAGCCGACCGAGCCGCAAGCGACGGGCCGCTGTCCAGCCGACCGAGTCCGGTGGCGGGTGGACACACCGGGGGCCAGGGGGCGGAGCCCTCTGGTCGGCCCGGGCAACGGGAGCACAAGGCGAGCCGACTCGGACAGAGAACGCCGACTCAGCTCACCGCAGGTGACGCGCACGCGAGGGGACGCCATCGCATGCCGTTCACCTGACCCGGCTCGTCACCGATCACATACCGGACCCGCCGCCCGTGCACCCGCCGCGCGGGGGCACGGCAGCCACGGGGTCGGCAGCCGCGGGCGAGGCGGGCATACGGGTCCCGCGTCGCCGGCGTGATCGGAAGCATCATCGAGATCCAGCTTAGCCGGAGATTCAGCCCCGCCCGTGCCGCAGTGCGGGGTGCTCGCCCGCGGCGACCAGGTCGGAGACGGCGGCCTTCGGGTCGCGTCCGGTGACGAGGGACTCACCGACCAGCACCGCGTCGGCACCCGCGTTGGCGTAGGCGATCAGGTCGTGCGGTCCGCGCACCCCGGACTCGGCCACCTTGAGGATGCCGGCCGGGATCTCCGGGGCGATCCGCTCGAACGTGCCGCGGTCGACTTCCAGCGTCTTCAGGTTGCGCGCGTTGACGCCGATGACCTTGGCGCCCGCGTCCACGGCCCGCTCGGCCTCGTCCTCGTCGTGGACCTCGACGAGCGGGGTGAGCCCGATGGAGACGGCCCGCTCGATCAGCGACTCCAGGGCCGGCTGGTCGAGGGCGGCCACGATCAGCAGCGCGAGGTCGGCGCCGTACGCGCGGGCCTCCCACAGCTGGTACGACGTGACGATGAAGTCCTTGCGCAGCACCGGGATGTCCACCCGGGCGCGGACGGCCTCCAGGTCGGCCAGCGAGCCGCCGAAGCGGCGCTGTTCGGTCAGGACGGAGATGACGGCCGCGCCGCCCGCCTCGTAGTCGGCAGCGAGTCCCGCCGGGTCGGCGATCGCGGCCAGCGCGCCCTTGGAGGGGCTGGAGCGCTTGACCTCGCAGATCACCTTGACGCCGTCGCCCTTGAGCGCGGCCACCCCGTCCTTGGCGGCGGGGGCCTTGGCCGCGCGCTCCTTGAGCTCGTCGAGGCTCACGCGTGCCTGCCGCTCCGCGAGGTCGGCACGGACTCCGTCGATGATCTCGTCGAGCACACTCACGCGAGCGGCCCCCTTCCTGGCGGTGGATCCCTCGGGCTTTGCAAACCCGTAGTCACTGCGATGGTATCCGCAGGAGCGCGCAGGCCTCGCATCCGGTGGATGGCGGTCCCACTACCTGGACATTTCGCCGGTCGGTCACGGACGCAGCCAGCTGCCGAACGGAAGGTTCCGGACCACCGTGAAGACCAGCAGCAGCGCGCCGATCGTCCACAGCTGCGCCGGTCCGAGGTCGAGCCGCGCCGGCCTGCCCCGCACCGTGCGGATCACCCAGACGGTCCACAGCACCGCGAAGGCCAGGTAGGCGGCCACGCCGGCCGCGTTGTCGCGCAGGGCGGTGAGGAGGTCGCCGTGAATGAAGGCGTGCGCGCTGCGCAGTCCGCCGCAGCCGGGGCAGTACAGGCCGGTGAGCCGGTACAGGGGGCAGACGGGGTAGTGGCCGGGCTCGCCGGGGTCGACGGTGCCGACGTAGGCGAAGGCTCCGGCGGTGGCCGCGAACAGCCCGGCCGGGACGGCGAGCCGCCGCCACACGGGGCCGGGCGGGGCGGAGGGCGGAACCGGGGGCGGGGCCGTGGGACTGTCGGCGTTCACGGCGGCATTCTGCCCCGCCGGCCCGGCACGCGCGCGTGCGCGGCGGCCGGCCGGGCGACGACCGGGGACGCGGCACGCGCTCGTCGGGTGAGCGCCAGGGGCGGGCCGCCGCCGGTCCCGGGGCGCGGGGCCCGGCACACGACGAGGGGCGGCCCGCACCTCACGGGTGCCGGGGCCGCCCCTCGCGGGAAGCCGTGGGGCTCAGCTCTCGACGCCGGCCGGCTCGGGGGTCGCGAGGGGAGCCTGGTGCGGAAGGGCACGCTCCTCCTTCGGCTGGCCGAGGCCCATGGCGCGCATGACGGCGCCGACGACGCCACCGAGGACCACGATCGCCATGCCGGCCCAGAAGCCGACCGGCTGGGCCATCACCATGAAGGCGCCCGCGACGCAGAAACCGATGAAGGCGATGATGACGCCGGTCCAGGCGGCCGGGGTGTGACCGTGGCTGCTGCCCGCCATGACTTGCTCCTCGTTGCTGTGTACGTGTCGTAGTACGTGTCCGTACGATTCCGAGCCCGCCCGTCACTGTCCGAGCCGGACGCTCGTCCTCCATTGTCCCGTACGCGGGCGGGTGCCGGACGCGGGGGTGGCGTCTGTTTCACCACATCACCCGGGCGGCCCGTTCGGGCGGATCGCTCAGGCGCCCGTCGGGTCCTCGCCCCGGTCCAGGGCCTTCCAGATCTCCTCGGGGCGCTCGGGGTCGGCCGGCCGGGCCGTGCGGCGCGGGCGGTCGCTGCCGCGCTCGTAGCGGCCGGACATGGCGGGCCACAGGCTGCCGTAGCGCAGCGCGAGGAGACCGGCGAGCAGGATCAGGGCGCCGCCGGCGGCCGCGACGTAGGGCCAGCCGGTGTGGGTGAGCGCGCCGACCGTGGCGGAGGTGTCGCCGCTGGCCTTGGCCGCCTGCTCGTCCAGCGCGGAGCTGTCGGAGGCGGCCACGAGGGCGGCGACGGCGATGCCGGCCCCGGAGAGCGCGAGCAGACCGGCGACCAGGAAGCGGCCGGCCTTGCGGACGGCGAAGACGGCGACGAGCGCGGCGAGGCCCACTATGGCGAGGGCCGCCGGGACGCCGGTGACGTCGCTGCCCTTCACGGTCAGCGGGAACGCGCCGCCGGCCACCGTAGCGGTGCCCTCCGCCCAGCGCTGCCGGGTCGCGAGCAGCGCCACGGCCGCGCCGAGGGCACCGCACAGGAGGGCCACGGCGAGGCTCCGCCGGCCGGACCGGACGGGTGCGGCGGCTTCGGAACGGGGGTCAGGTACAGCAGTCACGTACTCCACTATCGCCTGAACCCCGGGCGAACCGTCACCCGGGGTTCGTATGAGAAACGCCCTACTCGCCCAGCCGGTTGGCGGTGTGCACCGCGCGGAGCACCGCGGCCGCCTTGTTGCGGCACTCCTGGTCCTCCGCCACCGGGTCGGAGTCGGCGACGATGCCGGCTCCGGCCTGCACGTACGCCGTCCCGTTTCGCAGCAGGGCGGTGCGGATGGCGATCGCGGTGTCGGAGTCGCCGGCGAAGTCCAGATAGCCGACGCAGCCGCCGTACAGCCCGCGCCGCGAGGGCTCCAGTTCGTCGATGATCTGCATGGCGCGCGGCTTGGGGGCGCCGGACAGGGTGCCGGCCGGGAAGCACGCGGTGAGCACGTCGAAGGCCGTGCGGCCCGCGGCCACCTTGCCGGTGACGGTGGAGACGATGTGCATCACGTGCGAGTAGCGCTCGATGGACATGAAGTCGACCACCTCGACCGAACCCGGCTCGCAGACCCGGCCGAGGTCGTTGCGGCCGAGGTCCACCAGCATGAGGTGCTCGGCGCGCTCCTTGGGGTCGGCGAGCAGCTCCTCGGCGAGGGCCTGGTCCTCCTGCGGGGTGGCCCCGCGGTGCCGGGTGCCGGCGATGGGATGCACCATGGCGCGCCCGTCCTCGACCTTGACCAGGGCTTCCGGCGAGGAGCCGACGACGTCGAACCCGTCGAAGCGGAAGAGGTACATGTACGGCGAGGGGTTGGTGGCCCTCAGGACCCGGTAGACGTCCAGCGCGCTCGCCGTGCACGGGGTCTCGAAGCGCTGGGAGGGCACGACCTGGAAGGCCTCGCCCGCGCGGATGCGCTCCTTGACGTCCTCGACGGCCGCCTGGAAGTCCGGGCCGCCCCACAGCGCGGTGTACTCGGGCAGCTCGGAGGGCGGCAGGACGGCCGGGGGCTGGGCCACCGCACGGGTGAGGTCGGCCTCCATGGCGTCGAGGCGGGCCACGGCGTCGGCGTGGGCCTCGTCCACGCCGGTGTCGAGGTCGTTGTGGTTGATCGCGTTGGCGATCAGCAGGACCGAGCCCTCCCAGTGGTCCATGACCGCGAGGTCGCTGGTGAGCAGCATGGTCAGCTCGGGCAGTCCCAGGTCGTCGCGCTCGCCGGGGCCGATCTTCTCCAGGCGGCGGACGATGTCGTAGCCGAGGTAGCCGACCATGCCGCCGGTGAAGGGCGGCAGGCCCTCCTGGTGGGGGGTGTGCAGGGTCTGGATCGTGGCGCGCAGGGCCTGGAGGGGGTCGCCGTCGGTGGGGACGCCGACGGGCGGGGTGCCGAGCCAGTGGGCCTGTCCGTCCCGCGCGGTCAGCGTGGCGGCGCTGCGGACGCCCACGAACGAGTACCGGGACCAGGAGCGGCCGTTCTCCGCGGACTCCAGCAGGAACGTGCCGGGGCGCTCGGCGGCGAGCTTGCGGTAGAGCGCGACCGGGGTGTCGCCGTCGGCGAGGAGCTTGCGCGTGACCGGGATGACTCGCCGGTCGGTGGCCAGCTTGCGGAAGGTCTCGAGGTCCATGGCCGCTGACCTTACTGATCCGAACCGGCGGGACCGGAATCGGCGTCCTTGAGGAGGACGTCCTCGTCGAAGCAGGTGCGGGCGCCGGTGTGGCAGGCGGCGCCCACCTGGTCGACCTTGACCAGCACCGTGTCGGCGTCGCAGTCCAGGGCGACCGACTTCACCCACTGGAAGTGGCCGGAGGTGTCGCCCTTGACCCAGTACTCCTGGCGGCTGCGCGACCAGTAGGTGCAGCGGCCGGTGGTCAGGGTCCGGTGCAGCGCCTCGTCGTCCATCCAGCCGAGCATGAGCACCTCACCGGTGTCGTACTGCTGGGCGATGGCGGGGAGGAGTCCGTCGGTGCTGCGCTTGAGGCGCGCGGCGATCTCCGGGTCGAGGCTGCTGGGCCGGGGGGTACCGGTCGTACTGGTCATGGGTGCCATTGTGCCGCGCCGCACCGGCACGGCCGGGGCCGTGTCCATGGAGTGGTCACAGCGGCGGGCGGCGTCCCTTCGGGGGGTGGTGGCCGGGTGACGGGTGGGCGGACCGACGACGTGGTCGTAGGCTGATCGTATGTCGACCTTCGCCAAGCGTGAACGGCTTCTGCTCGCCGACCTCTTGGAAACCGTCGGTCCGGACGCCGAGACCCTCTGCGAGGGCTGGCGGACCCGGGACCTGGCGGCGCATGTGATCGTGCGTGAGCGCCGCCCGGACGCGGCGGGCGGCACGCTGATCAAGCAGCTCGCGCCGCGCCTCGAGAAGGTGATGGCCGAGTACACCGCGAAGCCGTACGAGGAGCTGGTCCAGCTGATCCGTACGGGCCCGCCGCGCTTCTCGCCCTTCCAGCTCAAACAGGTCGACGAGGCGGCCAACATCGTCGAGTTCTACGTCCACACCGAGGACGTCCGCCGTGCCCAGCCGGACTGGAGCCCGCGCGAGCTGGACGCGGTCTTCCAGGACGCGCTGTGGTCCCGGCTGGAGCGCACCGCGCGGCTGATGGGCCGGGGCGTGCCGACGGGGCTGGTGCTGCGCCGCCCGGACGGTCAGACGGCGGTGGCGCGCCGGGGTGCTCCGGTGGTGACGGTGACCGGTGAGCCGTCGGAGCTGCTGATGTTCGCGTTCGGCCGGCAGAACGCCGCCAAGGTGGAGCTGGAGGGCGACGCGGACGCGATCGACAGGCTGCACGCGTCCAGGCAGCTGGGCATCTGAGAGGACACGCCCGTGATCAGGGTGGCGATGACCGGCGTGTACGTCGACGACGTGGCTAAGGCGCACGCCTTCTACACGGAGGTCCTCGGTTTCGGGACGCGGATCCACCGGGACCTCGGGGACGGCACGCTGTTCGTGACGGTCGGGGCCCGGGGCGCCCAGCCGGATCTGCAGCTGCTGCTGGAGCCCGGGCAGGGCCCCATCGCGGAGCCGTACCGCAGGGCGCTGTACGAGGCCGGCATCCCGTGCATCGTCTTCTCCGTGGACGACCTGCGGGCGGAGCACGAGCGGCTGAGCGGCCTCGGTGTCCGGTTCACGCACGAGCCGCGGGAGCAGGGGCCGGTGCTCGCGGCCGTGTTCGACGACACGGTGGGCAATCTGGTGCAGCTGGTTCAGCCGAACGAGTGAGGGTCAGCCCGGCAGTTCCGCGCGGCGCAGGTCGGGGACGGCGAGGGCGACGAGTCCGCCGAGGCCGCAGACGACCGCGCTGACCACGAAGACCGGGCCGAGCCCCCACGCCCCGATCGCGCCGGCCGCGAACGGCATGCTGAGCGGGGCGATGCCGAGGCTGATCAGGCCGGCGACCGCGGTGACCCGGCCGAGGCAGGCGGGGTCGGACTGGGTCTGCAGCAGGGCCCCGCACAGGGCGCCGCTGAGCCCGGCGAGCAGGCCCACGGCCAGGGCCACCCCGACGGCGGCGGCGAGCGCGGGGGCGAAGGCGAGGGCGCCGATGGCCACGGAACCCGCGACGCACGCGCACCCGGTGACCAGTCCGGCGCGGGGCATCCGGCCGCGTACGGTCAGCAGCAGCGAGGCGGCGCCCGCGCCGACTCCGAAGCCGGCGAGCACCCAGCCCACTCCGGAGGCGCCCCAGCCGCGCCGGTCGGCGAGCAGGGTCAGGCCGACGTTGAGCGGGCCGACGAATCCGAGGTCGCCGAGGGCGATGACCAGCATGAGCGGGGCGAGGACGCGGTGGCGGCGGATGTGGCGCAGGCCGGCGGCGAGGTCCCGCCAGGCGGTGGTGCTGCCGGGTGTGTCGTCCTGGGGCAGGTCCCGTACGCGTACGGAGACCAGCAGCGGCACGGAGACGGCGATGAGCAGCCCGGCGAGGGCGAAGGCCGCGGACGCGCCGCCGACGGCCACGCAGAGGCCGCCGAGCGGGGCGCCGACCACGGTGGAGAAGCGGATGGCGAGGCCGCGCAGGCCCTGGATGCGGGCGAGCTGGCCCTTGCCGGTGAGGCGGGCCGGGAGGGCGCCGACGGCGGGCATGAAGACCGCGTCGACCGTGCCGAAGACCAGCGCCAGCAGGGCGAGCGGCCACAGGCCGGGACTGGTGAGGAACAGCAGGGCGGCCACGGCGAGAACGGTCGCGCAGCGCACGGCGTCACTGCCGATGACGACTCTCCTCGGGCCGAACCGGTCGGCGATCACTCCGCCGACGAGCATCAGCAGGGCTCGGGGCAGCGCGCTGACGGACATCACGAGTCCGGCCTGGGCCGGTGTACCGGCCTGGACGGCGGCCCAGGACAGGGCGAGGTAGTAGACGCCGTCGCCGAGCATCGAGGAGGTGTAGGCGGCGAGCCAGCGCAGGACGTTGGGGTCGCGGTGGGCGGGGCGGTCCGGGGCCTGCTGTACGGCGGGTGTCGCGGACACGGTGGTCACGGCGGTGGCCTCCCTCAGACGCGGAACGGGAATCCGTACATGTACAGCGCGACGTGCTCGCGCCCCTCGGTCTCGCCCGCGGCTTCGGCGGCTCGTCCCCGCTCGTCGTAGGTGCGCAGGAGCGCCTCCAACTCCTGCTTCAGCTCGGTGAGTTCCGCCGGGGTGAGGCGCAGCCAGGACTCGTTGTCCACGGACGCGGTGTTCCACTGCGGGCTCCAGGCAGGGCGTTCGTCCAGGTAGCGGCGGTAGTGGTCGGCACGCTGGTCGTGGAAGAGGCGGGTGGCGGCCAAGTGGGCCGCGGCCTTGCCCGGTTCGCCCCGGAAGTCCTCGTCCCGGATGCTCACCCCGTCCGAGGCGGGTCGCCACCACCGCTCGCGCGCGTCCCCGGTCTGCGGTTCCGCCTCCTCGATCAGCCCGTGCTCGGCGAGCTTGCGCAGGTGGTAGCTGACGAGGGACACGGCCTCGTCCACGTGCTCGGCGAGCCGGGAGGCCGTGGCCACCCGCTCGACGCACAGCAGCCGGTACAGCTGCGCCCGCAGCGGATGGGCGAGGGCCTTCAGCGTCCCGACATCGGTGATCCGCCGGTTCTCCTTGTCTGCCACGCCCGCAAGCCTAGACACGAAAGAAAAGTTGCACAACAAATTTTGCGCAACTTCTCTTTCGCATCTTGGGGATGCTCGGGGCCGGGTCTAGCGGACCGGGTGGCCCGCCTCCCGCAGCGTCTGCTTCACCTCGCCGATCCGCAGGTCGCCGAAGTGGAACACCGACGCGGCCAGCACCGCGTCCGCGCCCGCCTCGATCGCCGGCGAGAAGTCGGCCAGCCGGCCCGCGCCGCCCGAGGCGATCACCGGGACGGTGACGTGCTTGCGGACGGCGGCGATCATCTCCAGGTCGTAGCCGTCCTTCGTGCCGTCCGCGTCCATGGAGTTCAACAGGATCTCCCCCGCGCCCAGCTCGGCGGCCCGGTGCGCCCACTCGACGGCGTCGATACCGGTGCCCTTGCGGCCGCCGTGGGTGGTCACCTCGAAGGAGCCGGACTCGCTGCGCCGCGCGTCCACGGACAGCACCAGCACCTGCCGGCCGAAGCGCTCGGCGATCTCGCGGATCAGGTCCGGGCGGGCGATGGCCGCGGTGTTCACGCCCACCTTGTCGGCGCCCGCCCGCAGCAGCTTGTCCACGTCCTCGGCCGTACGGACACCGCCGCCGACCGTCAGCGGGATGAACACCTGCTCGGCGGTGCGGCGCACCACGTCGTAGGTCGTCTCCCGGTTGCCGGAGGACGCGGTGATGTCCAGGAACGTCAGCTCGTCGGCGCCCTCGGCGTCGTACACCTTGGCCATCTCGACGGGGTCGCCCGCGTCGCGCAGGTTCTGGAAGTTGACGCCCTTGACGACCCGGCCGTTGTCCACGTCCAGGCAGGGGATGACTCGTACGGCCAAGGTCATGCGGATACTCCTCGGAACGCCTCCACCTCGACCTCGACGACCAGGCTGGGGTCTACGAAACCGGAGACGATGATCATGGACGAGGCGGGCCGGACGGTGTCGAACAGCTCCTTGTGAGCGCGGCCGACCTCGTCCACGTCCCGGGCGTGCGTGATGTACATGCGCGTACGCACGACGTCGTCCCGGCCCAGCCCCACCTGCCCCAGCGCCGCCAGCGCGACGTGGAAGGCGTTGATCGCCTGCTCGTACGGGCCGCCCCCGGCGATCTGCCCGTCCACGATGGACGTACAGCCCGAGACCAGCACCAGACCGTTCGGCAGCTCCACCGCGCGGGAGTAGCCGAACTGCTCCTCCCAGGGCGCGCCGGTCGACACGCGTCGTACGTCGCTCACTTGGCTACCGCCTCCAAGGCCTCTTCCAGGGTGAACGCCTTCGCGTACAGGGCCTTCCCGACGATGGCACCCTCGACACCGAGGGGTACCAGCTCGGCGATGGCGCGGAGGTCGTCCAGGGACGACACGCCGCCGGAGGCCACGACCGGGCGGTCGGTGGCGGCGCAGACGTTCTTCAGCAGCTCCAGGTTCGGGCCCTGGAGGGTGCCGTCCTTGGCGATGTCGGTGACGACATAGCGGGCGCAGCCCTCCTTGTCGAGACGCTCCAGCGTCTCGTAGAGGTCGCCGCCGTCGCGGGTCCAGCCGCGGCCGCGCAGGGTCGTGCCGCGCACGTCCAGGCCGACCGCGATCTTGTCGCCGTGCTCGGCGATGACCTCGGCGACCCACTCCGGGGTCTCCAGGGCGGCGGTGCCGAGGTTCACCCGGGTGCAGCCGGTGGCGAGGGCGGCGGCGAGGGTGTCGTCGTCGCGGATGCCGCCGGACAGCTCCACCTTGATGTCCATCGCCTTGGTGACCTCGGCGATCAGGCCCCGGTTGTCACCCGTCCCGAACGCGGCGTCCAGGTCGACCAGGTGCAGCCACTCGGCGCCGGACCGCTGCCAGGCGAGGGCGGCCTCCAGCGGGGAGCCGTAGGAGGTCTCGGTCCCGGACTCACCGTGCACGAGGCGTACGGCCTGGCCGTCGCGGACGTCGACGGCGGGGAGGAGTTCGAGCTTGGCCATGGTCTACAGGGTTCCGATCCAGTTGGTGAGGAGCTGGGCACCGGCGTCGCCGGACTTCTCGGGGTGGAACTGGGTGGCCCACAGGGCGCCGTTCTCCACGGCGGCCACGAAGGGCTTGCCGTGCGTCGACCAGGTGACCTTGGGGGCCGCGATCACCGGGTTGTGCGCCTCCAGGGCCCAGTCGTGGACGGCGTAGGAGTGCACGAAGTAGAAGCGGGCGTCCGCGTCCAGGCCCGCGAACAGCTGCGAGTCGGCCGGGGCGTCGACGGTGTTCCAGCCCATGTGGGGCACGACGTCGGCCTGGAGCGGCTCGACCGTGCCCGGCCACTCGTCCAGGCCCTCGGCCTCCACCCCGTGCTCGATGCCGCGCGCGAAGAGGATCTGCATGCCGACGCAGATGCCCATGACCGGGCGCCCGCCGGACAGCCGGCGGTCCACGACCCAGTCGCCGCGGGCGGCGCGCAGGCCCTGCATGCAGGCGGCGAAGGCGCCGACGCCCGGCACGAGCAGGCCGTCGGCGTTCATCGCCTTGTCGAAGTCGCGCGTGATCTCCACGTCGGCGCCCACGCGCGCGAGGGCGCGCTCGGCGGACCGGATGTTGCCGAAGCCGTAATCGAAGACGACTACTCGCTTGGGAGCGCTCAATTCCACACCTCCAGCCGCATGACGCCCGCGACGAGGCACAGGCCCGCGCCGATCGAGAGCAGCACGATCAGGCTCGTGGGCATCTTCTGCTTGACGAAGGAGATGATCCCGCCGACCAGGAAGAGGCCGACGACGATCAGCAGGGTCGACAGACCGGTCATGGGTTACAGCGCGCCCTTCGTGGAGGGGAGGATGCCGGCCGCGCGCGGGTCGCGCTCGGACGCGTAACGCAGCGCCCGGGCCAGCGCCTTGAACTGGCACTCGACGATGTGGTGCGCGTTGCGCCCGTAGGGCACGTGCACGTGCAGCGCGATCTGCGCCTGGGCGACGAAGGACTCCAGGATGTGCCGGGTCATCGTCGTGTCGTACTCGCCGATCATCGGCGCCATGTTCTCGGGCTCGGTGTGCACGAGGTAGGGGCGGCCGGACAGGTCGACGGTGACCTGGGCGAGGGACTCGTCCAGCGGGACCGTGCAGTTGCCGAAGCGGTAGATGCCCACCTTGTCGCCGAGCGCCTGCTTGAAGGCGGCGCCCAGCGCGAGGGCGGTGTCCTCGATGGTGTGGTGGGAGTCGATGTGCAGGTCGCCGTCGGTCTTCACGATCAGGTCGAACAGACCGTGCCGGCCGAGCTGGTCGAGCATGTGGTCGTAGAAGCCGACGCCGGTGGCGATGTCGGTCCGCCCGGTGCCGTCGAGGTCTATCTCGACCAGGACCGAGGTCTCCTTGGTGGTGCGCTCCACGCGTCCTGTGCGGCTCATGCCTCAAGCTCCTTCTTCAGTTCACGTACCGCGTCGAGGAACGCGTCGTTCTCCTCCGGCGTGCCCGCGGACACCCGCAGCCACCCGGGTACGCCGTTGTCCCGGACCAGCACGCCCCGGTCGAGGATCCTCTGCCAGGCCTCGTGCGCGCTGTCGAACCGGCCGAACTGCACGAAGTTCGCGTCGGAATCCGTGACCTCGTAGCCGATCGCGCGCAGCTCGGCGACCAGGCGGTCCCGCTCCGCCTTCAGCTGCTCGACGTAGCCCAGCAGCGTGTCGGTGTGCTCCAGGGCGGCCAGCGCGGTCGCCTGGGTGATCGCCGACAGGTGGTACGGCAGCCGGACGAGCTGGACGGCGTCCACGACCGCCGGGTCGGCGGCGAGATAGCCGAGGCGCAGCCCGGCCGCACCGAACGCCTTCGACATGGTGCGGGAGACGACCAGGTGCGGGCGGCCCGCCAGCAGCGGCAGCAGCGAGTCGCCGTGGCTGAACTCGATGTAGGCCTCGTCCACGATCACCATGGACGGCTTGGCCGCCTGGGCCGCCTCGTACAGCGCGAGGACGGTCTCCGGCGGCACCGCGTTGCCGGTGGGGTTGTTGGGGGTGGTGATGAAGACGACGTCCGGCTTGTGCTCGGCGATGGCGCGCTCGGCGGCGGCGCGGTCGATCGTGAAGTCCTCGCCGCGCGGACCGGAGATCCAGCCCGTGCCCGTCCCGCGCGCGATGAGCGCGTGCATCGAGTACGACGGCTCGAAGCCGATCGCCGTGCGGCCCGGTCCGCCGAAGGTCTGCAGCAGCTGCTGGATGACCTCGTTGGAGCCGTTGGCCGCCCACACGTTCTCGATGCCGAGCGGGTGCTTGCCGGTCCTGGTCAGGTACTTGGCCAGCTCGGTGCGCAGCTGGACCGCGTCCCGGTCGGGGTAGCGGTTCAGGTCGCGGGCGGCCTCCCGCACCCGCTCCGCGATCCGCTCGACCAGCGGCTCGGGCAGCGGGTAGGGGTTCTCGTTGGTGTTCAGCCGTACGGGCACGTCCAGCTGGGGCGCGCCGTAGGGGGACTTGCCGCGCAGCTCGTCCCGTACGGGGAGATCGTCGATGCCGGTCACTTGCTCTCGGGTACCTTCCAGCCGAACCGTGCCTTGACCGCCGCGCCGTGCGCCGGCAGGTCCTCCGCCTCCGCCAGCGTGACCACGTGGTGCGCGACCTCGGCCAGCGCGTCCTTCGTGTAGTCGACGATGTGGATGCCGCGCAGGAAGGACTGGACGGACAGGCCCGAGGAGTGGCAGGCGCAGCCGCCGGTGGGCAGGACGTGGTTGGACCCGGCCGCGTAGTCGCCGAGCGAGACGGGGGCCCAGGGGCCGATGAAGATCGCGCCGGCGTTGCGCACCCGGTCGGCCACCGCGGTGGCGTCGGCCGTCTGGATCTCCAGGTGCTCGGCGCCGTAGGCGTCGACCACCCGCAGGCCCTCCTCGATGCCGTCGACCAGCACGACCGCGGACTGCTTGCCCGCGAGGGCCGGGCGGATCCGGTCCTCGACGTGCTTGGTGGCGGCGACCTGCGGCTCCAGCTCCTTCTCCACCGCGTCCGCCAGTTCGACGGAGTCGGTGACGAGGACGGCCGCGGCGAGCGGGTCGTGCTCGGCCTGGCTGATCAGGTCCGAGGCGACGTGCACCGGGTCGGCGGCGGAGTCCGCGAGGATCGCGATCTCGGTGGGGCCGGCCTCGGCGTCGATGCCGATCTTGCCGGTGAAGTAGCGCTTGGCGGCGGCGACCCAGATGTTGCCCGGGCCGGTGACCATGTTCGCGGGCGGGCAGGACTCGGTGCCGTACGCGAACATCGCGACGGCGGTGGCGCCGCCCGCGGCGTAGACCTCGTCGACGCCGAGCAGGGCGCAGGCGGCGAGGATCGTCGGGTGCGGCAGGCCGCCGAACTCGGCCTGGGCGGGCGAGGCGAGCGCGATGGACTCGACGCCGGCCTCCTGTGCGGGCACGACGTTCATGACCACGGACGACGGGTAGACGGACCGCCCGCCGGGCGCGTACAGCCCGACGCGCTCGACCGGCACCCATTTCTCGGTCACGGAGCCGCCGGGGACCACCTGGGTGGTGTGCGTCGTACGGCGCTGCTCGCGGTGGACCAGGCGGGCGCGGCGGACGGACTCCTCCAGGGCGGCGCGCACGGCCGGGTCGAGGCCGTCGAGCGCGTCGGTGAGCGCCTGGGCCGGGACACGGACGGATTCCAGCCGTACTCCGTCGAACTTCTCGGCGAAGTCGATCAGCGCCGCGTCGCCCCGATGATGCACGGCCTCGCAGATCGGACGCACCTTCTCCAGGGCGGCCTGAACGTCGAAGTCGGCTCGGGGCAGCAGGTCGCGCAGGGCGGGGCCCTCGGGAAGGGCGTCGCCGCGCAGATCGATTCGGGAAATCACAGTCCCAATTCTCTCAGACCGGCGTCGGGAGCCGTTCGCGCGTATCAATGGCTGATACAGACCGTGGGTCAATCGCTGGTACATAGGGTGGCCGGAACCCGGAAGATCACCGTCACCCATGGTGTTCGGGGTGTCACGCACCGGGCATGAACGCCAGTACGACACAGGTGACTCACGAGTAGCCCGAACGGGCGAGGGAGAAGGAAGAGCGGTGACCGAGGGGACCGGCATCCGCGCCGGGGACCTGCCGGACGACCTGACCGCGGCCGAGGCGGGCATGTGGCAGGCCTTCCGCAACGGCAGCGTGTACGACCTGAGCAGCGGGGACGCCGTAGTGGACGATCCGCACGGCGGCCATCCGTGGGGCCCCGAGCGTACCGTTCGCGCGCGCATCGTCTGCTGGCTGCTGCTGGACGGTCCGCCCGCGCTCGCGGGCCGGGTGTCCGCCCTGAAGCTGGTCGGCGTACGGATCACCGACACGCTGGACCTGGCGGGCGGCACGGTGACGCCGTACGTGGAGCTGCGCGGCTGCCGCTTCGACGACGAGGTGCGCCTGCCGGAGGCCCGGTTCACGACCGTGCGCCTGGTGGACTGCTCGGTGCCGCGCCTGGAGGCGGCCCGTGTGCACACCGAGGGCGACCTGCACCTGCCGCGCTGCCGCTTCCAGAACGGGGTCCGGCTGACCGACGCGCACATCGGCACCGATCTGCTGCTCAACCAGGCGATCGTCTACCGCGACCGCAGCGGCCGGTCGATCGCGGCGGACGGCATGACCGTCGGCCAGGACCTGCAGGCGGAGATGCTGGAGTCGCACGGCGAGCTGAGCCTGCGCGGCGCCCAGGTCGGCGTCTCGCTCAGCCTGCGCGGCGCGAGACTCGCCAATCCCTACGCGCGGCTCGCCCTGAACGCGCCCCAGCTGACGGTCGAGCGCACCCTGTACCTGACCCCGGCCGGCGTGGGCAGCCCGCTGCTGAGCGGCACGACACCCGCGCGCGGGACACGGATCCAGCGGTTCGAGTGCCGGGGCGGGGTGCGCCTGGACGACGGGCGGTTCGGGGACGCCGTCGACCTGGAGCGGGCCCGGTTCGTCTTCACCGACGACCAGGAGCTGTCGCTGCGCCGGGTGCAGACGCCCGAGCTGCGCTTCCTCGGTGACAAACCGCAGCGCGGCAAGGTGGCGCTGTCCGGCGCGCGGATCGTCAACCTGGTGGACCGCGCGGGCAGCTGGCCGGAGGCCGGCAACCTGCACATGGCCGGGTTCGCTTACGAGAACCTGGTCCCGCGGGGCCCCTTCCCGCTGACCCGGCGCCTGGACTGGGTGGCGGCGGCCACCGCCGAGTACGCCCCGGAGCCGTACGAACGGCTGGCCTCCGTGCTGCGCGCGGCCGGGGAGGACGAGGACGCGCGCGAGGTGCTGCTGGCCAAGCAGCGCCGGCGCCGCGAGACGCTTCCGCTGGCCGGGAAGTTCTGGGGCTTCGTCCAGGACCTGGCGGTCGCCTACGGCTACCGGCCGGGCCGGGCCGCGGTGTGGATGGCGGTGCTGTGGGCGGCGGGCACGCTCGCGTTCGCGCACGCGGACCATCCGCCGGTGGACCATGAGGGCCATCCGTCCTGGAGCCCGGCGCTGTTCACCCTGGACCTGCTGCTGCCGGTGATCGACCTGGGCCAGGCCGGTCAGTGGCGGCTGCGCGGCGGCTGGCAGTGGCTGGCGGCGGTGATGATCCTGCTCGGCTGGGTCCTGGCGACGACGGTGGCGGCGGGCGCGTCGCGGTTGCTCCGCCGCGGTTGACCGCCGGCCGCCGGGAAGTTCCCGTTCTCCGAAGAATTCACGGTTCGTCGACAGGTTCACCACATCGGTTGAACCGTCACCTTTTACTGTTCCTTGACCGTCGGCGCTACAACCTTCCGTAACTTGCCCCGACCCTCTGGCGCGCCCCCGACCTGCGGTCTTTCAATGGTCGACACCATGGCTCTGCTGCCCTCGTTCATCCGCCCCACCCGGATGACCAAACGCTCCGCGGGTCCGTCCGGCCGGCCGTCGGCCGGGGACGAGACCGTGCTCGACGCGCCCGACGACCGTCTCTCGCCCGCGCTGGTCGCGGCCGGCCGGGGCGAGTACACCGGCGCGGCCGAACTGCTGGCCGCCACCCGCGCCGCGGCCGAGTGGGAGACCCACGACCGGTACGTCAGGCGCCTCGCCGCCTTCGCCCGCTCGCGCCCCGAGTGGTACGAGGAGTGGCGCACCGCCGCCCCCGACCACCCCGACACCCTGCTCCTCGGTGCCCAGCTGGCGGTGGACCGCGTCTGGCCCTCCCCGGCCCGCGCCGAGCTGCTGCGGGAGGCGAGCCCGCTGATCACGGCCGCCGCGCGCGCCGACGACCGCGACCCGGTGCCCTGGAGGATCGCGCTCGACCACGCGCGCGGCTCCCGGGCCGGGCACCGGTACTTCGAGGAGCTGTGGGAGGCGGCGGTCCGGCGCGCCCCGCACCACTACGGCTGCCACGTGGCCGCCCTGCGCTACCTGGCCGCCCTCTGGCACGGCGCGCACCACGAGTGCTTCGACTTCGCCGACCGGGCCGCGCAGGACGCCCCGGCCGACTCGCTCGTGCAGGCACTGCCGGCCCGGGCGGCCTTCGGCTACCTGACCGACGGCTGCGGCCCGGAGGTGCCGCGCGCCCGGCTGGACGCGGCGGCCGACCGCGCGATCGCCCTGTCCGCCCGGTTCCCGGCGGCCGACCCGTGGCCCGCCGAGGTCCGCAACAAGCTCCTGTACGTCCTGGTGCGGCTGGGCCGCCGGCAGGACGCGCAGGCCCAGCTGCGGCTCATCGGCCCGTACGCCACGTCCTTCCCCTGGGACCGGTTCTCGGACGACCCGCTCGGGCACTTCCTGCGCCTGCGCGAGCACCTGCTGACCGCCGGTGCCCGGCCGGTCCCGGCCGGGCTGATACCGGCGCCCCGGGGCCCCCTCGGCGAACACCGCGGACACGCCCGCGCCGGTGACCACTAGGCTGGGGCGTCGTGACCACCGTCCGTCTCCCGCTCTTTCCGCTGAACTCGGTGCTGTTCCCGGGGCTCGTGCTGCCGCTGAACGTCTTCGAGGAGCGTTATCGCGCCATGATGCGCGAGCTGCTCAAGACCCCCGAGGACGAACCGCGCCGGTTCGCCGTCGTGGCCATCCGCGACGGCCACGAGGTGGCGCCGAGCGCCCCCGGCATGCCGGATCCCACGGCACAGCCCGAGCGCGGCCCGGCCGCGGGCTTCGGCCCCGACCCCCTGAAGGCCTTCCACCAGGTGGGCTGCGTGGCGGACGCCGCGACCGTCCGGGAACGGGCCGACGGCACGTTCGAGGTACTGGCCACCGGTACGACCCGGGTGCGGCTGCTGTCCGTGGACGCGTCGGGTCCCTACCTGACCGCGGAGCTGGAGGAGCTGCCCGAGGAGCCCGGCGACGAGGCCGGCGCGCTGGCCGAGGGGGTCCTGCGGTCCTTCCGCCAGTACCAGAAGCGCCTGGCGGGCGCCCGCGAGCGCTCGCTGTCCACCGGCGCCGACCTGCCGGACGACCCGAGCGTGGTGTCGTACCTGGTGGCGGCGGCGATGGTGCACGACACCCCCACCAAGCAGCGGCTGCTCCAGGCCCCGGACACCGCGTCCCGGCTGCGGGACGAGCTGAAACTCCTTCGCTCCGAGACGGCCATCATCCGTAGTCTGCCGTCGTTGCCGGCGTTCGAGCTGACACGGACGCCGACGAGCCTGAACTGAGGAAGACCCGGAAGACCGAGGCCGAGACACTCCGATGGCGAAGAAGTCGAAGAAACAGCAGCAGTCCGGGGGCACGCCGGCGACGGTGGCCCTGACCGCGGCGGGCGTGGACTTCACCGTCCACTCCTACGACCATGATCCCTCCCACCCCTCCTACGGCGAGGAGGCGGCGGAGGCGATGGGTGTCTCCCCGGACCGCGTCTTCAAGACCCTGGTCGCCGACGTGGACGGCGCCCTGGTCGTCGGCGTGGTCCCGGTGGCCGGCTCCCTGGATCTGAAGGCCCTCGCTGCGGCGGTGGGCGGCAAGCGGGCGACCATGGCCGACCCGACCCTCGCCGAGCGCACGACCGGCTACGTCCGCGGCGGCATCTCCCCGCTCGGCCAGCGCAAGAAGCTGCCGACGGTCCTCGACGACTCCGCGGACGCCCACCCCACGATCTGCGTATCGGCGGGACGCCGGGGCCTGGAGGTCGAGCTGGCGCCGGGCGACCTGGCGAAGCTGACGGACGCGGTACTGGCACCCATCGGGCGAGCCTGACAGGAGCGGACGCCGCCGCGTGCGGCCCCCGACTGCGAGGCGACGGACGCGGGCCGCCGATCGGGCGAGGCGGACGGCGGGGTACCGGCTGAGGGGCGCGGGGCCGACGCCGATCGGGCGAGGCTGACGGGCGCCGGGTCGGCGCCGATCGGGCGAAGCCGACGGCCTCGCCTCGGTACTGGCTGCGCGGCTGACGGGCGCGGGCGCCGACGCCGATCGGGCGTGCGGCCCCCCGACTGCGAGGCGACGGGCGCGGGCCGCGGATCGGGCGAGGCGGACGGGCGGGGTACCGGCTGTGAAGCTGATGGCGTGGGGCCGACGCCGATCGCGCGAGGCGGACGGGCGGGGTACTGGCTGAGCGGCGCGGGGCCGACGCAGATCGCGCGAGGTGGACGGGCGCCGGGTCGGCGCCGATCGGGCGAAGCCGACGGCCTCGCCCTGGTACTGGCACCCATCGAGCGAGGCCGACGGCCTCGCCTCGGTACTGGTTGCGCGGCTGACGGGCGCGGGCGCCCACGCCGATCGGGCGTGCGGCCCCCCGAAGTGCGAAGCGACGGGCGCGGGCCGCCGATCGGGCGCTGGGAAGCCGACGGCGTGGGGCCGGTGTCCGTCGGGTGAGGCCGGCGGGCTCGTCGTTTGCGGTCGGCTTTCAGCCGATCGACGCGGGTGGGCGGGGTCAGGCCTGCGGATACTGCGGGTCGGGATCCCGGGGTCCGAACAGCCCGGTCAGCCCGAGGTGCACCAGCAACGCCCCGAGGGGCCAGGCCAGCAACGCCCCCTTCGCCCCCAACTCCAGCGGCCCCGAGAACGTCACCCCCTTGCCCACGGCCTTCGCATGCGCGAGCACGTCGGACCCCGGTCCGAGCCACACCCCCAGCCGCCAGGCCAGCAGCGACCCGAGCAGCCCGCCCAGGCCGAGGGCGACGACCAGCGGCACACCCCCGCGCCGCCGCAGCAGGAACACGACGACCGCACTGACCAGCCCGAAGCCCAGCCCCAGCAGCGTGAACGTTCCGTCCACCCCGGCCGCCTGCTCCCCCTCGGAGTCCTTCACATAGACGACCCAGCTCTTGTCGAACTCGTCCCCGACCAGTTGGACACGCGGCGCCAGCCACCACCACAGCAGCCCCAGCAGTATCCCGCCGAGCGCCACTGCCACCGTGATCACGGCGGCCTCCCGCACTTCCGTCTTCATCCCGGGGCCGTCCTCTTCGTACGATCCCGCGCCCGGCGCCCCGGCATGCGGCGGAGCCTGCCAGACCTGGTGCGCGGAGTTGTCGTGCGGCGGCGGAGGCGGAGTCAGCGGTGCGGTCACCTGAATATCGTGCCAGGTCCCGCTGTGCGCCGCGTCACCGGACGGCGGCCCTGCGGTAGGCCCAGGTCGCCACGGCCAGCGAGACCACTCCGACACCCGCGCACACCCCCAGGTCGACCAGGACGACGGCCCAGTCCGGGTGTGCCCCGAAGGTCCGGGCGTATGCCTCCACGCCATAGGTCGAGGGCAGCAGATCACGGGCCAGCCGTACGATCTCCGGCATCCGGTCGGCCGGCAGCACACCCAGCAGCAGCGCCGCCGACATGCCCAGCTGCCCGAGCAGCGTGGCCAGTTCCGGCCGGGACGCGAGCAGCCCGCAGGCGGCGCCGAGCCCGGCCAGCGCGGCCCCGGCGAGCGGGATCACCGCCACCAGGATCCACAGATTGGACAGTGGCAGCCCGAACAGCACACAGCCGAAGACGGCGGTCACCAAGGTCCCCGGCACGGTGAAGGAGGCGTAGGCCGCCGCCGCGCCCAGCACCACCGCGGCCGGCGGCACCGGCAGGGTGGCGTAGTGGTCGAGTCCGCCGCTGGCGCGCAGCTGGCCGAAGTACTGCGACAGCAGGTTCAGTGCCACGTACGCGACGACCAGCACGGACGAGCCGGCCACCACGGACTGGGCCTCGCTGCCGCTGTCGACGACGCCCCGCATCATCACGGTGATGCCGACGGACTGGAAGGTCGCCACGAACAGCAGCGGGATGCGGGCCACCCGGGCCCGGGACAGCTGCGCCCGGTAGACGGCCACCAGCGAGGGCCACAGCCGCGCGGGCGGAGCCAGCTCGGCCGCGCCCGGTGCCGTCTTCGGCACGGCCCGGGCGCCGCCCGGCAGAACCTCGGCGGGTACGACACTCACGACGAACTGCTCCTCTTCCCTACGGCAGTCGCGCACATCCATACGCATCCCGCGGCCCGTGCGCTCATGCCCTCACCAGCCCCTGCCGGGCCGCGCCGCCCAGCGCCAGGTAGACGTCCTCCAGGCTGGGCGTGGCGAGCGTGAAGTCGTCCAGGGCAGCGAACGCGGTTCCGCCGGTCACGGTGGCGACGACGGCGCGGGCCTCCTCGGGCGCCAGCCGGAGCGTCCAGCGCCTGCCGGACTCCACGGCCCGCTCGCGCAGGACGGCGACCTCGGGCACCTCCAGCGGCGCCCGCTCCCGCCACACCAGCTCGACCCGTACCTCGCCGGCGACCTGTTCCTTGAGTCCCGCCGGGGTGTCGCAGGCGATGAGCCGGCCCTGGTCGAGCACGGCGACCCGGTCGAGCACCGTCTCGGCCTCGATGACGTTGTGGGTGACCAGCAGCACGGTCGTACCGTGCTCCGCGCGCCGCCTGTCCACGGCCGCCCACACCGCGCGCCGGGCGACCGGATCCATGCCGGTGGTCGGCTCGTCCAGCACGAGCAGCGGCCGCTGACCGACGAGCGCGGCGGCGAAGCAGGCGAGCCGCCGCTGTCCGCCGGACAGTTTCTTCAGCGCCCGCCCGGCGATCGGGGTGAGCCCCAGTTCGTCCAGGACGGCGTCCCGTTCGGCCCGCGCCCGCCGTACGTCCAGGCCGCGCAGGCGTCCGGTCGTCTCGGCGGCGAGGGAGACGGTCAGTTCGTCCAGTGCGGAGGACTCCTGGCCCAGGTAGGCGAGGATCCGCGCGGCCCGCTCGGGGTGCTTCACGATGTCGTGGCCGAGGATCTCGACGCGGCCGGCGTCCGGCCGCAGCAGCCCGGTCAGCTGCCGTACGAGGGTGGACTTGCCGGCGCCGTTCGGGCCGAGCAGCCCGAAGACCTCGCCGCGCCGCACGTCCAGCTCGACCCCGTCGGTGGCCCGCACCTCGGGGGTGCCGGGCGTGCCGCGCCGCCCTTTGACGGCCGGATAGGTCTTGCTGAGCCCGCGCACGCGTACGACCTCGTCATGCCGAGGTACCTGTCCCGCGCGCGTATCCACAAAGGACGAGACTACGGGGTCGGGGGCCTTTACTCGCCTTTGGGTCCGCTTCTGTACGTGACCGGTGGGGATGACGCCGCCGGCACCGATCCGCTCACTCCCCCGTGCTCGCCTGTTCGGTGGCGGCCGGCACGTCGACCTCTCGCCAGAACCCCGCCCGAATGGCGTAACGGTCGTGCTCGTCGATCTGGTCGTCCTTGTGGGCCAGCAGCCCGAACCGGGCCGCGTACCGCAGCAGCTCCCCGTCGATGCGGTGCGGGATGCGCGGGTACATCTGCGACAGCTTCTGCAGATGGGTCTGGTCGCCGAGCCGGGACATCCAGCGGCGGGCGAAGACCTGGCCCACCTCGTAGGGGTCGCCGCCGACCGTGGTGATGTCCTCCTCGCGGTCGGCCCACCGCTGCTCGGCCGTGGTGAGCTGGGCCAGCGTCGGCATGGAGGCGACCTCGGGCGGTTCGGCGACCGCGCCCGGCCGGTCCACCCAGCCCTTGTCGGAGGACCAGCGCAGGGTCGCCGTCGCGGGGTGCTGCGGGGGCTGGACGCCCGGTGCGCGCAGCGCGGCGAGGTCCTTGGGGGTCGGGACGCCCTTGGTGGCGGGGACCCGCTCCTGGGCGCCGTTCTCGGTCGCGGTGCCGGCCCGGGCGTGCGTGCCCTGCTCGGCGGGCCGCTCGGCCCCCGTGGAGAGCGCGGACTCGGGCAGCGGCGCCGAGAGGATCGCGGCGATCTCGGGGCGCGGCGCGGGCGGCGGCGCGCAGACGCCGGTCAGCTCCTTGGCCCGGACGGCCTTGGTGATCCAGGCGCGGTCCAGGACGCGCCGCTCGTCGGCCTCGGCGACCAGGTCCTCGGACTGGTTGTAGTCGCCGTCGGCGGCCTGCACGGCCCACAGGTGGACGGCGACGCCGTGCTCCTTGGCGGCCATCATGCCGGGCAGCAGGTCGCCGTCGCCGGTGACGAGGACGACGTCGGAGCAGGCGCGGTTGCGGGCCAGCTCGGTCAGCTCGGCGTGCATGGCCGCGTCCACGCCCTTTTGCGCCCAGCGTCCGTCGCTGCGGGTGAGGGCGCCCAGCCGGACGGTGACCCGGGGCATCACGCGTAGCCGGCGGTGCTCCGGCTGGGGGACCCGGTCGGGGGCGCCGTCGAACCAGTAGATGCGCAGCAGCGGGCACTCGGTCTCGGACTCCGCGCGTTCACGCAGGGCCTGGATCAGCGCGGGGTGGTCGACGGTGATCCGGGATCGTGAGGGCTCACCGGCGAGGAGGCTGGCGGCGGCGCCCAGCAGATACCCGGCGTCCACCAGGACGATGCAGCGGTCCACGCGACTCACCCTCTTCCCGGGAGGTTTTGCTTCGGACTTCCTTCGAGTCTGCCCGACCGCGCGGGGGTTAACGGCCCGAACTCGATCTTCGGCGTGGCGTTTGCGGTTCCCGCTCGCCCACCTGCCCTGTCACACACGGTAATTATCCGACATGCGCTTGTTGTCAGCCTATGTGAATCTGAACCCGGCCCTGGCCCCTAGATCCCCCACAGGAGGCAGATCACCATGGCCAAGAACAAGAACCGTAAGCAGACTGGTCCGCAGAACCGTTCCTCGCAGGCCGAGCACGCACCGGAGCGCACGCAGCGTCCGTCGGCGGAGGAACACGAGTCGCCGATGGCGCACGTCCCGGGCGACCCCTCGGATGGTGCTCGTAAGAAGCAGAAGAGCTTCGGCCACAACTAAAGGGCAGTTGAAAGCCCGGGCACACTGAAGGGGCGCACCCGTGCGGGGTGCGCCCCTTCGCGCGTCCATGGCTCAGCCGGCCAGGCAGGACGGGCCGAGCAGCACCTTCAGGTCGCCGAAGAGGGCCGGGTCGGGCTTGACCCGGTGCCGGTCCAGGCGCAGCACGGTGGTCTTGCGCGGGCCCTGGAGCTTGATCCGGACCTCGCTGTCGCCCTTGTGGTGGCTGAGGATCTCACCGAGGCGGCTGACCATGGGCGGAGTGACCTTCACCGCCGGGATGGTGAGGACCACCGGCGCGTTGGTGCCCGCGTGGGACAGGTCCGGGACCATCAGCTCCATGGCCACGAGCCGCGGCACGTCCTCGCGCTTGTCCAGGCGGCCCTTGACGAACACGACCGCGTCCTCGACGAGTTGGGTCGACACCAGCTGGTAGGTCGCCGGGAAGAACATGCACTCGATGGAGCCGGCGAGGTCTTCCACGGTGGCGATCGCCCAGGCGTTGCCCTGCTTGGTCATCTTGCGCTGCAGGCCGGAGATGATGCCGCCGATGGTGACGACCGCGCCGTCCGCGTGCTCGCCGCCGGTGAGCTGGGCGATGCCCGCGTCCGCCTTGTCGGACAGCACGTGCTCCAGGCCGAAGAGGGGGTGGTCGGAGACGTACAGACCGAGCATCTCCCGCTCCTGGGCGAGCAGATACGTCTTCTCCCACTCGTCGGTGCCGAACTCCACGTCGAGTCCGAAGCCGGGCTCGCTGCTGGTCTCCTCGCCCATGCCGCCGAAGAGGTCGAACTGCCCCTCGGCCTCCTTGCGCTTGACCGCGACCACGTTGTCGATCATCGGCTCGTACTGGGCCATGAGGCCCTTGCGGGTGTGGCCCATCGAGTCGAAGGCGCCCGCCTTGATCAGCGATTCCGTGGTGCGCTTGTTGCAGACCACCGCCTCGACCTTGTCGAGGTAGTCGGGGAAGGAGCTGTACTTCCCCTTCGCCTTGCGGCACTTGATGATCGACTCGACCACGTTGGTGCCGACGTTGCGGACGGCGGAGAGGCCGAAGAGGATCACCTCGTCGCCCTGGGCGGCGAAGTTCGCCTCGGACTCGTTGACGTTCGGCGGGAGCACCCGGATGCCCATGCGGCGGCACTCGTTGAGGTAGACCGCCGACTTGTCCTTGTCGTCCTTGACGGAGGTCAGCAGGGCCGCCATGTACTCGGCGGGGTGGTTCGCCTTCAGGTAGGCGGTCCAGTAGGAGACCAGGCCGTACGCGGCGGAGTGCGCCTTGTTGAACGCGTAGCCGGCGAACGGGACCAGCACGTCCCAGAGTGCCTGGATGGCCTCGTCGCTGTAGCCGTTCTTGCGGGCGCCGGCCTGGAAGATGACGAAGTTCTTCTCGAGTTCCTCGGGCTTCTTCTTGCCCATCACGCGGCGGAGGATGTCGGCCTCGCCGAGCGAGTAGCCCGCGATGATCTGGGCGGCCTTCTGCACCTGCTCCTGGTAGACGATCAGGCCGTAGGTGACGTCCAGGACCTCCTTGAGCGGCTCCTCCAGCTCCGGGTGGATCGGCGTGATCTCCTGCTGCCCGTTCTTGCGCAGGGCGTAGTTCGTGTGGGAGTTCATGCCCATCGGGCCCGGCCGGTACAGGGCAGACACGGCGGAGATGTCTTCGAAGTTGTCCGGCTTCATCAGCCGGAGCAGGGACCGCATGGGGCCGCCGTCGAACTGGAAGACGCCGAGGGTGTCGCCGCGCTGGAGCAGTTCGAAGGTCGTCGGGTCGTCCAGCGGGAGGGACAGCAGGTCGATGTCGAGGCCCTTGTTGGCCTTCACCATCTTGACCGCGTCGTCCATGATCGTGAGGTTGCGCAGGCCCAGGAAGTCCATCTTCAGCAGGCCGAGCGACTCACAGCTCGGGTAGTCCCACTGCGTGATGGTCACGCCGTCGGTGTGCCGCACCCAGACCGGGACGTGCTCGGTGATGGTCTCGCTGGACATGATCACGCCGGCCGCGTGCACGCCCATCTGCCGGACCAGGCCCTCCACACCGCGCGCGGTGTCGATGACCTTCTTCACGTCCGGCTCGTTCTCGTACATCCCGCGGACCTCGCCGGCCTCGCTGTAGCGGGGGTGGCTGGGGTCGGTGATGCCCGACAGCGGGATGCCCTTGCCGAGGACGTCGGCGGGCATGGCCTTGGTGATGCGGTCGCCCATCGCGTACGGGTAGCCCAGCACGCGCGCGGAGTCCTTGATCGCGTTCTTGGCCTTGATGGTGCCGTAGGTGCCGATCATGGCGACCTTGTCGGCGCCGTACTTCTCGGTCACGTAGCGGATCACCTCGACGCGCCGGCGCTCGTCGAAGTCGATGTCGACATCGGGCATCGAGATGCGCTCGGGGTTGAGGAACCGCTCGAAGATCAGGCCGTGCGGGATCGGGTCGAGGTCGGTGATGCCCATGGCGTAGGCGACGATCGAGCCGGCCGCTGAGCCTCGGCCGGGGCCGACGGCGATGCCCTGCTTCTTGGCCCACATGATGAAGTCGGCGACCACGAGGAAGTAGCCCGGGAAGCCCATCGAGATGATGGTGTCCATCTCGTAGTCGGCCTGCTTCTGGCGGTCCTCGGGGATGCCGCCGGGGAAGCGGCGCTCCATGCCGCGGCGGACCTCCTCCTTGAACCAGGTGACCTCGGTGTAGCCCTCCGGGATGTCGAACTTGGGCATGAGGTCGCGCTTCTCGAACATGCCGGTGGTGTCGACCATCTCGGCGACGAGGAGCGTGTTGGCGCAGCCCTCCTGCCAGGCGTCCGAGGAGTCGATGGCGTACATCTCGTCCGTGGACTTCAGGTAGTAGCCGGTGCCGTCGAACTTGAAGCGGTCCGGGTCGGAGAGGTTCTTGCCGGTCTGGATGCACAGCAGGGCGTCGTGGGCGCCCGCCTCGTGCGCGTACGTGTAGTGCGAGTCGTTGGTGACCAGCGGCGGGATGCCCAGCTTCTTGCCGATCTCCAGCAGGCCGTCACGGACCCGGCGCTCGATCTCGATGCCGTGGTCCATCAGCTCCAGGAAGTACTTGTCCTTGCCGAAGATGTCCTGGTACTCGGCGGCGGCCTTCAGGGCCTCGTCGAAGTGGCCGAGGCGCAGCCGGGTCTGCACCTCGCCGGAGGGGCAGCCGGTGGAGGCGACGATGCCCTCGGACCACTGGGCGATGGTCTCCTTGTCCATCCGGGGCCACTTCTGCAGCCAGCCCTCGGCGTAGGCGTCCGAGGAGAGGCGGAAGAGGTTGTGCAGGCCCGTCCTGTTCACGGCCCACATCGTCTTGTGGGTGTAACCACCGGAACCGGAGATGTCGTCCCGCTTCTGGTGCGGCTGGCCCCAGAGGATCTTGCGCTTGTTGCGCCGGGACTCGGGGGCGACGTACGCCTCGATCCCGATGATCGGGGTGATTCCGGCCTTCTTCGCGGAGTGGAAGAAGTCGTACGCCCCGTGGAGGTTGCCGTGATCGGACATGGCGATGTGCGTCATGCCCATCTCGTTGCAGGCGTTGAACATGTCCTTGAGCCGCGCGGCACCGTCCAGCAGCGAGTACTGGGTGTGGACGTGCAGGTGCGTGAAGGGCGGCTTTGACACGGTTCGAGCCTCCAAGGCAAACGGACGTCGACGGGCGTCCCACGGGTTCCGGACGGTCTGGGGACAGCGTCGAAGTCTATGCCCCGGCACTGACACTCGCGGGCCGCATCCGCGTACCTTCGTGCAGGGAACCGGGCACTCCCGCGTGGCGTCGCCCGTTGAAGACGGCGGAAGCGCCGTCGTACCCGTTCATGCACATGCACGCACCACCGTCCTGCACCAGGAGGCACCCCGCGATGTCGGTCCCCCAGCTCAACGACGAGCAGCGCGGCGAGGAGATCCTCGCCGTCTTCGACACCGCCTTCGGCCGGCTCCTGGCCGCCGACCCGGCCGCGTTCCGGGTGAAGTTCCGGAAGATGGCCGCCTCGGCCTTCGCGTTCTACCGGGGCACGGCGTGCCTCTTCTACCACGACCTGGACGCCGAGAAGCGGGGCGGCCCGTACCTGGACGACCGCACCTCGCGCGTGTGGATCCACGGCGACCTGCACGCGGAGAACTTCGGCACCTACATGGACGCCAACGGCCGGCTGATCTTCAACGTCAACGACTTCGACGAGGCCTACGTCGGCCCCTTCACCTGGGACCTCAAGCGCTTCTCGGCCTCGATCGCCCTCATCGGGTACGCGAAGGCCCTCAGCGACGAGCAGATCACCGAGCTGGTGACGGTCTACGCGGCGGCCTACCGCGAGCGCGTCCACGCCCTGGCCACCGGCGCCAAGAGCGACGAGGTGCCGCCCTTCACGCTGGACACCGCGCAGGGCCCGCTGCTGGACGCGCTGCGTGACGCCCGCTCGCTGACCCGCTTCGGGCTGCTGGAGTCGATGACCGAGATCCGCGACTTCGAGCGCCGGTTCGCACCCGGCGGCGGCTCCATCGAGCTGGACGCGGCGACCCGCTACAAGGTGCTGGCAGCCTTCGACGGCTACCTGGAGACCCTGCCGGACTCCTCGCTGGCCCGGCCGGACTCGTACCGCGTGAAGGACGTCGTCGGGCGCCGGGGCATCGGCATCGGCTCGGCGGGCCTGCCGTCGTACAACATCCTGCTGGAGGGCCACAGCGACGCCCTGGAGAACGATGTCGTGATCTACATCAAGCAGGCGCAGACCCCGGCCGTCTCCCGGCACGTCACGGACCCGGCGATCGCCGAGTACTTCCAGCACGAGGGCCACCGCACGGTGATCTCCCAGCGCGCCCTGCAGGCGCACGCCGACCCGTGGCTGGGCTGGACCGAGCTGGACGGCACGGGCCAGCTGGTCGCCGAGGTCTCGCCGTACGCGGTCGATCTGGACTGGGGCGACATCGACGACCCCGAGGAGATCGCGGGCGTCGTGGCCGACCTCGGCCGGGCCACCGCCACCATGCACGCGGCGGCCGACGACCAGTCCGGCGAGTCCCTGGTGCCCTTCTCCACCGAGCGCGCCATCGACGCGGCGCTCGCGGCCGACGAGGAGGGCTTCGCGCCGCTGCTGGTGGACTTCGCGCACAGCTACGGCGCACGCGCGCGCGCCGACCACCAGATCTTCGTCGACCTGTTCCGCAACGGCCGGATTCCGGGGCTGTGACCTTCGCGCACTCACAGGCACCCTTTAGGGGTCCCTTACCCGCTCACGTGACACACTCTCCTTTCGCTATGGACATTTCCGGGACCCAGCTCAGAGCCGTGCGCGCGGCGCTGTTCACGGCCTTCGTCGTGACGCTCAGCACCGCGTCGCACGTGCTGCTGTCGCGGGCTCCGCTGCCGCTGGCGGCCGTGACCGCGGTCGCCGCCGGAGTGTTCGTCACCGCGTACGCGCTGGCGGGCCGCGAGCGCGGCTTCGGCCGGATCGCGGCCCTGCTGATCCCGCTGGAGCTGGCCGCGGACACGGTGTTCACCACCGGCCAGCACACCTGTTACGGCAGGGCGGGCGGCCCGGTGGCCGGCCCGCTGCGCGCCTTCGGCGTCGACGTGCTGTGCCAGGGCGGTGCGGTCGGTGCCCCGCTGGCCCGGATGACCGGTGCCCCGGGCCGTGGCGCCGAGGCCTTCCTCGCGCACGCCAGCCCGGCCGCCGCGTGGCTGCTGCTCGCCGCGCACGTCGGCGTGGGGCTCCTCGCGGCCGCCTCCCTGCGAAGGGGTGAGCGGGCCCTCACCCAGTTGCTGCGCGCGGTCGCCGCGACCACCTTCCGGCCGCTGCTGCTGGCCGTGGCCGCCGGCTCCGTACGGCTGTCCCCGGCCCGCGCGCTGCCGCGGCCGGCCCCGCGGCCGGCCGCCGCCCGCGACCGCCTCCTCGTGCACTCCCTGGGACGGCGTGGACCGCCGTGCTCACCGGCCTTCGCCTGAAGCG
Source organism: Streptomyces sp. NPDC048521 (assembly GCF_043199855.1). Taxonomy (NCBI): domain Bacteria; kingdom Bacillati; phylum Actinomycetota; class Actinomycetes; order Kitasatosporales; family Streptomycetaceae; genus Streptomyces; species Streptomyces sp. NPDC048521. The sequence continues at coordinate 337,777 of NZ_JBICWR010000007.1, forward strand.
ACGGCACGTGAGCACGACCAGTCCCCCACACGTATCCCGCGTACGACATGTGCGCGTCCCACATGGAGATCACCAACATGAGCAAGCGGAACAGCCAGGCGGCGAAGGTGGCGGCCCGGGAGCGGCTGCGCCAGGAGCGCGAGCGGCAGGCCAAGCGGGACAAGGCCAGGCGGCAGATCATCGTGGCCGCCTCGGTCGTGGCCGTGCTGGCCGCGGCCGGCGGCATCGGCTACGCCGTCGTCCAGGCCAACAAGCCCAGCTACTGGGAGGGCCTGAAGGACGCCAAGGTCACCGCCCCGGCCAACACCACGGGCACGAAGGGCACCACGGTCGTCATCGGCAAGGACACCGCCAAGAAGACCCTCAAGATCTACGAGGACCCGCGCTGCCCGATCTGCGCCCAGTTCGAGCAGACCGTCGGGTCGACCGTGAAGAAGGACATCGACGACGGCAAGTTCAAGATCCAGTTCATCGGTGCCACGTTCCTCGACCGGACCGACGGCCAGGGTTCGAAGAACGCGCTGAGCGCCCTCGGCGCGGCGCTCAACGTCAGCCCCGAGGCGTTCCTCGAGTACAAGACCGCGCTGTACTCGACCAAGTGGCACCCGGCCGAGACGGACGACAAGTTCAAGAGCGACGACTACCTCCTGAAGGTCGCCGCCACCGTCCCCGCGCTGAAGAACAACGCCACGTTCCAGAACGCCGTGAAGAACGGCACCTACGACGCCTGGGCGATGGCCATGTCCAAGACGTTCGACGACAACAAGGACGGCGTGAGCGGCACCCCGAGCTTCGTCATGGACGGCAAGAAGCTCACCACCGACGCCGCGGGCGACCCGCCCATGACGGTGGCCGACTTCAACCGGGTGGTGGACGCGGCCCTCAAGGGCTGACGGACCGTCACCGCCGGTCTCCCCAGCGGGCGGACGGCCCCGCGCGTGAGCGATCCGGCCTCCGCGTGAAGAGCGGGCGAACTTTCCGAGTTCGCCCGCTCTCCTGCATACCGATCAGTAACCTGATCGGTCGTGACCAGTCGATACCGATCGTCCGAGGCGTCGCAGCGCCTCGACTCGCCCTCGCCACGCCGCCGTACGGTCGTCAAGGCCGCGGCGGCGACCGCTGTCCTGGCCGGCCCGCTGGCCGCCGCGCTCCCGGCCCGCGCCGCCACGGACGCCCCCGCCTTCCTGCATGGCGTCGCCTCCGGTGACCCGCTGCCCGACGGCATCCTGCTGTGGACCCGGGTGACTGCCGTCCCGGAGGCGATACCCGGATCCGGGCTCGGCCCGGACACCGAGGTGAGCTGGATCGTCGCCAGGGACAAGGCGTTCACCAGCGTCGTCGCCAAGGGCTCCACCACCGCGACGGCCGCCTCCGACCACACCGTGAAGGCCGACATCCGCGGCCTGGAGCCGGCCACGGACTACTGGTTCCGTTTCTCGGTCGGCGGCACCGACTCCCCGGTGGCGCGCACCCGCACCGCGCCGGCGGCGGACGCGACCGTGCCCGGCCTGCGCTTCGGCGTGGTCTCCTGCGCCAACTGGGAGGCCGGCCACTTCTCGGCCTACCGTCACCTCGCGGCGCGCGGCGACCTCGACGCGTGGCTGCATCTGGGCGACTACATCTACGAGTACAAGTCCGGCGAGTACGCGGCCCGGGGCACGGTCGTACGCCCGCACGCCCCCGCGCACGAGATCCTCACGCTCGCTGACTACCGCATCCGGCACGCCACCTACAAGACCGACCCCGACCTGCAGGCCCTGCACCTGAAGGCGCCGGTCATCGCTATCTGGGACGACCACGAGTTCGCCGACAACGCCTGGTCTGGCGGCGCGGTCGACCACACCGAGGGCACCGAGGGCAGCTGGACGTCCCGTCAGGCGGCCGCGAAGCAGGCCTACTTCGAGTGGATGCCGGTCCGCCCGGCGATCGCCGGCACCACCTACCGGCGGCTGCGCTTCGGCAAGCTCGCCGACCTGTCCCTGCTGGACCTGCGCTCCTTCCGCTCCCAGCAGGCGGCCACGGCCAGCGGTTCGGTGGACGACCCGGACCGCACGCTCACCGGCCGGGCCCAACTCGACTGGCTGAAGGCGGGACTGAAGTCCTCCGACACCAAGTGGCGGCTGGTCGGCAACTCGGTGATGATCTCGCCGTTCTCCTTCGGCTCCCTCTCCGCCGACCTGTTCAAGCCGCTCGCCAAGCTGCTCGGGCTGCCGCAGGAGGGCATCGCCGCCAACACCGACCAGTGGGACGGCTACACCGACGACCGCCGCGAGCTGCTGGGCCACCTGCGCGCGAACGCGATCGGCAACACCGTCTTCCTGACCGGTGACATCCACATGTCGTGGGCCAACGACGTGCCGGTCGACGCCGGGACCTACCCCCTCTCCGCCTCGGCGGCCACCGAGTTCGTGATCACCTCGGTGACCTCCGACAACCTCGACGACGTCGTCAAGGTCCCCGAGGGCACGGTCTCGGCGGTCGCCGCGCCGGTCATCAAGGCCGCCAACCGGCATGTCCACTGGGTGGACACCGACCGGCACGGCTACGGCGTGCTGGACATCACCGCCGACCGCGCACAGATGGACTACTACGTCCTGTCCGACCGCACCGACGCGAACGCCACGTCCAGCTGGGCGCGTTCGTACCGCACCCGCAGCGGCACGCAGAAGATCGAGCGGGCCTACGACCCGGTGTGACCGCTCGCTACAGGCTGTCGAGGAAGCCGAGCGCCACCCGCCAGGTGGCCTCGGCGGCCTCCGCGTCGTAGTCCGGCAGTCCGGGGTCGGTGTAGAGGTGCCCGGCCCCGGCGTAGCGGTAGATCTCCACGTCGGCGCCCGTCCGGCCCATCTGCAGATACCAGGCGCTCAGCCAGTCGTCCGTCTCGAACGGGTCCGGCTCGGCCACGTGCAGCTGCACCGGCAGCTCGTCCGCCTGCGCGTTCGGCGCGATGTCCGAGGTGCCGTGCACGAGCAGCAGCCCGCGCGCCTTGTCGTCACCGAGGGCGAGGGTCTGGGCGATGGAGGCACCGAGCGAGAACCCGGCGTACACCAGCCCCCGGTCCGAGTACGGCGCCGCCGCCAGCACCGCCCGCTTGAGCAGTTCCTCCTTGCCCAGCTCCTCCTTGTACGCCATGCCCTCCTCGACGGTGTCGAACGTGCGCCCCTCGAAGAGGTCAGGCGTCCACACCTCGTGGCCCGCCGCGCGCAGCCGGTCCGCGGCCTCGCGCACCGCGGGCCTGAGCCCGTAGGTCGAGTGAAAGAGCATGATGTTCATGAGGCCATGGTGCCAGCCGGGTACGACAGCGACCGAGCCGCCGTACCCAGGTGAGCCGGGAACACACATGTTCATCGGGCCGTCAGCCGGGTTAGGCGCGGAGGCATGGAGAACGTACTCCGCCCCCTGATCGTGCTCGGCGGCTCGGTCGCGCTCACCCTGGCCATCGGGTGGGCCACCGACCGGCTGCTGCGCAAAGCCGACGAAGGCGACTCCGACACCCCGCTGTGGCAGCTGCTGCGGCGCGGCCGCATCCCCTACCAGCTCGTCCTCTGCGCCGCCCTGCTCAGAGGCTCGTACGACCAGGCGAAGCTGCTGGAGCGGCACCAGGTCGGCATCGGCCGGACGCTGACCCTGGTGCTGATCGGCTCCGCCGCCTGGTTGGTGATCCGGATCGCCGCGGCGATCGTCGAGACCTCCTACAGCCGCTACGCGCGCGCCCACCGGGACGCGGCCCGGGTCCGCCGGGTGCGTACGCAGGTGGAGCTGATCATGCGGGTGGTGTCCGCGATCGTCATCGTCGTGGCGATCGCCTCGATGCTGCTCACCTTCCCGGCGATGCGCGCGGCCGGTGCCTCGCTGCTGGCCTCCGCCGGCATCCTCGGCATCGTGGCCGGTGTCGCCGCCCAGTCGACGCTGTCGAACCTGTTCGCGGGCCTGCAGATCGCCTTCGGTGACATGGTGCGCATCGGCGACACGGTCGTCGTGGACGGCGAGTGGGGCACGGTCGAGGAGATCACCCTGACGTTCCTGACGGTACGGACCTGGGACGAGCGCCGGATCACCATGCCGGTGTCGTACTTCACCTCCAAGCCGTTCGAGAACTGGTCCCGCGGCACCCCGCAGATGACCGGCATCGTCTTCTGGTACCTCGACCACAGCGCGCCCGTCGAGGCGATGCGCGAGAAGCTGCGTGACATCCTGCGCGAGTGCCCCGCCTGGGACGGCCGCGCCTACGGCCTGCAGGTGACGGACACGACCCCCAACACCATCCAGGTGCGCGCCCTGGTGACCGCGAAGGACGCCGACGACATCTGGACGGTACGGGTCGCGGTCCGCGAGCGCATGATCACCTGGCTGTCGGCGGAGCACCCCTACGCGCTCCCGCGGGTCAACACCTCGGATGCCGTCCTCCCGCCCTACCGGGTCCCGTCCCCCGACCGCTCCTCCCTCCGCAAGGCCTACGACTTCCCACGCACCGGCAGGGGGTGATCGCGCAGCGGGCCGAAGCCGCTGTCCAGCCGACCTGGAACGGACGGCGCGCGGTGGGAGGTGCGCGGTGGGAGGCAACGGTCAGCGCAGGCTACGCACGTCAAGGTGCCGGAGCACCCGGTCCACGATCTCCGGATCCGCACCGGGCTCGCTGCGCGCCGCCAGCACCTCGTGGCGCGCGGCGCTCAGCATCTCGCCCTGGATGCGCCGCACCCGCTTCAGCCGCCTGACCCGCTGATGCTGCGCCTCCCGCCGTTCCTCCTCCCCCATGTCCGGACTGATCCGGATCCCGATGTCGAAGGCCCGCCGCAGCATCTGCTCGGACAGGTCCTCGGGCAGGTCCTCCACCTGCTCGATCTCCCGCAGCCGGCGCTTCGCCGCCTTCGCGGCCCGGACCGCCAGCTCCTTCTCGAACTCCTTCTCCCGCTCGGAGTCGGCCTGCACCCCGAGCCGCCTGACCAGCCACGGCAGCGTCAGCCCCTGCAGCACCAGCGTGGCGACGATCACCCCGAAGGCGATGAAGATGATCTCGTCCCGGTCGGGGAACGGCGCCCCGTCGCCGGTCTTCAGCGGAACGGCCAGCGCCAGCGCCACGGAGGCCACCCCCCGCATCCCGGACCACCACATCACGACGGTCTCCCGCCAGCTCACCGGGATCTCCTCGTCGTAGTCCCGGCGGGCGTGCAGCCGCTTGGTCAGCCAGGTGGCGGGCAGCAGCCACAGCAGCCGTACGACGACCACCACGCCCACGACGGTGGCCGCCCAGCCGAGCATCTCGCCCCACCGGCCCTCGGCCGTACGGATGGCGTTGTGCAGCTCCAGGCCGATCAGCCCGAAGGCGACGCCCGTGACGAGGGTGTCGATGATGTCCCAGAAGGTGTGCCCGGCGAGCCGGGTCATCACGTCGTCGGCGTCGGTGGCGTACTCGGCCAGGAAGAGGGCCGTGGTGAGCACGGCGAGCACCCCGGAGCCGTGCAGCTTCTCCGCGAGCACGTAGGAGGCGTACGGCACCAGCAGGGTCATGCCGATCTGGAGGGTCGGATCGCCCAGCAGGTCCATCAGCCGGTTCGCGCCCCAGCCCAGCGCCAGGCCGACGGCCACCGCGACGACGGCGGACAGCACGAGGTCCAGGCCGGCCTGCCAGGGCGAGAACGTGCCGCTCACGGCGGCGGCGATCGCCACGTGGTACAGCACGATGGCGGTGACGTCGTTGAACAGACCCTCGCCCTCCAGGATCGACACCAGGCGGCGGGGCAGCCCGAGCTGTCCGGCGACGCTCGTCGCGGCGACCGGGTCGGGCGGCGCGATCAGGGCGCCGAGGGCGACGGCGGCGGCGATCGGCAGGCCGGGCACGATCGCGCCGGCGACGAGCGCCACGCACACCGTCGTCACGAACACCAGGGCGACGGCCAGCAGGATGATCGGGCGGACGTTGGCCGCGAACTGCCGCCAGGAGGTTCGGCGTACGGCGGCGTAGAGCAGCGGCGGCAGCAGCGCCGGCAGGATCAGATCGGGCGGGATGTCCACGTTGGGCACGAAGTCGGCCACCGCCAGGACGCCGCCGAACAGCGTCATCAGCACCGGCGCCGGCACCCCGAACCGGTCGCCCAGCGGGACGCTCACCAGAGCCCCGAGCAACAGTACGAACAGCAGAGCCAACTGGTCCACGGCCGGCGCTCCGGGGGTCGACGATCACAGGGCAAGCCTCAAGCCTGCCACGGCCCTCACCCGGCGGGCGCGTCGCTAGAGGGCGCGGCGCATCGCCCGGTGCGGTATGCCCGCGTCCGGGAACTCAGGGCCGTACGCCGCGTAGCCGAGACGCTCGTAGAAGCCCAGGGCGTGGGTCTGGGCGTGCAGGTCCACCGCCGTGAGGCCGCGCGCGCGTGCCGCGTCCTCGATGGCCCGCACCAGGGCCGCGCCGACCCCGAGCCCGCGTGCCTCCCGGGAGACCGCGAGTCGCCCGAGGGAGCCCACCGCCGGGTCCCCGCCCGTCTTCCCGGCCGCCGCCGCGCCGTACAGCAGCCGCCCGGTGCCGAGCGGCACGCCGTCCTCGCGGACGGCGAGGACATGCACGGCGACGGTGTCGTAGGCGTCGTACTCGATGTCCTCGGCGACGCCCTGCTCGACGACGAAGACCTCCTTGCGGACCGCGAAGCAGGCCTCGCGGTCGGCGGGGTCCTCGGCGACCCGGACGGTGTACGGCGTGCTCACGCGTACGTCTCCTCCCGGACCTGGTCGAGGGCCTGCTGCAGGTCCTCGGGATAGTCGCTCTCGAACTCCACCCACTGCCCGTCCCCGGGGTGCTCGAAGCCGAGTCGCACGGCGTGCAGCCACTGGCGGGTCAGGCGCAGCCGCTTGGCGAGGGTCGGGTCGGCCCCGTAGGTGAGGTCGCCGACGCAGGGGTGGCGGTGGGCGGCCATGTGGACGCGGATCTGGTGGGTGCGGCCGGTCTCCAGCTTCACGTCCAGCAGGGAGGCGGCGCGGAAGGCCTCCACGAGGTCGTAGTGGGTCACCGAGGGCTTGCCGTCGGCCGTGACCGCCCACTTGTAGTCGTGCTGCGGGTGGCGGCCGATGGGGGCGTCGATCGTGCCGCTCGTCGGGTCCGGGTGGCCCTGGACCAGGGTGTGGTAGCGCTTGTCGACCGTGCGCTCCTTGAACTGGCGCTTGAGCGACGTGTACGCGTACTCGGACTTGGCGACCACCATCAGGCCCGAGGTGCCGACGTCGAGGCGGTGCACGATGCCCTGGCGCTCGGCGGCGCCCGAGGTGGAGATCCGGTATCCGGCGGCCGCGAGACCACCGATGACGGTGGGGCCGGACCAGCCCGGCGAGGGGTGCGCGGCCACACCGACCGGCTTGACGATCACGACCACGTCATCGTCGTCGTGCACGATCTCCATGCCCTCGACGGGCTCGGCGACCACCTGCACCGGCGCGGGCGCCTGCGGCATCTCGACCTCGAGCCAGGCGCCGCCGCGCACCCGCTCGGACTTGCCGACCACCGCGCCGTCGACCTGGACCTTGCCGGCCGCGGCCAGCTCCGCCGCCTTGGTGCGGGAGAAGCCGAACATGCGGGAGATGGCGGCGTCGACGCGCTCGCCCTCCAGGCCGTCGGGCACGGGCAGGGTACGGATCTCGGGAATCGTGCTCACCCGTCGAGTATGCCGGACGGGCCGAACAGCCCCGAACGAGCCTGTGGAAAACCGGCTGTGGAAGGGGCTGACCTCAGTCCTTGTGAACCGTGCCGTCCGGGTCCAGGCCACGGAAGGACAGCAGCACGATCAGGATGCCGCCGCACACGATCGCCGAGTCGGCGAGGTTGAACACCGCAAAGCCCTTGGGCGCGATGAAGTCCACGACCTCGCCCTCGAAGATCCCGGGCGCCCGGAAGATGCGGTCGGTGAGGTTGCCGAGCGCGCCGCCGAGCAGCAGGCCGAGCGCGATCGCCCAGGGGAAGCTGTAGAGCTTGCGGGCCAGCCGGATGATCACCACGATCACGGCGGCCGCGATGAGCGTGAAGATGATCGTGAAGGCCGCGCCGAAGCCGAAGGCGGCGCCCGGGTTGCGGATGGCGTGCAGCTCCAGCCAGTCGCCGACGACCTCGACCGGCGCGTGGTGCTCCAGCTTCGCGACCACGAGCATCTTGCTGATCAGGTCGAGGGCGTACGCGAACGCGGCCACCGCGAACAGCACGGCGATCCGGCGCCCGCGGCCGGTCCGCCGCTGCGCCGGCGTCTCCCGCTCGCCCGCGCCGGGCGCCCCGGCCTCGCGGGGTGCCCCGGTTCCGGCGGGCGCTCCGGCCGCCGCCATCCGCTCGCCGCCGTCGTCCGGGGTGTCCGGCGTACCGATGATGCGCTCCGCCTCTGCCACGTGAGTCCCTCAACCTAGGTGCCTGACTGAGGATGAGAGTACGGCACGCCCCTGAGGGCCCTCACGCTCAGGAGCGGCGTTCCTGCTTCTGCTTGCACTCCACGCACAGGGTGGCCCGCGGGAAGGCCTGCATCCGGGCCTTGCCGATGGGGTTCCCGCAGTTCTCGCACAGGCCGTAGGTGCCCGCGTCCAGCCGTTCCAGGGCCCGTTCGGTCTGGATCAGCATCTCGCGCGCGTTGGCGGCCAGCGCCAGCTCGTGCTCGCGTGTGATGTTCTTGGTGCCGGTGTCGGCCTGGTCGTCACCCGCGCCGTCCCCGGAGTCCCGCATGAGGCCGACGAGGGACGCCTCCGACGAGCTGATCTCCTCCCGCAGCCGCTTTTCCTCGGACTGCAGCTCCGCGCGGGCCTCCGCGACCTCTTCCGGGGTCCAGGGGTCCTCGCCGGGACGCACCGCCAGCTCGCCGGGCTCCACCGCACCGACCCGTGCCTTGGGAACGCCGGTCTCCGCCGTGGCCGTGCCAGGAGTCTTCTTCGCAACCACTGTCGTGGCTCCCGTCTGCTTCGCGGCCCGCGCCGCGCCCGCTTTCTTGGCCGTGCTCTTCGCGGCCGCCTCCGTGGAGACGTCCTCGCCGCCCACCTGCTCGCCGACGGCCTTCATCGCCGCCGGCTCCTGCGTCACCGCCCCCTTCGCTGCCGACTTCTCCTCGGCGACCTTCTTGGCGACGGCCTTCTCGGCCGGTGCCTTCTTCGCGGCCGCCCTGCCGCCCACCGCTTCCTTCGCCGCCGCCTTCTCGGCCGGTTTCCGGGCGGCAGCCTTCTTCTTCGCGGCGGGCTTCTTCGGGGCGGGCTCCTTCGTGGCCGCCTTCACCGCCGTCGCCGCCTCGGCGGTCGTCTTCTTCGCCACGGTTCTCCTGCCCGGCGCCTTCTCCGCCGGTGCCTTCTTGGCGACGGTCTTCCTGGCGGTCTTCCCGGCGGCCGTGTCGTTCACCGCCGTCTTGCCGGCCGCCGTCTTCCCGGCCGCCGTCTTCTTCGCCGCCGTGTCCACCGGCCCCGCCCGCCCGGTCGAGGCAGCACCCGTACGCGTGGTCTTCTTCCCGCCCACCTCTTCGGCCTCACCACCCGAGGCGGCCGCACCTCCGGAGGCGGCCGCGCCCCTGGACCGGACAGTCGCCGGCTGCTGTACGGCGGTCTTTTTCGCCACCATGGCCGCGGCCCCTTCACATATTGTGATCTTGCTCGCGAATCGTGCTGGGACGATAAATCGACTTGAGTCCCGCGGCAACGGGGCGCACCGCCCGATTCGCCCGCCCGCACCCCCCGCGCAGCGGGCCTGCATCCGTTGTGCCCAGCTCCCCGCCGGGTAATCCGCCGAGCCGGGCGCGCCCGGACGCGGACGTCCGCGCCCTCGGCATTCGGGTCATCCCGGCCGGTCGCCCGGCCGCCGCCCGCACGGCACGGAAAACCGGTCCGCCACTGTCCGCGCGGCGCCGTACACTGGGCGGAGCGAAAAGCGTGGATGGGGACGAGTAGCGGCGTACGCAGCCCAGAGCGACCCGGGGACGGTGTGAGCCCGGGGGCGAGCGCGACGTGAAGATCACCCCGGAGCCGCCGGAAGAAAGCCACCGCCGACAGGCCGGGGCGAGTAGAACCGGCTTCGCGACCCCAATGAGGGGGCTCACCGGCGTGTACGGCACGCCGGAGGGCCAAGGAGGGTGGTACCGCGGGAGCGCGCCGCACACGGCGTAGACAGGAACGAAGGCTCTCGTCCCTCCGACGGAAGGCAGCAAGTCCGTTGGAGGATGCTCGCAGATGACAGCGCCGACGTACCGCCAGGTGCCCGCACAGGTCGACCTGCCCGCTCTTGAGCACGCCGTGCTCGACTTCTGGCGCGACCAGAAGATCTTCGCCAAGAGCCTGGAGCAGTCCGAGGGCCGCCCGGAGTGGGTGTTCTACGAGGGCCCGCCCACCGCCAACGGCATGCCCGGCGCCCACCACATCGAGGCGCGGGTGTTCAAGGACGTCTTCCCCCGCTTCCGCACCATGCGCGGCTACCACGTGGCCCGCAAGGCCGGCTGGGACTGCCACGGCCTGCCCGTCGAGCTGGCCGTCGAGAAGGAGCTGGGCTTCTCCGGCAAGCAGGACATCGAGGCGTACGGCATCGCCGAGTTCAACGCCAAGTGCCGCGAGTCGGTCACCCGGCACACGGACGCCTTCGCCGAGCTGACGACCCGCATGGGCTACTGGGTCGACCTGGACGACGCCTACCGGACCATGGACCCCGAGTACGTGGAGTCCGTGTGGTGGTCGCTGAAGCAGATCTTCACCAAGGGGCTCCTCGTCCAGGACTACCGGGTCGCCCCCTGGTGCCCGCGCTGCGGCACCGGCCTGTCCGACCACGAGCTGGCGCAGGGCTACGAGACGGTCGTGGACCCGTCCGTGTACGTCCGTTTCCCGCTCACCTCCGGTCCGCTCGCCGGCGAGGCCGCGCTCCTGGTGTGGACGACGACCCCCTGGACCCTGGTGTCCAACACGGCGGTCGCCGCGCACCCGGAGGTCACCTACGTCGTCGCGACCGACGGCCAGGAGAAGCTCGTCGTCGCCGAGCCGCTCGTCGCCAAGGCGCTCGGCGAGGGCTGGGAGCCCACCGGCCAGACCTTCACCGGCGCCGAGCTGGAGCGCTGGACCTACCAGCGCCCGTTCGAGCTGGTGGAGTTCCCGGAGCCGGCCCACTACGTGGTGAACGCGGAGTACGTGACCACCGAGGACGGCACGGGTCTGGTCCACCAGTCCCCCGCCTTCGGTGAGGACGACCTCAAGGTCTGCCGCGCCTACGGCCTGCCCGTGGTCAACCCGGTCCGCCCGGACGGCACCTTCGAGGAGGACGTCCCGCTGGTCGGCGGCATCTTCTTCAAGAAGGCCGACGAGAAGCTCACCGAGGACCTCGGCAACCGCGGCCTGCTCTTCAAGCACCTGCCGTACGAGCACAGCTACCCGCACTGCTGGCGCTGCCACACCGCGCTCCTGTACTACGCGCAGCCCTCCTGGTACATCCGTACGACGGCGATCAAGGACCGCCTGATCCAGGAGAACGAGAAGACGAACTGGTTCCCGGAGACGGTCAAGCACGGCCGCTACGGCGACTGGCTGAACAACAACATCGACTGGGCGCTGTCCCGCAACCGCTACTGGGGCACCCCGCTGCCCATCTGGCGCTGCGAGGACGACCACCTCACCTGTGTCGGCTCCCGCGCGGAGCTGACCGAACTGACCGGCACCGACCAGTCCGGCCTCGACCCGCACCGCCCGTACATCGACGAGATCACCTTCGCCTGCCGTCACGACGGCTGCGGGAAGACGGCCACGCGCGTGCCGGAGGTCATCGACGCCTGGTACGACTCGGGTTCGATGCCGTTCGCGCAGTGGGGCTACCCGTACAAGAACAAGGAGCTCTTCGAGAGCCGGTACCCGGCGCAGTTCATCTCCGAGGCGATCGACCAGACCCGCGGCTGGTTCTACACGCTGATGGCCGTCGGCACACTCGTCTTCGACAAGTCGTCGTACGAGAACGTCGTCTGCCTGGGCCACATCCTGGCCGAGGACGGCCGCAAGATGTCCAAGCACCTGGGCAACATCCTGCAGCCGATCCCGCTCATGGACCAGCACGGCGCGGACGCGGTGCGCTGGTTCATGGCGGCCGGCGGTTCCCCGTGGGCGGCCCGCCGGGTCGGCCACGGCACGATCCAGGAGGTCGTCCGCAAGACGCTGCTGACGTACTGGAACACGGTCGCCTTCCAGGCGCTGTACGCCCGTACGTCGAACTGGGCGCCCGGCGAGGCGGACCCGGCCCCGGCCGAGCGTCCGCTGCTGGACCGCTGGCTGCTGTCGGAGCTGCACGCGCTCACCGACCAGGTGACCCAGGCGCTGGAGGCGTACGACACCCAGCGCGCCGGCAAGCTGCTGTCCGCGTTCGTGGACGACCTGTCGAACTGGTACGTCCGCCGCTCGCGCCGCCGCTTCTGGCAGGGCGACAAGGCCGCGCTGCGCACCCTGCACGAGGTGCTGGAGACGGTCACCAAGCTGATGGCGCCGATCACCCCGTTCATCACCGAGCGGGTGTGGCAGGACCTGGTCGTTCCGGTCAGCCCGGGGGCGCCGGAGTCCGTCCACCTGGCCCCCTGGCCGGAGGCGGACCTCGGTTCCATCGACCCGGAGCTGTCGAAGCAGATGGTCCTGGTCCGCCGGCTGGTGGAACTGGGCCGTGCCACGCGCGCGGAATCGGGCGTCAAGACGCGGCAGCCGCTGTCCCGTGCGCTGATCGCGGCCACCGGCTTCGAGGCCCTGGACCGCGAGCTGCACGTCCAGATCACCGAGGAACTGAACGTCTCCTCGCTGGCGTCACTGTCCGAGGTCGGCGGCTCCCTGGTCGACACGACCGCCAAGGCCAACTTCCGCGCGCTCGGCAAGCGGTTCGGCAAGCGGGTGCAGGACGTGGCGAAGGCGATCGCCGCGGCCGACGCCGCCGCGCTGTCGCTGGCGCTGCGCGAGGGCACGGCGTCCGTGGAGGTCGACGGGGAGACGGTCAGCCTCGCTCCCGACGAGGTGATCATCACCGAGACCCCGCGTGAGGGCTGGTCGGTGGCCTCCGACTCCGGCGCCACGGTCGCGCTGGACCTGGAGATCACCGAGGAGCTGCGGCAGGCGGGCCTGGCCCGTGACGCGATCCGCCTCATCCAGGAGGCGCGCAAGAACAGCGGCCTGGACGTGGCCGACCGGATCGCCCTGCGCTGGACCTCCACGGACCCGGCGGTGATCGCGGCCCTGACCGAGCACGCCGAGCTGATCGCCGACGAGGTCCTGGCGACCGACTTCGGCCAGGGTGAGGCCGATGACACCTACGGTTCCGCCTTCACCGACGAGGGACTCTCCTTGTCGTTCCGGCTGCGCAAGGCATAAAGCCGGCCTCGATCAAGGGGCGCGGTCTTCGCACAGCGCTCTTTGGTGGTCGCCGCGACACGTGGTCGTGTCGATCAGGCCGCGAGCAGTCCATGCAGGCGCTCGGCCGGGGTCTCCCGGCCGGGCGTTCCGCGTGGGCGACGAACCACGTCGCCAAGGGCCGGCCGGGTCGCAGAAGTAGACCGGGATGTCGTGGCGACGGTGCACTCCCGGTGCGGCCGATCTCGCTGCCTGGCCCAGGTCAGCGACCGCTTCAGGTGATCCGGCAGCGTCTGGGCCATCTCGGCCAAGGCGTAGCGGACCGGCTCGGTGCCCCGGCCGTGATGCATCGGTGCGCGTTGAGGCACTAGGTGCGCGGCCCGCGCCCCTCGGGGGGTCTGCGCGGTCGGCGCCGACCCGTGCAACCCGCGTAAAAAGGGCGCGGCCCCGGATCGAAACCCGGGGCCGCGCCCTGAACGCTGCCGACGCCTAAGGCGTACTACTCACCGTGCCCGGTGCTCAGTTGTCGTCCTCGTCGATCAGGAACCCGCGCATCGGCGAGGGAGCCTGGCCCATCGGGGACGGACCCTGCGGACGGACCGGGGCCATGGGCTGGGTCATGGCCGGGGTCATCTGCTGCTGGCCGCCGCCGTAGGACGGGCCGGACGGAGCGGGTGAGCCGCCCATCGTCTGGTTGCCGCCGTAGGACGGGGCGCTGGCGCCGGCCGGAGCCATGGAGGGCGCCGGGGACGGCGGCAGGGACGCGGTGGCCGGGGTGCGCGGCGGGGCCAGCGAGTCGTCGGCCTGCGTCTCCAGCTGACGCAGCTGGGACTCGAGGTACGACTTCAGACGCGTGCGGTACTCGCGCTCGAAGCCGCGCAGGTCCTCGACCTTGCGCTCCAGCGTGGCGCGGGCGGACTCCAGCGAGCCCATCGCGACGCGGTGCTTCTCCTGCGCGTCCCGCTCCAGGGCGTCGGCCTTGGCCCGGGCGTCACGCTCCAGACCCTCGGCGCGGCTGCGGGCCTCGCCGACGATCTTGTTGGCCTCGGAGCGGGCCTCGGCGATCGCCTGGTCGGCGGTCTGCTGAGCCAGCGAGAGGACACGGGCGGCGCTGTCGCCACCGGGGCCCTGACCGTGGCCGCCCATCGGACCGCCCATGGGGCCGCCCATCGGGCCACCCATCTGCTGCTGCATGGGCGGCTGACCGCCCATGGGGCCCTGACCCATCGGACCCTGGCCCATCGGACCGGGACCCTGCGGGCCGCCCTGGCCGCCGGGACCGGCGGGCAGCTGCGGGGCACCGCTCGGCAGCTGGGGCGGGCCACCCATGGGGCCGCCCATCTGCTGCTGCGGCGGGCCCGATATGCCGGCGGGCACCGGCTGGCCGGGACCTCGCATGCCCTGCTGCTGAGGATGCTGCTGGTCCTGCTCCGGGGGCTTGCGCATGTTCTGCTGGTTCTGCGCGGCCGCGCGCGTGGCCGCGGCCAGCTTGGCGCGCAGATCCTCGTTCTCGCGGAGCAGACGGGTCAGTTCGGCTTCGACCTCGTCGAGGAAGGCATCGACCTCGTCCTCGTCATAGCCTTCTCGGAGGCGGACGGTCGTGAACTGCTTGTTCCGCACGTCCTCGGGGGTCAACGGCATCTCTTCACCTCAACGTAGTCATCGGCAGTCGGCAAGACCGTATCGTCCACATTCATCTCGCGAGGCTCGTGAGCGAGATGAGGATGTAGACGATGATCATCAGTACGAAGAAGGACAGGTCGAGCGCCACGCCCCCGAGACGCAGCGGCGGAATGAACCGCCGCAGAAGCTTCAGCGGTGGATCGGTGACAGTGTAGGTGGCCTCCAGTACGACCACCATCGCCTTGCCGGGTTGCCACGAGCGGGCGAACTGGAAGACGTAGTCCATGACCAGCCGGAAGATGAGCACGACGAGGAACACGAGTAGCGCATAGTGAACCACCAGTGCGAACACGCTCATCGCTTGCGCTTCCCTCTCCCCTGTTCCGTGCTCTTCCGTACTTCGATCCGGTCCTGCGTCTCAGCTCTGGTTGAAGAACCCGCCCTCTGCGATGCGGGCCTTGTCCTCCGCCGTGACATCGACGTTAGCAGGAGACAACAGGAACACCTTCTGCGTCACCCGCTCGATGCTGCCGTGAAGACCAAACACCAAACCGGCCGCAAAGTCGACAAGTCGCTTCGCGTCTGTGTCATCCATCTCAGTCAGATTCATGATCACCGGGGTGCCCTCACGGAAGTGTTCCCCGATGGTACGGGCCTCGTTGTAGGTCCGCGGGTGAAGCGTGGTGATCCGGTACGGCTCTCGTTCCGACACGACCTTGGGCATGATCACCGGTGCGTTCTTCTCCAGGGGCTGACGTTCTTGTGTGATGGATGCCACGGGCGCGATCCGCGCCGGGCGCCCCGATTCCGCGGCGAGCGAAGTCGAACGGGCCACCGGTTCGCGCGGCGCGGGCGGTTGCACGATTCGCACCTCTTCGTCCCTTTGGGACTGATGTGCGCCGTGCGGCTGGTGTGACGACTCGTGCCGTCGGTGGTCCCGCTCGGGCTCCGGGTCCAGTTCGGGCTCGAAGTCGTCGTCGGGGTCGAATCCGCGGCCGTCGTACCCATCGTCCTCCACGAGGCCGAGGTAGACCGCCATCTTGCGCATCGCGCCGGCCATGCTCTGAGTCCTCCGCTCTGTGGTGGATCGACTGACGACTGCCAAGTGCCCGCGATCCACGTGGTCGTTGTGCCCGCCTTCATGGGCACTGACCATATTTTCTGCTGTGGTCCGACTTCCTGGCGACGTTACCCGAGCCTGGGGCGGACTCCGAGTACCGCGGTGCCGACGCGCACATGTGTCGCTCCGGCGGCCACGGCCTGTTCGAGGTCCGCACTCATCCCTGCCGACACCATGGTTGCAGCCGGATGGGCTCGGCGCAGGTCAGTCGACAAATCCATGAGCCGCTCGAACGCAGCCTGTTCGCGCCCCGCGTACTCCCCCGTGAGCGGAGCGACGGTCATCAGGCCGTCGAGCCGCAGCCCGGGCGCCTCGGCGACGAGGGCGGCCAACTCTTCGATTCCGTCGGGGGCGACGCCACCGCGCTCGCCCCTGCCGCCGACGCCCGCGTCGAGCGCGACCTGGACGAGACAGCCCACCTCACGCCCGGCCCGCACGGCCTCCTTCGACAGAGCCGTGACGAGCCGGGACCGGTCGACGGACTGCACGACATCGGCGTAACCGACCACGGAACGCACCTTATTGGTCTGCAATTGGCCGACAAAGTGCCATTCAAGGGGCAGATCCGCACAGGCGGCCGCCTTCGGTGCCGCGTCCTGGTCGCGGTTCTCGGCGACATGGCGCACACCGAGTTCCGACAGGATCCGCACATCGCTCGCCGGGTAGGTCTTGGTGACCACGATCAGGGTCACCTCCTCCCGCCTCCGCCCCGCCGCCACGCACGCGGCGGTGATGCGCTCCTCCACCTTCGCCAGATTCGCGGCGAGTTCGGTTCTACGGTCCGTCATGCCCTATCAGTCCAGCCAGACATAGCCCGCGAGCCGGCCGGTGGCGCGGTCGCGGCGGTACGAGAAGTGGTCCTTCGACTCCAGCGTGCACACCGGCGACTGCGCCCGGTCGCACACCCCGAGCCGTTCGAGCTGCGCGTGCACGCCGGCGCTCACGTCGACCGCGGGCGTGCCCCAGCTCGTCTCGGCGTGCGCCGCGGGCTCGACGGCGGCCACCTCGGCGCGCATCTGCTCCGGCACCTCGTAGCACCGGCCGCACACGGCCGGTCCGGTGCGGGCGACGATCCGCTCCGGTTCTGCGCCGAGTTCGACCATGGCCCGTACGGCGTTGGGGACGATCCCCTTGACCATGCCGGGCCGGCCCGCGTGGGCCGCCGCGGCGACCCCGGCGACGGGGTCGGCCAGCAGGACCGGCACGCAGTCGGCGGTGAGGACGGCGAGGGCGAGTCCGCGGCGGGCGGTGACGATCGCGTCGACCTCCGGTACGGGCCGTTCGCCCCACGGCTCGTCCACCACGGCCACGTCGGCGCCGTGCACCTGGTTCATCCAGACGACCCGGCCGGCGTCCAGGCCCAGCGACTTCGCCGCCAGCTCCCGGTTGCCCCGTACCGCCTCGGGCGCGTCGCCGACCGCTCCGCCGAGGTTCAGCTCCTCATACGGAGCGGCGCTCACCCCGCCCCACCGGTCGGTGAAGGCGAAGTGCGCGCCGCTCACGCTCTCGCGCTGTCCTATCACTTGAGGAAGTCCGGGACGTCCAGTTCCTCCGCCGCGCTGTCCGAGTAGGTGCGGGGGGCAGGCGTGGCCGGCGGGGTGACCGGGATCTCGGCCACCGGCTCGGGCGCCGGCTCCGGCTCCTCCTTCGGCTTCACGCTGCCGAGCGAGCCGAAGGACGGGCGGCTGGGCTCGGCCGGCCGCGCCGGGGCGACAGGCTCCTCACGACGGCTCGGGGCCGAAGTGGAGGTGGAGCCGAGGACGTTGTCCCGGCGGGCCGGGGGCTGGCCGCCGTCGAAGCCGGCCGCGATGACGGTGACCCGGACCTCGTCGCCGAGGGCGTCGTCGATGACGGCACCGAAGATGATGTTGGCCTCGGGGTGGGCGGCCTCGCTGACCAGCTGAGCGGCCTCGTTGATCTCGAACAGGCCGAGGTCGGAGCCGCCGGAGATGGACAGGAGGACGCCGCGCGCCCCGTCGATGGACGCCTCCAGCAGCGGGGAGGAGATCGCCATCTCGGCCGCGGCCACCGCGCGGTCGTCGCCGCGGGCCGAGCCGATGCCCATCAGGGCCGAACCGGCCTCGGACATGACCGACTTGACGTCGGCGAAGTCGAGGTTGATCAGGCCGGGGGTGGTGATGAGGTCGGTGATGCCCTGGACACCGGAGAGCAGGACCTGGTCGGCGGACTTGAAGGCGTCCAGGACCGAGACCTGGCGGTCCGAGATGGACAGCAGCCGGTCGTTGGGGATGACGATGAGGGTGTCGACCTCTTCGCGCAGTTCGGCGATGCCGTCCTCGGCCTGGTTGGCGCGGCGCCGTCCCTCGAAGGTGAACGGGCGCGTGACCACGCCGATGGTGAGGGCGCCCAGAGAGCGCGCGATGTTGGCCACGACGGGCGCGCCGCCGGTGCCGGTGCCGCCGCCTTCACCGGCCGTCACGAAGACCATGTCGGCCCCCTTGAGGACCTCCTCGATCTCCTCGCGGTGGTCCTCGGCGGCCTTGCGGCCGACGGCCGGGTTGGCTCCGGCGCCGAGTCCGCGGGTCAGTTCACGGCCGACGTCGAGCTTGACGTCGGCGTCGCTCATCAACAGCGCCTGTGCGTCGGTGTTGATGGCGATGAACTCGACGCCCTTGAGACCGACCTCGATCATCCGGTTGATGGCATTGACACCACCGCCGCCGACACCGATGACCTTGATGACTGCGAGGTAGTTCTGCGGTGCTGCCACGTCGAAGGCCTCTCGCCTCGAATTACGTTGTCGTCGCCGTGCGGGTGCCCCGCGCCGGGACGACAGATGCCGAATGGGACGGTCCGTAGCGCCGACCCGAACCCTAACCCTGAAGTTTAGGGTTACCAGTGTGTCTGTTCCCTGGAGTCTTCTGAACAGGACACTAAGTCGACAAGTGGCGCCCGTTCAACGAACACGCCGAACCTCCCGTTTTTCTTTTCACCCTATGTGATCAGCCATAGCGCCGCCCAACCAGGGTGCTGGCCTGCGCTGATGTGCGTCAACTCCCCGATGACGCAGGGGCGGTGGGCACGCTGACGTCGAAGTACCGCGCGCCGGGAGCTGCTTTCATGAGTGCCGTGAGGGTCCGTGCCTTGGCACGGCCGTTCTCGCCGCTTCCCCACGCGACCGTGCGGCCCCCGCCCAACTGCAGCGAGATGTCGTCGTACGAGCGGACTTGGACGTTCCGGGTGTTCCGCGCCACCTCGGCCGGCAGGGCGCCGGCGACCTGGACGGCCTCGCGCACCAGCCGGTCGGTGCCGAAGCGCCGGAAACCGGCCGCGCCCGAACCCGTGCGGGAGATGGCCAATTCCAGCATCGGGACGCCTTTCGGCGCCTGCGAAACCGTAGCGAAACGGACACCTTCGTCATCGACTTCGACGAAGTTCCCGCCCTTTCGGACAAGCAGAACCGGAGTGCGCTCGATCACTTTCAGGCCGATTCCATGGGGCCAGGAACGGACCACCTCAACGGTGTCGATCCGGGGCAATTTCCGGCGAAGTCGGGCTTCGATGGCAGCCGTGTCGACGGAAATCATCGGCGCCCCGACGGGCGCGGCCGCCGCCTCGCGCACCTGTGCGGGGGTGAGGACGCGCGTGCCCGACACCGAGACGCGCTCGAGGCGGAGCCACTTCGAGCCGTACAGCACCCACGTGCCACCGGCGCCGAGGAGCACGACGACCACGGCCAGGATGACGATCCTACGAACGCCCGGTCTCTTGAGCCCGCGGACGAGCGGCGGGCCGGACGACTCCTGCTGGCGTTCACCGCGCTCGGCGGTCGTCGGTCCGGCCACGCTCACTGCCCTTTCGTCATACGGTCCTATCGGCGCGAGGCGATCGCCTCGTACACCATGCCGACGAGCAGCTCGTCGGCGTCCCGGCGCCCGAACTCGCTTGCCGCGCGGGACATCTCGTACAGCCGGTGCGGGTCGGCGAGCACGGGCAGGACGTTCTGCTGCACCCACTCGGGCGTCAGTTCCGCGTCGTCGACGAGGAGTCCGCCGCCGGCCTTGACCACCGGCTGGGCGTTCAGCCGCTGCTCGCCGTTGCCGATGGGCAGCGGGACATAGGCGGCCGGGAGCCCGACGGCGGAGAGTTCGGCAACGGTCATCGCGCCCGCGCGGCAAAGCATCATGTCGGCCGCGGCGTACGCGAGGTCCATCCGGTCCAGGTAACTTACCGGGATGTAGGGGGGCATCCCCGGCATCTGGTGCACTTGCGGCAGTTCGTTCTTCGGGCCGACCGCGTGCAGGATCTGGATCCCGGCCTGCTGGAGCCACGGAGCGACCTGCTGGATCACCTCGTTGAGGCGGCGGGCGCCCTGGGAGCCGCCGGTGACCAGCAGCGTGGGCAGATTGGGGTCGAGCCCGAAGGCGGCACGGGCCTCGGGGCGCACCGCCGCCCGGTCCAGGGTGGCGATGGAGCGGCGCAGCGGGATGCCGATGTAGCGGGCGTCGCGCAGCTTGCTGTCCGGGGTGGAGACGGCGACCCGGGCCGCGTACCGCGAGCCGATCTTGTTGGCCAGGCCGGGGCGGGCGTTGGCCTCATGGATCACGATGGGCACACCGAGGCGCTTGGCGGCCAGATAGCCGGGCAGGGCGACGTAACCGCCGAAGCCGACGACGACGTCCGCCTTGGTGCGCTCCAGGATCTGCTCGGCGGCCTTGATGGTGCCGCGCAGCCGGCCCGGGACGGTGATCAGCTCGGGGGTGGGCTTGCGCGGCAGCGGCACCGCCGGGATGAGCGCCAGCTCGTAGCCGCGCTCAGGGACGAGCCGGGTCTCCAGGCCGCGCTCCGTGCCCAGGGCCGTGATCCCCACGGTCGGGTCCTGCCTGCGCAGGGCGTCCGCGAGGGCGAGCGCGGGCTCGATGTGGCCGGCGGTCCCCCCACCGGCGAGTACGACATGCACCGAAATTCACCGCTCTCCGGACGAGCGCGCCGCCGAGGCACGCCGTCGCATCGTGTTCCATCTCCGAGGCCCCCGCTCGGCACCGGAGCCTCCCGCCCGCTTTCTACCAAAGCGAGGTTGCCGCATCGCAAGCGCCGCCCGCGCAGCGGGCTCGTCGCGTGCGAAGGCGATCAGCAGCCCGATGGCGAACATGGTCGGCAGCAGGGCGGACCCTCCGTAGGAGAACAGCGGGAGGGGGACGCCGGCGATCGGCAGCAGGCCGAGCACCGCACCGATGTTGATCACCGCCTGGGCGGTGATCCAGGTGGTCACACCTCCCGCGGCGTACCTCACGAAGGGGTCCTCCGTGCGTCCGGCCACGCGGATACCCGCATAGCCTAGAGCCGCGAACAGGGCGAGCACCGACAGCGTCCCCGCCAGGCCCAGTTCCTCACCGGTGACGGCGAAGATGAAGTCGGTGTGGGCTTCCGGGAGTTGGCCCCATTTTTCCACACTCGCGCCGAGGCCGGAGCCGAAGAGTCCGCCGGAGGCCAGAGCGTAGATGCCGTGCACGGCCTGCCAGCAGTCGGCGACGCCCGACTTGGGCTCGGTGGCGCCGATGCAGGCGAGCCGGGCCATCCGGTTGGGGCTGGTCTTGATGAGGACCACACCGATCAGACCGGCGATCGACAGCACACCCGCGAACAGCCGGGTCGGCGCCCCCGCGAGCCACAGCAGGCCGAACAGGATCGCTGTGAGAATGATCGCGGTGCCCATGTCACCGCCCAGCATGATCAGCCCGAGCAGCAGAAAGGCGACCGGCACCAGCGGCACCAGCATGTGCTTCCACTGGGTCAGCAGCTTCTTCTCCTGCTTGCGGGCGATCAGGTCCGCGCCCCACAGCACCAGGGCGAGCTTGCCGAACTCACTGGGCTGGATCTGGAAGGAGCCGCCGAGGGAGATCCAGTTCTGGTTGCCGTTGACCGCCACCCCTATCCCGGGCACCTGCACCAGGGCCATCAGGAAGACGGCGCCGGCGAGGATCGGATAGGCCAGCGCCCGGTGCAGCTTCACCGGCATGCGGGAGGCGACGAACAGCAGTGCGCCGCCGATGACCGCGGCGAGGAACTGCTTGCGGAAGAAGTACGACCCGGGCAGCGAGAGCTGCAGCGCGGTGATCTGGGAGGCCGAGTAGACCATCACCAGGCCCAGCACGGTGATCAGCACGCTGCCGCCGACGATCAGGTAGTAGGCGGTCAGCGGCCGGTCCCAGGCCTTCCGCGCGCGCGTGCAGAACCGTTGGACGGGGTTCTCGCGCGCTGGACGGGTAAGCGCGGGACGACGGGACGCCCGCTGCACGGGCGGGCGGCCGGTACGGCTACCGGACATCGGCGCCTCCACGATACGTCGACCGTCCCACGCGTCCCTCCCAAGATCCGCCCGGCTGGCGGCCGGGGTCAGGCTCCGAGTTCGCGGACCGCCGCCGCGAACGCGTCGCCGCGCTGGTTGTAGTTGGTGAACATGTCCATGGAGGCGCAGGCCGGGGCCAGCAGCACCGTGTCGCCGGGCTGAGCCAGCCGCCTCGCTTCCGTCACCGCCTGGAGCATCGCCCCAGTGTCGGTCCGGTCGAGGTCGACCACGGGTACTTCCGGTGCGTGTCGCGCGAGGGCGTCGCGGATCAGCGCCCGGTCGGCACCGATCAGGACGGCGCCGCGAAGTCGCTTTGCCGACCTGGCGACCAGCTCGTCGAAGGTCGCGCCCTTCGCCAGACCGCCCGCAATCCATACGATCGGTTCATATGACGCCAACGAGGCTTCCGCGGCGTGGGTGTTGGTCGCCTTGGAGTCGTCGACGTACGCGACGCCGTCGATGTCGGCGACGTGCGCGATGCGGTGCGCGTCGGGACGGAAGGCCCGCAGGCCGTCGCGTACGGCGGTGGCGGGCACCCCGAAGGCGCGCGCGAGGGCCGCCGCGGCAAGGGCGTTGGCGATGTTGTGCGGGGCCGGCGGGTTCACGTCGCCGACCTCGGCCAGCTCCTGCGCGTTCTTGTGCCGGTCCGCCACGAAGGCGCGGTCGACCAGGATGCCCTCCACGACGCCGAGTTGGGAGGGCGCCGGCGTACCGAGGGTGAACCCGACGGCGCGGCAGCCCTCCTCGACATCGGCCTCGCGCACCAGCTGCTCGGTGAGCTTGTCGGCAACGTTGTAGACGCAGGCGACCCGATTGCCTTCGTAGATACGGCCCTTGTCGGCGGCGTAGGCCTCCATGGAGCCGTGCCAGTCGAGGTGGTCCGGGGCGAGGTTCAGCACGGCCGCGGAGTGGGCGCGCAGGGAGGGCGCCCAGTGGAGCTGGTAGCTGGACAGCTCCACGGCGAGGACGTCGTACTCCTCCTCGCCGAGGACCGCGTCCAGCAGGGAGACGCCGATGTTGCCGACGGCGGCCGTGCGCAGGCCCGCCGCCTTCAGGATGGAGGCGAGCATCTGGACGGTCGTGGTCTTGCCGTTGGTGCCCGTCACGGCCAGCCAGGGAGCCGCGTCGGGCCCCCTGAGCCGCCAGGCCAGCTCCACGTCGCCCCAGACCGGCACGCCCGCCTTCTGGGCCGCCAGGAACAGCGGCTTGTCGGGCTTCCAGCCGGGCGCGGTGACGATCAGCTCGGTGCCCTCGGGCAGGGTGGCCCCGTCGCCGAGGCGCACGGTGATGCCGAGCGCCTCGAGCTCCGCGGCCTGCTCACGCGCGCGTGCGTCGTCGCCGTCGTTGACGACCGTGACGG
This sequence comes from Streptomyces sp. NPDC048521, assembly GCF_043199855.1. Lineage (NCBI taxonomy): Bacteria > Bacillati > Actinomycetota > Actinomycetes > Kitasatosporales > Streptomycetaceae > Streptomyces > Streptomyces sp. NPDC048521. The sequence continues at coordinate 361,477 of NZ_JBICWR010000007.1, forward strand.
TCGCGCCGCGCGCGTGCAGCACCTTGGCCGCCGGGACGCCGGAGACGCCGAGCCCGGCGACGGTGACGTGCTTGCCCTGGAATTCCGCTGGCACCGAGGAGGTCACTTGTCCGCTGCCCATCCCGCGTAGAAGAGGCCCAGTCCGACGATCACACAGATGCCCTGGATGATCCAGAAGCGGACCACCACCAGGACCTCGGACCAGCCCTTGAGTTCGAAGTGGTGCTGCAGTGGCGCCATCCGGAAGACGCGCTTGCCGGTGAGCCGGAACGAGCCGACCTGGATGACGACCGACATGGTGATGAGGACGAACAGGCCGCCCATGATGGCCACCAGCAGCTCCGTGCGGGAGAGGATGGCCAGGCCGGTGAGGACGCCGCCTAGGGCGAGCGAGCCGGTGTCGCCCATGAAGATCTTCGCCGGCGAGGTGTTCCACCACAGGAAGCCGAGGCAGGAGCCCATCAGCGCGGAGGCGACCACGGCGAGGTCGAGCGGGTCGCGCACCTCGTAGCAGGCGCCCGGGTTGGTAAGCGTCTGGGCGTTGGCGCAGGACTCCTGCCACTGCCAGACACCGATGAACGTGTAGGCGCCGAAGACGAGGACCGACGCGCCGGTGGCGAGACCGTCCAGACCGTCCGTGAGGTTCACGCCGTTCGACATGGCGAGGATCATGAAGAGCGCCCAGACCACGAACAGCACCGGGCCGATCGACCAGCCGAAGTCGGTGATGAACGACAGCTTGGTGGACGCCGGGGTGTTACCGCGGGCGTCGGAGAACTGCAGCGACAGCACGGCGAAGGCGATGCCGACGATCAGCTGGCCGGCCATCTTGGCCTTGGCCCGCAGACCCAGCGAGCGCCGCTTGACGATCTTGATGTAGTCGTCCAGGAAGCCGACCAGGCCCATACCGACCATCAGGCCCAGAACCAGGACGCCGGAGAGGGTCGGGCTGGCCGTCTTGTCGGTGGTCCAGCTGGTGAGGACCTTGGACAGGAAGTAGGCGGCGACGGTCGCCAGGATGAACGCGATACCGCCCATGGTCGGCGTACCGCGCTTGCTGGCGTGCTCGCGCGGACCGTCGTCGCGGATGTACTGGCCGTAGCCCTTGCGGGCGAGAAGCTTGATCAGCAAGGGGGTGCCGATCAGCGTCAGGAAGAGGCCGATGACGCCCGAGAACAGGATCTGCTTCATCATCGGGCATCAACTCCACGCCCGGTACCGGCCTCGACGAGCGCCTGGGCGACGCTCTCGAGCCCCACCGAACGGGACGCCTTCACGAGTACCACGTCCCCCGGGCGCAACTCGCTGCGCAACAGGTCGATCGCCGCCTGTGCGTCGGACACGTGCACCGACTCCTCACCCCACGAACCCTCGTTATATGCGCCCAATTGCAGCCAGGAGGCCTCAATCCCCCCGACGGCGACGAGCTTGCTGACGTTGAGCCGGACGGCGAGCCGTCCGACGGCGTCGTGCTCGGCGAGCGCCTCGTCCCCCAGCTCGGCCATCTTGCCGAGCACCGCCCACGTGCGGCGCCCCTTGGCCATGGCCGCGAGCGCCCTGAGGGCGGCCCGCATGGACTCGGGGTTGGCGTTGTAGGCGTCGTTGACGATGGTCACGCCGTCCGGGCGCTCGGTGACCTCCATGCGCCAGCGGGAGAGGGAGCCCGCCTCGGAGAGCGCGGTGGCGATCTCTTGCGCGGACATGCCCAGCTCATGGGCGACGGCGGCCGCGGCGAGCGCGTTCGACACGTGATGCTCACCGTACAGGCGCATGGTCACATCGCTTGCACCGGAGGGTGTGTGAAGCCTGAAGGCGGGCTGTCCGCTGTCCGTGAGTCGTACGTTCTCGGCGCGTACGTCCGCTTCGGCCGACTCTCCGAAAAGGACCACCTTCGCCTTGGTACGGGAGGCCATGGCCCGCACCAGCGGGTCGTCGGCGTTGAGGATCGCCGCGCCGTCCTCCGGCAGGGCCTCGACGAGTTCGCCCTTGGCCTGCGCGATCTGCTGCCGGCCGCCGAACTCGCCGATGTGGGCGGAGCCGACGTTGAGCACCAGGCCGATCCTCGGCGGGGTGAGGCCGGTGAGGTAGCGGATGTGCCCGATGCCGCGGGCGCCCATCTCCAGCACGAGGAACCGTGTCTCCTCGGTGGCGGTCAGGGCGGTCAGCGGCAGCCCGATCTCGTTGTTGAGCGAGCCGGGCGTGAAGACGGTCGGCGCCTTGCGCTGGAGCACCTGGGCGATGAGGTCCTTGGTGCTGGTCTTGCCGGCCGAGCCGGTCAGGGCGACGAGGGTGGCGCCGAGCCGGCGTACCACGTGCCGGGCGAGGGCGCCGAGGGCCGTCTGGACGTCCTCGACCACGATCGCGGGGACGCCGACCGGCCGGGACGCCAGTACGGCGACCGCGCCCGACTCGACGACCTGCGGTGCGTAGTCGTGGCCGTCCACGCGCTCGCCGACGAAGGCGGCGAACAGGCTGCCGGGCACCACCTCGCGGGAGTCCCGGACGACCGGTCCCGTGACCTGGACGGACGGATCCGGTATGTCGTGCGTCTGCCCGCCGACGACTGCTGCGATCTCGGCGAGGGAGAGGGCGATCACAAGTTCATCCCTGGGTCTTCTGGATAGCTTCGCGAAGCACCTGGCGGTCGTCGAAGGGACGGACCACGCCGGCGATGTCCTGGCCCTGCTCGTGGCCCTTGCCCGCGACCAGCACGGTGTCGCCGGGCTGCGCGCGGCCGACGGCGGCGGCGATCGCGGCGGCCCGGTCCTCGAAGAGGAGCACCTCGCCGCGCTCGTGCGCGGGCACGGAGGCCGCGCCCTGGAGCATGGTCGCGAGGATCGCGAGGGGGTCCTCGGAGCGGGGGTTGTCGGAGGTCAGTACGGCCGTGTCGGCGAGCCGGGCCGCGGCGGCGCCCATCGGGGCGCGCTTGGTCTGGTCGCGGTCGCCGCCGCACCCGAGGACGACGTGCAGACGGCCCTTGGTGACCTTGCGCAGCGCCTTGAGCACCGACTCGACGGCGTCGGTCTTGTGGGCGTAGTCCACGACCGCGAGATACGGCTGCCCGGCGTCGACGCGCTCCAGGCGCCCCGGGACACCCGGTACGGCGGCGATGCCGTCGGCGGCGGCCTGCGGGTCGAGGCCGGCCACGGCGAGGGCGACGATGGCGGCGAGGGTGTTCGCCACGTTGAAGGGGCCCGGCAGCGGCGACTTGGCGTGCAGGCGCTCACCGTTCGGGCCGAGGACGGTGAACGTCGAGTCCATGGGGCCGACCTGGACGTCCTGGGCGCGCCAGTCGGCGTCGGGGTGGCCCTCGGCGGAGAAGGTGACGACCGGGACGGTCGCCTCCCGCGCGAGCCGGCGGCCGTACGCGTCGTCGGCGTTGATCACGCCGAGTTTGCTGCGTTCCGGCGTGAACAGCTGCGCCTTGGCCCGGAAGTAGTCCTCCATGTCGGAGTGGAACTCCATGTGTTCCGGGCTGAGGTTGGTGAAAACGGCGATGTCGAAGACGCAGCCGTCGACCCGGCCGAGGACCAGGGCGTGGCTGGAGACCTCCATGGCGACCGCCTCGACGCCGCGTTCGCGCATGACGGCGAACAGGGCCTGCAGGTCGGTGGCCTCGGGGGTGGTGCGCTCGGACTTGATGCGCTCCTCGCCGATGCGCATCTCCACCGTGCCGATCAGGCCGGTGCTCCTGGCCGTCTTCAGGCCGCCCTCGACCAGGTAGGCCGTGGTGGTCTTGCCAGAGGTGCCCGTGATGCCGATCTGGAGCAGGTCGCGGCCCGGCCGGCCGTAGATCGTGGCCGCCAGCTCACCCATCCGGGCGCGCGGGTCGTCCACGACCAGGACGGGCAGTCCGGTCGCGGCGGCGCGCTCGGCGCCCGTCGGGTCGGTGAGCACGGCGACCGCGCCGAGGCCCGCGGCCTGGGTGACGAAGTCGGCGCCGTGCAGGCGGGCGCCCGGCAGGGCGGCGTACAGGTCGCCGGGGCGGACGGCGCGCGAGTCGTGGGTGATCCCCGTGACCTCGGCGGAGCCGGCCGGAGCGGCGATACCCAGCTGATCGGCCAGTTCCGCGAGGGGTGCGGCGGAGACCTGAACCGGTCGCGGCGGTCCCGGATATGTCACGGAAGCGCCCTTCTGGGTGGTTTGGGACTGATCAGCGTGTGGCACGGCGGTGAGCGTACCGGGCGCACCCACTCCGGAGCGAAGTGAGGGGCTGGGGGCGCCCTGGTTCCCGGGTTCCGGGGTGATCGTTGTCACGAGTTCGTCCTGGTGGTCGTTCCGCGGTGCTGTGCGGTGCTGATCAGGGCTTGTAGGTCACGGGCAGGTTGGCGGGCCCCGCCCCGGTCGGTGGGACCTGGAGGGTCTTCAGCGCGAACTCCATCACCTGCTTGTAGATGGGGCCGCAGATCTGGCCGCCGAAGTAGCTGCCTGCGGTGGCGTTCTGGATGGCGCAGTAGACGGTGATCCGGGGGTTGTCCGCGGGGGCGAACCCGGCGAACGACGAGGTGTAGCCGCGGTACCTGCCGGTGGCCGGATCCACACGGTTGGCCGTGCCCGTCTTGCCCGCTACCCGGTACCCGGGGATGCGGGCCTTGATGCCGGTGCCCTGCTCGTCGTCGCCGACGGACTCCAGCATCCGGGCCAGGGTCTTGGCGGTCTTCTCGCTGACGACCCGTGTCTCCTCGGGCTTCGGGGCCGGGGTGAAGCGCCCGTCGGCGCCCTTGGTGCCGCGGACCAGAGTCGGCTCGACCCGGACGCCGCCGTTGGCGATGGTCGAGTACACGGAGGCGGCCTGCATGGCGTTGATGGAGAAGCCCTGGCCGAAAGGGATCGTGTACTGCTGCGAGGTGGACCACTTCTGCGGCGGCGCGAGGATGCCGCGGGTCTCGCCGGGGAAGCCCAGCCCGGTGTAGCCGCCGATGCCGAACTTGCGCAGGTACGAGTAGAGGACCTTGTTGGCCTCGGGCTGCGTCTTGCCGAGTTCCCCGGTGGCCAGGATGGTGCCGATGTTGCTGGACTTGGCGAGCACGCCGTTCAGCGTGAGGTACCAGGTGGCGTGGTCGACGTCGTCCTGGAAGAGCCGGTCGCCGCGGTGCAGCCGGTTGGGTACGACGACATGGGTGCCGGGCGTGGCCACGTTCTGCTCCAGAACGGCCGCCATCGACATCACCTTCGCCGTTGAGCCGGGCTCGTAGGCGTCCTGGAGGGCCGCGTTGCCCATGGCGTCGCCGTCGGCCTTCGCCAGGTCATTCGGGTCGAAGCCGGGCGAGTTGGCCATGGCCAGGATCTGGCCGGTGCGGGTGTCCTGGACGATGACGTAACCGCGGTCCGCCTTGGACTTCTTCACCTGCTCGGTGATCGCGTTCTGCGCGGCCCACTGGATGTCGCGGTCGATGGTGAGTTCGACGTCGGCGCCGGGCACGGCGGGCGTCTCCGTGGACCCCGCCGTCGGCACCTGGCGGCCGCCGGCCTGCGCGTAGCGGACCTTGCCGTCCTTGCCCGCGAGCTGCTTGTTCAGCTGCTGCTCGATGCCGCCGCCGCCCTGGCCGTCGGCGTTGACCCAGCCCAGTATCCCGGCGGCGAGGTCGTGGTTGGGGTACACGCGCTGGCTGCTGGGGTCGGCGAAGACGCCGGACAGGACATTGACCGTGGAGCGGTCCGTCTCGGCCTTCTTGGCGAGCGCGCTCTTGAGGTCCTTGATCTGCTTCCAGACCTGCGGGGTCTGCCGGTTGGCGAGCCGGGCGTAGCGAGAGTTCCTGTTCTCCGGCCGGAGCTTCTTGACCAGCGCGGCCTGGTCCTGGCCCAGGATCGGCGCGAGCAGCGCGGCGGCCCGCTCGGGACCGTCGCCGATCTTCAGTTCCTCGGCGGTGAACATCGTCGGGTCGGCCGTGATGTCGTACGCGTCCTCGCTGATCGCGAGGGCCACGCCGTTGCGGTCGGTGATCCCGCCGCGCGCGGCGGCCAGGGTGTGCACGACGTAGCGGTTCTGCTCCGCCCGTGCCGCGTAGGCACTCGCCTCGACGGCCTGGACCTGGAACAGACGTACGACGAAGGCGAGCAGCACCAGGGTCAGGCCGAGGCCGACCAGGCGCAGCCGGGGCCGGGGGCTGCCGAGCCTGAGCGGCGGCGGGGGCATGGGCCGGGCGCCGCTCGGCCGGCGGGCCGGGCGGGCACCGGGGCCGGGCTGCCGCCGGACGGCGCCCCTCGGACGGGGAGGCTTCGCGGGGCCGGGCACGCGGCGGCGCGGCGGTTCCCTGTCGGACACTTCCGTCACCTGCCGGGGGTCGGGGTGGGGGCGGGCTGGAGGGTGGAGAGCGGCGCCACCGCCTCCGCCGGGGCGGTCGTCGTCCCGGCCGGGGCGGAAGGAGCGGGCGTGACGGCGGGGGGCTGCGGCGCCGAGACCGAGGGGGCCGCGGAGGGGTCACCGGCCGGCCGGCCGGTCTCCGGGGCGGTGAGGGAAGCGGGCTCGGGGCTCGCCGGGCCCGGTACGCCCTTGACGGTGCCGTCGGGGCCGAGGAAGGCCGGGTCGCCGCCGGGGACCATGCCGAGTTCGTGGGCACGGCGCTGGAGGGCGTCGGGGGACGAGTAGGCGTCGATGTCCCGCTGGAGGGCCTGTTCCTGGTCGGTGAGGTTCTTCGTCTGCTTCTGCAGGTCGGCGAGTTTGAACGAGCCTTCGCTGAGCGCGGAGTTCAGCACCAGCAGCCCGATGAGACCGCCGCCGAGGAGCAGGACGACGAGCAGGACGAACGGAGTGCGGGCCGCCTTGGCGCGGCCGGCCGGGAGGAGCCCGGCGAGCCGGGCCGCCCGCCCCTTCAGCGCGGGTTTCCCCCTCGGTCCGGGTTTCCGCCCCAGTTCGGGTTTCCCCCTCAGCTCGGGGTTCCGCCCCGGTTCGGGTTTCCTGTTCACTTCGGGTTTCCTACTCACCACTCCCCCAGTGAGGTGGAGGACACAACCGACCCGTCTGGCTCACTCGGCGTCCTCCCTGATGCGCTCGGCGCCGCGTAGCCGGGCCGGTGCGGCCCGGCGGTTCTCGGCGACCTCTTCCTCGGTGGGAAGTTCGGCACCACGGGTGAGCAGCTTGAGCCGCGGCTGGTAGCGCTCGGGCACGACCGGCAGCCCGGGCGGCGCGGTGGACGCGGCGCCGGCCGCGAACACCTGCTTGACCAGGCGGTCCTCGAGCGAGTGGTACGACAGCACGGCGATGCGCCCGCCGACGTCGAGGGCCTTCACGGCGGCCGGGATCGCCCGCTCCAGGACGGACAGTTCACCGTTGACCTCGATCCGCAGCGCCTGGAAGGTGCGCTTGGCCGGGTTTCCGCCGGTGCGCTTGGCGGCCTGCGGCAGGGCGTCCCGGATCAGCTCCACGAGCCGGGCGCTGTTGCTGAACGGCTCCTTCTCGCGCTCGCGGACGATCGCGGAGACGATCCGCTTGGCCTGCTTCTCCTCGCCGTACGCGCGCAGGATGCGCACGAGTTCGCCCGCGGGGTAGGTGTTGAGGACCTCGGCGGCGCTGATGCCGCTCGTCTGGTCCATGCGCATGTCCAGGGGGGCGTCCTGGGCGTAGGCGAAGCCGCGGTCGGCCTCGTCGAGCTGCATCGAGGAGACACCGAGATCGAACAGCACGCCCTGCACGCGCGCGATGCCGAGCCTGCGCAGGACGTCGGGCAGCTCGTCGTACACGGCGTGCACGAGGCTCGCGCGGTCCTGGTACGGCGCCAGCCGCTCGCCGGACAGGCGCAGTGCCTCCTTGTCCCGGTCGAGGCCGATCAGCCGCGCCTCGGGGAAACGGCTCAGCAGTGCCTCGCTGTGGCCGCCGAGGCCGAGGGTGCAGTCGACGACCACCGCTCCCGGGCGCTCCAGGGCGGGCGCCAGCAGGTCCAGGCACCGCTGGAGCATCACCGGGACGTGTCGACTCTGGCTCAAGGGGGCCTCTCAGGATCCGGCGCGACGGCACGCACCGCCGGGTCCCCGCCCGCTCGTGAACGGAAGGCCTGCCGGCGCCGGAAGCGTCAGCCGACCGGGAGCGGGAGGAGGCCGAGCCGTACGTACGCGCCGCGCACGTGGGGAGACGGTCCGGACGGGTGCCGGGGTCTGCGGGGGTTTCACCAGCAGGGAGAGCCGCGCCTCCCGCTTCGCGTCACTTTAGTCCACCCCGTCTCCCGGTCAATCAACCGGCCTGCGCGTCGCCCGACGGAGGGGTACCGGTGGTTCGCGGTGTGTGTGGAGTCGCTCACAACAAGCCACGATGGCGTTCTTTGTCCGCATCTCACAGCAGGCCCGCAGGGCGTATGACCAGTACGGTCTTGAGTATGACGACTTCTGCAGCAACTCCCACCGGGTCCGAAGGCGCCATAACGGACGGCACCGTCACGGACCGCCTCGTCGAGGCCAACGAACGCTACGCCGCCGCGTTCAGCGACCCGGGCATGGACGCCCGGCCCGTCCTGCGCGTCGCGGTCGTGGCCTGTATGGACGCCCGTCTCGACCTGCACCAGGCCCTCGGCCTGCAGCTCGGCGACTGTCACACCATCCGCAACGCGGGCGGCGTCGTCACCGACGACGTGATCCGCTCGCTGACCATCAGCCAGCGGGCCCTCGGCACCCGCAGCGTCGTGCTGATCCACCACACCGGGTGCGGCATGGAGACCATCACCGAGGACTTCCGACACGACCTGGAGCTGGAGGTGGGCCAGCGCCCCTCCTGGGCCGTGGAGGCCTTCCGGGACGTCGACCAGGACGTGCGGCAGTCGATGCAGCGCGTGCGCACCTCGCCGTTCCTGCTGCACACCGAGGACGTGCGTGGTTTCGTCTTCGATGTCAAGACCGGCCGACTGCGCGAGATCGACCCCGCCTGACGGACTCGCCGGCCCGCCGCGCAACCCCCGCGCCGCGCAGGCGTTTTCGTCGCACGGCATCGAAAACGGCAGTCGAAATGGCCGTAAGACCGACATCGTGCGGGCAGTTGTCCACAGTCGAGTGACACGAATCGGTAACGGCAGCAAGAATGCGGGTGTGGCATCACGCGGAACTGTTCCCGCGTGGTGTCCGTGTTTCGGGGTGGGCCGGTTTCGCATCGCAGAGCGTCGGCCCGGAAAGAACGGGCCGAGGAGGGCCGGGTGTCGACCTATGACGATCCAGCGAGCCATGGAGGTGCCCCCGCCCGAGCGTATTCGAGGGTGGGGGATGATCTGACCGCCACGGTGGAACGGGTGCGCGGTTCGGTGGAGAGCGTGATCGAGGGCAAGCCCGAGGTCGTACGGCTGGCGCTCACCGTGCTGCTCGCCGAGGGCCACCTGCTGATCGAGGACGTCCCCGGGGTGGGCAAGACGATGCTCGCCAAGGCGCTGGCACGGTCCATCGACTGCTCGGTGCGGCGCATCCAGTTCACGCCCGACCTGCTGCCCTCGGACATCACGGGCGTGTCCATCTGGGACCAGCAGCGCCGGGACTTCGAGTTCAAGCCGGGCGCCATCTTCGCGCAGATCGTGATCGGCGACGAGATCAACCGCGCCTCGCCCAAGACGCAGTCCGCGCTGCTGGAGTCCATGGAGGAGCGGCAGGTCACCATCGACGGGCAGACCTACGAACTGCCCAGCCCCTTCATGGTGGTGGCCACGCAGAACCCGGTCGAGATGGAGGGCACCTACCCGCTGCCCGAGGCCCAGCGCGACCGCTTCATGGCCCGTGTCTCGGTCGGCTACCCGAGCGTCGAGGCCGAGCTGCGGATGCTCGACGTCCACGGCGGCGTCAGCCCGCTGGAGGACCTGCAACCGGTGGCCCACGCGCACGAGATCGTGAAGCTCGTCGAGGCGGTGCGCGGCGTGCACGTCTCCGAGGCGGTCCGGCGGTACGCGGTCGAACTGGTCGCGGCCACGCGCACCCATCCCGACCTCAGACTGGGCGCCTCCCCGCGCGCGACGCTGCATCTGCTGCGTGCGGCGAAGGCGTCCGCGGCCCTCGCCGGCCGGGAGTACGCGCTGCCGGACGACGTCCAGGCCCTGGCCGTCGCCGTCCTCGCCCATCGCCTGCTGCCCACCGCCCAGGCCCAGCTCAACCGCCGTACGGCCGAACAGGTGGTGCTGGAGATTTTGCAGCACACCCCGGTGCCCGCGACGCCCGGGCAGCAGAGCGGCTTCGGCGGGCTCGGCCGGACGCTGCCGGCCCATCCCCGGCAGCCCCCGCGGAGTCTGTGATGAGCGCCGGGGGGACCGGGCAGGTGGAGGCCGATCGCGGGGAGGCGAGCGGCGTCCGTACGGCCCTGTCGGGGCTCACCACCCGCGGCCGCTCCTTCCTGGCGGCCGGGATCGCCGCCGCGATCTGCGCGTACGTGCTGGGCCAGAGCGACCTGCTGCGGGTGGGCCTGCTGCTGGCCGTGCTGCCGCTGATCTGCGCGACCGTGCTGTACCGCACGCGCTACCGGGTGGCCGCCGGCCGCCGGCTCTCCCCCGCGCGCGTGCCGGCCGGCAGCGAGGCCCGGGTGCACCTGCGCATGGACAACGTCTCCCGGCTGCCCACCGGACTGCTGATGCTCCAGGACCGGGTGCCCTACGTCCTCGGGCCGCGCCCCAGGTTCGTGCTGGACCGGGTGGAGCCGGGCGGCCGCCGCGAGGTGTCCTACCGGGTCCGCTCCGACCTGCGCGGCCGCTATCCGCTGGGCCCGCTGCAGCTGCGGCTCACGGACCCCTTCGGGATGTGCGAACTGACCCGCTCCTTCTCCACGCACGACACACTGACCGTCATCCCGCGCGTGGAGCCGCTGGCACCGGTCCGCTTCAGCGGCGAGGCCAAGGGCTACGGCGACGGGCGGCAGCGCTCCCTGGCCCTCGCGGGCGAGGACGACGTGATCCCGCGCGGGTACCGCTACGGCGACGACCTGCGCCGGGTGCACTGGCGGTCCACCGCGCGCTACGGCGAGCTGATGGTGCGCCGCGAGGAGCAGCCCCGGCGCTCCCGCTGCACCGTGCTGCTGGACACCCGGGGCGGCGCCTACGAGGGCGCGGGCCCCGACTCGGCCTTCGAGTGGGCCGTCGCGGGCACCGCGTCGGTCCTGGTGCACATGCTCGAACGCGGCTTCTCGGTCCGTCTGCTGACGGACGGTGGGAGCTCGGTGCCCGGCGAGGGCGCCGACGGGTTCGCGGGCGCCGGGCAGGAGACAGCGGACGCGGCCGGGCTGATGATGGACACCCTCGCGGTGATCGACCACTCCGACGGCACGGGCCTGTCCCGGGCGTACGACGTGCTGCGCGGCGGCAACGAGGGGCTGCTGGTCGCCTTCCTCGGCGACCTGGACGAGGAGCAGGCCGCCACGGTCGCCAAGATGAGCCGGCGCAGCGGCGGTGCCGTCGCCTTCGTCCTGGACCCGGACACCTGGGTGCGCGAGGCGAGCGACGTGCCGCGGCCGGGCGACCGGCACGCGGAGCGGCTGCGCATGCTGCGCGAGGCGGGCTGGACGGCGCTGAGCGTGCCGCGCGGCGCCGCACTGGACGAGCTGTGGCGACAGGCCGACCGGGAACGCTCGGGGCTGACCGCCGTGAGCGGGGAGGCACTGGGATGAGCGGGCGGGCACGACTGACCCTGTGCGCCGCCGCGGCCACGCTGATGACCTCGTGCGCGCTGCTGCCGCTGGTGGCCGAGCCGAGCTGGCTGCTGCAACTGGTCCCGCTGGTGGCCGTGCAGACCGGGGCGGGCGCGGCGGCCCGGCGGGTGCCGCTGGCCCGGCCGCTGACGGTGGCGGCGCAGGCGCTGGTCACCCTGGTGCTGCTGACGCTGGTCTTCGCCCGGGAGCACGCGGTGCTCGGGCTGATCCCCGGCCCGGACGGCTTCCGGTACTTCGCCGACCTGCTCCGGCAGGGCTCGGACGACGTCAGTCAGTACGCGATACCGGCGCCGCTCACCGACGGCATCAAGCTGCTGCTGATCGGCGGCGTGCTGCTGATCGGCCTGCTGGTGGACGCGCTCGCGGTGACCTTCCGCAGCGCGGCCCCGGCCGGGCTGCCGCTGCTCGCGCTGTACTCGGTGGCCGCGGGGCTGTCCGACGGCGGGGCCGACTGGCTGTGGTTCCTGGTGGCGGCGGCCGGCTATCTGATGCTGCTGCTCGCGGAGGGCCGGGACCGGCTCGCCCAGTGGGGCCGGGTCTTCGGCGGCGCGCCCCGCTCCCAGGGCTCCCCGGAGCCCGGCGTCGCGGCCCCCGTGCGCACCGGACGCCGGATCGGCGCGGTCGCGCTGGGTGTGGCCCTGGTGGTGCCACTGGCGCTGCCCGCGATGCAGGGCGGGCTGCTGGACGCCGCCGGCACCGGCGTGGGGGTGGGCAACGGCAACGGGGGCACGATCTCGGCGGTCAACCCACTGGTGTCCCTGCGCGACAGCCTGAACACGGACAACGACCGCCAGGTGCTGTCGCTCAGGACGAGCACGAACGACATCTCGGACCTGTACCTGCGGATCGTCTCCCTGGACGACTTCGACGGCACCACCTGGAAACCGGCCCAGCGGCACATCGTCGGGGTGCCGGACGTGTTCCCCACGCCCACCGGCCTGGGCCCGGACATCAAGCGCGGCAAGGTCAGGACGACGGTCACGGCGGCGGACTGGTACGCCCAGGACTGGCTGCCGATGCCCTATCCGCCGAGCAGTGTGAAGATCAGCGGCCGCTGGCGGTACGAGCCCGTCGGCATGACGCTCGTCGGTGACCACGGCCAGACCACGCGCGGTGCGACCTACCAGGTGACCAGCCTGGCCGTGCGGCCGACCGCGGAGCAGCTGGCCGCCGCGCCCCAGCCGCCGGCGGCCCTGAGGCGCGAGTACACCGAGGTGCCGTCCTCGCTGCCGAAGGTGGTGGCCCGCACCGCCAAGGAGATCACCTCGGGCGCCACGAGCCACTACGAGCAGGCCGTCCGGCTCCAGGACTACTTCGCCGTCAACGGCGGCTTCCAGTACGACACCCAGGTGGAGGTGGGCCGCGGTCCGAACGCCATCGCCACCTTCCTGGAGAAGAAGCAGGGCTTCTGCGTCCACTTCTCCTTCACGATGGCGGCGATGGCCCGCACCCTGGGCATCCCGGCCCGGGTCGCGGTGGGCTTCGCGCCGGGCACCCCGCAGGCCGACGGCACGGTCGCGGTGAACCAGCGGGACGCGCACGCCTGGCCGGAGCTGTACTTCGAGGGTGTGGGCTGGACCCGCTTCGAGCCGACGCCCACCCGCGGCACCACGCCGTCGTACACCCGGTCGGACACGCCCGGCACCGCGCTGCCGGAGGAGGCTCTGCCGTCCAAGAACGCGTCCTCGGCACCCTCGGCGGAGGCCTCGCCCAGCGAGAGCTGCACCAGCGAGCTGCGCAAGCTGCAGGCCTGCGACAGCCCGTCGGCCGCGGCGGCCCCGCACAGCGGGAGCGGCGGTACGGGGCCGTGGTGGTACGTGCTGATCGGGCTGGGCGTGCTGGTCGTGCCGGCCGTTCCGCTGTCGCCGCTGCTGTGGCGTACGCGGGTGCGGTCGCTGCGGCTGGGCGCGCACCCGCGGACCGCGGAGGGTGCGGCGGCGCACACCCTGGCCGTCTGGCAGGAGCTGACGGACAGCGCCTGGGACCACGGCATCCCGCCGGACGAGTCGCTGACCCCGCGCGGGGCGGCCGCCCGGATCGTCCGGCTCGGGCAGCTGGATCCGGCGGCCGGGGCCGCGGTGCACCGGGTGGCGGACGCGGTGGAGCAGGTGCTGTACGCGCCGCGGCCGCGGCCGGCGGCGGGGGCGGCACAGGACGTGCGCCGGGTGATCGAGGCGCTGCACGGCAGCGTCGGCACCGGGACGCGGCTGCGGGCGCGGTTCCTGCCCCGTTCGGCTGCGCGGGTGCTGTGGTCGGCTTCGGCCCGCTGGTCGGCGCTCACGGCCCGGGCCGCGGCGGCCCGGCCGGCGCTGCGGCGACCGTCGGGGCAACAGAGCTGAGACAGGTGTGAGGGGTGACCACCGGCTGGTGGTCACCCCTCACGAGGTCTGCTGTTGTCGGCCGGAGGACCGCGGTGCGGTCAGTGGCCCTGTTCGTCCCGGCGGCGCTGCCATCGCTGCTCGATCCGGTCCATCATGGAGCGCTTCGGCCGTACCGGGCGGCGAGCCACGCCGACGGGCTGTTCGCCCGGCTTCGGGGCCTTGCGCCAGCCGGTGACGGCGAGTACGGCACAGCCCAGCATGACGAGGAAACCCACCACGCTGACCCAGATCAGCTGCGCGACCATTCCGGCCATGAGGAGCGCGATACCCACGAGGAAGCCTGCGACCGCCTGGTAGACCCGCCGCCGGGTGTACGTACGCAGCCCGCTTCCCTCGAGCGCCGACGCGAACTTGGGATCTTCGGCGTACAGCGCTCGCTCCATCTGCTCGAGCATGCGCTGCTCGTGCTCCGAGAGCGGCACGGAGTCCTCCTCATCGTGCAGTCGCCGGGGCGACCCGGGGGTCCCTTCAGGATAGGCAGGGAATCACCCCCGTGAAACCCGCCCCTCTGCGCCAATCGGCCAACCGGAATCCGTCATGGCCGACCCGGCTCGCTGAGGCTTCCATTCCCCGGCGGCCGACCCGTCATGCCGGGTGGTGCACCTCGATCATACGGCGCAAACCCCTCGAACGGGGGGCTTGTGGCGTACTCCATCCGCCGCCGAGCCCCTGATCAGCGGCAGGTCCCGGCGGTGCGCTCACGCCTCGGCGGCACCGGGCGTCTCGCCGAGCACGTGCAACTGGGTCGCCACGGAGTGGAAGGCGGGCAACTCGGCCGCCGCGGCCTCCAGCTTGAGCAGCGCGTCGAGGGCGCCGGGCTCGGTGTCCACCAGGACGCCGGGCACGAGGTCGGCGAAGACCCGCACGCCGTGCACGGCGCCGACCTTCAGGCCCGCGCCCTCGACCAGCGCGGTGAGCTGCTCGGCGGTGAAGCGGCGCGGCATCGGGTCGCCGGTGCCCCAGCGGCCGTCGGGGTCCTGGAGGGCCTGGCCGGCCTCCTTGAAGTGGCCGGCGAGGGCGCGGGCGAGCACGGCACCGCCGAGACCGGCCGCGAGCAGGCTGAGGACGCCTTCGGAGCGCAGCGCGGCGACGGCGTTGCGGACGCCCTCGGCCGGGTCGTCCACGTACTCCAGGACGCCGTGGCACAGCACGGCGTCGTAGCCGCCGCGCTCGACCACGTCGAACAGTCCGTGGGCGTCGCCCTGGACGCCCTTGACCCGGTCGGCGACGCCGGCCTCGGCGGCGCGGCGCTCCAGCGCGAACAGCGCGTTGGGACTGGGGTCGACGACGGTGACGCGGTGGCCGAGGCGGGCGACGGGCACGGCGAAGTTGCCGCTGCCGCCTCCGGTGTCGAGGACGTCCAGCGACTCCCGTCCCGTGGCCTTGACCCGGCGGTCGAGGGCGTCCTGGAGGACCTCCCAGACCACGGCGGTACGGAGAGAGGCGCGGGGGCGCATCGGGTCCGACACGGCAGTTGACTCCTCGGCGCGGCACCGCCTGTTGCCGGCGGCGTGAACGGGATGCCTCCCCGGTCCGGATGCGGGAGGCGGGAAGGCTCAGGCGCTGTCCACCCTATTGCCTCCGGCGCCGTACCCGGTCATCGCGGCGGCGTACGCCCGGGTCCGTCTCGCACGCCGGACGAACCGGTGGTCAGCCCGCGTCCGGGAGGCCGCTCGGCGTTCTCGGGCCGTCCGGTTCGTCGCCGTCGCGGCGGGGCTGGGGCAGGACCGGCTGGAGGACCAGCATGCGCTCCACGAGGCGGATGAACATCGCCACGTCGCGTATGAGGTCGTCGGCGTCCCGCTGTCCGGCCGCCCCCTGGATGCCGGCCTCGGCCCGGGCCCGGCGGGCGGCACCGGAGGCGAACAAGGCGCTCCACTCGGCCAGCTCGGGGGCGATCTCGGGCAGCACCTCCCAGGCGCTGCGGATCCGGGCCCGGCGGCGCGGGGAGGTCTCGGGGCGGCCCCGGGAGGCGAGCACGGCGGCGGCGGTGCGCAGGGCCGCGAGGTGGGCCGTCGCGTAGCGCTCGTTCGGCGTTTCGAGGACGGTGGCCTCCTCCAGTCCGGCCCGGGCCTGGGCGAGCAGGTCGAGGGCGGCGGGTGGGGCCGTGGCCCGGCGGAGCACGGGGTGCACATCGCTCGCCGGGCCGGTCAGTGAGGGGGCAGGGCCGGTGGCGCGGCGCCGACGGGCGGCGGCTGCGGACGAGTTGGCCATGACGAACCTCCTGTCGTCTGGGTGACGGCACGGGTGCCGTATGTGCCCATCGTGAGGTATGGCACTGACAATCCGTTCTGACCTGCGCTTTTGCCTCGATCGAAGGTTCGGGCGTATTTTTGCACTGACCAGTCAGTTCAAATTTGGCAGGAGGGGGCTCGTGGACGGCGTGGACGTCACGGCCGAAGGCCTCGGACTCAAAGGGCCACGGGGGTGGGCCTTCCGTGGCATCACCCTCGACGCGGAGCCCGGCTCACTGATCGCGATCGAGGGACCGTCCGGCTCCGGCCGTACGTCTTTGCTGCTCGCGCTCACGGGACGGATGAAGCCCACCGAAGGAGTGGCCGCGGTGGGCGGGTTCAAACTTCCCCGGAACATGGCGGCGTTGCGCCGCGTCGGCGCCGTGGCCAACGTGGCCGGCGTGACCGACCTGGAGCCGGCCCTGACCGTAGGGGAGCACCTGCGCGAACGGTCCCTGCTGGAGCGCCGGTTCGGTGCCTCCCTGCGCGAGGTGCTGCTGCCTCGCGCAGGGCGCGCGCACGAGGCGCGGCTGCGGGCCGACGCGGCCCTCGCCGCCGCCGGACTCGACCTCGACACGCTGCCCAAGGGCTCCCGGACGGCCGTGCGCGACCTGGAGCGGCTCCAGGAGCTGCGCCTGTCCGTGGCCCTGGCCCTCGTGGGCCGGCCCCGGTTGCTCGGTGTCGACGACATCGACATGAAGCTCTCGGACGCCGAACGCGCCGAGGTGTGGGACCTGTTGCGGTCCCTCACGCGCGCGGGAACGACGGTGGTGGCCGTGTGCCGCACCGCGCCCGGGGACTGCGTGACCGTCTCGACGGAACGGCGGGACGCCGGCCGGGAGGACACCCGGCAGACGGACACCGAGCGGGCCGGCACCGAGGCGGACACCACGCCGGCCGAGCGGAAGGAGGACGCCGGTGATGCGCTCACCGAGGCTGGCCGCGCTTGAGCTGAGGCGCTTCGGGCGCGGGAGGCTGCCGCGCGCCGCCCTGGTCGCACTGCTCGTGCTGCCCCTGCTCTACGGCGCGCTGTACCTGTGGTCGTTCTGGGACCCGTACGGCCGGCTGGACCGCATCCCGGTGGCCCTGGTCAACGACGACAAGGGCGCCACGGCGGCCGGGAAGAAGGTCACCGCCGGCGACGACATCGTCGACGGGCTGCGCGACAGCCGGACCTTCGAGTGGCACGAGGTGAGCGACGAGGAGGCCCGCGCGGGCGTCGAGGACGGCACCTACTATCTGTCGCTGACCATGCCGGCCGACTTCAGCAGGCGCGTCGCGTCCAGTTCGGGCGACTCCCCCGAGACCGGTGCCCTCCGGGTGCGCACCAACGACGCGAACAACTACATCGTCGGCCAGATCTCCCGCACCGTCTTCAACGAGGTGCGCTCGGCCGCGTCCACGAAGGCCTCCCGGACGTTCCTGGACAGGATCTTCGTGTCGTTCTCCGACATCCACGACAAGACCGTCACGGCCGCCAAGGGCGCCGACAAGCTGAACAGCGGCATCGGGAAGGCGGAGAAGGGCTCCAAGGACCTCGCCGACGGGCTGAAGGACGCCAAGAGCGGCAGCGGCAAGCTGGCCAAGGGCCTGAAGAAGCTCGACACGGGCGCCGCAGACCTCGAGGACGGTTCGCGGCAGGTCGCCGACGGCACCCAGACGCTCGCCGACAAGGTCAACGGCGTCCACGCCAAGGCGGGCCCGTTCCTGAGGAGCAACGAGAAGACCATCGGGGACACGGCCGAGCTGGTGGCCGACTCGGCCAAGGCGGTCGAGGACAACCTCGACGTGCTGGTGAAGCTCGCGCCCGGCGCCGCCAAGACCGCCCACGCCTCCTCCGCCGTCCTCGACGAGGTCTACCAGGCGCGCTGCGAGGCCGCGACCGTCCCCGACCCGGCCTGCCCGGAACTGAAGCGGGCCAAGAAGGCCGCCGCCGAGGTGGCCACCGTCGCCGACGACCTCAACACGCTGATCGCGGACCAGAACGGCGACCTGAGGACGATGCGGGACAACCTCGGCACGCTGCGGAAGCAGGCCAAGGCCCTCCACGAGCGCGCACCGCACCTCGCGGAGGACCTGGACGACGCCGTCAAGAAGATCAACAAGCTGAACACCGGCGCGCACAAGGTCGCCGACGGAGCCGAGAAGCTGCACACCGGCCTCGGCACCGCCCGCACCGGCGCGGTCGAGCTCGACAAGGGGATCGGCACCGCCGAGTCGGGCGCCCAGACCCTGAACGGCGGCCTGTACAAGCTCTCCGACGGCTCCGGGAAGCTGGCCGGCGGGCTGCACGACGGCGCGAAGAAGATCCCCGACTACGACAAGCAGGACCGCGACCGGCGCACCGGCGTGATGGCCGACCCGGTCCAGCTGGCCTCCCGGGACCTGCACCGGGCGCCGAACTACGGCACCGGGTTCGCCCCGTACTTCATCCCGCTGTCGCTGTGGGTGGGCGCGATGGTGGCCTACATGCTGATCCCGCCGCTCAACCGGCGCGCCCTGTCGGCCGGTTCCTCCGCCTGGCGGATCGCCCTGGCCGGCTGGCTGCCGGTGGTGGCGCTGGGCGTGCTGCAGGTGGCCGCCCTGATGGCCGTCCTGCACTGGGCGATCGGGTTGCAGATGCTGCGCGCGGCGGGCACGATCGGCTTCCTGTTCCTGGTCGCGGCCTGTTTCGCGGCGATCGTGCAGTGGCTGAACGCCCGCTTCGGCGCGGCCGGCCGGATCCTGGTCCTCGCCCTGCTGATGCTCCAGCTGACCTCGGCGGGCGGCACGTACCCCGTGCAGACCAGCCCGGGCTTCTTCAACGCGATCCACCCGTTCCTGCCGATGAGCTACATCGTGGAGGCGCTGCGCCGGCTCATCACGGGCGGCGGGCTCGGCCCGGTCTGGCAGGCGTGCGGCGTGCTCACCGCGTTCACCGCCGGCGCCCTGGCGCTCACCGCCCTCGCGGCCCGGCGCCGCCAGGTGTGGACGCTGGACCGGTTGCACCCGGAGCTGAGCCTGTGATCCCCGCGGGGCCTCGGCACGCGCGCGTACCTGTGACAATCGGGGCCATGGAAAGCAGCAGCGCCAGGTCCGGCGGCAGCACGCGCCGCGAGGCCACCCGGCAGAAGCTCTACGAGGCGGCCGTCACGCTCATCGCCGAGCAGGGGTTCTCCGCGACCACGGTGGACGAGATCGCCGAGCGGGCCGGGGTCGCGAAGGGCACCGTCTACTACAACTTCGCGAGCAAGTCGGTCCTCTTCGAGGAGTTGCTGAGGCATGGCGTGGGCCTGCTCACCGCCTCCCTGAAGGAGGCCGCCGAGGGGACGGCACGTGAGGGCGGCAGCAAAGTGGACGCGCTGGACGCGATGATCCGCGCGGGTCTGGTCTTCATCGACCGCTACCCGGCCTTCACCCAGCTGTACGTCGCCGAGCTGTGGCGCACCAACCGGGCCTGGCAGTCCACCTTGATGGTGGTCCGGCAGGAGGCCGTCGCGGTGGTCGAGGGGGTGCTGCGCGAGGGTGTGGCCGCCGGCGAGTTCAGCGACGAGATCGACGTGCAGCTGACGGCCGCCGCGCTGGTCGGCATGGTCCTGGTGGCGGCGCTGGACTGGAAGTCGTTCCAGCCGGAGCGCTCCCTGGACGACGTCCACGCGGCCCTGTCGCGACTGCTCCAGGGCCGGGTCAGCGGCAAGGTCTGAGCCGCCCCGGGCACTGTCCGAACACGACACGGAAGGCGCCGGTCCGCTGCCGGACCGGCGCCTTCCCGTTCCCCCGTGACTCCCCCGTACGGGTTCCCCCGTGCGGACCCCCGTGGTGGTCTTCCCCGGGACCCCCGTGTCTCGCTTCCGCCGACGGATCGGCGGAAGGAGCGGCCGGTGGGCGGACGCCGTTCCGCCGCCCCGTGTCGGCGGTGCCGGGCCGCGCCCCCTGCCGTGCCTCCACTCTCCCCTCCCCGGGGACGGCGCCCCATCCGCGCCCGTACTCATCCGGGTGTCTAGGTACGCGTACTCAGCCGTCCGCGCGCGTGCCCACGACTGCGGCCCGCCGACTGGCTACGATCGCGTCCGTGTCCGTACTCCCCCTGGTCTTCACGAGCGGCTGGGCCAGCGGCGTCAACGCCTACGCGGTGGTGCTGCTGCTCGGCCTGTTCGGCGTGACGGGGGTGAGCGACGACGTCCCGCAGACGTTGCAGCGCCCGGAGGTGCTGATCGTCGCGGGCGTGCTGTTCCTGTGCGAGGCGGTCGCCGACAAGATCCCGTACGTCGACTCGGCGTGGGACTCCGTGCACACGGTGATCCGGCCGCTCGCGGGCGCCTGGGTGGGTGCCCTGCTCGCCGGGCAGAGCGGCTCCGTCTCCGATGTGGCGGCCGGGCTGCTGGGTGGTTCGACGGCACTGGCCAGTCACTCCGTCAAGGCCGGAACACGGATGGCGGTCAACACCTCGCCGGAGCCGTTCAGCAACGTCGCGCTGAGCCTGGCCGAGGACCTCGGGGTGGGTGCCGTCGTGTCGTTCGCGATGTTCCACCCGTGGGCGGCGGCGATCATCGCGGGTGTCCTGCTGGCCGGCGGGCTGCTGACCCTGCTGTTCCTGGTCTCCCGGATCCGGCGCTTCCTGCGCCGCCGGGCCCAGCGGCGGGAGGAGCGGCGCCTGGCGTCGCGGTCGCCCTGACCCGCGCCGCGGCCGCCCGCCGACCGCAATGTCGGTGGCGCTCGATAAAGTCGCGGGCATGGCACGGATTGCGGTGATCGGCGCCGGCATGGGCGCGATGGCGGCCGCTGCCCGGCTGGCCGTCGCGGGCCACCGGGTGGTGGTGTACGAGCGCACGGAGACGTACGGCGGTGCGCTGCGCCGGTTCGAGCGGGACGGGTTCGCCTTCGACACCGGCCCGGGACTGCTGACGCTGCCCGCCGTGTACCGCGATCTGTTCCTCAAGACCGGCAAGGAGCCGCTGGAGGACTGTGTCGAACTGGTCCAGGTCGACCCGGCCGCGCGGCACGTCTTCGCGGACGGCACCGACGTGTCCCTGCCGAACGCCTCGCGCGCGGGTGTGGTCGCGGCCCTGGACGAGGCGCTGGGCGCGGGGGCGGGCGAGCGCTGGGGCGACTTCCTGGTGCGGGCCCGGGAGGCCTGGGACCGCACCCGCCGGCCGCTGCTGGAGGAGCCGCTGTGGCCCGATTGGCAGGTGCTGGAGCAGAAGGAGCCGTATCCGGGCGTTCCGCACAAGCGGTTGTTGCGCACGAGGCGTGCGGTCACGCTGTCCGAGATCGGCAGATGGGAGCTGCGGGACCCACGGCTGGCACAACTGCTCGACGGCTACGCGCTCGCGTACGGCGTCGACCCCGGGGCCGCCCCGGCGAGCGCGGCCGTGCTGCCGTACATGGAGCACGCCTTCGGCAGCTGGTATGTGCGCGGCGGCATCCGGGAGTTGGCGCGCGCGGTGTACGAGCGGTGCCTGAGGCGACGGGTCGAGTTCGTCTTCGGCGCCGAGGTCAGCCGGGTCCTGGAGAAGGACGGCCGGGCGGCCGGGGTGGAGCTGGGCGACGGCACGGTGGCCGAGGCGGACTTCGTCGTCGGCACGGGGTCCTGGCGGCTGCGCGGACTGGTCGCGGGCAGGGAGCTGTACGGCGATCAGGACGTGCGCCCAACACCCGAGGACCGCTACCCGGGCCGGATGGTCGTGTGCCTGGCGCTGCGCGGCGCACGGGAGCCCGGCGCCACGCACCGCACGGTGGTGCACGCGGCCGACGGCGAGGGCGATCTGGACCTGATGCGGCACGGGGTGGTGCCCGACCTGCCGACCGTCGTCGTGGACCGGCCGGACGACCCGGCCCTGCGCCCGGCCGGGGAGCACGAGTCCGTGGTGCTGACGGCGACGGTGCCGTCGGCGACGGAGTACGACTGGGCCGCGCCGGGCGCCGCCGACGCCTTCGCGGACCGGCTGGTCGCCGCCGCCGAGCGGGCCGTGCCGGGACTGCGCGAGCGGGTGCTGTGGCGGGAGGTGCGCACGCCCCTGGACACCGAGCGGGAGACGGGCGCCACGGGCGGTGCGGTGCCGCCGCCCGCGCTGGCCGGGCCGGAGGGCGTGCTGCACCCGGCCAACTCCACGGGCCTGCCGGGCCTGTTCGCCGCGGGCGGCTGGTCCCACCCCGGCGGCGGCCTGCCGCACGCGGGCATGTCGGGGGCGCTGGTGGCCGGACTGATCGTGGAAGGACCGGAGTTCCGCGGCTCGCAGTGAGCTGAGACCTGGTCACGCCGGCGGCGTCGTCCTCCCGGAGTACCCGCGGCTCCCGGAGCTGGGCCGGCTCGCGGTGGTACCGGCCCCGGGGTGCGTCAGTAGCGGTACTGCTCGTCGTGATCGGCGCCGTGCTGCGGCTGCTGTCCGCCCGCCTGGTACGGGTACGGCTGCTCCTGCGGGAGTTCGCCGCCGTAGGTCTCGTCGGTGCGCTGCTGCGGCACCCACACCCCGCCGGCCGGGGTCTCGCCGTAGCCGCCGGTGGCGTACGGGTCCTGGGTGTAGCCGTGCTGGCCGTACTGCTGCTGCTCGTAGCCGGTGTCGTACCCGGTGCCGGCGTAGGACTGGGTGCCGATGTACGGGTCGGAGTAGTTGGCGTAGGCCTGCTGGCCGCCGGTGTCGTAGCCGTAGTTCTGCTGCCCGTAGCCCGAGTAGTCGTAGGCGTACTCCTGGTCGGCACCCTGGGGCTGGGCGGCGCCGGCGTACGCGGCGGTGTCGCCGTAGACGCCGTAGGAGCCGGTGTCCTCGGGGAGGGGCTGGGGCTCGTACACGGCGGTGCTCTCGGCGGCGGCCGGCTCGGGAGAGCGGGCCGGGGTGAAGACGTCGTCGCGGTCGTAGTCGTCGTCGCCGTAGGCGGGACGCTCGCGGCCGTACCCGGCGTCGTGGTCGTCGGCGCTCTCGCCTGCCTCCTGGCCGGGGACGTCCCGGGCCGGGTCCTGGCGCTCCGCCTTGCCACGGCGGCGCTTGCTGCCGCCGCCGGTCTCGGCGTCGGGGCGCTTGACCGCCCAGCCGGCGGCGAAGCCGCGGCGGAACGACAGCGTGACGTAGGTCTGCCCGATCGCGAAGGCGATCGCGCCCAGGCCGATCACGATGACGGACGGCATCAGCACGCCCAGCACGACACCGAGGAAGCCGCCGAAGGCGAGCAGCCGCCAGCGCAGGCGCGCCTTGTACTGCAGCAGCACCTCGCCGAGCAACCACAGTGCGACGACGCCGAACGCGATGTAGAGGACCGTCCAGCCCATGTACGCCCCTCTCCCAGTGACCGCTACGCAGTGTGTCGTATCGCGGTGCGGCCGGTCTAGGCCTGCGGGGGGTGGTGCAGGCCCAGGTTCTCGTAGATTTCCAGGGTCGCCGTGGAGTTGTTGAGCGTGATGAAGTGCAGTCCGGGCACTCCCTCGGCCAGCAGCCGCGCGCAGAACTCGGTGGCGAACTCGATACCGATGGAGCGTACCGCCGCCGGATCGTCCTTCGCTGCGAGGATCCGCTCTTTCAGGGCGTCCGGGAAGACGGCGTTGCTCAGCTTGGGCAACCGTTCCAGCATCTTCACGCTGGTCACGGGCAGCACCTCGGGGATGACCGGGGTGTCGCAGCCCGCGGCCACCACGCGGTCGCGCAGCCGCAGATACGACTCCGGCTGGAAGAACATCTGTGTGATGGCGTAGTCGGCGCCCGCACGGCACTTGGCCACGAAGTGGGCGACGTCGGTGTCCCAGTCCGTGGAGCGCGGGTGCATCTCCGGGAACGCGGCCACGCCCACGCAGAAGTCGCCCGACTCCTTGATGAGCCGGACGAGGTCGGCCGCGTAGGCCAGTCCACGGGGATGCGGCACCCAGTCGCCCATGGGGTCGCCGGGCGGGTCGCCGCGCACGGCGAGCATGTTGCGGATGCCGGCGTCCGCGTACTGGCCGATGATGTTGCGCAGTTCGGCGACGGAGTGGTCGACCGCCGTGAGGTGGGCGACCGGGGTGAGCGTGGTGTCGGCGACGATCTGCTGGGTCTCCTTGACCGTGCCCGCGCGGGTCGAGCCGCCGGCGCCGTAGGTCACGGAGACGAAGTCGGGGGCGACCGCCTCGACCCGCCGGAGCGCGCTCCACAGGTTCCGCTCACCCTTGGCGGTCTTCGGCGCCGAGAACTCGAACGAGTACGTCGTCTTGCCGGTGGCAAGGATGTCGCGCACGGTGCGTGCGCGATCAGTCCTGGTGGATGCGGTTCCGAGGGCCATACCCGCAGGTTAGCCAGGGGTGGGCGGTCCCCCAACCGGACAGCGGAAATTTGCCAGATTTGTCGACTTCCTGTCCAGCAGGTGGACAGGACGCCCCGGCGCGGGGCCGACCGGGCCGCTGCCGCAGCGGGACGACCGCTACCGGGCGTCCCGCAGCCGCTTGGCGAACTGTGCCGCCGCGGCGCCCGGGTCGTCCGCCTCGGTGATCGCGCGGACCACGACCACCCGGCGGGCGCCGGCGTCCAGCACCTCGTCCAGGTTGCCGAGGTCGATGCCGCCGATGGCGAACCAGGGGCGGTCGCTGCCGAGGCCGGCCGTGTGGCGGACCAGGTCGAGGCCGGGGGCGTGCCGACCGGGCTTGGTGGGGGTGGGCCAGCACGGGCCGGTGCAGAAGTAGTCCACGCCCTCCTGGACGGCGGCCGCGGCGGCCTCCGCCTCGGCGTGCGTGGAGCGGCCGATCAGGACGTCCTCGCCGAGGATCGCGCGGGCCGCGGGAACCGGCAGGTCGCCCTGGCCGAGGTGCAGCACGCCGGCGCCGGAGGCGTGGGCGACGTCCGCCCGGTCGTTGACCGCGAGCAGCTTGCCGTGCCGGGCGCAGGCGTCGGCGAAGATCCGCAGGTGCTCCAGCTCCTCGGCGGCCTCCATCCCCTTGTCGCGCAGCTGCACGATGTCGACACCGCCGGCCAGGACCGCGTCCAGGAACTCGGCGAGGTCGCCCTGGCGCTTGCGGGCGTCCGTGCAGAGGTACAGGCGGGCGTCGGCGAGCGCGGCGCGGGCGGTGTCGGGCATGCGTGGGTCCCCCCGGGGTCGGTGTGCCAGTGGTGCTACGGGTGGCGTGCGGGCTCGGGTCCGCACGCCACCCCCTGATGCGGTTCGCTCAGACGGCGAGCGCCTGGGCGCGGCGCTTCACCTCCGTGCCGCGATTCTCGCTCAGGGCCTGCGCGGGGGTGCCGGGCAGGGTCGGGTCGGGGGTGAAGAGCCACTCGATCATCTCTTCGACCGTGAAGCCGTCGTCCCGCAGGAGCGTCAGGGTCCCGGACAGGCCCTTGACGACCTTGTCCCCGTCGATGAAGGCGGCGGGGACGTGCAGCGCCCGGTTCTCACCTCGGCGTACGGCGATGAGCTGGCCCTCCTTGACCAGCTGCCGCACACGCGTCACCTCGACGCCGAGCTGTTCGGCGATGTCGGGGAGGGTGAGCCAGGCGGGGACGAGAGCATCGATCTTTGCGTCAATCTCGGTCACGGAACTAGCCTGCCATCCCCCACCGACAGTCGGAAGCCGAGGCACTCCGCTGGGGGTGCCGTGGGCTCCGCCGGGGTGCCGTGATACGGGCCCTACTGATCTTTTCGTAAGTTCGGTGGATGTGGTGGGCGGATGGTCAGGCCGGTATGGGCGAGGAATGACCATGGCAGTCGGGGGTTGGCGTTGATGCGGTGGATGCCTTGCTGGGTGGCGTCGGCGACATCGGCGAGGTGGTCGCCGGCGAGGTTGGCGAGTTCACGCTTCTTGAGCGAGGACCACAGCAGTTCCACCGGGTTCAGCT